>CAYFJH010000014.1:10737-19022 GCA_964343385.1 uncultured Novosphingobium sp. | reverse complement strand
TCGCGAACAGCAAGATCAAGAAGCGCGGCTCGGCCCCGCCGGTGCTGGTCCTGACCGAAAATCCCGACATTCTCGCCGCCGTCGGCGCGGCCCCGTCGCAGCGGCCCAAGCTGCTGGTCGGCTTTGCCGCGGAAACCGACAAGGTCATCCAGCACGCCTCGGACAAGCGCAAGCGCAAGGGTGCGGACTGGATCGTCGCCAACGATGTCTCGTTCGATGCATCGGGTCGCAGCGTGATGGGCGGCGCCACCAACACGGTCCATATCGTCACCAGCGACGGAGTCGAGGACCTGCCGCTCATGGCCAAGGAAGACGTCGCGATGGCGCTGGTCGAAAGGATTGCCAATGCCCTCGCCGCAGGATGATGCCGCCACCGAAATCCCGGTCATGGTCCGCCGCCTGCCCCACGGCGAAGGGCTCGACCTGCCGGCCTATGCGACCTCGGGAGCAGCCGGGATGGACGTTGTCGCGGCCGAAGATGTCGACCTTGCGCCCGGCGCGCGCCACGCGGTCGCCACCGGGCTTTCGGTCGCAATTCCCCACGGCTTTGAAATTCAGGTCCGCCCGCGCTCAGGCCTCGCGCTGAAACATGGCATCACCGTGCCCAACACGCCGGGCACGATCGATTCCGACTATCGGGGTGAGCTCAAGGTTATCCTCATCAACCACGGCGCAGAGACGTTCTCGATCCGCCGGGGTGACCGCGTGGCCCAGCTCGTCCTGGCGCCGGTAACCCGCGCCTCCTGGCTCGAAGTGGCCGAACTCAGTGAAACCACGCGCGGCGAAGGCGGGTTCGGCTCGACCGGCGGGGTCATCTCTCTCGGCAGCTGAGCGCACAAAAAAAGGGAGCCCGCAGGCTCCCTTTTCCGTTTGGACCGAAGCGCCGGTTCAGCGCCGCACGTTCTTTTCCGGCGCCACCGTGATCCGCACGGTCTCGCCCGAGCGGCCGGGGAAGTCGGTGAACATTGCCTCGATCAGGTTCGGTACGAGATATTGCAGGCGGTTGGATGTCGAAGCCGCCTCGGCCTTGCCCTCGAACAGCCGCACGCCATCGCCCTTCCGGTCGATCTTTAGCGAGATGCCGCTGGTGTAGACCGTGTAGCTCTCGACCCCGTTGTCAAACCACGGGTCGTACCAGCCGTAGCCCCAGCCGCCATACGGGCCCATCCGGTAGGGTCGGCCATAGAACCCGCCGCGATAGCCGCCGAACCCGCGATAGCCATACCAGGGGTCCCAGAACGGATCGCGGAAGCCCGTCGAACGGACATGTTCGCGGCCCTTGTCGACGCCGTAGTCGAACCGGACGATCATTGATGCATTGGCCGGATCGCCGGAGACATAGCCCAGCCGCGCCATCTGCGCCTCGACCAGCCGGGCGTATTGCGCAAATTCAAGCCCGCCGCTCAGCGCCGGACTGTCCGCCACGATCGCAAAGGTCTGCCCGGCCGGTGCCGGCAGCTGCGACTGGAACCGCTTCACATTGGCATCGAAGCCGGTGGCACAGGCCGACAGGCTTGCCAGCACCAGCGGGATCGCCGCCAGCTTGAGCGTGCGCCCAAGCGCTCTCGGCTCAAAGGATTGCAGGGACGATTTCAAGGACTTGTTGCCCATCGCTCACTCTCCGTGATTGTCGTGCAGCCCGGGACGCCCCACCCGGGCGCGCAGCTGGAATTATCATTCATGCCCTAGCCCAACCGCCCTGAACAGGCGTTGAATGGAGTTTCCGGGAATGTCGAGCAAAACCAACGAGTTCGCAATTTGATCCGGGCCTAGCCCCGTACCAGGCCCAGCGCTTCATAGGCCTTGGTGAGCGTCGGTGCGGCCAATGCCCGGGCCTTTCCCGCACCCTGGCGCAGGAACCCGTCGAGCGCCCCCTGGTCTTGTCGCAGGGCAATGAACCGCGCATTGATCGGCGCGAGGCTTTCCACCAGCAGCTCGCCCAGCGCCGGCTTGAACGCGCCGAACCCCTTGCCGCCGAACTCGCCCAGCACCTGCGCCGGGCCGATTCCCGCCATCGCGGCATAGATGCCCACCAGGTTCGCGGCCTCCGGGCGACCGTCCAGCCCGGCCATTTCCGAGGGCAGGGGTTCCGGATCGGTTTTGGCCTTTTTGATCTTGGCCATGATCGTGTCGGCGTCGTCGGTCAGGTTGATGCGGCTCGCGTCCGAAGGGTCGGACTTGCTCATTTTGGCGCTGCCGTCGCGCAGGCTCATGATCCGCGCGGCCTCGGGCGGGATGATCGGATCGGGCAGGGTGAACACTGGGGCGTCTTCGCTGCCGAAGTCGTTGTTGAACTTCTGCGCGATGTCGCGGGCCAGTTCCAGGTGCTGCTTCTGGTCGTCACCGACCGGCACGTGGGTCGCCTGGTAAAGCAGCACGTCGGCGGCCTGCAGCACCGGATAGGTGAACAGCGCGACGCTGGCCCCTTCGCGGTTCTTGCCGGCCTTGTCCTTCCACTGCGTCATCCGGTTCAGCCAGCCCATCCGCGCGGTGCCGTTGAGCAGCCACTGCATTTCTGCGTGCGCCGGGACCTGCGTCTGGTTGAACAGGATCGAGCGTTCGGGATCGATCCCGCAGGCGACCAGCGCCGCCACCATCTCGCGCGTGTTCGAGGCCAGTTCGGCCGGAACGTGCGGCATGGAGATCGCGTGGAGGTCGGCCAGGAAATAAAGGCAATCATGCCCTTGCGCGGTGAACTCGTCCTGCATCCGCACCCAGTTCCGGATCGCGCCCAGGTAGTTGCCGAGGTGGAGATTGCCGGTGGGCTGGATGCCGGAAACGATGCGCATGAAAGTTACTCGTCAGGTGGTGCGGCGGCGCCGCAGGAGAAGCTTGAGGTCGTCCTTGGAAAAGGCTCCGAGCAGGACGGTGGCCGCCCCATAGACGAGGCCGCCTGCCGAAACCAGCACGGTCAGCGCGGCAAAGCGCACCAGCCAGCTGCCGTGGACATAGGGCATCAACATGCCTTGCGTCATCCACAGCACGCCGCCCATCGCCAGCGCGGCGAGCGCGAGGCGCGGGGCGCGCCGCCGCAGCCGGGCGTCGATGGTGAAATCGCCGCGCTTGACCAGCGTGCGGTAGAGCAAAGCGACATTGACGGTCGAGGCGATGGCGGTCGCCAGTGGCGGCCCCATGTGGCGCAGCGGCACGATCAGCGCGAGGTTGAGCACCAGGTTCACCACCATCGAGATCATCGCATAGCGCACCGGGGTCCGCGTATCCTGCCGCGCGAAGAATCCCGGCGTCAGCACCTTCACGAGGATATAGCTCGGCAATCCCACGGAAAATGCGGCCAGCGCCTGCGCGGTGAAGTGCGTGTCGGTCGCCGTATAGCGGCCATAGCCAAACAGCGCTGCGGCAATCGGCTCGCCGCATAACACCAGCGCGACCGTGGCGGGCAGGGTGAGGAGCAGCGCCAGTTCCATCCCCCGGTTCTGCGTTGCCATCGCCGCAGCTTCCTCGCCCGCGCCCAGCTGGCGCGAGATCGTCGGGAGCAGGACCGTGCCGAGGCCGATCCCGATCAGGCCGAGCGGCAGCTGGTTCAGCCGGTCGGCCATGTAGATGTAGGTGACCGAGCCATGATCGAGCAGCGAGGCGGCCAGCGCCGTTGAAATCACGAGGTTTATCTGCACGGCACCCGCGCCCGCCGCCGCCGGCCAGATCAGCGACAGCAGCCGCTTGATCTCGGGGTTGAGGCGGGGCCGGCGCAGCTTGACGCTAATCCCGTTGCGGCGGCAGGCCCAGGCCAGCCAGATCAACTGGAGCAGCCCGGAAACCGACACCGCAATTGCCTGATTTCGCACCGTTTCCTGCGGATCGGCCGAATGGAACAGCAGCAGCGCGGAGATCAGCGTCAGGTTGAGGAGGATTGGCGCTGCGGCATTGACCCAGAACTTGTGCAGCGAATTCAATATCCCGCCAAACAGCGAGACGAGGCTGATCAGCATCAGGTAGGGAATGGTGATCCGCGACAGGGAAACGGCGAAGGCGAACTGGTCCGCGCTCACCCCGTTGAACTTGCCCGAGAGCGCGAAAGTCACCGGCCAGGCGAAGACTTCGAGCAATGCCGTCATCACCAGCAGGACCGGCAGGAGAACGGCAAGCGCCTGTTCGGCAAAGACAATCCCGTCTGGAAGGCCGCGCCCTTCGGGGTCGCCGACTTTCTTGTTGAACATCGGGATGAAGGCCGAGGCAAAGGCCCCTTCCGCGAACAGGGCGCGGAACATGTTGGGCAGACGGAACGCGACGAGGAAGGCATCAGAGGCGAAGCCCGCCCCGATGAACCTTGCAAACAGGCTGTCGCGGACCAGGCCGAGGACGCGGCTGACCAGGGTCAGCCCGCCGATCGTCCCGGTGGCCTTGAGGAGGTTCACGGCCTCTTCACCCGTTCAGGGCGCACCGTGTTCCTCCCCCACAATCAGGCGTGGCCCGCGGGTTCCGCTTCGGCGGTCTGCGCGGCCTGGGCCAGCTGCTGCAAGTATATGCCATTGAAATCAATGGGTTCGAGCAGGACCGGCGGGTAGCCGGCATCGCGCACGGCGTCGGCCAGGATGCGGCGCGCGAAGGGGAACAGGATGCGCGGGGCCTCGCCATAGATGAAGGCGTGCATCTGTTCGGGGGCCAGGCCGCGCATGCCGAGGAGGCCGGCGTAGGCGAGGTCGATGATGTAGGCGGTGCCTTCGCTCGACTTTGCGGTCATCGTGATCTTGAGCTCGACCTCGTGGACTTCGCCTTCGACCGGGACAGACTGGATGTTGAACTGGACGTCCAGCGCCGGGGCTTCCTGCCACTGGTAGGAGGCGGGGGCGTTCGGGTTTTCGACCGACAGGTCCTTGATATACTGCGAGATAATCCCGGCGGCCGGAGCAGCATCTTCGCCGTTGGCGACAGGGCCATCGAGCTTGAGGTCGGAGATCACGTTGCCTTCGTCGGCCATGGGTCGGGTCTTTCTGTCAAACAAACGGGAGTGAAATGCAAAAGTTTGCCGGCGCGTAGCACCCGGAAAGGCACGCGGCAACGCCCGCTTTTGCAACGGCACTGCAACGGCACTGCAAGTCCGGCGCATCGGCCTGGTTGCCTCGTTGCATCGTCCTGCCGCTAAAATTGCACGGAGATGGCGATCATGCGTTGTTCATTTGTCAAGGTTACCTATCTGAGGCAATGTATGTTGCTACGGCCGACCGTTCACGGCCCTGTTGGAAAGTTCTAGATGTGACCGTCGAAGTCGTCATCCTCGCCATGATCGCGGCCTTCCTTGGCCTGCGACTCTATTCGGTGCTCGGCCGCCGTGCCGAACATGAGGAAGAGACGATCCAGGGCCGCTATGAAACCCGCGCCCGCGACGTGGGCGATGCCGGTGCCACTGCCGCGCAGCGCGCGCAGGTGCCCGCTGCCAATGACCACACTGCCGCCGGTGCCGCCGCGCAGCGTCCGCGCGAACTGCCGGGCGTGCTGCCGGTGGCCGAACGCGGCCTGCGCGACATTGCCGCGGCCGATCGCCGGTTCGATGCGATCCTGTTCCTCCAGGGCGCGCGCGGTGCCTACCGGATGATCCTGGAAGCGTTCTGGCGCGGCGACAAGGATCAGCTCGGCCAGCTGTGCGACCGTGACGTTTTCGAAGGCTTCGCCGGCGCGATAGATGCGCGCGTGGCGGCGGGCGAGACGCTGGAAAACCGGCTGGTGCGGATCGAGGATGCTACCATCGTCGATGCCGGGCTCAACGGTTCGCGCGCCAGCGTGACCGTGCGCTTTACCGCCGACATTGCCGCCGTCACCCGCGACGCTGCGGGCACGATGATCGCCGGTTCGCTCGACGATGCGATCGAGGCGCGGGACCTGTGGACCTTCAGCCGCGACCTTGGTGCACCAGGCCCGGACTGGCTGCTCGACGAGACCGACGAAGCCTGAAACGGGGGCCTGAAACGGGGGCCTGAAACGGGGGCCTGAAACGGGCGGGCCTGATCGAACGGCACGGGGGCCTGATGCAAGTATCGGCGGAGATGACACGGGCTAGCGGCTGGGCGCGGCTGCGCGCTGCCGCGGTCATAGCCAGCATGCTGGTTGGTGCCTGCACGATCATCCCCTCGGCACCCGCACCCGGCGTCCGTCCCGCGCCAAAACCGGCCCAGCCCGCCTCGGCGCGGCTGCTTGGCCTGACTCCCGGACCGGCGATCGGTTCGCTGGCGCTGTCCGGCGCGCGTCCGGCGGCCGCGCTGCGTTCGTTCACCGAAAGCTGCCGGGCATTGCTGGCCCGCACCGACCAGAGCGGGCTGACCCGCCCGGCGGACTGGCGTCCGGCATGCACGGCAGGCGCCACCTGGGTCCCTGAACACGCTGCGGAATTTTTCGCCGCCCATTTCGAAACCGCCCGCGTGGGTGAAGGCCGGGCCTATGTCACCGGCTATTACGAACCCGAGATCGCCGGAACCCGCGCCCGCCAGTCCGGTTTTTCGGTCCCGGTCTACCGGATGGCGCCAGACCTTGTCCGCGCCTGGCCGTTCGATACGCCGTTCGCCAAGCGCGTCGGCCAGCCCCCGCTCGGCCGGTTCGACGCGGACGGCACGTTCCAGCCCTATTTCGACCGCGCCGCGATCGACGACGGAGCGCTGGCGGGCAAGGGCCTCGAAATCGGCTGGGCCGCCGATCCGGTCGAGTTCTTCTTCCTCCAGATTCAGGGTTCGGGTCGCCTGATCGGCCCCGACGGTTCGGTCGTGCGGATCGGTTATGCCGGGCAGAACGGCCAGCCCTATACCGGCATCGGCACGGTCATGCGCGAACGCGGGCTGATCGGCGAGGGGCCGGGACAATACCCCGGCTCGATGCAGGGCATCATGCGCTACCTGCGGGCCAACCCGGCCGAAGGCCGCGCCATGATGCGCGCCAACCGTTCCTACGTTTTCTTCCGCGAGATCATCGGCGACGGGCCGGTCGGTGCGCTTGGCGTGCCGGTGCGCGGGCAGGTCAGCCTCGCCGCCGACCCGCTCTATACCCCGCTGGGCGCGCCGGTCTGGCTGACCGCCGACCGCCGCGAAGTGGGCGGGCTGTGGGTGGCGCAGGATACCGGCGGCGCGATCAAGGGGGCCAATCGTTTTGATTCGTTCTGGGGTGCCGGGCCGACCGCGCGCACCATCGCCGGCGGCATGGCCGCGCGCGGCGATGCCCTGCTCCTGCTCCCCAAGGGCACGCTGGCGCGGCTTTCCGCCCTTGCCCGAAAGTGAGCCGCCCGCCGCGCGGGCTGTCTCCCGCAGAAGCCGAACTCTGGGCCAAGGTCGCCGCCACCGACACCCCGCTGCGCAAACCGCGCCGCCCCGCCGCTGCGGATGTGCCCGCCGTTGCCGCTGCGCCAGCACCGCCGCCGCCCGCCAAGCGGATCAAGGGCCGAATCCCGCCGCCGCCTCCGGCCTCCGTGGTCAAGGTCCCCGGCCGTCCGCTTGACGCCCACGGGCTCGACGGCTCGTGGGACCGCAAGCTGACCAAGGCGGCGGTCGCGCCCGATTTCACGCTCGACCTTCATGGCCATACGCTCGACACCGCCCACGCCCGGCTTGAAAGCGGACTGGCGCAAGCGATTGCCCACGGCGCACGGCTGGTGCTGCTGGTGACCGGGCGCCCACGCCCGTCAGACGACCACGCTTCGCGCGGGGACCGGCGCGGCGCGATCCGGGCGAAGTTGCTCGACTGGCTGGCTGCCGGGCCGCACGCGGGCCGGATTGCGGCAGTCCGGCCGGCGCACCCGCGGCATGGCGGGGCGGGGGCGGTCTATATCGTGCTCAAGCGGTCGCGCGGGTGAACTTGTCTGGGTTTCGGGGCGGCGGGCGTGCTTGGTGCTTCGACAGGCTCGGCATGAGCGGGTGTGGGGAAGGGGGCGAAAGCGACGAATCAGGCGGGTTCGGGGACTTTTTCCTCGGCGGGGAGGCGGATCAGGTAGTCGAAGGCGGAGAGGCCGGCGGTGGCGCCTGCGCCCATCGAGATGACGATCTGCTTGTAGGGCACGGTGGTGGCGTCGCCGGCGGCGAAAATGCCGGGCACGCTGGTTTCGCCGCGCGGGTCGATTTCGATTTCCCCGCGGGGGGAGAGCCTGACCGTGTCGTTGAGCCATTCGGTGTTGGGGACGAGGCCGATCTGCACGAAGATCCCTTCGAGCGGGAGGGTATGGCCTTCGCCGGTGGTGCGGTCCTGCCAGATCAGGCCGGTGACCTTGCTGCCGTCGCCGAGGACTTTGGTGGTGAGCGCGGAAGTGACGATGTCGACGTTGGGCAGGCTGCGCAGCTTGGCCTGGAGCACGG
>CAYFJH010000014.1:0-10727 GCA_964343385.1 uncultured Novosphingobium sp. | reverse complement strand
CGATGGCCGCCTCGACGCCCGAGTTGCCACCGCCGATGACCGCCACGCGCTTGCCCTTGAACAGCGGGCCGTCGCAGTGCGGGCAATAGGCGACGCCCCTGGCCTTGTATTCAGCCTCGCCGGGGACGTTCATGTTGCGCCAGCGCGCGCCGGTGGAGAGGATGATGGTGCGGGCCTTGAGCGCGGCACCGTTCGCGAGGACGACTTCGTGCAGGCCGCCGGGGCGGGCGGCGGGGACCAGCTTTTCGGCGGTCTGGAGGGTCATCACGTCGACGTCATACTGGCGGGCCTGGGCCTCGAGCGCGGCGGCGAGTTTCGGGCCTTCGGTGTAGGGGACGGAGATGAAATTCTCGATCCCCATGGTGTCGGCGACCTGTCCGCCGAAGCGTTCGGCGGCGATGCCGGTGCGGATGCCCTTGCGCGCGGCATAGACCGCGGCGGCAGCGCCAGCGGGGCCGCCGCCGACGACGAGCACTTCGTAGGGCGCGCGGGCGTTGATTTCATCGGCGGCGCGGGTAGCGGCCCCGGTGTCGAGTTTTGCGAGGATTTCCTCGACGCTCATCTTGCCCGAGCCCCACATCGCGCCATCGAGGAACACGGCGGGGACGGCCATGACGCCGCGTTCGTCGACTTCCAGCTTGAAGGCACCGCCCTCGATCAGGGTGGCCGAGATGTTGGGATTGTGGAGCGCCATCAGCGCCAGCGCCTGCACCACGTCGGGGCAGTTGTGGCAGGTGAGCGAGAAATACATCTCGAAATTGTGCGGGCCGGGCAGGGCCTTGATCGCGGCGATGGTTTCGTCCGCGACCTTGGGCGGGTGGCCGCCGGCCCACAGCAGGGCGAGGACCAGCGAGGTGAATTCGTGGCCGAGCGGCAGGCCGGCGAAGCGCACCTTGAGGCCGGGCGCGGAGGCGCGGCGGATTTCGAAGCTGGGCCGCCGTGCGTCCGTGCCGCCGAAGGAGACGCTGACCTTGTCCGACAGGCTGGTGATGAGGGTGAGGAGTTCGCGGGTTTCGGCGGACTTCGCGTCCGTGCCCAGCGAGGCGACCAGCTCGATCGGCTCGCGCAGCATGGCGAGGTATTGGGTCAGCTGCTGGGTTACGGAGGCGTCGAGCATGGCGGGGTCCTTTTTCCTCCCGCGAATGATCGCGGGTGCCTGGAAAATATTCCCTTCACTCCGTCATCCTGAACTTGTTTCAGGATCCATCGGGCGGTGAAGGCGGCGCTGGCAGGATTGGCGCGGGCTGCGAAGGCAGGCTTTGGGGCCGAAAACTGCGTGGGCGGAGAAATGGATCCTGAAACGAGTTCAGGATGACGGTTTTGTGGGGAGGCTCCTCCCCGCCGGAGCGGGGAGGAACTGGAGATCAGATCTTGCCGACGAGGTCGATCGACGGGGCGAGAGTTTTGCTGCCTTCTTCCCACTTGGCCGGGCAGACCTGGCCGGGGTGTTCCTGCCAGTACTTGGCCGCCTTGATCTTGCGGACGAGTTCGGCGGCATTGCGGCCGACGCCTTCGGGGGTGACTTCGACCAGCTGCAGCACGCCGTCCGGATCGACCACGAAGGTGCCGCGGTCAGCCAGCCCGACGCCTTCGCGCAGGTTGTTGAAGTTGTTCGAGATCACGTGGTTCTGGTCGCCCAGCATGTGATACGTGATCTTGCTGATCGCGGGCGAGGTGTCGTGCCAGGCCTTGTGGCTGAAATGCGTGTCGGTCGACACGGCGTAGACTTCGACGCCCATGCCCTGAAGCTCGGCGTAGTTGTCAGCGAGGTCTTCGAGCTCGGTCGGGCAGACGAAGGTGAAGTCGGCGGGGTAGAAGAAGAATACCGCCCATTTGCCGAGGACGTCCTTCTCGGTCACGTCGACGAAGGCGCCGTCCTTGTACGAGGTGGCGCTGAACGGTTTGAGCTGGCTGCCGATGATACCCATGGAATCTCTCCGGTTGGTGGTGTTGAATGACACCGCCGGAATAGGGCGCGAGGCCGGGGATGCGAAGTGCGGAATCCCGATTAATCAGATTTGTTTTGCCAATGAGTGGGGTTTGATCGGAATAGGCGATTTATCAATGATTTTTGCTGAGTGCGCCCTTGGCATCCGCCAAGGAAAGCCCGGATGGGCTTTTCCGCACTAAACAAATGGCTTTCAGCCGCACTGCCCGCGGTGGAGCAGTTTGTGGTCGGCCAGCACGAGCGCCATCATCGCCTCGACCACGGGGACGCCGCGGATGCCGACGCAGGGGTCGTGGCGGCCCTTGGTGCGGATTTCGCTGGCTTCACCGGTGCGGGTGATGGTCTCGACTGGCGTGAGGATCGAACTTGTGGGCTTGAAGGCGACGCGCAGCGTGACCGGCTGGCCGGTGGAGATGCCGCCCGCGATGCCGCCGGCGTGGTTGGCGAGGAACTGGGGACCGTCCGAACCGGGGCGCATGGGGTCGGCGTTCTGTTCGCCCGAAAGGCGCGCGGCGGTGAAGCCGTCGCCGATTTCGATGCCCTTGACCGCGTTTATGCCCATCATCGCGGCGGCAAGATCGGCATCGAGCTTGGCGTAGATCGGCGCGCCCCAGCCGGCGGGGACGCCAAGCGCCTCGCATTCGACCACGGCGCCGAGCGAGGAGCCGGAGAGGCGGGCCTGATCGACCAGGCGTTCCCAGCGCTGCGCGGCTTCGGCGTCGGGGCAGAAGAAGGGGTTGTTCGCGATTTCGGCGGCGTCGAAGTTGTCGGGATCGACCGCGTCGCCGCCGATTTCGCTGACCCAGGCGCGGATCGTGACTTCGGGGATGACGAGGCGCGCGACGCCGCCTGCCGCAACGCGGGCGGCGGTTTCGCGCGCGGAGGAACGCCCGCCGCCGCGATAGTCGCGCAGGCCATATTTGGCGTCATAGGCATAGTCTGCGTGGCCGGGGCGGTAGGCGAGGGCGACCTCGGAATAGTCCTTCGAGCGTTGGTCGACGTTTTCGATGATCAGGCTGATCGGCGTGCCGGTGGTTTTGCCCTCGAACGTGCCCGAGAGGATGCGGACCTGGTCAGGTTCCTGCCGCTGGGTGGTGTACTTCGACTGGCCGGGGCGACGCGCGTCGAGGAAGGGCTGGATCGCGTTTTCGTCGATGGGCAGGTTCGGGGGGCAGCCGTCGACCACGGCACCCAGCGCTGGACCGTGGCTTTCGCCCCAGGTGGTGAAACGCAGCAGACGGCCGAAGGTGTTCATGCTCATGGGCAGGTTCTTTTGCCGAGAATGGTGGATTTGTCCACCGGGACGCGCCGGGCTATGGGAGGCGGATGAGCATCACCGTCTATGGCATCCCCAACTGCGACACCGTCAAGAAGGCCCGCGACTGGCTGGCCGCGAACGAGATCGACTACGTCTTCCATGACTACAAGAAGGCCGGGGCCGATCCTGAGCGCCTTGCGCGGTGGGTTGAGGTGGCCGGCTGGGAAAAGGTGCTCAACCGCGCGGGCACGACTTTTCGTAAGCTGCCCGAGAGCGACCGCGAGGGACTAGACGCTGGCAGGGCGGTCGCGGTGATGGCGGCGAACCCGAGCTGCATCAAGCGGCCTGTCGTGGAATATCCCGGTGGTTTGCTGGTGGGGTTCAAGCCTGAGGAATGGGCGGCCGCACTGCGGTGACGATGTAGTTGAGGGCGAGGTCTTCCGCGAGGTGGAGGCCTTGCATCGGGCTCCAGCTGATGCCGCACGGGGTGCCCATGGTGAGACCCGCCGTGTGGAGGAGCTGGCCGAGTTCATCCGGCGTGGCGAAGTCATCCCAGTGGTGGGTGCCGCGCGGGACCATGCCGAGGCGTTCGGCGCCTTCTACCAGCAGCAGCTTGGAGCGGACCGTGCGGTTGGGGGTGGAGAGGACCATCAGGCCGCCGGGCGCGAGGCTGGCGGCGAGGGCGGCGATGAAGGCGGCCTTGTCGGCGACGTGTTCGATCACTTCCATCGAGGTTACGAGGTCGAACTGGCCGAGGCCGAGAGCGGCGAGGTCACCGTGGCGGTAGTCGACGGACACGCCCGAACCGGCGGCGTGGGCCTTGGCGGCGGCGATGTTTTCGGCCGCGGCATCGACGCCGGTGACAGCCGCGCCGAGGCGGGCGAGGGGTTCGCACAAGAGGCCCGCGCCGCAGCCGACGTCAAGCGCGCGCTTGGCGGTGAGCGGCTTGAGGTCGTGGTCATCGATGTGCCAGTGGCGGTCCACCGCGTCGCGCAGGAAGGCGAGACGGACCGGATTCAGCTTGTGCAGCATGGCCGAGGAACCGTTCGGGTCCCACCAGTCCGCGGCCAGCTTGCCGAAGTGGGCGGCTTCCTCGGGCCGGATCGTGTCCGGAATCGGTGTTGCATTGCTCATGCCCCCACCCTAAAGCGCGCCGGCTGCGCGGTCGAGTAGGGCTGCGCTTTACCTTTTTGTTGCGCAAGTGTGGGAGTGCTTTGGTGGCACGCATCGTGATGAAATTCGGCGGCACTTCGATGGCCGGTTCCGAGCGCATCCGCCGCGTCGCGAACATCGTGCGCCGCCAGCAGGAAGCGGGGCACGAGGTTGCCGTGGTGGTTTCCGCCATGTCGGGCGAGACGGACCGGCTGGTCGGGTTCAGCCGCGAGGCCCATGCGCTGTATGATCCGGCGGAATACGATGTGGTGGTGGCGAGCGGGGAGCAGGTGACCTCGGGGCTGCTGGCGATGACCCTGCAGTCGATGGGCTGCAAGGCGCGTTCGTGGCTGGGCTGGCAGCTGCCGATCAAGACCGACGACGCCCACGCCAAGGCGCGGATCGAGGAAATCGACGCACCCGCGCTGATCGCCTCGATGGCGGCGGGCGAGATTGCGGTGATTCCGGGCTTTCAGGGCGTTTCGCCGCAGGGCCGGGTGACGACGCTCGGGCGCGGCGGTTCGGACACTTCGGCGGTGGCCATAGCGGCGGCGGTGAAGGCCGATCGCTGCGACATCTATACCGACGTCGACGGGGTCTATACCACCGACCCGCGCATCGTGGCCAAGGCGCGCAAGCTCAAGACCGTTACCTACGAGGAAATGCTCGAACTGGCCTCGGTCGGCTCGAAAGTGCTGCAGACCCGCTCGGTCAGCCTCGCCATGAAGGAAAACGTGCGGGTTCAGGTATTGTCTTCGTTCATCGACGACGATGCGCCTGCCGCCGACACGATCCCCGGAACGATGATCGTCGGGGACGAGGAACTGGCCAAGATTCAAGAGGAACCGGCCATGGAACGCCAGCTCATCACCGGCATCGCCGCCGACAAGAACGAAGCGAAGATCACCCTGACCCGCATCGCCGACCGGCCGGGCGCGGTGGCGACGATCTTTGGTCCGCTGGCGGATGCGAACATCAACGTCGACATGATCATCCAGAACATCGCCAAGGACAAGGGCGAGACCGACGTCACCTTTACCGTGCCCAAGGCCGACCTGCTGCGCACCCAGGCGCTGCTGGAAGAGCGCAAGGACGCGATCGGGTTCTACCGCATGATCAGCGACGACAAGGTCAGCAAGATCTCGGTCGTCGGCGTGGGGATGCGCAGCCATGCCGGTGTCGCCGCGCTGATGTTCAAGGCGCTGGCCGAACGCGGGATCAACATCCAGGCGATTTCGACCAGCGAGATCAAGGTCTCGGTGCTGATCGACGAGGACGAGACCGAACTGGCCGTGCGCGTGCTGCACACCGCCTATGAGCTTGACGCCGACTGAACACCTGGCCGTACCGGTTCTGGGCCGCCCCGTTGCCGCCGCGCCGGGGCGGTTTTCGTGTGCGCGCCGCGCGGGGCGGAACAATTCTTTGCAAGCGGTTAACCGCGCTTGTTGGCACGGCGGTGACTCTGGCTGGACTAAGGGTGTTTACGCTCTTTTTTCCCACAGGAAGCAGCCCGATGACCAACTATGTTCTTGCGATGATGGCCGGCATATCCGTCCTGATGTTCTGGCCCGTCTCGCGCAGCAAGCCGATGCGCCAGACGGCCACGGTCCTTGCCGCCCTGGTATTCAGCATCGGCCTGTTCGGATTGATGTCGCGGCTGCTCCTGGCGACCTGACGGACTTGGACTCTGTTTCAGTTACACTGAAACAGGTGCGGCACCAGCCCGCTCCCACGTAAGTGGAAAAGACTCTATTTGGAGCGTCCGCGCCGGTTCAGCCACCACCAGAAACCGCCGCCAGCCGCCGCGCAGACCGCGGCTGCGCCGGCGGCGACGGTTCCGGCGCTGACGGCGATGCCGGTGAGCAGGAACAGGACAAGGTCCAGCGCGGCTTTCATAAGCGGGTGTCATGGGCCTTGATCGGGGACATGGAAAGGCAACGCGGTCGGCGCGGCATTTTTCCCGCCATGTCGTGATTGAGCCCCGCCCTTGCGGCGGGGGAGCGGCAGGGACGGGGCTCGTTGCGACCCGGCGGAATTTGGCTCCGCTCAGGACTCGACCGCTGGAGGCGCTTGCGGGGTATGGAGAAGCCGCCGCCAACAGTGAGCGCCCTTTAGTCATTCCGATGCTAACGGTAAACGCGAATGTGCAGGTCGCTGTGATCGCCGTTCACGATTGCACCGCAGGCCCTTTCGCCCGCGCGATGCTGCGCCTATAGGCCCAGCGGACGAATGGAACTGGCTGGACGGGGATACTAGTGAACGAAAAGACCAAGGCGCTGATGGCGCGCGGTGCCGCATTCCTCGGCAGCGAACATGCGATCCTGTGCGGCGCGATGAGCTGGGTTTCCGAACGCAACCTGGTTGCGGCGATCAGCAATGCCGGCGGGTTCGGCGTGATTGCCTGCGGGGCGATGACCCCGGCCCTGCTCGATACCGAGATCGCGGCGACCAAAACGCTGACGGCCAAGCCATTCGGCGTGAACCTCATCACCATGCACCCCGACCTGTTCGCGCTGATCGAAGTTTGCGCGAAGCACGGTGTCACCCACGTGGTGCTGGCCGGCGGCATCCCGCCCAAGGGCAGCGTCGAGGCGATCAAGGCGTTCGGCGCGAAGGTCGTGGTCTTTGCCCCGACGCTGGCGCTGGCGAAGAAGCTGCTGCGGCAAAGGGATGGGGCGGGCGCGGATGCACTGGTGATCGAGGGGATGGAAGCCGGCGGTCACATCGGCCCGGTTTCGACCAGCGTGCTGGCGCAGGAATTCCTGCCTGCGCTGGCGGACGAATTCATCGTCTTCGTGGCCGGCGGGATTGGCCGGGGCGACATGATCGCGGCCTATCTCGAGATGGGCGCGGCCGGGGTCCAGCTGGGCACGCGGTTCGCCTGTGCCACCGAATCGATCGCGCACCCCGCGTTCAAGAAGGCGTTCTTCCGCGCCAATGCGCGCGATGCCGTGGCCTCGGTCCAGGTCGACCCGCGCCTGCCGGTGATCCCGGTCCGCGCGCTCAAGAACAAGGGCACCGAGGAGTTCACCGCCAAGCAGCGCGAAGTGGCGCAGTTGCTGGACGAGGGCACGGTCGAGATGGGCGAGGCCCAGCTCAACATCGAGCGGTATTGGGCCGGCGCGCTGCGCCGCGCGGTGATTGACGGTGATGTGGAGAATGGCTCGCTGATGGCGGGGCAGTCGGTTGGCATGGTGACGAGCGAGGAGCCGGTGGCTGAGATCATCGCCACGCTGATGGCCGAGAGCGAGGCCGCGCTCAGCCGGCGGTGAACTGGCGTCGCGGCGCACTCGCAACCGCCTAGCCAAGCCCGGATGCGCCCGTTATCGTGGCGCATCCCGGCCGCGCCGGGCGAGATGGAGTGATCTGTGCGATGTGCGACGAATTCACCCCTGCAGAACTCGAAGACATTTCCGCGCACGGGCTTTCCCGGCGCAATTTCGGGCTGATCGGCGGGGCCGCCTCGCTGGCTGCCTATGGCTCGGGCACGGCTTTTGCCCGCGCACCGGCGCTGGCCGAGGGGATGGTCAGCGTGCCGACCCCGGATGGCACCTGCGATGCGTTTTTTGTCCATCCGGCCAAGGGCAGGCATCCCGCGATCATCATGTGGCCCGACATCGCCGGTCTGCGCGAGGCGAAGAAGCTGATGGCGCGGCGGCTGGCGGCGGCGGGCTATGCGGTGCTGGTGGTCAACCAGTATTATCGGAACGCCAAGGCCCCGGTGCTGGAAAGCTTTGCCGAATGGCGCACCCCGGCGGGGCAGGAAAAGCTGAAGCCGATGATCGCCGCGATCAACCCGGAGGTGACGACGCGCGATGCAGCGGCTTTCGTCAAGTGGCTCGACACGCAGAAGGCGGTGAACACGAAGCGCGGGATCGGCAGCAATGGCTATTGCATGGGCGGGCCGTTCACCGTGCGCACCGCGCTGGCGGTTCCGGCGCGGGTCAGGGCGGCGGCATCTTTCCACGGCGGCGGGCTGGTGGGCGACCGGGCGGACAGCCCGCACAAGCTGCTTGGCCAGACGCGGGCGAGCTACCTGATCGCCATCGCAAAGAACGACGATGCGCGCGCGCCGGGCGACAAGGACGCGTTCAAGGCGGCGGCGGCGGCGGCGGGACGCCCGGCCGAGGTCGAGGTCTATCAGGGCGATCACGGGTGGACCGTGCCGGACAGCCCGGTCTACAACCACGGCGAGGCGGACCGGGCATGGGCGCGGATGCTGACGCTGTTCGCGAAGCTCTGAGGAAGGCAATTGGGGGAGTGGATATGGGCGGGTTTCTGATCGCGCTGGTGGGGCTGGTCATCATCTACCTGATGATGGGCGTGCGGGTGGTCCGGCAGGGCTATGTCTATACGATCGAGCGGCTCGGGCGGTTCTCGCTCGCCGCGGCGCCGGGGCTGCACATCATCGTGCCGTTCGTTGACCGGGTGGGGCGCAAGGTCAACATGATGGAGCAGGTGCTCGACATCCCCGGACAGGAAATCATCACCCGCGACAACGCGATGGTCGGGGTCGATGCGGTGGTGTTCTTCCAGGTGCTCGACGCCGGCAAGGCCGCCTACGAGGTGTCGGACCTCTATTTGGCGATCATGCAGCTGACGACCACCAACCTGCGCACGGTGATGGGTTCGATGGACCTCGACGAGACGCTGTCCAAGCGTGACGAGATCAACGCTCGCCTGCTGACCGTGGTCGACCATGCGACGAGCCCGTGGGGCCTCAAGATCACGCGCGTCGAGATCAAGGATATCCGCCCGCCCGCCGACATTTCCAACGCGATGGCCCGGCAGATGAAGGCCGAGCGCGAAAAGCGGGCGCAGATCCTGGAGGCCGAAGGTTCGCGTGCGTCCGACATCCTGCGCGCCGAGGGTGAGAAGCAGGGCGCGATCCTTCAGGCCGAGGGGCGGCGCGAGGCGGCGTTCCGCGATGCCGAAGCCCGCGAGCGCGAGGCCGAGGCCGAGGCCAAGGCGACGCGGATGGTGTCGGATGCCATTGCCGAGTCGGGCCCGCAGGCGCTGAACTACTTCATTGCCCAGAAATACACCGAGGCGGTGAGCCTGTTTGCGACCTCGCCCAATGCCAAGACGATCCTGTTCCCGGTCGAGGCGACGCAGCTGATCGGCTCGCTCGGCGGGGTGGGCGAACTGCTGCGCGAGGCGCTGGCCGACCGCACCGGAAACGCACAGCCGCCGGCCCCGCGCAGCCCCCGCGCCTCGGTGCCGCCGGCGGGCGGCGGGGCAGCATGATGGACTGGCTCGGACTGGAGCCGCACTGGACGTGGCTGGCGCTTGGCCTCGTTCTGGCCGGGGCGGAGATCGCCGTGCCGGGGTTCTTCCTGATCTGGCTGGCGCTGGCCGCGCTGTTGACCGGGCTGGCGAGCTGGGCTTTTCCGATTGGCGCGGCGTGGCAGGTGGTGCTGTTCGCAGGTCTGGCGGCGCTGTCGGTTTTCGCCGGCCAGCGCTGGATCGGCCCCAACCGGGTCCGCCCGGCCGATCCGCTGATGAACGACCGCGGCGGGAGGCTGGTGGGCGAGGTGCTGCAGGTGACCGAGGCGATCCAGAACGGGCGCGGGCGGGTGCGCCAGGGCGACGGCGAGTGGCTGGTGCGCGGCCCGGACATGCCGGTCGGCGGACTGGTGCGGGTGTGCGGCCGCGACGGGGCCGTGCTTGTTGTAGAGGCGCTGGACGAGCCCCATATCGGCCCTTCTCAAGGAGATGCCGCCGATGACTGATAAAGTGGAATTGACCGAGGCCGAATGGCGCGAGCGGTTGACGCCCGAGCAGTATCATGTGCTGCGCGAGGCGGGGACGGAGCGGGCCTTTACCGGCAAGTACGAGCAGAACAAGGCGGCGGGAACCTATGCCTGCGCGGGCTGCGGGACGCCGCTGTTCGCGTCCGACGCCAAGTTCAATTCGGGTTCGGGCTGGCCGAGCTATACCGCGCCGGTCGCGCCGGACGCGGTCGAGGAAATCACTGACGGCTCGCACGGGATGGTCCGCACCGAGGTGCGCTGCGCCGCCTGCGAGGGGCATCTGGGCCATGTCTTTCCGGACGGTCCGGGGCCGGAGGGGCTGCGCTATTGCATCAACTCCGCGTCGCTGGCGTTTGAACCGAAGGAATGACGAGGGCACCGCGGCGCTTTTTTGTTAACGCTGCGTTCCGCTTCGCCTATGCATGAACCGACAAGGTGCGGACCGCGCGTCGCGGCACCGCGCAAGGGATACAATCTCGATAATGGCCCGTTCCGCCATCCGGCGCAGTCTTTCCGATAGTCCTCCTCCGCCGCCGCCGCGTGCCCCCCGCAAGGGGCCGCCGCCGGGGGGCAGGGGGCCGTCGGGCGGGGGATTTGGCCGGTTCATCAAGCGCGT
>CAYFJH010000013.1:22608-60136 GCA_964343385.1 uncultured Novosphingobium sp. | reverse complement strand
GCATCGACTGCGCCTTGGCGGCGTTGACCGCGGCGCGCAGGCGCGGGTTCATGTCGGGATCGGGCATGCCCATCTTGGCCGCGACGGTGATTTCGCGGCTAAGCTTGGAGAACTGCGCCGAGCGCTTCTTATCCTGCGCACCCTTGCGGTGCATGATGTTCTTGAATTTGGAATGGCCTGCCATGGTTCTTCATCGTTAGGGTGTGGCGTTGCGCCGCCCCTAGCCGAACCCGGGCCTTGCGGCAACTTTGTTGGGTGCGGGAAAGACTTTGCTGGGTGCGCTATCCGCATCCGCGGATAGCTTGCGGCACCAGCCCGCTCCCGTCCCGTTTGCACATGAACATCCGGGGGATGTTCATGTGGTAGGGGGCCGACCACCCAGGCAGTATACTCGTTGGGTGGTCGGGTGGGGGAGCGGGCTGGTGCCGCAAAGGAAAGGCCGGATGGCCTTTTCGCACCAAACATAAAGACTCTGCCGCAAGCCCTTGGCGGATGCCAAGGGCGCACCAAACCAGAACTCTCAATCCAGCCCGAGCGCGTTCTTGTAGGTGTCCAGCAGCATGTCCATCTCGCGCCGGTCGTCGGGCTTCATCTTCCTCAGGCGGACGATGGCCTTCATGATCTTGGCGTCATAGCCGACCGCCTTGGCCTCGGCATAGACGTCCTTGATGTCGTCCTGGATGCCCTTCTTTTCTTCTTCAAGGCGCTCGACGCGCTCGATCAACAGGCGCAGGCGATCGTCGGTGGACTCGGCCATCGGAATTGGTCTCCGGTAGAATCAGTGGATGGGTGAATGCGGTATGTGGCGCGGCTGATAGCCACCCCGCGCCCCCATCGCCAAGCGCGGACAAGCCCAGAGCCTGTGGATAGTTCAATCCGGCGCGTTCAGCTTCAGGCTTTCGGCCATCCGCGCCAGCTGTTCCGGCGTGGCCTCGCCCTGATAGCGCGCTTTCCACTCCTCCATCGGCATCCCGTGGATCACCGCCCGCGCCCCGGCCTTGTCCAGCGGCGCCCCGGCCTCGACGATCCAGTCGGCAAGGCAGTTGCGGCAAAAGCCAGACAAGCCCATGAGGTCGATGTTCTGGGCGTCGTGACGATGGCGCAGGTGGCGCACCAGCCGTCGGAACGCCGCCGCCGCCACCCCGTCATCCAGCATGTTGAGCGGATCGCCGTCCAGCGCATTCGTATTTTCGGAACAACTCATCGGCCAGTCCTTGGTTTTCTTGGTGAACTTGCCATACCCGCGACGCAAAACACAAAAGGATGACCCGTGGTTAAGGCTGACACTTCGAGTACCCATCGCGGCCGGAAAGTAAAGATTCTCGCCACCGTCGGCCCCGCCAGCCGCTCGCCGGAAATGGTCGCCCGCCTGCTTGAGGCCGGGGTCGACGCCTTCCGCGTCAATATGAGCCACGGCGACCACGCCACCCATTCCGAAACCATCGCCACGATCCGCGCGGCTGAAAAGACCTTCGGCCGCCCCGTCGCGATCCTCTGCGACCTTCAGGGACCCAAGCTGCGCGTGGGCACCTTTGCCGAGGGCAAGGTCCTCATCCGCCACGGCGCGCACTTCACGCTCGACCGCGATCCCACCCCGGGCGACGAAAACCGCGTCTGCCTGCCCCACCCCGAACTCTTCGCCGTGCTGGTCAAGGGTCAGCGCCTGCTGATCGACGACGGCAAGCTGCGCCTGCGCGTGATCCGCGCTGAGGAGGCTTCCATCCTCTGCACCGCCGAGGTGGGCGGCTTCATCTCCGACCGCAAGGGCGTCAACGTCCCCGACGCCGTGATCCCGGTCCCCGCGCTCACCGAAAAGGACCGCCGCGACCTCACCTTCGCGCTCGATCACCATGCCGACTGGATCGCGCTCTCCTTCGTCCAGCGCCCCGAGGACGTAGCCGAAGCCCGCCGCCTGATCGCCGGGCGCGGCGTCGCCGGCCCCGGCCTTGTCGCCAAGATCGAAAAGCCCGCCGCGATAGGCCGGCTGGACGAGATCATCGAGTTGTCCGACGCGATCATGGTCGCGCGCGGCGATCTCGGGGTCGAGCTCACCCCCGAGGAAGTGCCCCCGCTGCAAAAGCGCATCGTTGAGGCCACCCGCCGCAGCGGCAAGCCGGTGATCGTCGCGACGCAGATGCTCGAATCGATGATCGAAAGCCCCGCGCCGACCCGTGCCGAAGTGTCCGATGTCGCCAACGCGGTCTACGACGGCGCCGACGCGGTCATGCTCTCGGCCGAAACCGCCTCGGGTGCCTGGCCGGTCGAAGCTGTCAGCATCATGGACCGCATCGGCAAGCAGGTGGAGAACGATCCCGGCTATGCCGCGCGCATCCACTTCACCGACGTCCTCCCCGACGCCACCACCGCCGACGCCCTCGCCCAGGCCAGCGCGAATATCGCCGAAACGGTCACCTGCACCGGCATCATCGTCTTCACCGATTCGGGCTCGACCGCCCGCCGCGTCGCGCGCGAACGGCCCTCGGTGCCGATGCTGGTGCTCACCCCCTCGCCGCGCATCGCCCGCCGCCTTGCCCTGCTGTGGGGCGCGCACCCGGTCCACACCCGCGACATCGGCAGCTTTGAAGAGATGATCGCCAAGGGCAAGCGCATGGCCCTGCGCCACGGGTTCGGCGTCGCCGGCTCCAAACTGATCGCGCTGGCCGGCGTCCCCTTCGGCACCCCCGGCGCGACCAACCTGCTCCACGTCGTCACCCTCAGCGGCAGCGAACTCGACAGGCAGGACGAAGCCAAGGACTGAGCCAGATCCTCCCCACTCGTGGGAGGTGGCAGCGCGAAGCGCTGACGGAGGGGGGCGCCAACAAACGCAACCCCTCCCACTACTTGATGATGGCTACCGCCCCCCGAACAAGGCGCTCCCCACGCGCACATGGGTCGCGCCCAGCATCACCGCCGTCTCGAAATCCTCGCTCATGCCCATGCTCAGCCCGCCCAGCCCGTGATCGTCCGCCAGCTTGCCCAGAAGCGCAAAGAACGGCGCGGCCTCGATCCCGGCGGGCGGCACGCACATCAGCCCCGCCAGCGGCACCCCGGCCCCGCGCGCCTGTTCCAGCAGCGCGGGCAGGTCGGCAATCGCGCAGCCGCCCTTCTGCTCTTCCGCACCGATATTGACCTGGACAAAACAGGGCACCTGCCGCCCCGCCTTGTCCATCGCCCGGGCCAGCGCCGTCACCAGCGAGGGCCGGTCGAGCGAATGGATGCAGTCGAACAGCGCTACGGCGTCCTCGGCCTTGTTCGATTGCAGCTGGCCGACCAGATGCAGTTCCAGCCCCGGATGGGCCTCGATCAACGCGGGCCATTTCGCTTGCGCCTCCTGCACCCGGTTTTCACCGAACACGCGCTGCCCGGCCGTTATCAGCGGCTCGATCCGCTCGGCCGGATGTGTCTTGCTGACCGCGATCAGTATCACCTCGGCGGCATCGCGCCGGGCAATGCGAGCGGCATGGGCAATCCGCGCGCGGACGTCACTAAGGAGAGTTGCTGGCTGATCCATCGCGCTGCGCTATAGCGCGGTGATGCGAAGGCGCCAGATCGAAACAGGAAATGCCCTGCCGCGCCTGTGGCTCGTGTCGGACGCCCGGAACGATGCGCAGCTCGAAACCACCCTCAGCCGCCTCCCGCGCGGCTCGGGACTGATCTTCCGCCACTACCACCTCGCCAAAGGCCCGCGCCTCGCCCGCTTCCACGCGCTCAAGGCGCTCTGCCGCCGCAAGGGCCACGCCATTGTCCTCGCCGGAACCGGGCGCGAGGCCCGCCGCCTCGGCGCGGACGGCAGCTACGGCCCGCCAGTTCCGGCTCCCGGCCCCTTGCGCCTCGCCGCCGTCCACTCCCTGCGCGAACTCGCACGGGCCAACCGCGCCCGCGTCCGCCTTGCCCTGCTCTCCCCCGCCTTTCCCACCCGTAGCCACCCCGGCGCGCGCCGCCTCGGCCCGCTGCGCTTTCGCCTGATCGCCGCCCGCGCCGCCATGCCGGTGCTGGCGCTCGGCGGCATGAACCCCCGCTCGGCCCGCCGGCTCAAGCCCTTCGGCTGGGCGGCGATCGACGGACTCACCGCAAAAGCGGGCACGAATCCCGAGGATTCTTGACGGGGACTCGCCCCCGGGCGCATTATGCGGCCCTGATCACACGGGAAGGGGCATGGCGCCGATGGCGAGCCAGGCAATAGGAGCGGGCGCATCGCGCCGCGCGGCAAGTGCCAGCTGGCGGGCGGTCCTGCGCCGGTCGGTGCGGCGCGCGCTCGAAATGGGCGGCGCGCTGCTGCTGTTCGGGGCGGCGCTGTTCCTCGCCCTCGCGCTCGGCTCCTACCACCAGACCGACCCTTCGGGTTCGACCGCCGCGGGCGGCGTCGTGCTCAACTGGATGGGCGCGCCCGGCGCATGGGCGGCGGACCAGTCGCTGTTCCTGTTCGGGCTTGTCTCGGTCGTCCTCGTGCCCTTGCTGTTCGTCTCGGGCCGCCGCCTGTGGCGCATGGCCGAGGAACGCGAAGACGATGAAGACGGCGAAACCGCCCGCCCGCGCGCATGGTGGCGCGGCGCGCTGGTGCTGCTGGCCGCGATGGTCCTACTCGGCACCGTGCTCAGCCTTGCCTTCACCGCGCCGGGCGGCTCGCTCCCGGCCTCGATGGGCGGCCTCGCCGGCTTGATGGGGGCAATGGCGATCCGCGCCGCCGCCTCCCACCTGCCCGAGGCGGCACAGGGCTGGACCATCCTTGGCGCGGCGCTCGCCTGCCTCGGTCTTGGAGCATTCCTGGCCGCGCGCGTCTTCGCGCTCGACTGGGCCGGCCTGCTGACCCTGCCCCACGTCCTGCGCCGCGCCCCCCGCGCAGCCCATTTCCAGGGCATCGCCCCCCCGCGCGAAACGAAACAGCGCGAAGTCCGCCTCGCCCCCGAAACGGGCCGCGCTGCCGACGCCGCCCCCCGCCGCACGCCCGAGATCACCGACCCGACCCGGCCGATCAAACCCGCGCAGTTCTCCGCCCCGCCGACCCGGCAGGGTGACCTGTTCGACGAATACGAACTCCCCGCGCTCGCCCTGCTGGCCGACCCGCCGCAGGGCAGCGAACAGAAGATCGACAAGCTCGCGCTCGAACGCAACGCCCGCCTGCTCGAAACCGTGCTCGACGATTTCAACGTCAAGGGCGAGATTACCGCCGTGCGCACCGGGCCGGTGGTGACCATGTACGAACTCGAACCCGCGCCGGGGATCAAGGCCAGCCGCGTGATCGGCCTCGCCGACGACATCGCCCGCAACATGAGCGCGATTTCCGCGCGCGTCTCGGCCATTCCCGGCCGCACGGTCATGGGCATCGAGCTGCCCAATACGGACCGCCAGATGGTCAGCTTCAAGGAACTCGTCGCCTGCGACAAGTTCGCCAGTTCCAAGGCGCTGCTGCCGATCATCCTGGGCAAGGATATCTCGGGCGAACCGGTCGTCGCCGATCTTGCCGCCATGCCCCACCTGCTGGTTGCCGGCACCACCGGCTCGGGCAAGTCGGTCGGGCTCAACTGCATCCTGCTCTCGCTGCTCTACCGCCTCACCCCTGCCCAGTGCCGGATGATCCTGGTCGATCCCAAGGTCCTCGAGCTCAAGACCTACGACGATATCCCCCACCTCCTCTCGCCGGTCGTCACCGATCCGGCCAAAGCGGTCCGCGCGCTCAAATGGGCGGTCGAGGAAATGGAACGCCGCTACCGGATGATGAGCGAGATTTCGGTCCGCAACATTTCCGGCTTCAACGACAAGGTGCGCGGCGCCATAGCCAAGGGCAAGCCCTTGGGCCGCCGCATCGCCATCGGCTTCGACCCCGATACCGGCGAGGAAATATACGAGGAGCACCAGTTCGAATACCGCGTCCTGCCGCAGATCGTGGTCATCGTCGATGAACTGGCCGACCTCATGGTCACCGTCGGCAAGGAAATCGAAGTCCTGATCCAGCGCCTTTCGCAGAAAAGCCGCGCCGCCGGCATCCACCTCATCATGGCGACCCAGCGCCCCTCGGTCGATGTCATCACCGGCGTCATCAAGGCCAACCTGCCGACGCGCATTTCCTTCGCCGTCACCAGCCGGATCGACAGCCGCACCATCCTTGGCGAACAGGGCGCCGAACAGCTGCTGGGCAAGGGCGACATGCTCTACAAACCCAACACCGACCCGATCAAACGCGTCCACGGCCCCTTCGTCTCGGACGAGGAAGTCGAACGGGTCGCCGACTACTGGCGCACGCAAGGGTCCCCGGACTACGTCGATTCGGTCACCAACGAACCCGAAGACTCCCCCTTCGGCTTCGACGACCTCGACGCGACCGCCTCCGACCAGCCCGAGGAACGCAAGTATCGCCAGGTCTGCCAGCTGGTCTTCGAAAGCCAGAAGGCATCGGCAAGCTGGATCCAGCGCCAGATGGGCGTCGGCTACAACACCGCCTCCAAGTGGATCGAACGGATGGAGGAAGACGGCTTCGTCGGCCCCTCCAACCACGTCGGCCGCCGCGAGATCTACCGCGACAAGGACGGGAATCCGTTGTGACAGAAACCGCAGTTCAGCCCCTGACGGCGGGCGCCTGCACGCCCCGCTGAATGATTGGTGTCACGGGAGTGCCATCGCGCTTGCGTATTCCTGTCACCGACCAAGGATAACTCCACGCCCGATGCAATCATTTGATGCGGAGGGCACCTTGCAAAATTTCGAGAACGGCTGGTCTTACAGCGACGGCGACACCGACGTTAACAATTCGGACAACGGCACGCTCGCCGCTCTGATCGATGAGCGCTATTCGCGCCGCCAGACATTGGTTGGCGGGACCACCGCCCTCACCGGCGCGGTTTTCGGCACCGCGCTCCTTTCCGCCTGCGGGCCGGAGGATCTCACGCCGCCGATCGTCAACGCCGGCGCAAATGCCACCACCAGCGCCGGACGCGTCGTAGCCCTGTCCGGCACGGCGAGCGATACTGACGGCGTGGGGAGCACCTCATGGTCCCAGATTTCCGGCCCTTCTGTCGCATTCACCAGCAATTCCGGCAGCGCGGCCAGCTTCATCGCCCCCGCCGTCGCAGCGGCGACAGATTTCCGGTTTCGCTTCACGGCGACTGATTCGCGCGGAGCCGTCAACACGGCTGAGACGGTGATCACCATCATGCCCGCCACCCTGGGCTTCAATCCGGTGGCCAAATCGCTGGATGACGTGGTCTCGGTTCCCGGTGGCTACACGGTTTCGGTGCTGTACCGGCTTGGCGACCCGCTGACCGCCGCGACCGCTGCCTATGCCAACAACGGAACCGACACCGCCTTCGCGCAGCGCGCCGGCGATCACCACGATGCGATCAGCTTCTTCGGCCTGGCCGCCACTGGCACCGCCCGTGACGCCAGCAGCAACACTCGCGGCCTGCTGGTGATGAACCACGAGAATGTCTCGGAACAGTACCTGCACACCAACGGCGTCACATCGGTCGGGGGCGTGCGTCCCGAGAGCGAAGCGATCAAGGAGATCGAGGCTCATGGCGTCAGCATTGTCGAAGTCGGCGAAGGCGCGGGCCGGGCGTGGACCTATAATCAGGCGTCCGCCTTCAACCGCCGGATCACCCCCAACACGCCGATGACCTTCTCGGGTCCGGTGCGCGGCAATGCGCTGCTCAGGACCGCCTATTCGACGGACGGCACGGGCGGGCGCGGCACGATCAACAACTGCGCCAATGGCTATGCCCCCTGGGGCACCTACCTCACCTGTGAGGAGAACTGGGCTGGCTACTTCCGCCGTCCTGCCGCGACCGACAATCCGGTGCGGCTGGCCGCAGGCGGGATCAACCCCAAGTCGGTCACCGCGCTGGCGCGCTACGGCGTGACCAGCACCTCGGGCAACTATGGCTGGTCGACGGTAGCGGCCGCCAATCCGGCCGACACGACCTTCGCACGCTGGATCGCCACGGCCAACGCCGCGGCCCCGGCCGACGGCACCGGCGACTGGCGCAACGAGCCCAACACCTTTGGCTGGGTTGTGGAAATCGATCCCTATGATCCGGCTTCAACCCCGCGCAAGCGCACCGCGCTAGGCCGCATGGGCCACGAAGGCGCCTGCCCTTCGCGCATGGTTGCCGGGGTAAAGCCCGCTATTTACATGGGTGACGACTCGCGCAACGAATACCTTTACAAGTTCGTGTCCGCCGCCGCCTGGGATGCTGCCGACGCCAACCGGACCGACCGTCTGGCCGTGGGCGACAAGTACCTCGACGCCGGCACTCTCTATGTTGCAAAGTTCAATGCGGACGGAAGCGGCGCCTGGCTGCCGCTGGTCTTCGGCCAGGGGCCGCTGACCGCCGCGAACACCACCTACCCCTTCGCTGACCAGGCCGATGTCCTGACCAATGCCCGGCTTGCCGCCGACGCGGTTGGGGCGACCAAGATGGACCGGCCGGAATGGACCGCGACGAACCCGGCGACCGGCGAAGTCTATCTTACACTCACCAACACCAACGCCAGCGCCCGCCCGCTGAATGCAACGGATGCAGCCAATCCGCGCCACTATAACGACCCCAAGGGCGCGGCCAACCAGTTCGGCAACCCGAACGGCCATGTCATCCGCCTGCGTGAAACCGGCGACCGTTCCGACGCCGTGGCCTTTGCCTGGGACATCTATGCCTTCGGCGCCGGCTCCGACCTCAACGCCGCCAACATCAACATCTCCGGCCTTGACGCCACGAACGACTTTTCCAGCCCCGATGGGCTGTGGTTCGCGCGTGAGACCGGACCGGCGGGCGGTGCCAAGCCGCTGCTCTGGATCCAGACTGACGACGGCGCCTATACCGACGTTACCAACTGCATGATGCTGGCGGCCATTCCCGGCCGGGTCGGCGACGGCGCGGCTCGGACGATCACCAACACCGATTCGACCGGGGCCACCGCCACGCAGGCAACGATCGTGGGGACCGCACCGGGCACCACCCTGCGCCGTTTCCTGGTGGGGCCAAAGCAGTGCGAAATCACCGGCATCGACAGCACCCCCGATGGCCGGACCCTGTTCGTCAACGTGCAGCATCCCGGTGAAGGCGGCGCGCCCGCTGCTCCCTCCAGCAACTGGCCGCAGAGCCAGACCGGCACCTTCTCGGGCCGTCCGCGCTCTGCCACGGTGGTGATCACCAAGAACGACGGCGGCGTCGTCGCCCTCTGACGTTCCTGTGCGGCCTCCGACCCCTTGCGAGGGGTCGGAGGCCTGGCATTTCACGGCGTGCGGTTCCACGCGTGGGACTTCGGTCTGATAAATCGGACGGTCAGCAGTCGCCCCATTGTCGCCGTTCAACGGCTTTGCGCGGCCTACCGAAAGCGGCTTCAACAAGCTCAAGAATGCCCGAAGGCTGGCAACCCGCTACGATAAAACCGCCGACAGCTATCTCGGCTTCATCCACACCGTCTCAATCCGACTGTGGATGCGCCAATTTGTCAACGCCTCCCAGGATTTAGAGAAAATATCGGTCAAACACCAAAGCCGCTGCGCCCAGAGCGGCAGCATCTCCTTCGAGCGTCGAGCGCAGCAAATCTGGAAAAGCTCGGTCTCTGCCGCGCACGGGTACTGAAAAGCATGCGGACGCGGCGGCTAGTTGTTCTGCGAGTTCGGCCGGCAACCGCCCCCCGAACACGATTGCCCCCGGATCAAAGATTGCTGCGATGGCGGAAAGCACCATGTTGGTCGTGCCCTGGACCGTATCCAGCCACCGAGACACATATGGTGATGTCAAATCAAGCTCGTCGAGGAGCTCTGAGATGGACGTTGCACTGCTCCCTTCTTCTTGCGCGAAATTCAGCAGCAACCCGAGCGTTGGACGATTTGCGCGCAGGTCAGGGGGTAGAAGGCCGGTAAACTCACCCGCGTTGCCATGACGACCGCGCACGAGGACCCCGTTCTGGATGATCCCGCCGCCTAACCCCCGATCAATGTACAGATAGGCAAAGCTCTCATGGTCACGGCCGGCCCCGTAGATACGCTCGCCAATCGTGGCAGCGCTGCCGTCATTTTCGATTGATACAGGAAGCCTGAGCACCTGCTCGAGCGTCTGTTCGAGTTCACCAACTGCCCAGTCCTCCATGCCGAGCGGTGCATTGATCCGGAGCGGGTCCGCTACGAAAAAGCCCGGAAGTGCAACGCCGATGCCCGCGACTCTCTCCGGCACGATGGCGGCCTCCCCGGTCAGGCGCTTAATCAGCGCTGTCATGCGCTCGACCACAGATGCCAAATCGGAGGATGCGATCGGTTCGCTAACACTATTGCAGCACCGCCCCGTCAAGTCGATCAATGCAATCGACAATTCATCGGCACGGATCGCCACGCCAAACGCATATGCACCCTCAGCGCGTAAAGATAGCGGCGTGCTGGGTTGACCCAAACTGCTCATCATCACTTTGGCTTGCGCGTCGATCAGGCCCTCTTGCATCAGCTGGTCGGCCAGGCGACTAATCGTTGGCAACGCAAGACCGGTGCGTCGGGCTAGTTCGGCGCGTGAGAGCGGCGAATGCTTCTGCAGCAGGGCAAGCACCGCACGTTCGTTTGGCGCGAGCATTCGATAAGCCGGAACGGGCTGGCGCTCGCGGCTGAACTTCGCCGGCTTTATCGGACGATCCATGCGGTAGCCTGCTCCTTAACTAACGCACCGTACGTTATCGGGTCAGTCGTGCGCAAGGCTGGAAGGTGTCAATCTTACAATCAGCGCGAGAAGCGCCAGCGCAACAAGTGCCGCAATCGCCATTAGCGGCAGCAGCGACGATCCGGGAAGCGCCCTCGCGCCCGCCCTCGCCTGCTCCAGATAGAAGCCCACCACAAGGATGGCGCCTGCCTGGCCAAGCTTGGCCGAACCCGAGAATGCACCAAGGGTCGCAGTCGCGCCGAATGTTCCGTGATTGAGCGAAGCCTGACGCGCAATCCCCGTCCAAAGCAGAAAGAAGAGCCCGCCGACACCCGTGCCGTACAAGGTTCCTACGAGGATGGTAGAAATCAGCCCCCGCAAAACCAGGAATGGAAACAGTATCGCACCAATTCCGGCGGCGATTAGCGCGGCGGCGGCGGTACGCATTCGCCCTAGGCGATGGTCGAGTGCCATCCAGATCGGTTGCGAAAGCGATGTGCCGGCGGCGACAGCGGTAAGCATCGCTCCAGCCTGAAGGGGCGACTGAATTGCAAAGGCCGCCAGATAGGGTTCGAGCTGGCTGAAAATGGTCGTCCCGGCCGAAAGGATCAGCATCATCCAGTGAAGCGCAGTTGAGGTTTTGGGCGTCTTGGTTGGGCTGGCAACCTTAACGGCAACAGCCATTTTTATCCCGCCGCCCAATCGGATGGCGAGCATGGCGGCACTTGCCATGCCCAATAGCGCCATGATGCCGGTCAAGATCAGGAAGGCATGGATCTGTTCGGAAGTCGTCTGGCGGACGAAGAGGGGAACGAATGCGGCGCTTAGGGCGATCCGGGCCAGGCCGCCCGTCAGGATACGCACGGCAGTCAATCGCCCCCGCCCGCGATCGTCCCCGCCAGCCAGCGCAAGCAGACTATTTTGCGGGATGTCATAGAGTGAATAGGCGATGCGAAATGTGAGCAATGCCAGAATGCTGGTAAAGATGCGTGCGTCCGGCGCGACCAGGGCGATGCACCCAAACAGCACCAATGTCGCCGAGCAGAGCGCGGCACCCCAGAACTGCAACAGCCCTGCACCCCGCGCCGTCCGCACCGAGCGCGCCAGTCGCCGCCCCAATATCCAATCGGAAGCGGCATTGACCACATAAGACCCGGCCAACAGCAGCCCCATGACAGAGGCGGAAAAACCACACACCTCGGTCAGGTAAAAACCGAAATTTATATCGCTGGCCGTCCAGAAAAGCGTTTTTCCGGCATGGGCCGCGGCGTAGGGGGCAACAAGGGCGCTGCTCCGCTCTGAATGCCGCCCCCCACCACTCATCCCGTCACTCCTTGCCGGTCACTTCAGGTAAAACTGTCGGGAGAAATGAAACATATCGTCGAGCGTGCAATATTCCGGGGCGCCAAGCGCGATGACCGGCACTTTCGCGACGACCTCGCGCTTCCATCGCGCAAAAGTCTGGCGAAATTCCGCGTCCTCCGCAGCGTCGAGCCAGGCGATGTCATAGCCGAGCGTGATATGAAAGCCGTACCGATCGGGTACAGCAATCGCGATCCCCATGGCTTCGGCAAGTCGGGCACGAAGCCGATAAAGCTTGTCACGCGTAAGCGCATCAACCGGCAACAGCCGCAGCGTCAATGGTCCCTCACTCGCGGTTGGTTCCGTCAAGTCGACGGTCATCTTGTAGGGTGGTGCGTCCTCACCCAGCAAGACGCCGCGAAGTTGTTCGCCTACGAACCGGTTGCACTCGGCCATCGACGCATCCAGCGGCACCTTCGCTGGCCAAAGCGGGCGGCGGCGATCCTTGTCATTTGCCCCTCCGATTACTGTCATATGGTAGCTCGATGGTGGCAAGACCGCCATCTTGCGGGTGAACCGACTGGCGGGCATCGCACGATAAATGTCGAGCAACGCACCGAACGCTTCCGATCCCTCTCCCTGTTGGGGCAGATGACAGATGACCGTGTTGCCGGCAAAAGGCATCACCCGCCCGTCGGTAAAGAATTTCCGACCGACATCGGGTGGTGCCGCCGCCCGCGACAACGCCAGACTGGTGGAAGGTAAAACAGAGCCGGCCAACGTCCCGGCCCCGACCAGTCCCGCCCGAGTGAGCATAGTGCGTCGTGACATTCTCACATGCGCACCTTGACGCCGAACAACAGCTGGGTTGGCAGGGCGATTGCCGACTGCAGGATCTCCTGATCGTTGCCCTGGCGATATTCCTGGCCCTGGCCAGTAAGGTTCATCGCATCCACAGTCAGCGTGACCCGGGAGGTCAGATCATAGGAAACTTGCAGGTCAACATTATCGGTCGGCCGCTGGTATCGATTGGCATAAAAACCCGCCGCTGTCAGATTGGGATAACGGTCGTCCCATAGCTGTCCCAGATGGTTCCAAGCCAGTCGCGCATGGACCCCGCCCTTCTCGTAGATCAGCGAGACGTTGTAAATCTGCTTGGGCTGCTGGGGGAGCTGGCCGAGGACCTGCACGCTGCCGTCGGACAACGTGATCGGGAAGTGCGCTTTCGCGATCGTAGCGTTGCCGTTTATGCCAAGGCCATCAAACGGAGCGGGCAGGAAGGTCAGATTGTAGGACGCGCCCACCTCGATACCATAAGCCCGCACCGTATTCCGGGTATTGCGCGACTGCGTCACCAGCGTCGCAACCCCGTCGATCGCCTGCATTTCACCGAAGCTGAAATAATCGTCGTGTATCCATTTGTAGAAGCCTGCGATCGACAGGAGTCCCCGGCCGCCATCGACATACCAATCATGGCCAAGGTCGATGTTCCAGGCTCGTCGCGGTTTCAGATCAGGGTTTCCGGTCGACAGCGTCGGTGTAGCTGCATTGGTATTCAGCACGCCGCCCGCGACCGATGAGGCAAGGAAGCTCGGCCGACTGACCGTTTCGCTGACGCCGAAGCGCAGCTTTCCATTCGCCATAGTGTCTATCACCAGCAAGGCCGAGGGCAGCCAGTTGGTGTAGCGGCTTCGGCCGGAGATTGGCGCATAGACCCCATTGGTCGCACGCGTGCCGCTCGACCCGGCGTCGGTCGCCTCCATGCGCAGGCCGCCGACGAGATACCAGTTGTCCATACGATATTGCGCTTGGGCATATCCGGCCCCGACGTTTTCACGATTGCTATACGTACCCCCGGCCTGTGCCGCGAGGTCGGTCGCAAGCGTGCCCTTGCTCGCATTGGCGGCGAACACCGACCCCGCCAGGGCGCGGTCGATGACCGGAATGGGCGTATCGCATACAAAGCCGCAAACGGTTTCGCCCGATCCGACATCCGCCAACGTGTATTTCAGATTGGTCCACGTCTGGCGCGTGAACCCCGCATCGCGCCGGATTGCGGTAAACCTACCGCCTGCAGCTAGCCCAAAGCCGCGATCGTCCTTAGCGGCATTGAATCTCAGGTTCAGCTGCGCATCATAGCGGTTCTCGCTGAGTTCATATTCTTCTTCGCGATGCTGGACGTTGACGTAGTTTTTCGGATTATTGGCGGTAGCGGGCGTCGTCGCGGTAAAGAGCGGCACGTCGCCGCTGGTATCATAGCCAAAGCTCAACCCATTCTGGTTGAAGCCGTCGAAGGTCTGCGGATTGTGGACCTTGCCGGTCGACCAACTGGCACCGCCGTCCAATACCAATGTATCGCTGAAATGCTTGTCGAACCGGCCGTAGGCACCGCCGACGTCTCGATACCAGCGATACTGACCCAGATTGACCGCCTGTTGTACATTGGCCAGCGTGCCGCTGGTCGCTGTCTGGCCGATATTCCGTGAGGTGGTTTGGACAGCGGCATTCAGGTCGCGCCTGGAAGAATTTTCGGTCTGATGGAAATAATAAGCGCTGGCAAAGGCCGAAAAGCTGTCGTCGGGCTTCCAGTCGAACCGACCCTGCGCGCCTGCGCGAGTGCGCTTATTGCCGTAATTATAGTAAAGCCGATTGGCGGGTACCGCAAAGCCATTGCCCCCATAGGGCGTCGTCGCGCGCGCACCGCTGGCATCGTACCAGTTCTTCGTGCTGCCAGTCTCGATCTGCGCGACATTGATTTCGCGCGTCCAGTAGGTGCCCGACAGGTAGATGCCAAACTGGTCGCTGGCACCGAAGCGCTTGCTGGCTGAAAGCTGGGCTTGGCCGGTAAAGTGATTGCCACCGTCGCCTTTGCTGTCCAGCGTCGGTCCGCCGCTGATCGCCGCCGATATCCGCCCCGCAGGAAAATCGAACGCGCTTGGCGTAACGAAACTGGTGAGTCCGCCGATGAAATTAACGTCATTCTCGGGGATTGCTGACTTTATTACATCGATGTGCGACGCAATGTTGGAAGGCAACACTTCCATAGAGATCACGCGCCCGCTGGCGTTCGTGGTGCCCAGATTGAGATCGGTCGACGCCAGGCTGAAACCGTCGACCAGTATGTCGTTATAGCCCTGATTGAAGCCACGAACGATGACGAAACGCGGCTCGCCCTGATAAAGCAGCGCGTTGACGCCAGTCACGCGCTTAAGTGCGTCACCGGCATTGAAATCGGGCAACTGGCCAATCTCGGTTGCCGACACCGTGTCGATGATCTGCTCAGCATTGCGCTTGATCCGTACCGCTCTTTCGTTCGAGGCACGAAATCCAGTGACAACGATCTCTGGATCGCTGGCATTCTCCGTGGCTCGCGTAGAGGCGTAAACGGGGAGACCATCCTGAGCGTAGGCCGGCGCAGGAAAGACGATAGCAAGAGCGGACGCGCACATAAACCGATTCACAACAAAACCCCCAATGATCTAACTAATATTGCGTTAGTTAGTAATTGTTTCATTATGATGTCAGGGTGGCTTGATTTCGGAAAAGACGGTCCGCTGACCACCTCTTTTGATGTCGCGGGCTCTTATACCGATGCTGTCGCCCCACTCTGCCGATAGGCGGCGACAACGTGTGAGGCGGTGGGCTCACTGACCGCATAGAGGCGTGCCATCTCAGCGCCGGATTTGCGGCCACGCGCTCGACGGAATTCTCGGCCACGATAGCAACGCCGATCTGACCGCTCTGCACGTCGACGGAGGCGGTGTTTCCGACATCGTGTTCGCGCCGATGCCCGTCTCTACGGATCGCATCAATCTCACCGGCGACCATGTCTGGTCCGATCGCCTTGATCTCGATGCCAACGGCCTCATGCCGCTGCTCATCAAACCGCTACCGTGAATTTATGTCCGAATAATGCACAGGGGCCGCGTTGCAGTGCCGTTGCAGTTGGCCGCTAAGATAGCCACCTTGGCGGTCCAAGGAGAGCACGATGCGCGTCGGAACTGTCCATGAAATCAAGAACAACGAATACCGGGTCGGCCTGACTCCGGAAAGCGTGCGCGAACTCGGCACCCACGGCCACGAAGTGCTGGTCGAGAGCGGCGCCGGCCTCGGCATCGGCGCCACCGACCGCGACTATGAAGAGGCCGGGGCGATCATAACCCCTGACGCCGCAACGGTTTTTTCAGGCGCGGAACTGGTGGTAAAGGTCAAGGAACCGCAAGGCCCCGAACGCGCCATGCTGCGCGAGGGACAGGTCCTCTTCACCTACCTCCACCTTGCACCGGACCCGCAGCAGACCGCCGATCTCATAAAATCCGGCGTAACTGCAATAGCTTACGAGACGGTCTCCGGCCCCGGCCGCAGCCTCCCCCTGCTCAAGCCGATGAGCCAGGTCGCCGGCCGCATGTCGATCCAGGCCGGTGCAACCGCGCTGGAAAAAGCCCACGGCGGCCGGGGCGTCTTGCTCGGCGGGGTGCCCGGGGTGATGCCTGGCAAGGTCATGGTGCTGGGCGGCGGAGTGGTCGGCTTCAACGCCGCGCAGATGGCGGTCGGCCTCGGCGCGGACGTGACGATCCTCGACCGCGATCCAGAAGTGCTTGAAAAACTTGGCATTCATTTCGAAAGCCGGGCCAAGACGCGCTTCTCCAACCGCGCCAACATCAGCCAGATGATCTGCGAGGCCGACCTCGTGATCGGTGCCGTGCTGGTCCCCGGAGCCGCCGCCCCGCGCCTCGTCACCCGCGTCATGCTGGCCTGCATGAAGCCCGGCGCGGTCCTGGTGGACGTCGCGATTGACCAGGGCGGCTGCTTCGAAACCAGCCGGCCGACAACGCACGACGCCCCGACTTTCGTCGAGGGCGGCATCGTCCACTACTGCGTTGCCAACATGCCCGGCGCGGTCGCGCGGACCAGCACCTATGCGCTCAACAACGTCACCCTGCCCCACACGCTGAAGATCGCCGACCTTGGCTGGAAGGCCGCGCTGGCGGAGAATCCCTTTCTGGCGGAAGGGCTTAACGTTCACGCCGGGCGCGTCACCTATGAGGCGGTAGCACGCGAACTGGGCTACGAATGGCTGCCGGTCGGCGAAGCAATCAGGGGGTAAAGGGCGCGGCCACCTCGGGCGGAACGCGCATCAGCCGCTGCGTTGCCCGGTCGATCATCGCCCAGGTCGTCCTCGCCGAGACGATCACCTTGCCCGCCGCGTTACGGAAATCGACCCGCCGGTCGAACCGCGCCCCGCTCGGTCCCTCGGGAATGAAAGTTTCGGCCACAACGCTCTCACCCAGCCGAATATTGCCCTTGTAATCAATCTCATGCCGCACGGCGACCCAGACATAGGCCGCCACGTGCACCGGCTCAGCCGCCGCCTCCCAGTGCGCGGTCGCGATCGCTTCCATCCATTGCACCCACACCGCATTGTTCACATGGCCGAGCACGTCGATGTGCTCCGGCCCCGCGGTGAAGGTCATGGCGAAGCGGGCGGTCACCCCGCCAGATCCAGCTGCCACAGGATGAAGGCGAACTCCTCCGCCGTCTCTCGCAGGCTCTCGAACCGCCCCGACTTGCCGCCGTGCCCTGCACCCATGTTGGTCTTGAGCAGCAGTTCGTTGTCGTCGGTCTTCATCTCGCGCAGCCGGGCGACCCATTTGGCCGGCTCCCAATAGGTTACGCGCGGATCGTTGAGGCCGGCCGTCACCAGCAGCGGCGGATAGGGCTGCGCCCGGACCTGATCGTAGGGGGAATAGCTGCGGATCAGCGCGAAGGCGGCCTTGTCCTCTATCGGATTGCCCCACTCGGGCCATTCGCCCGGCGTCAGCGGCAGGCTGGCGTCGAGCATGGTGCTGAGCACGTCGACGAACGGCACGTGGGCGACAACCGCGCCCCACAGGCCGGGATCGGAATTGATCACCGCCCCCATCAGTTCGCCGCCCGCCGAACCGCCCGAGATGGAAATCCGGCCCGGCGCGGTATAACCCTTGTCCGCCAGTGCCTTGGCCACGTCGACGAAGTCGGTGAAGGCGTTGGTCCGGCGCTCCAGCTTGCCCGCCTTGTACCACGCGCGGCCCAGATCATCCCCGCCGCGAATGTGTGCGATGGCATAGGCAAATCCCCGGTCCACCAGGCTGAGGCGCGTGGTCGAGAAGCCCGGCGGGATGGAAATGCCATAGGCCCCGTAGCCATAGAGATGCAGCGGGCCGCCCGCCTGACCGTTCATCGCATCCCGGTCCTTGCGCATCACCACGCTGACGGGAACCAGCGTGCCGTCGCGCGCCGGAATTTCCAGCCGCTCGGTCACATAGAGCGAGGCGTCATAGCCCGACGGGACTTCCTGCACCTTGCGCACTTCAAGGCGGTGATCGGCAACGTGATAATCATAGACCGTTGCCGGGCTGACCATCGATTCGTAGCCGAGCCGCAGGACCTGCGTGTCCCATTCCGGATTATCACCCAGCCCGGCATCATAGCTCGCCTCGGGAAAGGTGATCGGCTCGATCCGCGCCGGATCGTCATAATAACGCAGCTCGATCTGGTCGAGCCCGCCGCACCGGCCCTCGACCACGTAGAACCCTTTGAACAGCTCGAACCCGGTCAGGTAGAAGGCATCGGCGCCGTCGATCACGGAGATCCATTCGCCCGGATTGGCCAGCGGGGCGGTGGCGAGGCGGAAGTTCTCGTGCGTGTCGTTGGCATGGATGAACAGCGTTTCGCCGTTCACGTCGACATCATATTCAACCCCCGCCTGCCGCGCCCGGACGAGGATTTGCGGCCCCAGCGGATCATCGGCGCGGACCAGCCGGGTTTCGCTTGTTTCGTGGTCGCTGGTCGAAATGACTAGCCATTCCTCGTTCGCCGAAAGGCCCGAGCCGACGCGGAAACCCTCGTCGTCCTCGTGGTAAAGCTCCACGTCCTGGGTCACCGGCTGGCCCAGCCAGTGCAGCCGGGCGTTGTCGGTCCGCCAGTTCTCATTGGCGAGGCTGTAGACCAGCGCCTTGTCGCCCGCGGCCCAGACCAGCGCCGAGAGCGTGCCCTCGATCTCGTCGGGCAGCAAGGTGCCGGCGGAAAGGTCCTTGATCCGCGCGGTGAACCGTTCCGAGCCATTGTCGTCCACCGCATAGGCGAGCAGGCGGCCGTCCTTCGACACCGACAGCGCACCCAGCCGGAAATATTCCTTGCCCTGCGCCAGCGCCACCTCGTCGAGGATAAGTTCGTCCGGGCCGCCGGAAACCGGCCTGCGCCACCATTTCTTGTATTCCGCGCCTTCCTCGAACTCGATCCAGTAGAGCCAGTCGCCGTCCTTCTGCGGGACCGACTTGTCCGCCTCCTTGATCCGCGCGCGCATTTCCGTGAACAGGCTGTCGACCAGCGGCTGGTGCGCGCCCATCCGGGCCTTGAACCAGGCGTTTTCGGCCTCCAGATGGGCGAGGACGGCCTTGTCCGTGACCTCGGGATAGCCGGGATCGCGCAGCCAGGCGTAGTCATCGCTGACAGTGATGCCGTGGTGGGCGAAGCTGTGCGGACGCCGCTCAGCGACGGGCGGGCGGGCGGGAGTGGAAGTTGCCATCCTGCGCATCTATGGTGCCCCCGAACCGAGAGCAACCCGGATAGCCCAACCCATGCCCCTGAATACCGCACAAGAACGCCTCGAAGCCCTGCGCCGCCAGCTTGAATCGCAAGGGCTGGACGGCTTCGTCGTGCCGATTTCCGACGAGCACATGAGCGAATATGTCGGCTCCTATGCCCAGCGGCTGGCGTGGCTGACAGGGTTTGGCGGGTCGGCGGGAACGGTCGCGGTGCTGCAGGACAAGGCCGCGATCTTCGTCGACGGGCGCTACACCCTGCAGGTTCGCGATCAGGTCGAGGCTGCGCTTTATGATTACGAGAGCGTCCCGCAGACCTCCCCGGCCAAGTGGCTGGGACTGCACGCGCCCGAGGGCGGACGGGTCGGCTACGACGCATGGCTCCACGGCAAGCGCTGGGCCGATGCGGCGGCCAGGGCGCTGGCGGAGCGCGGCGCGCGGCTGGTGGCGGTGGATCAGAACCCGGTCGATGCGGTCTGGACCGACCGGCCCGCACCCTCGGCTGCCCCGGCGCTGGTTCATCCCGATGCGTTCACCGGCCAGCCGAGCGAGCCCAAGCGGCAGGCCGTGGCCGACTGGTTGACCGCGGAGGGCCTCGACGCGGTGGTCATTTCCGCGCTCGATTCGATCGCATGGCTGTTCAATATCCGCGGGACCGACGTGGAGCGCACGCCGGTGGCGCTGGCCTTCGCCGTGGTCCGCGCTGACGGCAGCGCCGAGCTGTTCCTTGCGCCCGGAAAGGTCACCCCCGAACTGCGCGCCCATCTTGGCAATGCAGTTTCCGTCCGCCCGCGCGAGGACTTTGCCGAGGCGCTCGCGGCGCTGGGCGGGCAGAAGGTCGCGGCCGATCCGGAACGCTCGGTCGCCGCAATTTTTGCGGCGCTGGACAAAGGCGGGGCGGACATTTCCGAACGCACCGATCCGGTGGTCCTGCCCAAGGCGATCAAGAACCCGGTCGAGCAAGCCGGCCAGCGCGCCGCCCAGGCGCGCGACGGCGCGGCGGTGGTGCGCTTCCTCCACTGGCTGGCCAAAACCGCGCCCGGCGGCACGGTCAGCGAGATCGGCGCCGCCGAGGCGCTGCACCAGTTCCGCCGCGAGACGGGCTCGCTGCGCGATCTGTCGTTCGACACGATTTCCGGGGCCGGGCCGAACGGGGCCATCGTCCACTACCGGGTGAGCGAGGAAACCAACCGGATGCTCGATCCGGGCAGCGTCTATCTGGTCGATTCGGGCGGGCAGTATCCCGACGGCACCACCGACATCACCCGAACCGTGTGGATCGGTCCGGACGAGCCCGATGCGGAAGCAGCCGATCGCTTCACCCGCGTGCTCAAGGGCCACATCGCGCTGGCCCGCGCGATGTTCCCGGCCGGAACCTTCGGCAGCCAGCTCGACACGCTGGCGCGGCAGTTCCTGTGGCACGCCGGGCTCGACTATGCGCACGGCACCGGGCACGGCGTGGGCAGTTTCCTTTCGGTCCACGAAGGGCCGCAGCGCATCGCCCGGTCCAGCGGCGGACAGGCCGGGGGGGAGCAGGAACTGCTGGCGGGCATGATCGTGTCGAACGAGCCGGGCTATTACAAGCCGGGCGCCTACGGCATCCGGATCGAGAACCTGGTGCTGGTCGAAAAGCGCGACGTGGAAGGCGCGGAGGGGCCGTTCCTCGGTTTCGAGACGCTCACCCTCGTCCCGATCGAGCGGCGGCTGCTCAACCTCTCGATCCTCGAGCCGGGAGAAATTGCCTGGTGGAACGCCTATCATGCCCGCGTGCTGGACGTGATCGGGCCTCAGGTCGGCGGAGCGGCATTGGACTGGCTCAAGGCCCAGTGCGCGCCGCTGGACGCGGCATAGGGGGCGACAATTCGCGACAAAAAGGCCCCGTCCCGGCATAATCGCGCGACAGGGGCGGGGTAATAGGGTTCAAGGAAGCCGCAAGCTCCGGGTGGTTCCCACCCTCCTCCTTCCCAACGTCCGGTCCTTGTGGCTTCCTGCTGGACGGAGAGATGCTGATGAAGAAAATATCCCTCGCGCTTGGCGCAGGCGCCCTGGCCCTTGCACTCGCTGGCGGCGCGCTTGCCCAGCAGGCGATAACCCATGATCATGCGAAGCCCGCCACCGCGGCAGACGCTGCAAAGGTCGCCGCAATGGGTGCCGCAACCGTCACCCGCGCCGACGCCGAGGACCGCGCGGTCGCGATGTTCGACCGGATGGACGCCAACCGCGACGGCAAGCTTGACCCTGCCGACCGCGCCGCGCGCATCGGCGACCGCTTCGACAAGATGGACGCGGACCACAACGGCACCCTTACCAAGGCCGAGTTCGTCGCCGCGCACCTGCAGGCTCGCAGTGACGGCGATGGCCGCAGGGGTGGCGGCATGGGCCGGATGCACCACGGCGGCATGGCGATGATGCACGGCATGGACGCCAATCAGGACCGCACGGTCACCCGCAGCGAATTCATTGCTGGTGCGCTGAAGCGCTTTGACGCCGCCGATGGCAACCACGACGGCAAGCTCACAGCCGAAGAACGTCGCGGCGCGATGAAGGCGCACATGGGCGAAATGCGCCGCCACGGCGAAGACATGATGCCGCCGCCCCCTCCGCCGCGTTGAGGTTTTTCTGCCCTTTGCCCCTGACAACCGGACACCAGCCATGAACCGACTGACCTTCGCTGCACTTGCTTCAAGCGTCCTTGCCATCGCGGTCCCCGCCGCCGCGCAGATGGGCGTGGCGGACCCCTTCGGCGATGCCACTATCGCGCGCGGCGATGCCGAAGCATCGGCCGCCAAGCGCTTCGACTCGCTCGACGCAGACCATGACGGCAGCCTCTCTCCTGCCGAACAGCCGGCAGCCCGGCCCGCCGGCGGTGCCGGAATGGGCGGCGGAATGGGCAGGGCCCGGATGGCGGATGCCAACGGCGACGGCAAGGTGACCAGGGACGAGTTCGGCGCGATGCAGCTGCGCATGTTCGACCGGATGGACGCCGACCATGATGGCAGGTTGACCAAGCCCGAACGCCAGGCCGCGCTGGAAGCCATGCGCGAGCGGATGGCGGCCCGGATGGCCGGCGGTGCAATGGGCAACATGGGCGGGGGCGACAACGGGAACTGACACGGCGCCCACGCCGTGCCATGACCATGGACGCTATGACCGAAGCCCCCCCTGTCCGCCTGCTCGTCGTCGACGATGAAGCCGCCCTGCGCGAACCATTGGCCGAGTATCTGGCGCGGCAGGGGTTCGTCGTCGCCCAGGCGGCCAGCGCGGCCGAAGCACGGGTGATCCTGCGCGATGCCGCGCCCGACCTCGTCCTGCTCGACATCATGATGCCGGGCGAGGACGGGCTGTCGCTGTGCCGCCACCTGGTCGAGACGCGGCACCTGCCGACGATCTTCCTGACGGCGCGGGGCGAGGCGACGGACCGGATCGTCGGGCTGGAAATCGGCGCGGACGATTACGTTGTGAAGCCATTCGAGCCGCGCGAGCTGGTCGCGCGCATTCGCTCGGTCCTGCGCCGCGCCGCGCGTCCCGCCGCCGAGGGCGAGGACGAGGTGTTCACCTTCGAGAACTGGGCGCTCGACCCGCTGAAACGCCGGCTGATCGACCCGGAAGGGGCGATCGTGCCGATTTCGTCGGCCGAATTCCGGCTGTTGATGGCCTTTCTCGAACACCCGCGCCAGGTGCTGGACCGGGACCGCCTGCTCGAAATGGTCCAGGGCCGCGAGGCGCACCTTTTCGACCGCGCGGTCGACAACCAGGTCAGCCGCCTGCGCCGCAAGATCGAGGCCGACAGCCGCAACCCGCAGCTGATCCAGACGGTCTGGGGCGGCGGCTACATGCTCGCCGCCGAAGTGCGCCGCCGCCCGGCCCCGGCTGAATGACGGCGGCCGGATGAAACACTTTCCAATCCTCTCGCATTTCTGGCCGCGCAGCCTGCGCGGGCAGGTTTTGCTGGCGATCGCGCTCGCGCTGTTCCTTGCCCAGGGGATCGGCGCACTGCTGCTCTACCGCGCCCAGCACGAACGGATCGAGGGCGCGCTGGTGCACAATGCGGCCTTCAAGCTGATGGTCGCCACCCGCGAGGATACGCTCGAACGCGGACTGGGCGCGCCCGAGCGCTGGCGGCACGGCCACTCCCGCCTGCCCGGCGGACGGATCGAGCGCTCGGCCCAGTCGCCGCTGCGGACCGGCGAAAGTCGCGAATCCGCGATGGAAGCCGAACTCAGCCAGATCCTCACCGACCAGGAGGTGCCGGTGGACGAAGTGGTGGTGCTGCACCGCCCGATCGCCAGCGATGCCCTGGCGCTCGAACGCGCGATGCGCCGTCCGCGCCGGGAACACGAAAGCCAGATGCCCAGCGGAGTGATGGTCGCCGGGCTCCGCCTGCAGAATTCGCAGCAGTGGACCGTGGCGCGGGTGCTGATCCCGCCGACCGAGAGGCTGATGCTGCAAACGCTGTTCGGGCAGACGCTGTTCATCTACGCGGTGCTCGTGGGGGCGATGTGGTTGCTGCTGCGGCGCATCACCCGTCCGCTGGCGGCCCTTACGCGGCGGCTGGAACATTTCGCCGCGACCCGCGATCCCGACGGGCGCCTGCAGCCCGAAGGCCCGAACGACATCGCGGACCTGATCGCAGCGCACAACGCGATGGAAGCGCGCATCGTCGCCATGCTCGATGAAAAGGACGTCATGCTGGGCGCCATTGGGCACGATCTGAAAACCCCGCTGTCGGCGCTCAGGGTGCGGATCGAATCGGTCGAGGACGACGTGGAACGCCAGCGCATGGCCACCACCATCGAGGACATCACCCGCACGCTCGACGATATCCTCTCGCTCGCCCGCGTCGGCCGGCCGAGCGACCCCAGGGAGACCACCGAACTGTCGGCGCTGGTCGCCTCGGTGGTCGAGGAATTCGAGGACATGGGCGAACCGGTCACGCTGGGCGACACCATCCGCATCGCCATGCCGCTGCGCGCGACCTGGGTGCGCCGGGCGCTGCGCAACCTGATCGGCAACGCCCTGCGCTATGGCAAGACCGCGCACGTCTCGCTCTCGCGCGAGGATCACGTGGCCGTCATCCGCATCGTCGATGCGGGCGGCGGCATTGCCGAGGACCAGATCGCGACGATGCTCGAACCCTTCACCCGGGGCGATCCCTCGCGCAACAGCGAAACCGGCGGCGCCGGGCTGGGGCTGACGCTCGCCCGGGCCATCGCCGAACAGCACGGCGGCACCCTGCGGCTCGACAATGCGCGCGGCCCCGACGGCAAGATCGAAGGGCTGGTGGCGACCTTGCGCCTTCCGCTGCGCCAGGGTCCGTAGTCAATCCCATTGCCGACTGGCACGGCGCAGGTATCCTTGCCCGCATGAAGCCAACCCGCATCGCTCTCCTCGCCGGCCTGCTGGCCGCCGCCGTCACGCCCGCCGCGCCGGCAGCCCCCGCGCTGGCCGCTTTGGCCAGCGCCATCCCCAGCGCGCTGCCGCGCTCGGCCCGGCCCAGCCATTACCGCATCGCCATTGTCCCCGATCCGGCAGCGCTGACCTTTGCCGGGCGGGTCGAGATCGATCTCGAAGTGCTCTGGACGGCTCCGGCCATCGTCCTCCACGCCGCCGATCTCAAGATCGCCAGCGCCGTCCTGACCGGTCCGGACGGCAAGTCCGTGCCCCTGACGGCAAGGCTGAACGCCGCTGCCCAGACCGTGCGCTTCACCCCTGGAACCGCGATTCCGGCGGGCCGCTACAAATTGAGCGCGATCTATTCCGGCGTGATCAACACCCAGGCGAACGGCCTCTTCGCGCTCGATTACGCGGACATCTCGGGCAAGACCACGCGTGCGCTGTTCACCCAGTTCGAGGCCGCCGACGCACGGCGGCTGGCCCCGATGTTCGACGAGCCGATCTACAAGGCGACCTTCGACCTTTCCGTGACCGTCCCCGAGGGCCAGCTCGCCATCGGCAACATGCCGATCGCCCGCGAACGGGTGCTCGGCGGCGGACGCAAGGAAGTGACCTTTGCAACCAGCCCGAAAATGTCGTCCTATCTGCTGTTCTTCGCCAGCGGCGATTTCGAGCGGATTTCGCGCAGGCTGGATAACGGCGTGGAAATCGGCGTCGTCGCCCCGCGCGGCAGCGCGGCGCAGGGCCGGCTGGCGCTGGACGAACTGGCCCCGGTCGTGCCCTGGTATGCCGAATATTTCGGCCAGCCCTATCCCCTGCCCAAGCTCGACAACGTGGCCGGGCCCGGCCAGTCGCAGTTCTTCGGGGCGATGGAGAACTGGGGCGCTATCTTCACCTTCCAGCGCGGCCTGCTCAACGATCCGGCGATCACCAGCCCCGAACGCCGCAAATACATCGTCGCGACCCAGAACCACGAGGTCGCGCACCAGTGGTTCGGCGATCTTGTGACCATGGCGTGGTGGGACGACCTGTGGCTCAACGAAGGCTTTGCCAGCTGGATGGAGACCAAGGCCACCGACCATTTCCACCCTGACTGGTTCGCCCTGCTGTCGCGGGTGGGCGGCCGCGAGGGGGCGATGGACCAGGACGCTTTGCGCACCACCCACCCGGTGGTCCAGCGCATCCGCACGGTCGAGGAGGCGAGCCAGGCCTTCGACGGCATCACCTATGACAAGGGCGAGGCGGTGATCGCCATGCTGGAGGCCTATGCCGGCGCGGACGTCTGGCGCGCGGGCCTGCGCAGCTACATGGCGCAGCACAAGTTTGACAACACCCGGACCGAGGACCTGTGGCGCGCCATCGAACAGGCCGGCGCGCCAGGGCTGCCCGCGATTGCCCGCGATTTCACCGTGCAGCCGGGCATCCCGCTGGTCCGGGTCGGCCAGCCGCGCTGCGTGGCCGGACAGACCATCCTGCCGCTGCGCCAGGGCGAATACCGGCGCGATCCGGCAGGCCGCACGGCCGCCGCGCTGCGCTGGCGGGTGCCGGTGCTGGCTGCGACGGCTGGTTCGGCCCCGGTGCGCACGATCCTGCAGGGCAAGGGCGAACTGGCGCTGCCCGGCTGCGGCCCGGTGATCGTCAATGCCGGGCAGCTGGGCTATTACCGCACGCTCTATCCCGCAGTGATGCTGGATGCCTTGCGGCGGGCGCTGCCGACGCTGGCACCGATCGACCAGATGGGGCTGGTGGCGGACCAGCTCGAACTGTCGCGTTCGGCGATGCAGCCGATGGCCGCCGGGCTTGACCTGCTGGCGGCCATTCCGGGCGACGCGAACCCGGTGGTGGCGCGGCGGGCGATCAGCGAACTTGCCAGCCTGCATGACCGGCTGGGCGAAGACCGGGCGGCCCGGTCACGGCTGGCGGCGCTGGCGTCGGCGCGGTGGACGCCCCGACTGCAAACCCTTGGGCTCGAACCCGATGACCGCGACATGCTGCCCGACGCGGAACTGCGCGCGGAGCTGATCGCCTCGCTCGGAGCAATGGGCAATGCCGACCTCATCGCCGCCGCGCGCCGCCGGTTCGCCGCGCTGGACCGCGACCCGCGCGCGCTCGACGGGCCGCTCAGGATCACCTGGCTGACGATCATCGCCCGCGAAGCGACCGCTGCGGAATGGGAGCGGCTGGCAGCGCTGGCCGGGGCGGCTACTTCGCCGGTCGAACGTGCGGAGTTGTTCACCCTGCTCGGCGCGGCTCGCGATCCGGCGCTGGCCCGGCGGACGCTGGCGCTCGCCCTGACCGATGCGCCCGGCAAGACCACCAGCGCCGCGATGATAGCGCGGACCGCGCGGGGCCATGCCCTGCAGGCGTTCGACTTCGTCGCCGCCAACCGCGCGCGGGTCGATTCGCTGGTCGACGTTTCGGGGCGGGCGCGGTTTATCCAGCGCCTGGCGATCGGCGCGGACGATCCGGCGATGATCGCGCGGCTCTCTGCCTATGCGGCAAAACTTGCGCCGGACGCGCGTAAGCCGCTGAGTGCCGCGCTGGCGCAGGTGCGCTACCAGGTGGCGGCGAACCCGCGCATAACCCGCGAAACCGCCGCCTGGCTTAATACGCAGCAGCCCTAGCGCAGCAGCCCGCCGAGCAGCCCGCGTGCGAACCGGCCCAGCGCCGCGCCGCCGAGCTGAGTGGCGACCGTCCCGACCACCGCGCTCGCCGCCGAGGCCATGGGAGAAGCGCGCGACTTGCGCCCGGTGAGCTGGGCGGCGATCACCGCTCCGGCGGACGAGGCCACTGCGCCCATCGCGGCCTTGCCGGCGCGGCCCCACAGGCTCGGACTCTGGCGGGGCTGCGCGCGCTGGGCTTCCTCGCCCTGCTCAGCCACGACCTGCGCAGCGGCAGCGGCATCCGCGGCCTTTTGCGTCAGGACTTCGGCGGCAGATTCGCGGTTTACGGCGGTGTCATATTTGCCCAAAAACGGGCTGATCGACTGAATTATCGCGCGTTCCTTGTCGGCCACCGGGCCAAGGCGCGAGCGCGGCGGGGCGATCAGGGTGCGCTGGACCACCGAGGGCGCGCCGTCGGGTTCAAGGGTGGAGACGAGTGCCTCGCCGACCTTAAGCTCGGTGATGACCTGTTCGACCTTGAGATCGGGGTTGATCCGGAAGGTTTCGGCGGCGGCGCGGATCGCCTTCTGGTCGCGCGGGGTGAAGGCGCGGAGCGCATGCTGGACCCGGTTGCCGAGCTGGCCGGCGATCTTTTCAGGGATATCTATCGGATTTTGCGAGATAAAATAGACGCCGACGCCCTTGGAGCGGATCAGGCGGACGACCTGCTCGACCTTTTCGAACAGGGCGGTGGGCGCGTCCTCGAACAGCAGGTGGGCCTCGTCGAAGAAGAACACGAGGCGCGGTTTTTCGGGGTCGCCGACCTCGGGCATGGCCTCGAACAGTTCGGACAGGAGCCAGAGCAGGAAGGTCGCGTAGAGCTTGGGGCTCTGCATCAGGCGGTCGGCGGCAAGGATGTTGATATAGCCCTTGCCGCTTTCATCCATCCTGATGAAGTCATTGATTTCAAAGGCAGGTTCGCCAAAGAACAGATCGGCGCCCTGGCTTTCGAAGGCGAGCAACTGGCGCTGGATCGTGCCGACGCTGGCGCGCGAGACGTTGCCGTATTTGGTGGCGAGTTCGCTGGCCGCTTCGGCGCAGGCCATCAGGGTCTGCTGGAGATCATCAAAATCGAGCAATAACAGGCCATTATCATCGGCATAGCGGAAGGCGATGTTGAGCACGCCTTCCTGGGTGTCGTTGAGGCCGAGCAGGCGCGAGAGCAGGAGCGGCCCCATTTCCGACACCGTGGTGCGGATCGGGTGGCCCTTTTCGCCGTAGAGATCCCAGAACACCGCCGGGTTGTCGCTATAGGCATAGTCGGTGAGGCCGAGGTCTTTCGCGCGCTGTTCAAGGCTGGCGGCGTGCTTGAACAGGGGGCTTCCGGGCATGCAAATGCCTGAAAGATCGCCCTTAACGTCGGCGAGGAAGACCGGCACGCCTGCCGCTGAAAACTGTTCGGCGATGGTCTGGAGCGTGACCGTCTTGCCAGTGCCGGTGGCCCCGGCGACAAGGCCGTGGCGGTTGGCGCGGCCGAGATGGAGGACCTGGCGTTCGCCGTTCGATCCCAGGCCGATGAAGATGTCTTCCATGTGCGGCAAAGCCCCCGTGTTCGCCCCCCGACGATAGGCCCCGCGAGAGGCATTTTGCAACGCCGCTGCAACGCCGCTACAAGCCGCCCGCTCCATGGCCCATCCCGCTTCGCCCGCTCCGTTCGTCCTGCTTGACGATGCCCGCCCCGAAGGGGGCGGTCCCGCGCGTCTCTACCGCACCCCCATCGAAGTGATCGCCGCGCACCGGGCGGACGAAATCGGCCCGGCGCTCGACCGGATCGACGCCTTGCGCGCGGAGGGCTTCCACCTTGCCGGGATGATCGCCTACGAGGCAGGGCTGGCGCTCGAGCCGCGGCTGGCCGGGCGCGCCGATGCGCGGTGCGGGGCGGCGGGGCCCCTGGTGTGGCTGGGCGCGTTCGACGGGTATGAGGAGATCGCGCCCGATGCCATGCCGGGCTGGCTGGCGGCGCAGGGGGGCGACGGCAGCCTTGGGCCGCTGACCCCGGCGATTTCGGCTGCGGAATATGTGCTCGCCTTTGACGGGGTGCGCGAGGCGATCCTGGCGGGGGACATCTACCAGGCCAACCTGACTTTCCCGCTGGTCGGCGGGTATCGCGGTGATCCGCTGGCGATCTATGCGCGGCTGCGGGCGGCATCGGATGCGGGGCATGGCGGGGTGGTGTTCGACGGGTCGCACTGGCTTTTGAGCCTGTCGCCCGAGCTGTTCTTTGCGATCGAGAATGGCGAAGTGACGGCGCGGCCGATGAAGGGGACCCGTCCGCGCCACCGCGATCCGGCGCAGGATGCGGCGGCGGCGCGGGAGCTGGCCGCTTCGGTCAAGGACCGGGCAGAAAACCTGATGATCCTTGACCTGATGCGCAACGACCTGTCGCGGGTGGCCGAAGTGGGGTCGGTGCGGGTCGAGGCACCGTTTGCGATCGAGTCCTACCCCACGGTTCACCAGATGGTTTCGACCATCCGGGCGCGGCTTCCCGAAGGGACCGGCGCGGGCGATCTGCTGCGGGCGCTGTTTCCCTGCGGGTCGATCACCGGCGCGCCCAAGATCCGGGCGATGGAACTGATCGACGCGGCCGAGCGCGATGCGCGGGGGGGCTATTGCGGGGCGATCGGCCGGATCGATCCGGCACAGGGCGGGGTGAATGGACCAAATGGTTCTGGAGACGCCGCCTTCAATGTGGCAATCCGCACCGTGCGGCTGACGCCGCAGGAAAGCGGTTCGGGCCGGGCGGTGCTGGGCGTCGGTTCGGCCGTGGTGGCCGATTCGGACGGCATGACCGAATGGCGCGAGTGTTTGGTAAAAGGGGGTTTCGTGCGCGTTTCCGGCGGTTTCGACCTGATCGAGACCATGGCCTTTACCCCCGAGGACGGGATCGCCCTGCTTGAGCTTCATCTTGAGCGGGCGCGGGCCAGCGCAGAGGCGCTGGGCTTTTCGTTTGACCGCCACGCGATCCGCAACGCGATCCAGGCGCTGTGCTTCGAGGCGGATGCACCCGCGCGGGTGCGGCTGGTGACTAGCCGGAGCGGGGCCTATGCGCTGGAGATCGGCACTCTGCCGGCTACGCTGGACGCGCCGGCGACAGTCGTGGTCCTGCCGCTGCCGGTGGACCCGAGCGACTGGCGGCTGCGCCACAAGACCAGCGACCGGGCATTTTACGAGGCCGGAACCCGTGCGGCGCGCGTCCATGGCGCGGACGAGGCGCTGTTCCTGCGGCCCGACGGGTTTTTGACCGAGGGCAGTTTCACCAACCTGTTTGTCGAGCGCGGCGGTGTGCTGCTAACCCCGCCGCTGGAACGCGGACTGCTGCCCGGCGTGCTGCGCGCTTCGCTGATCGCGGCGGGACGCGCGCGCGAGGCGGACCTGACGCTGGACGATCTGGCAGAAGGATTGTTCATCGGCAATGCCCTGCGCGGGCTGGTCCCGGCGCGGCTGCGGGCGGCCTGATGCACAGCTCCATCGCCCTGTCGCGGATCGCCCCTTCGGGCACCAATGCGATGACCGACCGCGCCTTCGAACTGCGCGCGGCGGGGCGCGACATCCTGTCGCTGTCGGTGGGCGAACCCGATTTCGCCACGCCGCCGCACGTGATCCAGGCAGCGAAGGACGCGCTCGACGCCGGGGACACGCGCTATACCGCGGTTGCCGGGACCGCAGCGCTGCGCGAGGCGGCGGCACTGCATTTTTCGCGCGACCTGGGCATCGAGGTTGCGCCGGCGCAGGTGATCGCCAGCAACGGGGGCAAGCAGTCGATCTTCGTCGCGCTGCTGGCCACGCTCGATCCCGGCGACGAGGTGCTGGTGCCGAGCCCGTGGTGGGTGTCATACCCTGAGATCGTGCGCTTTGCCGGGGCGACCGTGGTCGACCTGCCGACCACGGCGTCGGGCGGATTCCGGATCACCCCTGCGCAGCTGGAAGCGGCGATCACCCCGGCGACGCGGTGGTTGCTGCTCAATTCGCCGGGCAATCCGACCGGTGCGACCTATCCGGCGGCGGAATTGCAGGCGCTGGGCGAAGTGCTGCGACGGCACCCTCAGGTCATGGTGTTGAGCGACGATATCTATGCTCCGCTGCGCTATGGCGCGGGTGCCCATGCGACGCTGGCGGTGGAATGCCCCGACCTTGCGGCGCGGGTGCTGACGGTTTCGGGCGTGTCGAAAAGCCATGCGATGACGGGGTTCCGCATCGGCGTGGCCGCTGGTCCGGCGTGGCTGGTTTCGGCGATGGGCAAGCTGCAGAGCCACGTTTCGGGCAATCCCTGCTCGATCAGCCAGGCGGCGGCGGTGGCGGCCTTTACCGGGCCGCAGGACTTCCTTGCCGAATGGCGCGAGCGGTTCCGCAGCCGGCGCGACCTGTGCGTCCGGGCGATCAACACAATCCCCGGATTGCAGACCCCGGTGCCGGACGGCGCGTTCTATTGCATGATCGACGCCGCGCCGCTGATGGAACGTTTCGGCGACGACAACGCGCTGGCATTGCACCTGCTGGAGCACGGGGTGGCGGTGGTCGCGGCCTCGGCCTTTGGCGGGCGTGACGGTTTCCGTATCAGTTTCGCGGCCGACGAGGCCAAACTTGCCGAAGCATTCCGGCGCATTGCCGGAGCCCTCCTTTGATCGATAAAACCCATGGCACATGAAGTTGACACCCAGGCGATGAGCGCATCGCCCTTTCCGATCCTGTTCGAGGACGGCGAGGCCCTGGTGATCGACAAGCCCGGCGGCCTGCCGCTGGACCGGCCGCGTGCCGGGGGCATGAGCATCGAGGACTTTGCCGAGCGGCTGCGCTTCGGGTTCCAGCGTTCGCCTGCGCCGGTCCACCGCCTCGATCGCGATACTTCTGGCTGCCTGCTGCTGGCGCGCAATCCCAAGGCATTGAAGCGCTATGCCGCCGCGTTTGAAGCGCGCGAGGTGGAAAAGCGCTATCTGGGGATCGTCGCCGGGCCGGTCGAGGGCGAGGCGGGGACGATCGAGCTGTCGCTGTCCAAGATCAGTTCGGCCAAGGAAGGCTGGCGGATGATCGCGGCGAAAAAGGGCAAGCCCGCCGTGACCCACTGGCGCAAGCTGGAGGAACGGGACGGCAATACGCTGGTCGAGTTCCGACCGGAAACCGGCCGCACCCACCAGATCCGTGTCCACGCCGCCCACGCCTTTGGCCATCCGCTGCTGGGCGATCCGATCTATGGCGAGGGCACCGGCTCGGCGCGGACCATGCTCCACGCCGCCGGACTGACCGTGCCGCGCGCGGGCAAGCCGCCGATCGTGGCCGAAGCGCCGATGCCGGCGGACTTCATTGCGCTGGGGTTTGGCGGGGCGGCGTCCGGGGGCGCGGATGAATGACGCCGAGGAAGCCGTTGCCCGCGCGCTCGCCAACCTGAGCGAGAGCTTCATCGCGGCGGCCGGCCCCGGCGGGCAGAACGTCAACAAGGTGGCGACCGCGGTGCAGGTGCGGCTGGACCTCTATTCCCTGCGGCTGGCCCCTGCGGTGTTCCAGCGGCTCAAGGAACTGGCGGGAAGCAAGGTCACGTCAGGGGGCGAACTGGTGTTCACCGCGCGCAAGTTCCGCACGCAGGAGCAGAACCGTGCCGACGCGCGCGAGCGGCTGGCGCAGCTGGTCCGCGATGCCCACCGCCTTCCCGAAAAGCGCGCCAAGAGCCGGCTCAACCGGGTGGGCAAGGTCCAGCGGCTGGCAGGCAAGAAACTGCGCGGCGCGGTCAAGGCGGGACGCGGCAAAGTGCAGATGGATTAGGGCCGATGCGTTAAAACCGAATCATTCGTCATTGCTTCGCCACGCTCGCAATGACGGTGGTATTCTGCTTGATGCTTTGGGCGTTTCGCGCGGGGGTCTGCCGGTCAGGTCGCGGGTTTTGGCGCAGAGCCGGTTGGCGCGGGCAACTCCGGCGGGGCTTCGCTTTCGATCATTTCCGCCGCGGCGTCGAGCGCCTTGGCTTCGCCCACGGTGACCCCGCCCGGGCCGGAGGCGTTATCGGCCTTGTCGCAGGCCGCCAGCGCCAGCACGGGGGGGCACAGCAGCGGGAGGAGAAGGGCGGCGCGCTTCATTGGCGTGCGGACTGGGCGGGGGCGGGCGGCGAGACCTGCCCCCGGCCGGTCACATCTTCTTTTCGGCCTGGTCGATCGCCTTTTCAGCGCCGTCACCGGCGGCGTTGAAGTCAGCAGCGGCGGCGGCGGCATTCGCGGCAGCGTCTTCAGGGGCGGCGCCGGCATTGGGATCGGCGGGCTGGGTCGCATCGGCACCGGTATCGGGCACCGGTTCGGCGGCGACGGTGCTCAGCTGTTCCTCGGCCGGCATTTCGACCGTGTCGGGGGTGGCCTGTTCGTTGGCGCTGTCCGAGCTGCCGCAGGCCGCGAGGCTGAGCGCGGAAGCTGCGACGAAGGCTGCGGCGAAGGCGGGGGTTGCGAATTTCTTCATGGTGGTGTCAGCCCTTGATCGTAAGGTTCGGTTGCAAGGTCCTGTAGCCGCGCGCGCCGTGCGAGGCAAACCCGGCAGGGGGCAAATCACCGCACTTGAAGTGATATAAAGAAATCTTTATATGCGTCTGCGATGAAGCTCGAACCCACCTTGCGCGCACTGGCCGATCCGACGCGGCTGCGGATCATGCGGCTGCTTGCCGACATGGAGCTGGCCGTGGGCGAGCTGGCGCAAGTGCTGGGGCAGAGCCAGCCGCGCGTCTCGCGCCATGTGAAGATCCTGTGCGATGCCATGCTGGCCGAGCGGCGACGCGAGGGTTCGTGGGTGTTCCTGCGCACGGCGATTGCCGAGGGCCATGCACCAGGCCTGGGCGCGGCGGCGGCGCGGCTCTTGGCGGCGGGCGAGGGCGAGGATGCGGGCTTTGCCGCGCGCTGCGACGAGGACCGGCGGCACCTTGCGGCAATCCGCGCCGGGCGGCAGGCCCATGCCGAAGCCTATTTCGCGCGCCATGCGGCTGAGTGGGACACGCTGCGCCTGCTCCATTCGCCCGATGCCCCGGTCGAGGCGGCGCTGAAGGGCGCGCTGGGCGGGCCGCTGGGCGCGCTGCTGGACGTGGGGACCGGGACCGGGCGGATGGCCGAACTGTTCGCACCCCGCGCCGAGCGGGTTACAGCCTTTGACAAAAGCCCGGAGATGCTGCGGCTGGCCCGCGCGCGGTTGCAGGATTTCCCGGCGGGGAAGATCAGCCTGGAGCAGGGCGATTTCACCGCGCTGCCCTTTGCGGCGGGCGCGTTTGACACCGTGCTGTTCCACCAGGTGCTGCACTATGCGCAGGAGCCCGAGGCCGTGTTGGCAGAGGCCGCGCGGGTGACCGCGCCGGGCGGGCGGATCGCCATCGTTGACCTTGCCGCCCACGCCCACGAGGAACTGCGCGAGCGTCATGCCCACGCGCGGCTCGGCTTTTCCGACGAGCAGATGCTGGCGCTGCTCAGCGCTGCGGGCTATGCGCCCGCGCCGCCGCTGGCGATCCCCGGCTCGCCGCTTACCGTCAAGATATGGACCGGCACGCGCAGCGGTGCGGCGGGACAACAAGAACAGACCCGAAAGGTCCAAGCGTGACGATTGCCCCCGATGTTCCCATTTTTGCCGATATTCCCGGAGACATCTCGGTGTCGTTCGAATTCTTTCCGCCCAAGAGCGAGAAGATGGAAGAGCAGCTGTGGAACGCGGTCCGCACGCTGGAGCCGCTGGGGCCGAGCTTTGTTTCCGTGACCTACGGCGCGGGCGGGACCACGCGCGAGCGGACCCACGCGACGGTGGCGCGGCTGGTGAAGGAAACCGCGCTGGTGCCCGCCGCGCATCTGACCTGCGTGGGGGCGAGCAAGGGCGAGATCGGCGAGATCGCGGACCAGTACTGGGAGGCGGGCGTGCGGCACATCGTCGCGCTGCGGGGCGATCCGCCGCCGGAAGCAGGTGGGCAGTTCGTGCCCCATCCGGACGGTTATGCCAGCGCGGCGGCACTGGTCGCCGGGCTGAAGGCGCGGCACAATTTCGACATTTCGGTGGCCGCCTATCCCGAGGTTCATCCCGAGGCGGTGAGCGCTGAGGACGATCTGGACAACTTGAAGCGCAAGCTGGATGCGGGCGCGAGCCGGGCGATCACGCAGTTCTTTTTCTCCACCGACGCCTGGTTCCGCTTCATGGACAAGGCGCTGGCGGCGGGGATTTCCGCGCCGATCCTGCCGGGGATCATGCCGGTGACAAGCTTTGCCGCAATCCGCCGGATGAGCGCGAATACCGAAATCCCGGCGTGGATGGAGGCGATGTTCGAGGGGCTGGACGACCGGCCCGGACCGCGCGCGCTGGTGGCGGCCGTGGCGGCGGCGGACCTGTGCCGGCGGCTTTACGCCGGCGGGGTGCGCGACTTTCATTTCTATACGCTCAACAAGGCCGAACAGGCCTATGCGATCTGCCATCTTCTTGGATTGAGGCCCCGAACGTGACCAACAACGCCATGACGATACCCAGCAAGGCGCGCGAGACGCTGTTCGCCGAAGCGGCCAAGCGCATCCTCATCACCGACGGGGCGTTCGGCACCGAGATCCAGGGGTGGAAGCTGTCCGAGGGCGACTATGCCGGGTCGCTGGGGCTGGCCAAGGACCAGAAGGGCAACAACGACATCCTCGCGCTGACCAAGCCCGAAGTGCCCGAGGCGATCCACCGCGCCTATTTCGAGGCGGGGGCGGACATTGCCGAGACCAACACGTTTTCGGCCAACCGGATCAGCCAGGCCGACTATGCCGCCGAGCATCTGGTGCGCGAGATCAATCTGGAAAGCGCGCAATTGGCGCGGCGGATTGCCGATGAATATCAGGCCCGCGATGGCCGTCCGCGGTTCGTGGCAGGGGCTATCGGGCCGACCAACAAGACGCTGTCGCTGTCGCCCGACGTCAACGATCCGGGTTTCCGCGAGATCGACTGGGATACGCTGGTCGATGTCTACAAGGAACAGGCCGCCGCGCTGGTCGAGGGCGGGTCTGACTTCATCCTGGTCGAGACGGTGTTCGACACGCTGAACGCCAAGGCGGCGATCATGGCAGTGAAGCAGCTTGAGGCCGAGCTTGGCCGCGAGGTGCCGATCATGCTGTCGATGACGCTGACCGACCTGTCGGGGCGGAACCTTTCGGGCCACACGGTCGAGGCGTTCTGGCACGCGGTGCGGCACGCGAAGCCGGTGACGATCGGGCTGAACTGTTCGTTCGGCGCGACCCAGCTGCGGCCGCACGTCAAGGTGCTGTCGGAAATCGCCGATACGCTGATCATGGTCTATCCCAATGCGGGCCTGCCCAACGAACTGGGCGCCTATGACGAACTACCCGAGACGACGGCGGCTCTGGTTGGCGAGTGGGCCGAGGCAGGACAGGTCAACATCCTGGGCGGATGCTGCGGTTCGACCCCTGCGCATATCGCGGCGATGGCGCGGGCCGTGGCCGGGCTGCCGGCGCGCAAGGTGCCGGTGCCGGAGGTGGTCACCCGGCTGGCGGGGCTTGAGCCCTTTACGATGGCGGCCTGAACCCTCTCCCTCCCCACGAACGGATCTTTTCTTGTGACTGAAACTGCTGCCCCCGCCCGCCCAGCCGGCTCGATGTTCGTCAATATCGGCGAGCGGACCAACGTCACCGGCTCGGCCGCGTTCAAGAAGCTGATCCTTGGCGGCGACTATGCCAAGGCGGTCGAGGTCGCGCGCCAGCAGGTCGAGAACGGGGCGCAGGTGATCGACGTCAACATGGACGAGGGGCTGCTCGACGCGGTCTTTGCCATGACGACGTTCCTGAAACTGCTGGCCGCCGAACCCGACATCGCGCGGGTGCCGCTGATGATCGACAGTTCCAAGTGGGAGGTGATCGAGGCCGGGCTGAAATGCGTGCCGGGCAAGCCGATCGTCAATTCGATCTCAATGAAGGAAGGCGAGGCGCCGTTCCTGGCCCAGGCGCGCAAATGCATGGATTACGGCGCGGCGGTCGTGGTC
>CAYFJH010000013.1:20965-22598 GCA_964343385.1 uncultured Novosphingobium sp. | reverse complement strand
TGGGTTTCCGCCCGAGGACATCATCTTCGATGCCAACGTGTTCGCGGTGGCGACGGGGATCGAGGAGCACAACAACTATGCGGTCGACTTCATCGAGGCGGTAAAGGAAATCCGCGCCGCCTGCCCGCACGTCCATTTTTCGGGCGGGCTTTCCAACCTGTCGTTCAGCTTTCGCGGCAACGAGACCGTGCGCCGCGCGATGCATTCGGTGTTTCTCTATCATGCGATCCCCGCCGGGCTCGACATGGCGATCGTCAACGCCGGGCAGCTCGACATCTATGACCAGATCGACCCCAAGCTGCGCGAGGCCTGCGAGGATGTGATCCTCAACAAGGAAGTTGATGGGCATCCGGGAGGCGCGACCGAGCGGCTGATCACCCTGGCCGAAAGCTTCAAGGGCAAGGACGCGGCGCAGGAAAAGGCCGCCGAGGAATGGCGCGGCTGGGACGTGGTCAAGCGGCTGGAGCACGCGCTGGTCAAGGGCATGGACGCCTTCATCGTCGAGGATACCGAGGAGGCGCGGCTTCTGCACGCGCGGCCGATCGAGGTGATCGAAGGCCCGCTGATGGCCGGGATGAACACCGTTGGCGACCTGTTCGGCAGCGGCAAGATGTTCCTGCCGCAGGTGGTGAAATCGGCCCGCGTCATGAAGAAGGCGGTGGCCCACCTGATCCCCTATATCGAGGCCGCGAAGGAGCCGGGAGCCAAGGCCAAGGGCCGGATCGTGATGGCCACGGTCAAGGGCGACGTTCATGACATCGGCAAGAACATCGTCGGCGTCGTGCTCCAGTGCAATGGCTACGAGGTGATCGACCTGGGCGTCATGGTGCCGTGGGCGAAGATCATCGAAGTGGCGCAGACCGAGCAGGCCGATATCATCGGGCTGTCGGGGCTGATCACGCCGTCGCTCGACGAAATGGTGACCGTGGCCGAGGAAATGCAGCGCGCCGGAATGACCATTCCGCTGCTGATTGGCGGCGCGACTACGAGCAAGGTCCATACCGCGCTCCGGGTCGATCCGGCCTATGACGGGCCGGTGATCCACGTGCTCGACGCCAGCCGCGCGGTGGGCGTGGCCTCGCAATTGCTGTCGGATACGCAGGCCGAGCCGTTCATTGCCGCCACCGCCGATGAGTACGAGGCGGTGCGCGTCGCGCGGGCGGGCAAGGAAGGCTCGGGGCTGCTGCCGCTGGCCGAGGCGCGCGCCAATGGCTTTGTCGCGGACATGGCGGACAAGGCGCCGGCCCCGGTTCAGCCGGGAACGCACGTGTTCGCGGACTGGGATCTGGCCGACCTCGTCAAGGTTTTTGACTGGACGCCATTCTTCCGCGCGTGGGAGCTTGCGGGAACTTATCCGCATATTATCGACGATCCGGTCGTGGGTGAAGCCGCCAAGAACCTCTGGGTCGATGCGCAGATGATGCTGACGCAGATCCTCGAGGAAAAGTGGCTGACGGCCAAGGGCGTGGTGGGCTTCTGGCCGTGCCGCCGTGAGGGCGATGACGTGCGGCTGGACGACGGCACGCTGCTGCCGTTCCTGCGCCAGCAGGTGAAGAAAAGCAGAACTCGCGCGAACTTCTGCCTCGCCGATTTCATCGATCCGGCGGGCGACTGGATCGGCGGTTTCGCCGTC
>CAYFJH010000013.1:0-20955 GCA_964343385.1 uncultured Novosphingobium sp. | reverse complement strand
GGGGATCCACGGGATCGAGCCGCATCTGGCGCGGTTCAAGGCGGCGCACGACGACTATAATGATATCCTGCTCAAAGCGCTGGCCGACCGGTTTGCCGAAGCCTTTGCCGAGCGGCTGCACCAGCATGTGCGGACCACGCTATGGGGCTATGCGCCGGGCGAGCAGCTGACCAATCAGGCGCTGATCCGCGAGCAGTATCGCGGCATCCGCCCGGCGCCGGGCTATCCGGCCTGTCCCGACCACAGCCTCAAGCCGGTGCTGTTCGACCTGCTGAAAGCGCAGGACAACGCGGGAATCACCCTGACCGAAAGCCAGGCGATGCTGCCGACCTCGGCGGTATCGGGCTTCTATTTCGCCCACCCGCAATCGTCGTACTTTGGCGTGGCGCGGATCGGCCGCGACCAGCTGGAGGACTATGCGGCGCGGCGCGGGGTGGAACTGGGCGTGGCGGAACGGTGGCTCAGGCCCAATCTGGACTGATCCGTTCCCACGGGGACGATGATCTGCCATAGCCGCGCCGGTGAACCTGTCCGACCCGATTTGCGCCGACGTTTCCGAGGCACTGCACGCGACCTTCGGGTTCAGCGCCTTTCGCGGGGTGCAGGACCAGGTGGTGGGGCGCGTGCTGGCGGGGCAATCGACACTGGCGGTGATGCCCACCGGGGCTGGCAAGTCGCTGACCTATCAGCTGCCCGCAACGATGCTGGCGGGGAGCTGCGTGGTGGTGTCGCCGCTGATCGCGCTGATGCATGACCAGCTGCGCGGGGCGCGGGCCAACGGCATCCGCGCCGCCGCGCTGACCAGCGCCGACATGGACCGTGAGGCGACTATCGACGCCTTTCGCGCCGGGGAACTGGACCTGCTGTACGTGGCGCCGGAGCGGGCGAGCCAGCCGCATTTCCGCGAACTTTTGCGCACGGCCCCGGTGTGCCTGTTCGCCATCGACGAGGCGCACTGCGTTTCGGAATGGGGGCACGATTTCCGGCCCGATTACCGGCTGTTGCGGCCCTTGCTCGACCAGTTTCCCGAGGTGCCGCGGCTGGCCCTGACCGCGACCGCCGATGCCCATACCCGCGCCGATATCCTGGCCCAGCTGGGTATTCCCGAGGACGGGCTGATCGTCGCCGGGTTTGACCGGCCCAACATCCGCTATGGCATCGTCCCGCGCGACCAGGCCACGCGGCAGCTGACCCAGCTTATGGCCGAGCAGCCCGGTCCGGGGATCGTCTATGCCCAGACCCGCGCGCAGGTGGAGCGGCTGGCCGAAGCGCTGGGCAAGGGCGGACGGCCGGTGCTGGCCTACCACGCCGGATTGCCGGGCGAAGTGCGCGCGGCCAACCAGGCGGCGTTCGTGGCGAGCGAGGACATGGTGATGGTGGCGACGATCGCCTTCGGCATGGGGATCGACAAGCCCGACGTGCGGTTCGTGGCCCATGCCGGGCTGCCCAAGTCGATCGAGGGCTATTACCAGGAAACTGGGCGCGCCGGGCGTGATGGCGACCCTTCGGTGGCGCTGATGCTGTGGGGAGCGGACGATTTTGCCCGCGCCCGCCAGCGGCTGGGCGAGGTGGACCAGAGCCGGCTACCGGGTGAACGCGCGCGGCTCGATGCCTTGGCGGCATTGGTGGAGACGGCCAATTGCCGGCGCGCGGTGCTGCTGCGGCACTTTGGCGAGAGCCCGCCGGAAAAGTGCGGCAACTGCGACAATTGCCTTGATGCGCCCGGCGTCGCCGATGCGACGACCACCGCGCAGAAGCTTTTGTCCGCGGTTTACCGGACCGGGCAGAGCTTCGGGCTGGGCCATATCGAGAAGGTGCTGACCGGCGTCAGCGACGAGCGGGTGATCGCACGGGCGCATGACCAGCTTTCAGTGTTCGGGATTGTCAGCGCCGAGGAAGCCGCCCTGATCCGGCCCCTCGCCCGGGCGCTTCAGGCGCGCGGCGCGCTGCTGCCGACCGAGCATGGCGGGCTGATGCTGGGCGGCGACGCGCGGGCGATCCTCAAGGGCGAGATCCCGGTGAGCGTGGTGCTCCAGCCGAAGAAGGAACGCACCAGGCGGCGGGGCGCGGCGGCGGGTTCGGCGGCGAACCCGGTGGGCGATGCGCTGTTCGACGCGCTGCGCACCCTGCGGCGCGACCTGGCCAAGGAGGCGGGGGTGCCGCCTTATGTGGTGTTCCACGATTCGGTGCTGCGCGAGATGGCCTCGGTCCGGCCCGCCACGCTGGACGCATTGGGGCGGATCGGCGGGATCGGGACGCGCAAGCTCGAGGCCTATGGCGATGCCTTTTTGACGGTGATCCGGCAGCATTGACATGACCCGTTCGGGGACAGGCCGCGCAATCTTTGCCCTTTGGCAAGGGACGCGCGGTAGGATGGGGGCATGAAACTGCGTCCTGTCCCCACGTTCGCCCTCGTTGCCGCGCTTGGTGCGGGAATCGCCGCCCCACTGCTGGCCCAGTCCGCCGCGCCCTATACCGTGGCCGAAAGCGGGCGGCGGTTCGCGCGGCTGCAGGAAGCGGTCGATTCGATCGGCGACGGGATGGGCACGGTACGGATCGCGCCGGGCAATTGGGCCGACTGCGCGGTGCAGACCCAGGGCGATGTGCTGTTCACGGCCGCCGAGCCGGGGCGGACCACGCTGGGGGGCGTGCCGTGCGAGGACAAGGCGGCGCTGGTGCTGCGCGGGCGTTCGGCGCGGGTCGAGGGGATTTCCTTTGCCAACATGAAAAGCTCATCCGGCAACGGCGCGGGAATCCGGCTGGAGAAGGGCAATCTTGCGATCAGCCAGGCGTGGTTCCGCGACAGCCAGCAGGGCATCCTGACCGCCAGCGACCCGGCCGGGACGATCACCATCGACAAGTCGACCTTCACCCGGCTTGGCACCTGTGAGTTCAGCGCGGGCTGCGCCCATTCGATCTACATCGGCGACTATGGTGCGCTGACGGTGACCCGCAGCCGATTCGAGCAGGGGCGCGGCGGGCACTATGTCAAAAGCCGCGCGGCGCGGGTGGCGGTGCTCAATTCGAGCTTCGACGATTCGGCCGGGGCCTGGACCAACTACATGATCGACCTGCCGAACGGCGCGACCGGGCGAATCGCGGGCAACTGGATGGTGCAGGGGCGGCACAAGGAGAACTATTCCGCCTTCATCGCCGTCGCCGCCGAGGGTCGGCACCATCCTTCGGGCGGGCTGGTGATCGAGGGCAACGACGCGCGGTTCGTGCCGGGGCTGGTCCGGCGCAGCGTGTTCGTGGCGGACTGGTCGGGCGATGCCCTGCGGATCGGCGACAATGCCATTGCCGGCGGGCTGGTGCGGTTCGAGAAGCGCTGACCGGGCCCGGGTCAGCCAAGCAAATGCCCGCTGCGGTCGCGCTTGGTTTCGAGGTAGTGGCGGTTGTGGGGGTTGGCCGGCAACTGGTGCGGCACCCGTTCGGTCACCGTTACGCCAGCCGCTTCTAGCGCGGCGACTTTCGCGGGGTTGTTGGTCATCAGCCGGATGCGGCGCGAACCCAGCAGGTCGAGCATCCGCGCGGCGACCGGAAAATCGCGCGCTTCGGTCGGCAGGCCGAGGCGGTTGTTGGCATCGACCGTGTCGAACCCGAGGTCCTGCAAGCGGTAGGCGCGCAGTTTATTGACGAGGCCGATGCCGCGCCCTTCCTGCCGCAGATAGAGCAGCACCCCCCAGCCGCCGCTGCGGGCCTCGTCCGCCATGGCGGCCAGCGCGGCGTGGAGTTGCGGCCCGCAGTCGCATTTGAGGCTGCCGAGGATGTCGCCGGTCAGGCATTCGGAATGGAGTCTGACGAGCGGCGCGCGGTCACCGTTCTGCGCGCCGATCACCAGCGCGACGTGTTCGCGCAGGTCGTTGGCGGCGCGAAACACGGCGATTTCCGCTTCCTCGCAAGCCTCGACCGGGAGGCGGGCGCGGCTGGCGATGACGAGGTTTTCGGGGGCCTTCCACGCGGCAAGGTCGGCGCTCGACACCGCCTGCGCCTCGCCCGGCGGATCGGGCGCGACGAGGAAGGCAGGGAGGATGCCGGCAAGGCGGGCTAGCTCCATCGCGGTGCGGGCGGCCTCGGGCGCATCGAGCGGTTCGGCGCGGAACGGGCCCTTGAAGGGATAGCGCAGGTCCAGCGCGGGATCGGCCAGCAGGCGCGCCTGGGCCAGGTCGAACGGCTCGGCCGCGCGGATCAGCACCGGGGCTTCGGGCAGGGCGGCCTCACGCTGGTTGGCGAGCTTGAGCGTGACCGCGCGGGCGGCGGAAATCAGCATTTGCGGCGCGCGCGCGTCCGGCCCAAACCCGGTTTCCGCCGGGAGCAGGGCGAGCACGCCATCCACGACCACCGGCCAGCCATGGCGCAGCGCATCGAGCGCGAGCGCGAGGCGGCGGGCGGGGCTGGTCACAGGTCGAACTCTGTCACCAGCGGCACGTGGTCCGAAGGCTGGTCCCAGCGGCGCGTTTCCTCGACGAAACGGTGGGATACCGACTGCGCGGCAAGGTCGGGCGAGGCCCACATATGGTCGAGCCGGCGGCCGCGGTCCTTTTCCTGCCAGAAGGTGCGGTAGGACCACCAGGTCCAGTTCCGTTCGGGCGCGGGGATGTGCTTGCGGCCAAGGTCGACCCAGCCGTGGGCGTCGGCGAAGCGCTGGAGCGTTTCGACCTCAAGCGGGGTGTGGCTGACCACCTTGAGCAGGGCCTTGTGATCATAGACGTCGCAGTCGAGCGGGGCGATGTTGAAATCGCCCACGATCAGCGTGGGCCGGTCAAGCGCGTCGGCCCAGCGGGTCATCCGTTCGAGGAAGTCGAGCTTCTGGCCGAACTTGGGATTGACCGCGCGGTCGGGAATGTCCCCGCCGGCGGGGATATAGACGTTTTCGACGATCAGGCCCCGGGCGGCTCCGGCTTCGGGGCCGAGCAGTTCGACCCCGACGTGCCGCGCCTCGCCATTGTCCTGCCAGTCATGGCGCGAATATTCGCGCAAGGGGATGCGGCTGACCGTGGCGACGCCATGGTAGCCCTTTTGCCCGTGGACTGCGCGGTGGGTGTAGCCGGCGGCCTCGAACACATCGTGCGGGAACAGGTGCTCGGCGCACTTGATCTCCTGCAGGCACAGGACGTCGGGCGCTTCCTGCTGGAGCAGGCGCACAACCGATTCGGCGCGCAGGCGGACGGAATTGATGTTCCAGGTGGCGATGGAGACCATGCCCCGCGCTTTAGGGGGGATGGCGGGGGGCGGCAAGGGCGGCCGGGTTGGGGCGGCGCTTGGGCTTCGACAGGCTCAGCCTGAGCGGGGTTTAGAGGTGGGTTTGCCCGGCACCGGTGCCGCGAGCGCCTGACGGATGTCAGGCGCGCACTTAACAATAAAGCCCTGGCGTCGGGGGCAATGACACCAGGGCTCCATTGTGCGTTCGTCACGCTGTTTGACAAGGCAGCTCGATGGAGGCCTGGGCAACAGGGGGGAAACCCGCCTCACACCGCCTTGTCGAGAACCGGTATAGGCCCCCGCCCCTTGCTCCCAAGTGAACGAAAACAGCAGGATTGTCGCATGTTGTCGCTGCTGGAGGGCAGGGCGGGGACAGACTGCCCCGCTTCGGCGACGATCCGAACCTCAACCGTTTATTTGTGCCTGATGGGGCGCGGATCGACGAAGCGGAAGGCGCGGTCGGGGACATCCATGCCGTAGCGCTGATTCGCCAGGCGGATCGTTGTGCGCTGGTTCTGCGAATCGAGCGCGACCCAGCTGGTCAGTTCCAGCCCGCCCGGGGCCGATGGCTTGCGCAAGAAGATCAGCGTGATCACGCCGTATTCCGGATGGGTCCGGTCGCGCACTTCGAGGACGACGACCTTCGGATCGGTCGACGGCTGGAGCGTGCCGAAGCGTTTCACGTCGCGGGTCGGGTCGAGCAGCGCGCCGAGCGGGCTGTTCCTGATCGGCCAGCGCTGGACCTGGCGCACTTCATAATCGACCATGGTGAGCGCGCGACCGTCGCCGACGATCAGCATCGGCACGCCCTTCTGGTATTCGAAGCGGATCCGCCCGGGACGCTTGAGCGTGAGCTTGCCCGAAACGCTGCGCCCGGCCCGGTCGGTCTGGAGGAAATCGGCCTGCATGGTCGCGATGGCGCGCAGGGCCTCGACAGCGCGGTCGAGGTCGCCGGTTGCCGGGGCCTGCGCGGCAACAGGGGCGGAGCCGACCAGCGCCGCGCCGGAGCCGGACACGACAAGCGCCGCACAAAGCGCGGCGCCTGCGGAATTGCGGAGTTTGCGGATCAAGTTGTTCATGCCTTCTCCCTTGGGGAACGGGCCTTGAACACCTGGTGAACCCGCCCGGTTCCGTTCGGCTGGGCGGGGCACGCAGCTTACTTGATCTTGGCTTCCTTGAACTCGACGTGCTTGCGCACGACGGGGTCGTACTTGCTGAAGCTCATCTTCTCGGTCGTGTTGCGCGGGTTCTTCTTCGTAACATAGAAGAAACCGGTGTCGGCGGTAGAGACCAGCCGGATCTTGACGGTTGCGGGCTTCGCCATGGCGACGCTTTCCTAAAACAAGCGGTAGAATGGAATCGGGCGGCGCTTTTCGGCACTACCCGGCAAGGCTGCGGCCCTTGGCTCGATTGCGCGGCGAAGTCAAGCAAGGCGAGGGTCAGGCAGGCCGATTTCAGCCCTCGAAACTCTTGATCGGCTTCACCGCGCCGAACTTTTCACGCCGGGGAGCGCGGCCGAGCAGGGGCAGCTCGAGCGCCTCTGCGGGCACGTCGAAATCGGGCAGGCGGTCAAGCAGGTCGCGGATCAGGGTCAGCCGGCCGCGGCGCTGATCGTTGAAATCGACCAGCGTCCACGGCGCGCAGGCCTTGTGGGTGGCCTTGAGCATGGCCCCGCGCGCCTTGGTGTAGGCACCGTATCTGGCCCGCGCCTCAAGGTCGATGGGCGAGAGCTTCCACCGCTTGAGCGAATCGTCCAGGCGCTCGGCAAAACGCTTTTCCTGTTCTTCCTGGTCGCAGGTCAGCCAGTACTTGAACAGGCGGATGCCGTCATCGACCAGCGCGCGTTCGAAGCGGGGGGCGGCGGCAAGGAAGTGGTCGACCTGCTTGTCCGACGCGAATCCCATGACCTTTTCCACCCCCGCGCGGTTGTACCAGCTGCGGTCAAGCAGCACGATTTCGCCGGCGGAGGGCAGGTGCAGGACATAGCGCTGGAAATACCATTCGCCCGCCTCGCGCTCGGTCGGCTTGCCCAGCGCGACGGTGCGGCACTGACGGGGATTGAGCTTTTCGGACAGGGCGTGGATCGCCCCGCCCTTGCCGGCGGCATCGCGGCCTTCGAACAGGATGAGGATCCGTTCGCCCTTGGCCGCGGCCCAGCGCGCCATGCGTTCCAGTTCCTGCTGGAGCGGTTCGAGCAGTTCGTCATAGCGGCTGCGTTTGAGGCTGCTCATTGCGGCGCTCCTCCCTGGTGGCGGGCATCCTGCCACGCGGGACCCGTCGCGCAACGAAAAAGGCCGGCGGGGCATGCGCTCCCCGCCGGCCTTGCCTTCGTGGTTCAGTCCTCAACGGACCGCACCGCGCCGGAAGAGGTTGACGATCGCGAGCAGCACGACCGCGCCGATGAACGACACCAGCAGCGAGGATGCGCTGAAGTCGCCGGCCATGATGTTGCCGCCGCCAAGCAGCGGGTTGAGGATGAAACCGGCAAGCAGCGCGCCGACAATGCCGACGACAACGTTGAGGAAAATGCCCTGCTGGCCGTCGGTCCGCATCACGATGCTGGCGAGCCAGCCGAGGATGCCGCCAACGATGACGAGTATGATCAGGCCCATGTGATGTTCCTTTGTGCAAACGGCAGCTTTCAGCTGTCTGCACTGGAAACTCGCCGGGAAGGCGGGCAGTTCCCGCAGGGGCGACGAAGCGCTTCCGGTCGGCCCGGGGACGGCTCCCGAAAACGTGCGGCGATCAGCGGCTTAGGAGGAGCGCCCCACCCACCACGCCGGCCGCGATCCGATACCAGGCGAAAGGTGCGAAGCCCGAACGGCTGACATAGGCGACGAAGCCCTTGATCACCGCCAGCGCGACCACGAACGACACGGCAAAGCCGATTCCGATCTCGCTCCACCCGACCGGCCCCATTCCGCCGAAGAGCGCATCCTGGTTGTCATGGAGTTCGAGCGCGGTTGCCCCGAGCATGGTCGGGACCGCGAGGAAGAAGCTGAACTCCGCCGCCGTGCGCCGCTCGATCCCCATCAAAAGCGCGCCCATGATCGTCGCTCCCGAGCGGCTGATGCCCGGGATCATCGAGACGCACTGGAACAGCCCCACGCCCAGCGCCTGCCGCGCGGGCAGCTGGCCGATGCCGCTCGCCGGGCCGGGCCGGGCGCTGCGTTCGATCGCAAGGATGGCGAAACCGCCGACCACCAGCGCCGCGCAGACCACCAGCGGGCTGCCGAGCATCACGTCGATATAGGGCTTGGCGGCGAGTCCGACCACCACCGAGGGCATGAAGGCCAGCAGGATATTGCGCAGGAACCGCAGGCTCAGCGCCTCGAGCCGCAGGATGCCCCAGCCCACCGCCCAGAACGTGCGCCAGTATTGCACCACGACCGCCAGGATTGCGCCGAGCTGGATGACGACGTTGAACACCTTCCAGGTGCCGGCGTCGAACCCGAACAGTTCGGTCGCAAGGATCAGGTGGCCTGTGGAGGAGACCGGCAGGAACTCGGTCAGGCCCTCGACGATGCCGAGGAGGATGGCGGTGATGGTCAGCGTCATGGCGCCGGGTCATGCCGGGCACCGGCCGCGAGCGCAAGCCGCCGTGCGGCGCATTGCGCAAATGTCATGGCGTCACCAGATGCGGAGCCGCTTTTCCGGCGGCAGGTAGAGCCTGTCGCCCGGCTTCACCCCGAAGGCCTTGTACCATTCGTCGAAATTACGAACGATGCCGTTGGTGCGGAACTGCGCCGGGGAATGCGGATCGACGATCAGCAGCTGGCGCGCGGTCTCCTCGCGGTATTTGGAGCGCCAGACCTGGGCAAAGGCCATGAAAAACCGCTGGTCCCCGGTCAGCCCGCCGATCACCGGCGCGGCCTTGCCGCCCAGCGAAAGGTGGTAGGCCCGGTAGGCCAGGCTCAGCCCGCCGAGATCGCCGATGTTCTCGCCCAGCGTCAGGCTGCCGTTGACGCAGGTCTGGCCGGCATCGAACGGGCAATGGCCGTTGAACTGGTCCACCAGCCGGTCGGTGAGGGCGACGAAGCGCGCCTTGTCCCCAGCCGTCCACCAATCGCGCAGGTTGCCGGTGCCGTCGTATTTGGAGCCCTGATCGTCGAAACCGTGGCCCATCTCGTGGCCGATCACGGCGCCGATCGCACCGTAGTTGACCGCCGGGTCAGCAGAAGGGTTGAAGAACGGCGGCTGGAGGATCGCTGCGGGGAAGACGATCTCGTTCATCGGCGGGTTGTAGTAGGCGTTCACCGTCTGGGGCAGCATATGCCACTCGCTGCGGTCGACCGGTTTCCCGATCCGCGCGTCGGCAAAGTCCGAGCCCCATTTTGCGCGGGCCATGGCGTTGGCGAGCGGCGCGTCGGGGCGGATTTCCATGCCGGCATAGTCCTTCCACACCTCGGGCGAGCCGATCTTGGGGGTGAAGGCGGCGAGCTTGGCCTCAGCCTCGGCGCGGGTCTGCGGCCCCATCCACTTGAGCGTGGACAGGTTGGCGCCCATCGCTTTGCGCAGGTTGCCGACGAGGTCGGCCATCGCCGCGCGGCTGGCGGGGGGATAATAACGCGCGGCGTAAACCCGCCCGAGCTGTTCGCCCAGTTGCCCTTCGACCACGGAAATCGCCCGCTTCCAGCGCGGGCGCTGTTCGGGCTGGCCGTTCAGCAGCTTGCCGAAAAAGGCAAAGCACGCCTCGTCAATGCGGCCCGGCAGGTAAGGAGCATGGGCCGTGAGGTATTGCGCGGTGGCCCATGCCTTCCACACGTCGAGCGGCTGGGCGGCGATATAGTCCAGCATCGCCGGGAAACCGCCGCCAAGCTTGGCCTTGACGTCCTCGGGCTTGAGCCGCGCCGCCGCGATCTGCGCCGGGGTGAGCGGCATTTCCGTGATCCGGACCGACTTTGCCGCCGCACCGCCTGGCCCGCTTGCGCGAATGAAGGCGGCAAGGTCCGCGCCGCGCGGCATGGCGGCAATCTCGGCCATGGTCAGCTTGTGATAGGTCAGGTCATCGTTGCGCAGGACCTCGCGGTCCCACATGACCCGCGCCATGCCGGTTTCAAGGGCATAGACCCGCTCGGCCATGGCGAGGGCATCGGCATAGCCCGCCTCGGCCAGCAGCTGCGCGAGCAGCGCCTTGTATTTCGTGCGGATTTCCGGATAGCGCGGGTTGTCCGAGAGGTAATAGTCCCGGTCCGGCAGGCCAAGGCCGCTCAGCGACAGGCCAAGCGAGTAGACCGCGCTGTCCTTGGGATCGGGATCGACCGAGCCGCCGATCGGGCTCGGGATGCCCGGCGCGGCGAACAGCTCGAACAGGCCGGCGGTGTCCTGCACGGCAGCGATCCGGTCCAGCACGGGGCGGGCCGGGGCAAGGCCGGCACGCTCGATCGCGTCCTGATCCATGTAGGCGGCATAGGCAGCGACGATCCGCGCTTCCTGCGTGCCCGGCGCGGGTCTGGAGGCGACCAGTTCGTCGAGGATTGTGCGCAGCCGGGCTTCCGATTCGTCGCGCAGGATGTGGAACGCGCCGTAGGCTGTCTTGTCGGCCGGGATGTCGTGCGAGGCGATCCACTTGCCGTTGACGTGGCGGAAGAAATCATCGCCCGGACGCACCGATGCGTCGATCCACTGCTGCTGGATGCCCGAGGCACCCCAGTTGGTTTCGGGCGCGGGGGTAGGAGCGGGAGGAGTCTGGGCGACGGCGCCGGGTGCGAGGAAGGCCAGCACCGCCGGTGCGGCGGTGAGCAGGAAAATCCGGTTCAGCATCAATGGGCCTTGGCACGCAAAAAGGCGATGGTCACGCGGGCGGCCTTGCTGGCACATGAACCGCGCCGCCCGGCTCATTCGACCGGGGAAACCTGACGGTCGTCGAATTGCAGCGAGGCGAGCCGGGCGTAGAGCCCGCCCTGCCGGCTGAGTTCGTCGTGGGTGCCCTGTTCGACGATGCGGCCATGGTCCATCACCACGATCCGGTCCGCCTGGCGCACCGTGGCGAGGCGGTGGGCGATGACCAACGTGGTCCGGCTCGCCATCAGGCGGTCAAGCGCATCCTGCACCAGCCGCTCGCTCTCGGCGTCGAGCGCCGAGGTCGCCTCGTCGAGCAGCAGGATCGGCGCGTCGCGCAGCAGGGCGCGGGCGATGGCGATGCGCTGGCGCTGGCCGCCCGAGAGGCGCGCGCCGTTTTCCCCGAGGAAAGTGTCGAGCCCCTCGGGCAGGGCGCGGAGGAACTCCTCGGCATTGGCGGCGCGGGCGGCCTGCCAGATCGCTTCGTCGTCGGCGGCCCAGTTGCCGTAGCGCAGGTTGTCCCGCGCGCTGGCGGCGAACAGCACGCCCTCTTGCGGGACCAGCGCGATGCGGCGGCGAATTTCCGCCGGATCGGCCGAAGTCAGCGGCACACCGTCGATCTTGATCGCGCCGGCATGGGGATCGTAAAACCGCTGGGCGAGCTGGAACACGGTGGACTTGCCCGCACCCGACGGGCCGACGATGGCCACCGTCTCGCCCGGTTCCACCGCGAGGCTGAACTCGGCGATGGCGGCTGTTTCGGGCCGGGTCGGATAGCGGAACGTCACCTTGTCGAAGGCGATCTGCCCGCGCGGCGGCCGGGGCAACGCGGTCGGTCGGTCGGGCGGGGCGATAGCGGGGGTCTCGTTGAGCAGCTCGTTCAGCCGGCTGGCCGCGCCCGCCCCGCGCAACAGATCGCCGTAAACTTCGGTGAGGGCACCGAAAGCGCCCGCGACCAGTCCGCCGGTGATGACGAACGCGGCGATCGTGCCGCCGCTGATCGTGCCGGCGGCCACGCCGATCGCCCCTTGCCACAACAGGCCGGTGATCGAGCCGAACACCAGCAGCGTCACCACCGAAGTCATGATCGCGCGGATCAGAATGCGGCGGCGGGCGGCCTGGAAGGTCCGGTCGACCGCTTCGTGGAATCGGGCCGCTTCGCGCGCTTCCTGGTTGAACGATTGCACCACCCGGATCGCGCCGAGCGTTTCCGACACGGTCGCGCCGATATTGGCGATGGTGTCCTGGCTGGTCCGCGAGGCCCTGGACAGGCGGCGGCCGAACAGCACGATCGGCATGATGATGACCGGAATGGCGACGACGAGTTCGAGCGTCAGCGCGGGCGCAAGGAAGAAGAGGTAGGCCGTGCCGCCTATCCCGGTGATCAGGTTGCGCAGCGCTATGGACACGGTGGTCCCGACCACGCCCTCGATCAGGGTGGTGTCCGAGGTCATCCGCGAGGAGATTTCCTTGGGGCTGTTCGCCTCGAAAAAGCTGGGAGGCAGGCGCAAGAGGTTGTTCTGGACCTGTTCGCGCAGGTCCGCGACCACGCGTTCGCCCAGCCACGAGACGAAATAGAACCGGGTCGCCGTGGCCACGCCAAGGATCACCACGATCCCGAACATCAGCACGAAGGCGCCGTGGATCTGATCCATCCGCGCGCCCGGGCCGAAGGCCTGGTCGATGATCGCCTTGAAGCGCATCGGGATGGCGATGGTGGCAGACGAACTGGCCAGCAAGGCCAGCAGCGCGGTCAGCACCTGGCGCGGATAGTTTGCCGCCAGCCGCCAGACCATCGTCAGCGGGCCGAGCGAACGCCCAGGCTTGGGACCGGCAACCTCCGCTTCGGCGGCGGGGGGCGAGATCGGTTGTTCGGACTGCTTCGCGGCCATAGGCGAGCGCACTAGCGCACCGGACCGCGCGGCGGAAGGCATTGCGCAAATTTAAGGAGGCAGCGCCGCGATGCATTGCAATATGTTCCAGGAAAGCCCATTTCTCGCTTCCGGCGACGTATGACCTGCGCCCAGAACGATCGGATCCAAGGTGCTCTACAACGCCTATGAATTAAACCGCGCTCTGCTTACGAGCGCCAGCGCTTGGGCGTCGGTAACCGCCGAACTGCTCAATAATCCCTCGATTCCATTCGGTTACAACAGGCTTGGCCCCGTCGTAGCCTCGGCGCTCGACGTTTTTGCCCACGCCGCCGCACCGCGCGGCAAGCCGGATTTCGGGATCGAGACCGTGACCGTCGATGGGACCGCCTGGCCGGTCACCGAATCGATCGTGTCGCGCCGTCCCTATGGTAATCTCCTGCGCTTTACCCACACCGGCCTGCCCGCCAATGCACCGCGCCTGCTGATCGTCGCGCCGATGAGCGGGCACTATGCAACGCTGCTGCGCGGCACGGTGGCGCGGATGCTCGAATCGAACGAAGTCTTCGTGACCGACTGGGCCGACGCCAAGATGGTGCCCACCGACGCCGGGCCGTTCGACCTCGATGACTATATCGACTACGTGATCGGCCACCTCGAACATATCGGCCCCGGCACCCATATGCTGGCGGTGTGCCAGCCGTCGGTCCCGGCGCTGGCCGCAACCGCGGTGATGGGCGCGGCCCGCCATCCCGACCGCCCCGCATCGCTGACCATGATGGGCGGCCCGGTCGACACGCGCGAAGCACCGACCAGCGTCAACGACGTCGCGGTCGACCGGCCGCTGTCGTGGTTCCAGCACAATGTCATCGCCACCGTGCCGCTGGGCTATCCCGGCGCGGGCCGGCGGGTCTATCCCGGCTTCCTCCAGCTGGCCGGGTTCATGTCGATGAACCTGCAGAGCCACCTGACCAGCCACTACCAGATGTTCATGCACCTGGTGAACGGCGACGATGACAGCGCCGACGCCACCAAGCGCTTTTACGACGAATACCGCTCGGTCTGCGACATGACGGCCGAGTTCTACCTCCAGACGATCGAGCACGTGTTCCAGAAACATTCGCTGCCCAAGGGCGAGTTTGTCCACCGCGGCAAGCCGATCGACCTGGCTGCGATCACCGACACCGCGATTCTTGCGATCGAGGGCGAAAACGATGACATTTCCGGAATCGGCCAGACCAAGGCCGCGCTGAAACTGACCACGGGGCTGGCGAAAAGCCGCAAGGAATACCTGCTTGCCCCCGACGTCGGCCATTATGGCATCTTCAACGGCGGCAAGTGGCGCAACAAGATCGCCCCGGTGGTCGACAATTTCATCGCCACCCACCGCGCCCGCGAAAAGGCCTCGGCGGCGGCCTGAACGGTTCAGCTTGCAGGGACGACCATCACCGGGCGCGCGGGCCGCACGCGCGCCGGTGTGTCGAGCCTGCGCAAATAGCTCCACAGCCCGCACTGCAGCCCGATCAGCATCAGGATGAACGGCTGGAAGGCGATCCCGACAAAGGCCGAGCCAAGCAGGTAGACCAGCTGCGCCTGCTGGAGAGCGCTCGCCAGCGGGGCCTGCCACCGGCTTTCCGGCCCTGCGCCCGGCACCGCGGCGCGCTTGTTCCAGCGCAGGCGCAGCCGCTCCATCTGCCACAGCCCCGAAACCTGCAGCCACAGCCACAGCGCCAGCCCCGGCCAGCCCTGTTCGCCGAGCATCTCGAAATAGCTCGAATGGAAGGCGCGGCCCTTGTCGGTGATGGTATTGGTCTCGACCGCGGTGGTGTTGCCGCTGGTTTCGGCATCGCGCGTCTCGATGACCAGATTGTTCGACCGGAACGAATCGAACCCGCCGCCCAGCGGGTGGTCCTTCACATAGTCGAGCGTCCAGGCCCAGACCGCGAGCCGGGTCGAGGCGGACCGGTCGGCCTGATGGTTCTCGATCGTCTGCATCCGGCTGGTGAAGCTTTGCGGCAGGAACGGCACCGCCACCAGCGCGACCAGCGCCATCGCGCCGACATAGACGAAGCGGTTCCTGACCGTCCGCAGCGACAGCACCCCCAGCAAGGCGATACACAAAAGCCCGGTCCGCGCCTGCGTGCCGACCGGGATCAGCAGGCCGGCAAAGGCCAGCGCGAGGGCAAAGCCCTTCACCCGCCAGTCGCGCGGGAAGATCGTGCCGTGCCGCGCCAGCCAGAAGATCAGCGGAATGATCGCCACCGCGACGCAGGAGATGATCGAGCCTTCATAAAGGCCGGTGTTGTCCTGCACGAAAAAGTGCAGCGAATTGTAGCCGCCGCCGGAAAAGGCCGTCTTGATCCCCCCGGTAATGACGATCGACCCGGCCGCCAGCACCATGAACAGCACCGCCGCCTCGATCCGCAGCCGCGTGCGCAGGGTCAGCGGCAGGAAGATCGCAAAGACCAGCGCCTTCCACACCCAGCCCCACTTCTCCGCAGCCTCGACCGGGAAGTCCGCAAATTGGGTGGAAACCGCGCAATAAGCGAGCAGCACCGCCAATAAGCCCTGGCGCAGGGTGAACCGGCTGCCCGCCTTGTCGTCGGCCACCAGCCAGCCGCCGAAGGCCGCGACGAACACGATCAGCGACAGCGGGATCGAGGCGAGCAGGAAGTACGAAATCTTCTGCGGCGCTACGATATCGACGTAAAGATAGGCCAGCACCCAGATGAACGGCCGCTTGAGCCCCAGCGCCAGCAGGCCGAGCACGAACGAGGCGAGTGCGAGGTCAAGCACCCGGTTCGTCCGGCGCGGCGGCGGTTTCGGTGTCGAGATCGCCGCGCAGCACCAGCCGCCAGGCGGCAAGCGCCATCAGCAGATGGGTGATCCCGAGCGCGAAGTAGTCGACCATACCAGCGCCCTACACGCAGCGCGGTTGACGCGGCGTTAAGCCTTCGCGCCCTAGGAAACACGCCATGACGCGCGTCCTTCACGTCCTTGACCATTCCCTGCCGCTCCACAGCGGCTACACCTTCCGCACCCGCGCCATCCTGAGGGCGCAGCAGGCGGTGGGGCTTGAGGTCATGGGCATCACCGGGCTGCGCCACGCCGCGCCCGGCCCCGCCACCGAAGACGCCGAAGGGCTGGTTTTCCGCCGCACCCCCGGCAGCGCCGATGGCCCGCCGCTCTATCGCGAATGGCGCGAGGTCGGCCTGTTTGCCGCCGCCATCGATGCGCTGTGCGAGGAATGGCAGCCCGATGTGCTCCACGCCCATTCGCCCGCGCTGTGCGGGCTGGCGGCGCTGCGCGTCGCCCGGCGGCGGGGTATCCCGCTGGTCTATGAAATCCGCGCCTTCTGGGAAGACGCCGCGGTCGGCAACGGCACGGGCCGCGCTGGATCGTTCAAGTACCGGCTGACGCGCAGTCTTGAAAACCGGGTGGTCGTCGGCGCGGACGCGGTGGTGACGATCTGCCGCGGGCTGCGCGATGATCTGGTGGAACGCGGGTTCGATCCGGGCCGAATCTCGCTTTCACCCAACGGGGTCGACCTTGCCCTGTTCGGCGCCCCGCCGCCGCCCGAACCGGACCTCGCCGCCCGGCTGGGGCTGGGTGAAGGGCCGGTCATCGGCTTCATCGGCAGCTTCTACGACTACGAAGGTCTGGACGACCTGATCGCCGCCATGCCCCTGCTCCTGGAAAAGCAGCGCGATGCGCGGCTGCTGCTGGTCGGTGGCGGGCCCTGCGACGATGCCCTGCGCGCCCAGGCTGCCGCATCGAGCGCCGCCCATGCGATCCGCTTCACCGGCCGCGTGCCCCACGCCGAAGTGGAACGCTATTACGCATTGATGGATGTCATGGCCTATCCCCGCAAGGCCAGCCGCCTGACCGAACTGGTGACCCCGCTCAAGCCGCTGGAGGCCATGGCGCAGGGCAAGCTGGTCGCCGCGTCCGCTGTGGGCGGACACCGCGAACTGATGGAGGACGGGGTCCACGGCGTGCTGTTCGCGCCCGACGATCCGGCCGCCTGCGCCGCCGCGCTCGCCGGCCTGCTGGCCGACAGGTCGGGCTGGGACGCCATCCGCACCGAAGCCGAGGCCCATGTCCGCGCCGATCACGACTGGGCGCGGAACGTGGCTCGTTATCCAGCTGTTTACCAAACGCTGATAGCCAAAAGGCTTCATCCCGCCATCGGCAGCGCAGCATGATCCGCGCCGCCAGCGGGGACAGATCAGGGCCCGGGTTTCACAAATGACCGACCGTTCGCAAGGAAAAGTTCCACTGAGCCGCCACCCGCTGTTTCCGGCGATCGTCGCCGGCTGGTTCGGCGCGCTTTTCGGCATCGGCGGTTTCGCGGTGCGCGCCGCCGTCCTCGAAAACGCGGTGCTGGAGCTGCACATCGACCGGCTTGTCCCTGCCGCCGTGCCGCCGCTGGGCCTCACCGCCCGGCTCCTCGTGGCGCTGGCGCTGATGCTTGTCGGGGTCGCGGCCGGCTATGTGCTGGCGCGGCTGCTGGCGCGCGCTGGCGCGCGCCGCAGCGATGACCTGGCCTCGCCGGCGGCCGGCACGGTTGCGAAAGCCGGGCCGGAGGAAGACGACGATCTCGCCCGCCTCGCCGCCGCGCGGGCAACCCAGCCGCAGCGCCGCCGCGCGCTGTCACTCGATGAATTGCCCGAGCCAGCGCCGCAGCTGCGCGCCGAGCGGACCGGCCCGTCGATCCTCAACGTCGGCGATCTCGACGCGATCAGCCCGTTGACCGATATCGCGCCGCAACCGACCGAGCCCGCGCCCGTCCCGGCTGTCGCGGAACAAGCCGCTCCTGCACCCGAACCGGCCGCCGCCACTGCCGAACGCCCGCGCGCAGCCCCGCTCGCCAGCCTGGGCGTGACCGAACTGGTCGAACGTTTCGCGCGGGCCCTTGCCTCGGCCCACGCCCGTCGGCCGCGCGCTTCGGCGGAGCCCGTCGCGGCCCGCGCGCCCGAAGCCGATGCGCCCGCCGCGCCGCCATCTGCGCGTTTTCTCGACGATTCGCGGCCACTCGCCGCCGCGCAGCCGCTGTCGGGCGGCGACACGCGTCCTTTCGCTATGCCGCCTTCGCTGCGCGAACCAGGGCTCGGCAACATCGAGTGGTTCGACGAGGCCGAGGAAGAAGCCACCCTCGAATCGCTCCTGCCGCCCAAGCGGGTGCCGGTGGGCAATCCGTTCAAGACCGCCGCCGCGTTCCCCGCCGAACCGGCCGACGAACCGGCCGACGAAACCGCCCGGTGGGCCCTGCCCGAGCTCGACGAGGACGAAGCCGATCTCGAAACGAGCATACAGGCGGCTGCGGACGATGACGCTCGGTTCAGTTCGCTGCTCGACATGGAGCCCTCCACCCGCCAGCCGGCCCCGCTGGGCTCGTTCGTGCGGATTGAAGACCACGACATGGCGGAAATCGCCGAACCCGTGGTCATTTTCCCGGGACAGTCCGTTCCGCCGCCGGCCGTTCCGGCGCGCCTGCCGGGCACGCCGTTCGGGGCCGGTCCGGTCGCCACCGAGGCGGCCCTGCGCGAGGCGCTGATGGCGCTCCAGAAGATGAGCGGCACCGGTTAAAATCCGCTCCGGCGGTGATTCGCTGCCCGTCGGACCCCTTTCTTGCGGGCACTGGCCGCAGGAAAGGGCGCATTTGTGCCCTTTAAGGCGTAAACCCCTAGGTTCGCGGTTGCAAAAAGCCTATCCTGTCGTCATGGGCGCGTGATGCGATTTTCTCGCTGCTTTCGGGCGGCGGGGTGAGTCGCGTTCGATTGCCGCCACACCCGCCGATCGGCCCCCAAGCCGCCCGGCACCATGCACAGGATGGGTATATTGATGGGATTTCCTGAGCCCCAGGGCCTCTATGATCCGCGTAACGAACATGACGCCTGCGGCGTCGGCTTTGTCGCCCATATCAAGGGCGTGCAGAGTCATGCGATCATTTCCCAGGCGCTGGAGATTCTCAAAAACCTCGACCATCGCGGCGCGGTCGGTGCCGATCCGCTGCTGGGCGACGGCGCGGGCATCCTGATCCAGATCCCCGACCAGCTGTTCCGCACCTGGGCCAAGGGCGCGGGCGTTTCCCTGCCCCAGCCGGGCGACTATGCCGTGGCGATGTGCTTCCTCCCCCAGGACGAAGCCGCGCGCAACGTGGTCGTGGAAACGCTGGAAAAGTTCATCACCAAGGAAGGCCAGGCCGTGCTCGGCTGGCGCGACGTGCCGGTCAACCTTGATGGCCTTGGCAAGACCGTGCTCGAATCGATGCCGGTGATCCGCCAGTGCTTCGTCGGCCGGGGCGAAAACTGCCCGGACGAGGCCGCGTTCGAGCGCAAGATCCTTGCCATCCGCAAGCAGACCCAGAACCCGCTCGCGGACCTGGCTGAAAAGCACGGGCTTCCCGGCCTGACCGAAACCTACCTGCCGAGCTTCGCGACGCGGACCATCGTCTACAAGGGCCTGCTGCTGGCGACCCAGGTCGGCGGGTTCTACGAAGACCTGCGCAATCCCGAGGCGGTTTCGGCGCTGGGGCTGGTCCACCAGCGGTTCAGCACCAACACCTTCCCCAGCTGGAAGCTGGCGCACCCGTTCCGGTTCATCGCCCACAACGGCGAAATCAACACCGTTCGCGGCAACGTGAACTGGATGAACGCGCGCCGCCGCACGATGGAATCGGAGCTGCTCGGCCCCGATCTCGACAAGATGTGGCCGCTGATCCCGCACGGCCAGTCGGACACCGCCTGCCTCGACAACGCGCTCGAACTGCTGCTGGCGGGCGGCTACAGCCTTGCCCACGCGGTGATGATGCTGATCCCCGAGGCATGGGCCGGCAACCCGCTGATGGATGCCAAGCGCCGCGCGTTCTATGAATACCACGCCGCGCTGATGGAGCCGTGGGACGGCCCCGCTGCCGTCGCCTTCACCGATGGCCGCCAGATCGGCGCGACGCTGGACCGCAACGGCCTGCGTCCGGCCCGCTTCCTCGTCACCGACGATGACCTTGTCGTGATGGCGTCGGAAAGCGGCGTGCTGCCGATCAAGGAAGACAACATCGTCCGCAAGTGGCGGCTCCAGCCCGGCAAGATGCTGCTGATCGACTTTGCCGAAGGCCGGATCATCGAGGACGAGGAAATCAAGGCGCAGCTCGCCTCTGCCGAACCTTACGAGGAATGGCTCGAAGCGGCGCAGTACAACCTCAAGGACCTCGACGTGGTCGAGCCCGAGCTGGCGCAGCTGCCGGTGGAAACCACCACGCTGCTCGATCGCCAGCAGGCCTTTGGCTATACCCAGGAAGACGTCTCCAAGTTCCTGGAACCGATGGCCGCGATGGGCGACGATCCGATCGGGTCGATGGGCACCGACACGCCGATCGCCGTGCTCTCCAGCCGGTCGCGTCTGCTCTACGACTATTTCAAGCAGAACTTCGCCCAGGTCACCAACCCGCCGATCGACCCGATCCGCGAGGAACTGGTGATGAGCCTCGTCTCGATGATCGGGCCGCGGCCGAACCTGCTTGGCCACGACGCGGGCAGCCACAAGCGGCTTGAGGTCGACCAGCCGATCCTGACCAACGCCGACATCGCCAAGATCCGCTCGGTCGAGGCGGCGCTCGATGGCGCGTTCCGCACCCAGACCATCGACATGACCTGGGACGCGGCGACCGGGGCCAAGGGCCTTGAAGGCGCGATCAAGGAAATGTGCTGGATCGCCACCGAGGCGGTGCTGGCCGACAAGAACATCCTGATCCTGTCCGACCGCGCACAGGGTCCGGACCGCGTGCCGATGCCGGCGCTGCTGGCCACTGCCGCGGTGCATCACCACCTCGTCCGCCAGGGCCTGCGCATGCAGACCGGGCTGGTCGTGGAAACCGGCGAAGCGCGCGAAGTGCACCACTTCTGCGTGCTGGCCGGCTATGGTGCCGAGGCGATCAACCCCTACGTGGCGCTTGAAACTCTCGAGCAGATCCGCCTGCGCCAGGAGCTGCCGCTGAGCAGCTACGACGTCCAGAAGAACTACATCAAGGCGATCGGCAAGGGCATTCTCAAGGTCATGTCCAAGATGGGCATCTCGACCTACCAGTCCTATTGCGGCGCGC
>CAYFJH010000012.1:15869-61506 GCA_964343385.1 uncultured Novosphingobium sp. | reverse complement strand
CAACACATGCCTTCCCGTCATCCCGGACCTGATCCGGGACTGCTGGCCTTGCAAAAGCCCACCTTGCCCCGCCCCCTTGCCCGGCGTAACCACCCCGCCATGACCAGCCAGCGCATCTACACCGCCGCCCTCGTCGTGATCGGCGATGAAATCCTCTCCGGTCGCACCCACGACAGGAACATCGCCCAGGTCGCCACATGGCTGCAGGTCCAGGGCATCCGCCTCAGGGAAGTGCGCGTCGTGGCGGATGAAACCGCTGCAATTGTGGAAGCGGTCAACACGCTCCGCGCCCGCAACGACTACCTCTTCACCACCGGCGGCATCGGCCCCACCCACGACGACATCACGGTCGATGCCGTCTCCGAAGCGCTTGGGGTCGAGGCGGTGATCCACCCCGAAGCCCGCGCCATCCTCGAGGATTACTACACCACCCGCGGCGGCCTCACCGAAGCCCGCCTGCGCATGGCCCGCGTTCCTGCCGGTGCCAGCCTCATAACCAACCGCTACACCGGCGCGCCCGGCATCCGCTGGGGCAATGCCTTCATCATGGCGGGCGTCCCCCAGATTACCGCCGGAATGCTCGAAACCCTTACCGGCACCCTCGAAGGCGGCGCACCGCTGCTGTCCGAAACCATCGGCTGCTGGGTCGGCGAAAGCGAAGTCGCCGATCTGCTGCGCCAGACGGAAAAGGACAATCCCGGCTGCCAGATCGGTTCCTACCCGTTCTGGCGCGAGGGAAAGACCGGCGCGAATTTTGTCGTCCGCTCGGTCGATCCGGACGAACTCGCCGCCTGCCTCGCCGCACTCAGCGCCGGCCTCTGCGCGACCGGCCGGGAACCCGTCCCCGGTGGCATCTAAATCGGCCCTCGCCGCGCTTGCCCTGCTGTTGCAGTGCGGTTGCAGTGGCGTTGCAAATTCACGCTTCGAAGCAGCCCTGAATGCCAACGACAGCGCCACCGCGGTGCTGCAATCCCGTTGCCCCATCCCCATAACCGCTACGCCAGTCCATGGTGCGGACGCCCCGCCCCCACCCGAGATTGCATCGCTCGGCCCCAATCCCGGCTACCGCCACGTTCGTCTTTCCTGCGGAAATTCAACACGTTCCGAAGCCCACAACTGGTATGCCCGCAGCCTGCTCACCCCGGAAATGAACCGGGTGCTGGACACCACCAACACCCCCTTCGGCAAAGTGGCCACCCCCCTGAACTTCCACCGCGAACGCCTGTCCGAACGGCGCGGCCCCAGTCCCGGCTGCCCGACCGGCACCGTGCTCTCCCATAACGCCCGGCTCATCCTGCCGCCGGACGGCCGCCCGCTGGCGCTGCTGGTAGAATGCTACACGGCCGCCAATTTGTTGAAATGATGGACTTCCCAGCGATTCGCGCGCAGCTTCGTTTCTTGCGAAAGTGGGAGACAAACGATGCCACAATTCGTGATCGAACGGGACATGCCCGGCGTCGGCAACCTCAGCCCTGACGACCTCCAAGGTGCCTCGCAAAAGTCCTGCGACGTGCTGCGCGAGCTCGGCCCCGAGATCCAGTGGGTCCACAGCTATGTCACCGATGACAAGATCTATTGCATCTACCGCGCACCGAGCGAAGACCTGATCCGCCAGCACGCGCAGACGGCGGGATTCCCGGCGACCCGCATTTCGCGGGTCCGCGCGACCATCGACCCGACCACCGCCGAAACGGACACGAAACCGGCGGTCGACGCGCGAAGCGACAGGGACGACATTCCCCCTATGCCGATCATCCTGCCCTGAACCGCCAAAAGAAAAGGGCCGGAAGTTTCCCCCCGGCCCTTCGCAATTCATTCGGCAATCCGAAGGATCAGCCGGCGTGCACCTGCGCGACGTCGATCTTCAGGCCCGGCCCCATCGACGAGGACAGGCCCACCTTGCGGAGGTACTTGCCCTTTGCGCCGGCCGGCTTGGCCTTGATGATCGCATCGACGAACGCGTCGAAGTTGGCGCGCAGCGCCTCGTTCGAGAAGCTCATCTTGCCGATGCCGCCGTGGATAATGCCAGCCTTTTCAACGCGGAACTCGATCTGGCCGCTCTTGGCAGCCTTGACCGCGTCAGCCACGTTCGGCGTGACAGTGCCCAGCTTCGGGTTCGGCATCAGGCCCTTGGGACCGAGCACCTTGCCGAGGCGGCCGACGATGCCCATCATGTCGGGCGTCGCGATCACGCGGCCGTAGTCGAGGTTGCCCGCCTGCATGTCTTCGAGCAGGTCCTCGGCACCAACGCGGTCGGCGCCCGCAGCCAGGGCCGCTTCGGCCTTGTCGCCGCGCGCGAACACGGCAACCTTGACGTCCTTGCCGGTGCCCGAAGGCAGGGTGACCATACCGCGGACCATCTGGTCGGCGTGGCGGGGGTCAACGCCAAGGTTCAGCGCGATTTCGATCGATTCATCGAACTTGACGGTCTTCAGGTCCTTGAGGAGCTGGATCGCGTCGTCGACGCCGTAAAGCTTCTGGTTGTCACCGAGCTTGGCGGCCAGCGCCTTCTTGTTCTTGGTCAGCTTTACCATGGTGTCAGCCCTCCACAACCTGGAGACCCATCGAACGGGCTGAGCCCTCGATAATCTTGGTCGCCTGTTCGATGTCGTTTGCGTTGAGATCGGCCATCTTGGCCTGAGCGATCTCGGCAAGCTGCGAACGCAGGATCGTTCCGGCCGAAATCTTGCCCGGCTCCTTCGAGCCCGACTTGAGGTTGGCGGCGCGCTTGATCAGGAACGAAGCGGGTGGGGTCTTGGTGACGAAGCTGAACGAGCGGTCCGAATAGACGGTGATCACCGTCGGGATCGGCATGCCCTTTTCAAGTTCCTGCGTCGAGGCGTTGAACGCCTTGCAGAATTCCATGATGTTCACGCCGCGCTGGCCCAGCGCCGGGCCGATCGGCGGCGAAGGCGTGGCGGAGCCGGCCTTTACCTGCAACTTGATGTAACCTTCAATCTTCTTGGCCACGAGGGGCCTCCTTTCTTCCTGTCGCGCCGAAAACGGCGCTCAGAGTGAGCGGTCAAGCAGGGCGCGAACCCCTCCCGCACGGAATCGCCTGGGACGAATCCCCGGTGAAGGACGCGCGCCTACGCGAAGACGCCGGCAATGCCAAGGTTTTTCCGCCAATTCGCCGGCGTTTCAGGCTGCTGCGAGCCGCGTTCCTCGCCGCTCCCACGCGCTGCGGATCGCTCGCCGCGCCGGAATCTCCAGGTGGCGATAGGCAAGGTCTGCCAGCACAAGGTTCAGCGCGGCAAAGCCAAGATGCCCTCCCACGACCGCCAGAACGCCCGATCCAAGCTGGCCATGGGTGTTGACGATCACCCCCAGCGGCACGATGTGGATGAGATAGATCGCATAGGACCGGTCCCCCAGCCACACCAGTGCCCGGCTTTCCAGCAGCGGCAACCGCAGCCCCAGCACGGTCGCGGCCGGAAACACCAGCAGCGCGAACGGCAGGATCGCACCCCACGGTCCCGCCGGCGGCAGGGCAGCGCCCAGCACCATCACCCCGGCCAGCGCCCACGACGGCACTTTCGCCAGAACTTCGCGCCTGCGCCACAACACCTGCCCGACGAAAAAGCCCAGGAACCCGCGCGGAAAGCAATCCGCCGCCCACGGCCCCAGCGGCGAGGCGTCGTTCAGCAGCATGACCAGCCCCAGCAGCATCGCCCCGCCCGTCACCAGCCGCAGCGTCCGTTCGCCCGAAACCGCGGCCATGCCGAACAGCACGTAGCACGCCACTTCGACCGACAATGACCAGCTAGGCCCGATGAAGGTATTGGCCACGGGCTCGACCGCCGCCTGCACCATGAACAGGTGGGCGACAAAGGCCAACGGGGTATTTTCCGGCTTCACCCCCCAGAACGCCGCCGCGCTGACCAGCAGCATGACAAGATGCAACGGATAGAGCCGGGCAAACCGTGCGAGCGCAAAATTCCTGAGGTCGCCTTCGCTGCGCAGGCTGCCACGTCCGAGATAGACATGGGCAAAGACATAGCCCGACAGCACGAAGAACAGGTCGACGAAAAGCCAGGCATACGTGTGCGGCCAGTCGAGCAGGCGGTTGCCGGTGTCGAGCGTCCCTTCGGGAAACAGCGCCCGGACATGATAGAAAAACGCCACCCCGCAGGCAGCAATCCCGCGCAGGCCGTCAAGCCGCGCGAGGCGGCCCGGTTCGGCGGGGGGCGTGATGCTGTTCATGGACTTCCCGATTACTCAGGAAAGGCCCTAGGCCAGCCGTGCTTGGGATTTGGTTAAAATGAGGTGATGGAACGGCGAGCCAACGGCCCGCCGCACATTCACTTGACCAGTTCGACTTCCTCGAAGCCCAGTTCGACCGGGGTCGCACGGCCGAAGATCGAAACCGAGACCTTGACGCGGTGCTTGTCGAAATCGAGTTCCTCGACCACGCCGTTGAAGCTTGCGAAGGGGCCGGCATTGACCTTGACCGAATCGCCGATCTCGTAATCGACCGAAACCTCGCGGCGCGGCGCTGCGGCAGCTTCGTCGCGGGCGCCGAAGTAGCGGGCAGCCTCGCGCTCGGAAATCGCCTGCGGCTTGCCGTTGGGGCCGAGGAAGCCGGTGACCTTCGGGGTGTTCTTGACGAGGTGGTAGACGTCGTCGCTGAGGCTCAGCTTGGCCAGCACGTAGCCCGGCATGAACTTGCGCTCGACCTGGACCTTCTTGCCGCGCTTGACCTCGTTCACGGTCTCGGTCGGCACTTCCACCGCCTCGACCAGCTGCGACAGGCCCTTGCGTTCGGCCTCGGACAGGATCGAATCCCGAACCTTGTTCTCGAAGCCGGAATAGGCGTGGATGATGTACCAGCGAGCCATAATAATCAAAGTCCCTGAATGTGCGTGCATCGCCCGGTCATCAGACCAGCGACAGCAGCCACTTCACGATTTCACCGAACAGCGTATCGACGCCAAGGAAGAACACCGCGAGCATGGTCATCATGATCGCGACAAAAATCGCGGTCGTGATCGTTTCCTGCCGGGTCGGCCACACCACCTTGCGGGCCTCGGCCTGGACCTGGCGCATGAATTCGCCGGGATTGATCTTGGCCATCGCGAACGCTCTTCCTGAGAAAATTCCAACACAGGCTTCCACCACGGGGACAGTGCCGCCCCGGCGCCCTGGGTGGGGTGGCCGGGAGGGGCGTCAAGTCTCCGATGTCGGAAGTTGCGCTCAATTAGCGATCAACATGGCCCTTGGCAAGTCGCGGCGAGCAGCGCGTCCCCGCGCCGCCAGATTACCTGCGTCCCCGGCGGCAACCGCGCCGGCGGCTGCGGCCCGACATACCACAGGAACTGCGCCCGCGCCGCCGGACCAAAGCCCGCCAGGTCCGGTCGTTCCCCCGCCTTCAGCACGATCCGCTGCGAGGGGTCGACAAAACCCGGATCGTCCTGCGCCAGCTGCAGCATGTGCACCCCCGGCACTGCGAAATGCGCATTGGTCAGCGCGTCGCGGCGCACCGTCGCATAGGCGAAGACGTGCCCCTGCGCCGAGGTTGCCCAGCGCCCCGGCTCGAACCCCCAGGCCGCCGCCACCACGCTCCCGCGCGGGACATGGTCCAGCGCTCCCAGCGCGTTTTCCGTCTCGCGCGACTGTTCAATCCAGCTGACCGTGGTCACCCCAATGCGCAGCAGGAACGGCACGGCGGCGAGCATCAACCATTTCGGCCCCGCCCTGAAATCCACCGACAGCGCACCCGCCGCCAGAGCGACCGGCACCAGCCGATAATCGGCATAGTCCCCCCCACCGAGGTTGCGCGGCACGAGGAAGACCAGCCCCGCCAGTACCAGAGCGGCGATCCCCAATCGCGGGTCAGCCCGACCGGTGCGCACGGCCCGGACCGGCACCAGCACCAGCAGCGCGACCGCCGCAATATCCAGCGCCATGACGCTGTCGCGCAGGCCGATCACCCAGTAGAATGCCTTGCCCTGCATCTCCGCCAGCGTGAACGCGAACGGTGCCTCCGCCCCGCCCCCCGCCAGCAGCGTCAGCCCCAGCGGCGGCCATAGCGGCCAGGTGGCCAGCACGGCCCCGGCCAACCCGCGCGCACCTTTGCGGCCCGCCCACTCATAGCCCAGCACCAGCACGCCGAGCACGCCCCAGCCCGCCAGATGACACAACCACACCACCGGCGCGTAAAGCAGGAACACCGCCCACCGCCAGCGCCGCTTGGCCAGCCCCGCCCACAGCGCCAGCCCGAAAAACGCCAGCGCCTCGGCCAGGCTGAAGTTCACGAAACCCATCCGCAGCGTCGGCGCCCAGACCGTCGTCAGGGCCAGCACGCTGCCCACACCGACGCGCCCATGCACCGCCCGGTCCACCGCCACGAACGACAGCCCCAGCCCCGCGGCAATCGCGCCGACCAGCACCCGCCCAGCGTTTTCGAGCCCGAACAGCGCCGCCAGCGGACGGATCAGCAGGTCCGCCCCGACGTTGGGATTCCAGCGCCACTCGAACCGATAGAGCCGCTGTAGATCAGGGCTCTGCGCCCAATCCAGCATCACATGCCAGCGCGCGAGATGCGCCGGATAATCCGCCATTTGCGGATAGCGCGCGAGGGCCACCGGCAAGGCCGCAAGCAGCGCCAGCACCAGACCGAAGGCCAGCGCGGCGTCCTGCCGGCGCGCTATCAGGGCGCCGGCTCCGCAACGGGCGGCCGCACCATCCGCGCCAGCAGCGAATGCTTGGTCCGGTAGATCACCTGGGCACCCTCGGGCATCTTTTCCGGACGGAACTTGCCGAAATACCACAGATAATCAGCGTCCTTGGCCGGCCTGAATGCCGTCAGGTCAACCCGCCGCCCCGGCCGTGCATAAATCCGCTGCGACGGGTCGGCCCACTTCCCCGCCTGCGGGGTCAGGGTCAGCATGTGGACCCCGGCAATGGCGAAATGGCTGTTGACCAGCGCATCGTTGCGCACCGTCGCATAGCAGCCGAGGTGACCGTAGAGCGGCTGCGCCCACAGCGATACTTCCTCCCGCACGGCCACCGCCACCTTGGCCCCGCGCGGCACGTAATCCAGCGCCTCCATCATCCGTCCGACATTGGCCGAATGGACGGTCCACACCGCCGAGGTGATGAGCATCCGCACCCCGAACGGCCCCAGCGCCACCCACATCAGCAGCCATTGTTTGGGCCGCCAGTCGATCGCCAGTGCCAGCAGCATCAGGCCGACCGCAATCAGCCGAAGGTCCGCAAGGTCGCCCCCGCCAAGGTGCCGCGGGACCACGATCGAGAGAGCCAAGTGGATCAGTCCGGCCCAGCCCAGCCGCCCGTCCAGCCGCTTGAACCAGGCCGCCACCAGCGGCGCGCCGAGCAGCAGCAGGACCGTCGCATAGTCAATATAACGCACCCGGTCGCGCAGGGCTTCTTTCCAGAACACCCATTTCACCCACATCGGGCTGCGGCCATAGTCGAACGAGCCCTTGGCCTGCTGGCTGGCGAGCAGCGTCGGCAGGAACGGCAGCCACAGCGGCCAGGTTGCCAGCGCCGCGCGCCAGAAATCCTTCCACCCGTCCCGCCGCGACCATTCGTAGCCGAACACCATCACGCCCAGCACGCCCCAGCCCGACTGGTGGCACAGCCAGATCAGCGCGCCCAGCGGCACGAACAGCGGCTCGCGGTAGCGGCTGCCCTCCAGCTTCACCCACAGGGCAAAGGCAAACAGCGCGGCGGCCAGCGCCAGTTCGAAATTGAGGAACCCCATGAGCAGCGCGGGCGACCACACCGTCGCCAGCGCCAGCAACGGGCCGATCCCGATCCGCCGCCGCAGGGTCCATTCGACCGTGAACAGCCCGCCCGCAAGCAGCATCGGGATGACGATCACGAACATTCGCCCGGCGTTTTCCAGCCCGATCAGCGCCGCGAAGGGCCGGATCAGGATATCGACCCCGAGGTTGCCGGACCATGCCCACGTGAAGGCATAGAACCGCGCCAGTTCGGCCGTCCGTCCCCCATCGATCATGATGTGCCAGCGCGCCAGGTGCGCCGGATAGTCCGTCATCTGCGGGTATTTCGCGAGCAGCCCCGGCAGCCCCGCCGCCACGCACAGCAGCAGGATGGCGGCCAGCTGGAAGCGGGTCAGCCGAAAGGCGGGCGGAGCGGGATCGGGGTCAGCTTGGCGCACGATGGTCCGGGCAATTACGGCAGGAATGTGGCACCCGTCCTAGTGCCACCGCCGCAATTGGCAAGCGCCGCAATTGGCGAACACCGCATCGCAGCGCAGCCCCATAAGGGGAAAACGATCAAGGTTTCGGAAAATGCTGGCAGGAGTGGAGGGACTCGAACCCACGGCCCTCGGTTTTGGAGACCGATGCTCTACCAACTGAGCTACACTCCTGCGGGCTGGAGCGCCTCTATAGGCCGATGCCGCCGATGGCAAGCACCGAAAGCCGCGCCGCATCAAGCGGTTTGGCACAAAGTTTTGCCCGCAGGTTTTGCCCGCGCCGGATTTCCGCGCTAACATCCGACCCGTGCGTCCCATGGCCAAGATCATTGACCCTCAGCTCTTGATGCTGGCTTATCGCAGCGGAATTTTCCCGATGGCGGACGGGCGCGACGATCCCGAGGTGTTCTGGGTCGAACCGCGCCTGCGCGCGATCCTGCCGCTCGGCGGCTTCCGCTGCTCGCACTCGCTGGCGAAAACCCTGCGGCGCGGGCGCTTCACCGTCACCTGCGACGCCGCGTTCGATGCGGTCATGGCCGGCTGCGCCGCACCGCGCCGAGAAAGCGAGGAGACCTGGATCTCCAGCCGCATCGCCGGTTCGTACCGTGCCCTCCACGCCGAAGGCCATGCCCATTCGATCGAATGCTGGCAGGACGGGGCGGACGGAGCCGCGCAGCTGGTCGGCGGGCTCTACGGGGTCGGGTTCGACCGGGTGTTCTGCGGCGAATCGATGTTCAGCCTTGTGCCCGATGCCTCCAAGGTCGCGCTCGCCTGGCTGGTCGCCGCGCTGGGCCGGGCGGGTGCTGAATTGCTCGACTGCCAGTTCATGACCGATCACCTCGCGTCGCTGGGCGCGGTCGAAATGCCGCAGGCACGCTATCTGACGCTGCTGAAAAAGGCGCAGAGTCCTTATTCGGGGGAAGGCAAGGGGGCCGGTGCAGCGACAGGCGCCGGCACCGCTTCAACCGGCGCGGCAGAGGCTGCCGCGCTCGGCTTGCCCGAAGGTTTTGCCGCGCTGCTTGACGATGCATATGCAGCGGGGTCTTCCTCCTCGCCGGGGAACTTCATCGCGCAGTCCTTGACCCACACGTCATAGACCGGATGCTCGACCACGTTGGCCGAGGGCGAGTTCTTGAACAGCCAGCCGGAAAAGACCTTGTGCCACGCCAGCGGCCTGGCGGTGCTCTCGCGCTGCTCGACCCAGACCTGCGCGAAGGCCCCCACTTCGGGCGGGTCCTCCCACGGCAAGGTCTTCTCGCAATTGGCGAGCTTGACGATGACATTGCCGATCCGGCGCGATTCGCCGGTCTTCATCACTAGGTCGGTGGTCAGGTTGTTGCGCTTGTTGAGCAGGCCCAGCGTCGCCACGCGGTCCTTGACCGGGGTGCCATAGTCGCTTTCGACCACGTTGGTTGCCGCAGCGCCGCTGGCGAAACCGGCCGGGACCTCGGTCGCCTCGGGGCCGGTGTCGCCCGGTTGCCTGCAGCCCGAAACGGCCACACCCAGCATCAACAGGGCCAGCGCCTGCTTCATCAGCTCAACCGCCGAAAGAGGTCGCGTCAGGACGCATCCGGCGACCAGGCTTCATAGTCGCCGGTCGCCCGCGCCCGCACGCCGCCCTTTTCCATCGCGCCCTGCGGACGATAGGCCTGCGGGGTGCCGGTGGCATTGGGGGTGAAATCAACCTCCCAGATCCGCGCCGGCGGCAGGAAGCTTTCGGGCACGCCGTCAAACGTGCTGTGCAGCCAGCCGTGCCATTCCGCCGGAACCCGGCTGGCATCGTTGGCCCCGTCATAGATCACCCAGCGGCGTTCCTGCCCGGCGCGCGGATGGCCCTTCGGAAAAGGCTTGCGCGCGCGGTAATAGCGGTTGCCCTGCGCATCGGTGCCGACCTGCTCGCCGTGGCGCGCACTGTCGAGCATGGTACCAATGGTGGCCCCGTCCCACCAGGTGAAGATCTTGGAGAGAATTCCCATGGCCAAAGCGCCTAGCGGAAATGGGGGTGCGGCGGCAACACTTGTTTGGCCGGGCGGGGGAGCGGGCTGGTGCCGCAAGCCCTTGGCGGATGTCAGAGACGCACCAAACGACTCCGGGACCGCTGGCCAACAATCACACGCCTACCCCGAACCTACCAGTTCGCCCTGTCCCCCGGCTTTATCCCCAAGGCCGCCGCGCGGCCCGCGTTCAGTTCCAGCACCGCCGCGGCCAGCCCTGCCGAAGGCAGCGGCGTCTCGTCATAGGGCCTGGCATTGGCCGCGATGTTCAGCACCCGCCGGTCCGCGCCGATATAGATGATGTCGAGCGGCAGCACCGTGTTGCGCATCCAGAAGTAGGCCCGGCGCGGCGGGTCCATCGGGAATATCATCCCCTCGTCCGCGCCCATTTCCTTGCGGAACATCAGCCCCTTCTCCTGCTCGGCCGGGCTCGCCGCCAGTTCCGCCAAGAAGCGGCGGCTGCCCACCTCGACCCGGATCACCCGCAGGCCCGAAACCGGATGGCGCGCCGGGGCCGCCGCGGCATCGCGGGCCGTTGCCCCGTGCTTGCCCGCACCCGTCGCCGGCGAACAGGCCGCCAGCACCATCAGCCCCGCGATCAGGCCGTGCTGCCTCCGCATCGTATTCATTCCTCCTCGGCCGCCCATTCTTCCGCCGCCTCGATGTCGCTGGCCTGAACCACGGCGCGGGCAATGTCGAGCCGGTGGCCCGCGCGAAGCATCGCCGCAAGCTGCTTTTCGCGAACGTCGCGCTCGACCTTCGGCCCCCACGGCCCGAACCGGCGCTTGCGCGCCAACGCCAGCGCGGCTGTGCGCTGCTCCTGCTGCCCGGCACGGACCTCGGCGCGCAGGTCCTCGGCGATCCCGGCAGCGACCAGCGTCTGATCCACCCGCCGCTCGCCATAACCGCGCCGGCGCAGCGATCCGGCCTTCATCCGGGCATAGGCGGCATCGTCGATATAGCCTGCCGCCGCGAACCTGGCGGCGATCCCGGCGACGTCCGGTTCCCCTTCTCCCGCCCATCCGCGTTCGTGCAGCTTGCGTTTCAGGTAGGTTTCGAGTTTAGCCCCGCTCGCCGCGAATCGGGCGACGTAGGCGAGTGCCAGCTCGTCCAGACGCGCGGCATCGATCGGCCTTTGTGTTCGTTTCTGTCTTGGAGCTGAGCGCATTCGGCCTTATTCGTGCCACAGTCCTTGAGGATTGGGGAGGCCCGGTTTTGCATCGGGGTGATTGCCGGGGGGCAATTGCGGTCATAGAGGGTGTATTCCCGGCTCCTGCCCAGACCGAGACAAGACTGACTGGCGACAACAACAGACGGGTTCTCGCGCATGACCGACACCACTACCACGCTGGTGCCGACTCCGAACGAAGATACACTGCCGCGCCGGTTTTCCGATTTCGGAACCTTCGGCGAGGCGCTTGACTACGCGGCCACGGGCCAGCGCGGGCTGAACTTCCACGACGCGCGCGGCGGCCTTGCGCGGGTCTATCCGTTCCGCGAACTGCGGTCCGATGCGCTGGCCGTCGCCCACCGCCTGATCGCGCGCGGCGTCCGCCCGGAAGACCGCATCGCCCTGATCGCGGAAACCGGCGCCGAATTTGCCGCCTTGTTCTGCGGCGTGATCTACGCCGGGGCCTGGCCGGTCCCGCTCCCGCTGCCGACCAGCTTCGGGGGCAAGGAAAACTACATCGAACAGCTCGTCGTCCAGCTGAACAGCTCGGACCCGTCGATCCTGTTCTACCCCGCAGAAATCGCCGAAATGGCCGAGGCCGCCGCCGCCCGCCAGGGCTGCGCCGGGTCCAGCTTCGAGGCTCTCCTTGCCGATCCGGCCCCGGCCTGCGCCCTGCCAGAGTCGAACCCGCAGCAGATCTGCTACCTCCAGTATTCCTCGGGCTCCACCCGCTTTCCCCACGGCGTCGCCGTCACCCACGAAGCGCTGCTCAACAACCTTGCCGGCCACAGCCACGGCATGGAGCTTGAAAGTGCCGACCGCTGCATCTCGTGGCTGCCGTGGTATCACGACATGGGCCTTGTCGGGTGCTTCCTCTCGGTCATCGCCAACCAGGTCTCGACCGACTACCTCAAGACCGAGGATTTCGCCCGCCGCCCGCTGGCATGGCTCGACCTGATCAGCCGCAACCCGGGCACCACGCTCTCCTATTCGCCCACCTTCGGCTACGACATCTGCGCCCGCCGCATCTCGAGCCAGAGCCAAGTCGCAGAACGGTTCGACCTCGCGCGCTGGCGGATCGCCGGCAACGGGGCCGACATGATCCGCCCCGACGTGATGCAGGGCTTCGTCAACGCCTTTGCCGAAGCCGGGTTCAAGGCCTCGGCCTTCCTCCCTTCCTACGGCCTCGCCGAAGCCACGCTGGCCGTCACAATCATGCCCCCGGGCGAAGGCATCCGCGTCGAACTGGTTGAGGAGGAACGCCTGTCCGGCCGCCCGCGCGACCTTTCGCGCCCGGCCCGCTACCGCGCCATCGTCAACTGCGGCAAGGCTGTGCGCGACATGGACCTCGAAATCCGCGGCGAACGCGGCAACGTGCTGGCCGACCACCATATCGGCAAGGTCTGGTGCAAGGGCGCGTCGGTCATGCACTCCTACTTCCGCGACCCCGAATCGACCGAGGCCTGCCTGGTCGATGGCTGGCTCGACACCGGCGACATGGGCTACATGGCCGATGGCTACCTGTTCATCGTCGGCCGGGCGAAGGACATGATCATCATCAACGGCAAGAACCACTGGCCCCAGGACATCGAGTGGGCGGTGGAACAGCTCCCCGGCTTCCACCAGGGCGACATTGCCGCCTTCTCGGTCCAGTCCGACTCGGGCGAGGAAGTGCCCGCCGTGCTTGTCCACTGCCGCGTGTCCGACCCGGCCGAACGCCGCCGCCTGCATGACCAGATCAAGGACAAGGTCCGCTCGATCACCGGTATGAACTGCGTCGTCGAACTGGTCCCGCCGCGCACCCTGCCGCGCACCTCCTCGGGCAAGCTCAGCCGCGCCAAGGCCCGCAACCTTTATCTCGCCGGCGAAATCCAGCCCTACGAACTGGCCGCCTGACCCGGCACAATTGCGCCGCGCTTGACGGCGCAATTGAAAAGGATTGTATGTTCGCTCCCGGGAACGGGGAGAAAAACAATGGCCAACGCGCCTGAACGGACCGCCATCGCCGCACACCAGCCCACCACGCCGACCGGGCAGGATGACTTTGGCGTGCTGATCGGCTGGTCCCACACCCCGATCAGCCGCGGCATCCGCCTCATGGTCCAGAGCACCACGGCCGAGCGTGACCGAAAGCGTGGCGACATTGCCGCCCGCTCCTATTTGATGACCCGCAACCAGGCGCTGATCCTCGCCCGCTACCTGCTCGACGTCACCGGCCAGACCCTGCCCCCGCCCCGGCGCGAAGGCCGGCTCAAACGGCTGTGGCGCCGCCTCACCCGGCACTGACCCCGCTCCTGCCGAGCGATTGTCGGGATATAACAACGAATTCCGTGCGTTGCAGTGTTTCGGGGCAAAGGTTTGGCCCCACGGAACCGCAATGCCCATGACGCAAACCGCTGCCCTACCCCAGCCCCAGCTCCCGACCGGCGAATGGCTCCCGGCGCAGTCCCGCTCGATCGGGCGGCGCTCGCGGGAGCTCAAGAACCGCCACCTGCTAGCCCGAATCTGGCGCGTCATGGCCGGCGTCATCGCTGTTTTTGCCTGCTCGCTCGCGATTTCCATCGCCGCGCGCGGCATCGGCGTCGCCGGCCTGCTGCTCACCGCGCTTGCCGCGATCCTCATCGCCGCGCTGCTGCTGTGCTACCCCCGGCTCAAGGTTCCGCCCTCCGGCCTGCTCGCCCTCCTGCCGCTGGGCGAGATTGCCGGCAAGACCCAGCTCTGGCTCGAAACCTGCCGCCAGGCGCTCCCGCCCCAGGCCGCCCGCCTGCTCGACCAGGTCGGCATCCATCTCGACGCCCTCGCCCTCCAGCTCGATAATCTCTGCGAAGAGCGCGTCCACGCCGACACCGTCCGCAACCTCGTCGGCCGCGAACTTCCCGCTCTCATCAACAGGCACATCGCTGGCGGCACCACCGAGGTCCAGTTGATCGAGCAACTGAGCCTGTGCAGCCACCACATCGCGATGCTCACCCGCCGCATCGCCGGCGGCGCCGCAAGGGACAGCCTGTAAAGCGCCTCAGATGTCGCGGTGCAGTTCCAGATAGTCGCGCGGAATGCGCAGGGTCGCCGCCGCGACCCGCGTCTCCTTGAGGAACAGCAGCAAGGCCCACATCAGCAGGCCTATGGCAATGAGGAAGAACACGGCCGCGACGGTTTCCAGCGGATAGCTCGCCATTTCCTCGACGAACAGGATCGCCACCGTGGTCCCGATCGACAGGCCGGAAATCACCAGCGTCGCAATGGCCCGCGTGATCAGCCTGATCCGTTCGTCGATGGCGCGGATTTCGGTCACGACCATGTCGTGATCGCTGCCGAAGGTTTCCGAATGCTTCTGCTGCAACTGCCGCGCCCGGTCGACAATCCGCCCGAGCCGGGTCGACAGGATGTTCATGATGTTGCCGATGGCCACCAGGACGAAAACCGGGGCCAGCGCAAGCTGGATGGTATGTGCGATCATGTCCGCAACCTAACCGTCCCGCCCGCGCGAAGCCAGCCCCGCCAAAGAAACGGGGTCCCGAGCTTTGACCTGGGACCCCGCTATTTACAGGCTTACAGTCCGTCGAGGCCCTTGCTGACCAGCACGTTGACCGAGACACGGCGGTTCTGCGCCTTGCCTTCTTCGGTGTCGTTGCTTGCCAGCGGGTCCGCCTTGGCCATCCCGGTCGGGGTCAACATCCGATAGGGCTTCCAGTGGCAGGCCTGCTGGAGGTAGTTGATCACGCTGGCCGCCCGCTTTTCGCTGAGCGTCTGGTTGTATTCGTCGCTCCCGACCGAATCGGTATAGCCCACCACCAGCATCAGGGCGTTGTTCGTCGCCTCGGCCTGGGCAGCCGTGGCGCACAGTTCGCTCTTGGCCTGCGGCGAAAGCACCGCCTTGCCGGTGTCGAAATAGGCGTTGGTGGTGAACTTGATGTTGTACTTGTCGATGTCGCCCATGCGCCCGCGCAGCGCCTCGGTCGCAGCGGTCTGTTCCTCGAACCGCTGGTCGGTGCCGTTGCGGATCATGTTGGCGGTCTTGAAATCGCCGTTTCGGAAGGTGATCTGGCTGGCCAGCAGCACCCCGTCAGCCTGCAAGGTCTTGACCGTCACCGGCAGGCCGTTGAGCAGGGCCGCGGTGGTAAACTTGCCGCCGCCACCAAACAGGCCCCCGCCGGCCTTGACCCGGGTCGTATCGTTGACGGCGATGATCGTGCTGGTGCCGTCGGGCGACGTCACCTTCACCCTGTCGCCGTTGCGCGCCGAAATCACGCCCTTGACCTCCGGCCCCGCGCTCATCGGCGCGCCGTTGACGATGATGCTCGGATTCGGCCCGTCTTGCTGCTGCGCCACGGCGCTGCCCGCTGCCGTCACGGCAAGCATGGCACCAAGGAAGCGAACTCCCGACTTTCTGGAAATGACACCCATCAGATTACTCCTTCAAACCCACCGGCTGGCCCCGCGTGTTCATGATAACCTTTCTGGCGCATGAACATTGTTGCCACAATCGCCCGATGTGCCGGTAATGCGGGCGCGCCGTGCGCCGAACCGAACGGCCAGTACATTATCCCACCCGCGTTGCGATCAATGTTTCCACCACCGAGGGGTCCGCCAGCGTCGAGGTATCCCCAAGGCTGCCGGTATCGTTCTCGGCGATCTTGCGCAGGATCCGCCGCATGATCTTGCCCGAACGGGTCTTGGGCAGGCCGGGCGCGAAGTGGATCGCATCGGGCGTGGCGATCGGACCGATCTCGGTCCGCACCCAGGCCACCAGTTCCTTGCGCAGTGCCTCGTCCGGCTCCACCCCGGCGTTGGTCGTGACATAGGCATAGATGCCCTGCCCCTTGATGTCGTGCGGGAAGCCGACAACCGCGGCCTCGGCCACCTTGCTGTGCGCGACCAGCGCGCTCTCGATCTCGGCGGTGCCCATGCGGTGCCCGGACACGTTGATCACGTCGTCCACGCGGCCGGTGATCCAGTAATAGCCATCCTCGTCGCGGCGGCAGCCGTCGCCGGTGAAATACTTGCCCGGATAGGTCCTGAAATAGGTGTCGACGAAACGCTGGTGGTCGCCGAACACCGTACGCATCTGCCCCGGCCACGAATCGGTGATGCACAACAGCCCCTCGCACGCGCCTTCCAGCAGCGTGCCCTCGGCGTCGACCAGCTGCGGCACGACGCCAAAGAACGGCAGGGTGGCCGAACCCGGCTTGAGGTCGGTTGCGCCCGGCAGCGGCGTGATCATCGCCCCGCCGGTCTCGGTCTGCCACCACGTATCGACGATCGGGCAACGCTCGCCCCCAACCACCCGCCAGTACCATTCCCAGGCCTCGGGATTGATCGGTTCGCCGACCGAACCCAGCAATCGCAGCGAGGCGCGGCTGGTGCGGCTCACCCATTTATCACCCTCGCGCATCAAGGCTCTCAAGGCTGTGGGGGCGCCATAGAAGGTGTTGACCTTGTAACGGTCGACGATCCGCCAGAACCGGCTGAAATCGGGGTAGTTTGGCACCCCTTCGAACATCACAACGGTCGCCCCGTTGATCAACGGGCCATAGACCACATAGGAGTGCCCGGTGACCCAGCCGATGTCCGCCGCGCACCAGTAAATGTCGCCCGGCCGGTAATCGAACACGTAGTGGTGCGTCGTGGCGGCCCAGGTCAAATAGCCGCCGGTGGTGTGCAATACGCCCTTGGGCTTGCCGGTTGATCCCGAGGTATAGAGGATGAACAGCGGGTCTTCCGCGCCCATTTCCTCGGGCACGCAATCGGGCGAGACCGCCTCGCACGCGTCATGCCACCAGTGGTCCCGGCCCTCGGCCATGGTCACGCGGTTTTCGGCGTGGCGGACAACCAGCACGGCCTCCACCGCCGGGCAATGGGCTAGCGCCGCATCGACGTTGGCCTTCAGCGGAACCAGCTTGCCGCCGCGCATCCCGCCATCCGATGTAATCACCAGGCGGCTGTCACAATCCTCGATCCGCCCTGCGAGCGCCTCGGGCGAAAAGCCGCCGAACACCACCGAATGGATCGCACCGATGCGGGCGCAGGCGAGCATCGCCACCGTCGCCTCGGGGATCATCGGCAGGTAGATCGTGATCCGGTCGCCGCGCACCGCGCCCAGTCCCTTGAGCACGTTGGCCATGCGGCACACGTCCTCGTGCAGTTCGCGATAGGTGATCCGCCGGGTATAGTCAGGATCGTCGCCCTCCCACAGGATCGCCACCCGGTCGCCATGCTCCGCCAGGTGCCGGTCAAGGCAATTGGCCGAGGCGTTGAGCGTGCCGTCGCCGAACCATTCGATCCCGAAATCAGCCTCGTCAAAGCTCGACCGGCTGAGCCGCGTCCACGGCTTGATCCAGTCGAGCCGTGCGCTTTCCTCGCGCCAGAACGCTTCGGGTTGCTCGATCGACTGCCGGTACCTCGCGGTCCGGCCGGCGGCATCGACATAGGCGCGCGTTGCCCATTCGGCGGGCACGGGATGCAGGGTCACTCGGGCTTATCCTCTCCAGGCGGTATCACGAGCATACCCTAGCGCGCCGCCGGCCCGGAGGGAACCGCGTCAGGTCAACTGCGGACCGGCATGGCCAGCAGAGCCAGCGCCCCGCCGCTCACCGCGACCTCGTCGATCCCGCGCGCCACCGCGCATTCGCCCACGGCGATGTCGATTCCCGCCACCGACACGCCGATGCCGCGCGGCACCACCAGCAGCGGGGCATCACCATAGGCCAGGCGCAGCGCTTCGCTCGGCGGGCCGTCGATCCGGTCGAACCGGAACAGTGGCCCGTCCACCAGCACCTCCTCGCCCCGCTCGGCCAGCCGGCAGCGCCGCGGATCGGTATAGACCGCGCCACTGGCCACCGTGATCCCGTCATCGAGGTGCAGTTCGCGCGGGCGGCCATAGTCATAGAGCCGGTAGGTAATGTCGCTGTTCTGCTGAACCTCGATCAGGCTCACCCCCGCGCCGATCGCATGGACCGTTCCGGCCGGAATATAAAAGAAATCCCCCGCCGCCACGGGATGCCACGTCATCAACCGCTCGATCGAACCGTCGAGCGCGGCGGCCCGCATCGCCTTCGCGTCCAGCGGGGCGTCGAACCCGACACCCAGCACCGCGCCCGGCTCGGCATCGATCACCAGCCAGCATTCTTCCTTGCCCTGCTTGCCCAGCCCCCCCGCGAGCGTCTGCGCGTCCGACGGATGGACCTGCACCGACAAGGCCTCGCTGGTGAAGATATATTTGATCAGCAGTCCGGGCAGCAAGGCCGGCGGCTCGAACCAGATTTCCCCGATCCGCTGACCGCCTGCCTCGAACGGCGCGGGCAGCACATCACGGCCCCATGGCTTGACGACGGACTTGATGGGAAGGACCGGGGTCATGGCAATTCCTGTTGGGCTTGTCCTACTGGTTGGCCGCACCCGAAAGCTTGCCGACAAGCTGCGCGCCGCTGGCCGTGGTTACAAGGATCTCGCCCTTGTCGACGACGATCATCACGTCTTCCAGCCCGATCACCGAAACGCGCGGGCCGTCGCTTTCGACCAGAACGTTGCGGCAGCCGACCAGTTCCGCCGGGCCGCTGACGTGGTTGCCGTCGCTGTCACGTTCGCGCGCCGCGTGCAGCGCTTCCCAGTTGCCGATGTCGGACCAGCCCATGTCGGCCGGGACCATCGCGGCGCGGTCGGTATTTTCCATCACCGCATAGTCGACGCTTTCACTGCGGATTGCCGCGAAGGCATCGGCGTCGGGATAAAAGCGATGCCCGTCCTCGCGCCCCAGCGCCACGGCCTCGCGCGCGGCGGCGGCGATGTCGGGGCGATGGCGTTCCAGTTCGCTCAGGAATAAGCCGGCGCGGAAGGCGAAAATCCCGCCGTTCCACGCATATTCACCCGAGGCGAGGAAGGCCTGGGCACGCGCCAGGTCGGGCTTTTCGACGAACTGCGCCACCTTTGTGCCCGGCCCGACACCGATCTTCTCGCCCCGCCTGAGATAGCCGAAGCCCGTTTCCGGCGTCTTCGCCTCAATCCCGAAGGCGACCAGCCAGTCCTGCGCCGCCAGCGCGGCGGCATCCTGCGCCGCAGCCACGAACGCACCGCAATCCGCGATGTGGTGATCGGACGGGCAGACCAGCATGATTGCATCCCCGTCCAGTTGCAGCGCCGCCAGCGCAATCGCAGCAGCGGTATTGCGCGCCGATGGTTCGACGATCACCTCGGCCCCGGAGATTCCGGAAAGCTGCGCCTCGACATGTTCGAGATGCTTGGTCCCCGTCACCACGATCGGCGGCGCGAACCGCGCGGTGTCGGCACAGCGCAGCAGGGTGGCTTCGAACAGGGTTTTGTCACCAACCAGCGGCAGGAAAGGCTTGGGCTTGTCCGCCCGGCTGCGCGGCCACAGCCGGGTTCCGCTACCGCCGCACAGGATGACTGGAGTAATCTGGCTCATGCAAGTCCCGTAATATCATCAAGTCCACGCGGACCTCAGCGGTCCGTTGCCCGAATATGCGCCCCGCAGCTAGACCATCAGCGCAAGAAGCTCCGAAATGGACGTCGTCGCGAAACCCACGGCACTGTCCGAAATGCCATAGGGGATGAGCAGGAGGTCGCCCACCGGCAGCACGCCGCAAGTATAGACCACGTTCGGGACATAACCCGAACGGTCAGCATCGACCGCGGTGAGGATCGGCTCGCGCGTGCGGCCAATCAGCCGCGAGGGATCGTCCCGGTCCAGCAGCGCCGCGCCCAGCGCATACTTGCGCATCGCGCCGACCCCGTGGGTGATCACCAGCCACCCCGCATCGGTCAGCACCGGGCTGCCGCAGTTGCCGATCTGGATGAATTCCCACGGGAACCTTGGCTCCATCAACAGGCTGCCCTCACCCTCCCAGGTGGCCAGGTCGTGCGAGCGCAGGAGGTAAAGGTTCTTGCCGTCCTGCCGCCCGATCATCAGGTAGTCACCGCCGACCTTCTGCGGGAACAGAGCCATGCCCTTGTTCCGCCCCGCCGCTCCGCGCACCGGCTCCAGCACGAACCGGCGGAAGTCGAACGTGCGCAGCAGTTCGGAACGGATCGAACTGCCCGAATAGGCGGTGTAGGTGCCGATCCATTCATAGGTGCCGTCATCGTGGCAGAACCGCACCAGCCTGAGGTCTTCCAGCCCGCCGCGCTGCTGCTCGGTGATCGGGAAGATCACCGTGTTCGACAGGCTCGATTCCTCGTGCCGGTGAACCCCCACCGCGCAGTCGACGCAGGACAGGTCGGCATTGTCGAGTTCGACCGAGGTGGCAAAGGCGTTCTGCGGCCACAGAGTGAAGGTTCCGTCGGGATCGGTGATGCCCTCGCGGAAGGCGATCGAAGAGATGTGCCCCTCGCCCACCGCGCGCAGCGACATCACGAACCGCACTGCCCCGCCTCTCATCCCCGACTGATCCGGATGCGGCACGATCGACGGGTTCATCAGCGCGGCGGCGGCATAGGTGTATTCATGGCAGAAGTACGCCCCGATCAGCCGCTTGCGCGACCGCGAGAACCGCGCCGGGTCGATCCCCATGGCTGCCTCGACCTCCTGGTAGCGGGTCTCGAACATCTGCTCGGTCTGCCAGTGCCGCTCGTTGAAATCGGCCAGCACGCGGCGGTATTCGGCGCTTGCGGCCCGTTCGGACAGAGCGGCAATATCCTCGACCAGCCGCCGCGCGCGGTCGCCCTGCGCGGTCGTGGACTGCCACCCCAGGTGAAAGGGGCGCAGCACGACGCGCGAAGGGTCGGCGTGGAGCCGGGTATCAAGTATGTGCAAGGGGCTGAGGGGCTGGTTGCCCTGCGACGCTTCGCGATCCCTGCTCAAGTCGTTCTCCCGGTTTCAACGCGGCCGATCCTGCCGCACCGTTTAGCCCTTCGCCCCCCGCAGCGGCATCTCCGCCCGCCGAACCCCTCAGGGCCGACCCTCTCATGGCCGACCCCCTCAGGGCCGACCCCCTCAGGGCACGCATCGCATGGTGCCCCAGCTGAAACGCCAGAATCGATTCTGCACCACAATTTTCATTTGCGCCACGCGGGGTTACCCCGTCCCGGCAGCGCCCGGTAGTGATATCCGCAAGGATCACCCCGCGGTCGTTCGCGCCGAAGAACCAGCCGTGCGCGATGCGGGCGTGCTGCGCCCAGCGCCGGTCGCCCGTGACACCATAGGCACTGCGCGCCGCCTCGATCGCGGCCTGGGCCTCGAGCGGTTGCTGGTCGAACGGGAAGGCGCTGCCTTCGTTCCCGAAGGTTTCCGAGCCGATCGGGCGGAAATGCCCGGCGGCTGCGGTCTGCCGCTCGCAGATCCACTGCAGCGTTTCCAGCCCGGCACTGGTCCATTCGTCCCGCCGGCACAGCACGCCCGCTTCGATCAGCGCCTGGCACAGCCGCGGGTTGTCATAACCCAGCATGGTCTCGAACCAGCCCCAGTCCGGCCGGCGCGAGGATTCCAGCAGCGCGAACAGCAGCGCCCCGCCCCGGTCGAGCAGGCTTTTCGCGCTTTCGTGGCCTGGGACGGCGCGAAGCATCGCCGCCGTGCCAAGCATGGCGAACGCGGCGGTGCGCGGCGAATCCATGTTGGCAAAGATCGGATGGACCTCGTCGAACCAGCGCTGTGCCCAGCGCCGCATGTCCGGCTCGGCGGAATTTTCGATCGTGTGCCCAAGCGCCCAGAGCGCCCGGCCATTGGAATCGGGCGAACCGATTTCCTCGCACCAGGTCCGGTCAAAATTCATGAAGTTGCGGAAGCGCCGCAGGTCCGGGTTCCACGCGTGCTGGATGAAGCCGGCATAGGTCATCGACCAGTGCAGCCGCTCGGTCCGGGTAATCCCCTGCGCGACGTTCATCAGCATCAGCGCGCGGGCGTTGTCGTCAAGGCAGTAACCATGCCGCCGATCGGGCACGATGCCGATCGAGTGCTGGTAGATTCCGGTCGAATCGCTCATCGCGAACACCCCTGACAGTCCAGGCAGGACGTTCAGCGGAATATCACGGGCCTGCGGCGCCACTGCCCGGCCGAGCATCGCGGCTCCCGACGAGGCGAAAGCCGGCCAGATCGTGGTTCGGCCCACCGCATAGGCCCGCCGCTGGATCGCCCCAAGCCGCGCCGGATCGTCGAGCAGGCCGATAACCGCCTGCGCGATGGCATTGCTGCAACCCGGCTCGATCAGCACCCCGGCGTCTCCCGCCAGCAGTTCGCGCGCGTGGACATAGGGCGTGGAAACCACCGCCTTGCCCAGCGCCACCGCATAGGACAATGTCCCGGATGTCGCCTGCTGGAGCCCCGGATAAGGGGTAATATAGATGTCGCAGGCTTCCAGCTGGTCAAGCAATTCGCCGGTTTCAAGAAAACGGTTGTCCCACACGACGTGGTCCTCAACCCCCAACTCGCGCGCCAGGTTTTCCAGCCCTTCGCGGTAGGTTTCGCCGTCGCGCGCCACCAGGTTCGGGTGGGTTGCGCCGACGATCCGGTAGACCACCTCGGGATGCCGCAGGGCGATCGCCGGCAGCGCCTCGATCACCCGCTCCAGCCCCTTGCCCGGACCGAGCAGACCAAAGGTCATCAGCACTTTGCGCCCGGCCAGCCCCATCGCGAACTTGAACGCATCACCCCGCCCGAACGGCCGGTCCGGTGCGCCGTGGGGGACGACCTCGACCGTTTCGGGATCGGCATCGTAGCGTGAAACCAGCAGGTCGCGCCCGTGCCGGCTCATCACCATGATCCGCGATGCGCGCGCCACGAGATGGCGCATGATGCGCTCCTGCTCTTCCGAAGGATTGCCCAGCACGGTGTGCAGGGTCAGCACCAGCGGCGCGGCGATCCGTTCAACAAAGTCGCAGACCATTTCCCCTTCCGGGCCGCCATAGATGCCGTATTCGTGCTGGAGCCAGACCACCTCGGCCCCGCTCTCGTTGATCCGCCGGGCTGCCAGCGCATAGTCGGCGGCGCTGTCCTGCCCGATGACCTGGGCGACGCCGCCGTAGGCCAGCGGCGATGCGGGGTTATCCAGAGCATAGATGTCGATCCCGACTTCGGGATTGTAGCGGGCGAACTGCTCGACCACGTCGCTGGTGAACGTGGCGATCCCGCACTTGCGCGGGGCATAGGTGCCGATCAGCGCAACCCGGCGGGCAATGGCCGGCGCGTCCGGAATTTCGTGTTCGCGGCCGGGATAGAACGAGACGATGTCTGCGGAGGAATCCCCTTTGGCCAGCAGGAATGGGCGGAACGCTTCACGGAGCATCGGCAAGAGTCCTCAGCTATATTCGGTTTTCCTGCCCCTAACGCTTGAAATAGACTTCGGGTTTCGCCGCGATGCGATGAACAGAACGCATTGGCGGTCACTTGATTCGCGGCTTTCCCGGATTGTCCCGCAGCCTATCACCGGTACTGGTTACAATCCAGGCATTGGTGCGTCGCACAATATTTACTGGCTTGCGGGTGCATTGCGAAAGAACCAGCGTTGTTGCCATGCATAGGTCGATACCACGGGCTGCCCATCCGCCCGGGTTGCAGGACGAAAGCGGAACCGCGCCAGCGCCAGTTTACAGGTGATCGCATCGGCCTCGGGATCGCGGCTGGCTCGGGCCACCTTGCACGCAGCCGGCTTGCCGTCGATGCCCACGGTCAACCACACGACGACATGGTCTCCGATGCGCTGGTCGCGGGTCTTTTCAGGGTAATCGCGCGCGGAATTGATGTCGCCGGCGATCTTTTCCGCCTTGCTCCCGCCGCCGCCCTGCCCGGCGCCCATGCCACCGCTGCCCGTGCCGGTGCCGGTTCCGCCCGCGCCGGTGCCGGTGCCCGCGTCGCGCGTTCCCGACGCATTGGCGCTGCCGGTCGATGCCGCCGACGGGGCGACTGCGGGCCGGGGCACCACGATGCGCGGCTTGGGTGCCATGACGGCGCGCGGCACGGCCTGCTTGCCGGCCTCGCCGGACTTGCCCGCCGCCTCTCCGCCCTCGTCCGCCGGGGCAGGGCTTGGCGAGGGCTCGGGGGCGGTGATCGTCACCGAGAACGTCGCCACCACCTGCTCGGCGACGTTGCTGACAAAATCCGGAGCAAAGGCGCGGACCAGCGCGAATATCGCCAGCACATGGAGCACGGCGACCGCGATGAAGGCCCCCACCCGCACCGGACGCGGCGCGGCAAGGTCGACCTCGTCACTCATCGTTTCGGCGTCCGCCCGCCCAGCGCGATAAGATCGTCCGGGCTGTTCACGTTGGGTGTCGGGGACGGCAAGGCAACCGCCCGAGCGCCCATCGCCTCGGCCAGCGCGAGCATCGAATGCCGCCCGCTGCCCTCCAGGATCTGCGCCACCGCTTCGGCCGCCGAGACTGGCCACAGCGCGATCACCGGCTGGTCGGCGACATAGGCCGGGCCGGGTGCCAGCAGGTCCGGAAGCTCGTCGGGCAGTCCCGGCGAATCGACCCCGCAGGTCAGAATCGCGGCAAAGCCCTGCTCGCGCGCCAGCCGCAGGGCACCGGCGATCCCGCCGAGCGGCCCCATCCCCGGCGCGGGCCAATCGGCCACCACCGGCACCGGAGCCTCGCTGCGTCCGGCAACTACCACGGTGGCGCACCACCCCTTCAATTGCGCCACGGCACGGTCGAGCAGCGTCGCGCCGTCCAGCACGGCGAGCGCCTTGTCGCTGCCGAACCGGCGCGATTGCCCGCCCGCCAGGACCACACCCAGAATGTCCGCCCGCCCGCTCGTCCGCACCCTCATCCGCGCGATCCCCGCTCCAGCCACCACCGCATCAGCTGATGGGCAATTGCAAGGGCCGGCGGGATCTGGATGCCGTCGTCGCCGCTCTCTCCGGCCAGCGCCGCCGCCACATCAGCCCGCGCAAACCAGCGCGCGTCTTCGAGCTCGGCCGGATCAATCGTGATCGCCGGATCGTCGGCCAGCGCATGGCAGCCGATCATCAGCGAGGAGGGAAACGGCCACGGCTGGCTCGCCACATAGGTCACGTCGCGGACCCGCACCCCGGCCTCTTCGAACACCTCGCGCGCGACCGCCTCCTCGATGGTCTCGCCCGGTTCGACAAAGCCCGCCAGCGCCGACCACATGCGCGGCGCAAAGCGTGGCTGGCGGCCCAGCAGCAGCCGGTCCTCGTGCTCGACGATCATGATCGCCACCGGGTCGACGCGCGGAAAATGCTCCGCCCCGCAGCCGCCGCAATTGCGCTGCCATCCGCCCTTCGTCGCCAGCGTCGGCTGGCCGCAGCGCGCGCAGAAACGGTGCCGGCTGTGCCAGTCGACCAGCGACCGCGCCCCGCCATAAAGCGCCAGGTCGGCGGCGGTGAGCACGCCCAGTATCTGGCGCAGCGCCGGGTTTGCCTGGCCAACCGATCCGGTCAGCTCCGCCGCCACCGGGGCGAAATGCGCCGCGCCGTCCGCCGCCAGTCCGAGGAATGCCAGTTCGGCATCCCGCGCCGCGTCCAGCCCGTCCCAGACCAGCGCGTTATCCGCGTCCAGCACCGGCACCAGCCCATCCAGCCGCAGCACCCGCGCACGTGCGTCCATCAGCGCCGCCAGCGCCTGCGGATCGCTCCGCACCGGATCGGCCCGATCAAGCGCGGCCCCCGAAAAGGCAATTGCCGGCACCTGGGTCAAATCAATCTCCTCCTGCGATCACCAGCCGCGCAGCCTTGGCGAACAGTGTCGGCAGCCCGGCCTGTTCGATCGCCGCGATTTCACGCCATTCGCCGCCTGGCGGCGGCTGGCCGGTAAATACCTCGGCCCGCATCACCGCAAGGTCCAGCGCGAAATGGGTGAAGACATGCCCCACCCGCCCGGCGCTGCGCCAGTCGCCGCCCACCGGCTCCGCGCCCGAGCCATCGGCGCGCGCGCTCCAGCCGTCGTCGGGCAGCGCCAGCATTCCGCCCAGCATCCCCCGCCCCTCGCGCCGCACCAGCCACACCGCGCCCTCGCGCTCGATCCAGAACGCCGTGCCCCTGCGCAGCGGCCTGGCCTTGCGCGCGGCCTTGACCGGATAGGCCTCGGGCGTCCCGCCAGCCCGCGCCGTGCAGGCACCCGCCAACGGACAATCCGGGCAGCGCGGGCTGCGGGGGGTGCAGATGCCCGAACCCAGGTCCATCATCGCCTGGGCAAAATCCCCGCCCCGCGCCCCGGGCGTGATCCGGCCGGTCAGCGCGCGGATTTCGGCGCGCGAACCCGGCAGCGGCGCGGTTACCGCGAACAGTCGGCTCACCACCCGCTCGACGTTGGCGTCGACCACCACCGCCCGCCGCCCGAACCCGATCGCCGCCACCGCCGCCGCCGTATAGGCCCCGACCCCCGGCAGAGCGCGCAGCCCTTCCTCGCTGTCCGGAAATGTGCCCCCCGCCGCTGCCACGGCCCGCGCACAGGCCAGCAGGTTGCGCGCCCGCGCATAATAACCGAGCCCCGCCCAGGCAGCCATCACCGCGCCGTCCTCGGCAACCGCCAGCGCGCCAACCGTCGGCCAGGCGCGCAGGAACTTTTCGAAATAGGGTCCCACCGCCGCGACGGTCGTCTGCTGGAGCATGACTTCAGACAGCCACACCCGGTAGGGATCGGGCAAGGCCCCGCCCGGCGGCGTGCGCCATGGCAAGTCCCGTGCATGGCCGTTGTACCAGCCAAGCAGGGCGCCTGCGACCTGGTCGCAAAGTGTAACGTCGCTGGCCCTCACGCCGCCGCTATGGCATGAGCCCGGCCACGAGGGAAAGCACAATGGACCACAAGCCCAAGCCCGCCAGCAATTCCGCCGCGAAGGGCGCGCGCCGCTATGAACGGCCGCGCGGCGGGCAGGCGCGCGCCATCGCCGACCTCATGCCCGAAATCGGCCGCACCGCGTTCCGCCGCTTCGGCTTCGTCCAGTCGAGCGTGGTCACCCGCTGGCCCGAGATCGTCGGCCCCCACCACGCCCGCATCTGCGCGCCCGAGGCGATCCGCTTTCCGGTCGGCGAAAAGAGCGGGGGCACGCTCCAGCTCGTCGTCGTCGCCGCCCACGCCCCGATGATCCAGCACGTGATCCCCGAGATCATCGACCGGGTGAACCGGTTCTTCGGCTACAACGCCGTGGTCAAGGTCAAGCTGCGGCAGGGCGCGGTCAAACCCCCGCCCGAACAGAAAACCGCCGCCCCGCCCTCGTTGAAACCCATCCCCATCGAACTGGGCGAATCGCTGCGCGACGTCGGCGATCCCGAACTGCGCGCCGTGCTCGAATCGCTGGCCCGCAGCCTCGAAGCCAGCAACCGGACAAGGAACTGACCAGCCCCATGCCCCGCTTTCGCCTTCCCCTGGCCGCGCTTTCCCTTGGCCTGATTGCCGCCAGCGCCTCTGCCGCCGCGCCCAACTGGCTCGCCGCCGTCGCCTTGACGCCGCAGAACAGCCACGTCCTGGGCAATCCCGCAGCCGCCCACAAGGTCACGGCCTGGATCAGCTACACCTGCCCGCACTGCGCCGCCTTCGAGCGCGAATCCGAAGTGCCGATGCGGACCGGCTATGTCGCCACGGGCAAGTTCAGCCTTGAGGTGAAGCACCTGCTGCGCGACCCGGTCGACGCCACGGTGGCGCAGCTCGCCAATTGCGGGCCGAAGGACAAGTTCTTCGCCAACCACGCGATGTTCATGCGCCGCCAGGCCGAATGGATCGCGCCGATGGCCACGGCCAGCAGCGTCCAGCGCCAGCGCTGGTCCACCGGAGGCCACGCCGCGCAGCGCCGCGCCATCGCCGCCGACTTCCGCCTTTACGCGCTGATGGAAGCGCGGGGTTACCGGCGGACGGACCTTGACCGCTGCCTCGCCGACGAAGCCCTTGCCAGCCGTCTTGCCGCGCAAACGGTGGAGGCTGTCAAGCTCGGCTTTGAAGGCACCCCGGCCTTTGCCCTCAACGGCCAGCCACTCGCCGGAACCTATTCGTGGCCGTCGCTCGAAATCCAGCTCAAGGCTCGCCTCTGACCCTTCAAACCCCTGTGGACACTGCGCGCCCAAGGGCCTGACCGCCCTTTTCCCCGCCCGCGCTGTCCGCTAGCTTCCCGCCAGTTTTGCGCAAGGAACTTCCCATGGCCCGCACTGCCCTTTTCCGCCTGACCGCCACCGCCATGCTGCTGCCGCTCAGCCTCGGCATTTCGGCCTGCAACAAGGACGCCGCCAGCGACACCGCCGCGCCCGCAGGCCCGGTCGCCGCCGCGCCGGCGCCCGCAGGCAAGGCGTGGACCGACGTGGTCACCGCCACGGCCGAAGGCGGCTACGTGATGGGCAACCCCAACGCCCCGGTGAAGGTGATCGAATACGGCTCGCTGTCATGCCCGCACTGCGCCAAGCTGGCGCAGGAAGGCTTTGCCACGCTGGTCGGCAACTACGTCACCAGCGGCAAGGTCAGCCTTGAATTCCGCTCCTTCGCAATCCACCCGCAGGACATCCCGCTGACCATGCTGGCCGAATGTGCCGGGCCGGAAACCTTCTTCCCGCTGGTCGAAGACCTCTACAAGAACTTCGACGCGGTGACCGAGGCGACGATGAAGGGTGCCGACCAGGCTAACAAACTGTCCGGCCTGCCCGAAAACCAGCGCTTCATCGCGCTGGCCGACGCGCTTGGCTTTACCGACTTCTTCGCGGCGCGCGGCGTTTCGAAGGACCAGTCGAAGGCCTGCCTCGCCGATGTCGCCAACGCCACCAAAGTCGCCAAGAACGCTGAGACCTATGGCAACGAAGGCATCGATTCGACCCCGACCATCCTCGTCAACGGAACCAAGGTCGACGGGGCCGAATGGTCCTCACTAAACGCCGCGCTGCAAAAAGCCGGCGTGAACTGAGCCGGGCCGGGGGGGCTTGATCCAGTGCAGATCCGGCGGCTGAAGCTCAGCGGTTTCAAGAGCTTCGTCGAACCCGCCGAACTGCGCATCGAAGCCGGCCTTACCGGGGTGGTCGGCCCCAACGGCTGCGGCAAGTCCAACCTGCTCGAGGCGATCCGCTGGGTCATGGGCGAAAGCTCGCCCAAGTCCATGCGCTCGGGCGGGATGGAGGACGTGATCTTCGCGGGCACTGCCATGCGCCCCCCGCGCGATTTCGCCGAAGTGGTGATGAGCGCGGCCACCGGCGAGGGCGAGGAGCTTGAAGTCGTCCGCCGGATCGAGCGCGGCGCGGGCAGCGCCTACCGCGTCAACGGCCGCGACGTGCGGGCCAAGGACGTCAGCCTCGTCTTTGCCGACGCCGCCACCGGCGCGCACAGCCCGGCGCTCGTCTCGCAGGGGCGCATCGCCGCTGTCATCGCCGCCAAGCCCGCCGAACGCCGGCAGATGCTGGAAGAAGCCGCCGGGATCGCCGGGCTGCATGTGCGCCGCCGCGACGCCGAACAGAAGCTCCGCGCAACCGAGGTCAACCTTTCCCGGCTGGAGGACCTGATGGCCGGACTCGACCAGCAGATCGCTACTCTGCGCCGGCAAGCGCGGGCCGCTGAACGCTACACCGCCGTGTCCGACAGGATCCGCACCGCCGAGGCGCGCGTGCTGTTTGCCCGCTGGCGCGATGCTGCCGCCGCTGCCGAGGCCGCCCGCGCCGAGGCAAAAGCAGCGGACGAGCGTGTCGCCGCCGCACAGACCCTGACGCAGACCGCGCAGGCCGCCCAGCACCGCGCCGCAGAAACCCTTGCCGCCGCGCGCGAGGAACTGGCCGACCGCCGCGACGATGCCAGCGCCCACGGCCACCGCCTCGCCTCGCTCACCGCCCAGCTCGACGCAGCGCAGCAACGCCTTTCCGACCTTGACCGCCAGCGCGCCCGGCTGGAGGAGGACAAGGGGCATGCCGACCGGCTGACCACCGATGCCGCCGCCGCGCTCGCAGCTCTGACCCGCGACGTCGAAGCCACCGAAGCCGCGCTGGCCGCCGCCGAAGCCCAGCGGCCCGCTGCCGCCATGGCGCTGGAGAATGCCGACCGCGCCGCCCGCGCCGCCGAACTCGCGCTTGCCCAGGCCACAGCCCAGCAGGCCGGGGTCGAAGCCGAATGGCGCGTCGCCGACGCCGAACTCGCCAGCGCCAAGGCCCGCCTCGCCCGGCTTGACGGCGAAACGGCACGGCAAGCCGACCTTGCCGCCGCCCTCGTCCGCGAAGGCGATCCCGAGGCCGCGATCGCCGCCGCCGCCGCCGCGCTGGCCGCCGCGCAGGCCGGGCTGGCTTCCGCCCGTGCAGATCTTGCCGCCATGCAGGCCCGCAAGGCCGAATTGCAAAGCGCCCGCGATGCCGCCGCCAGCGCCGTTTCGGCGGCCAAGGGCGATCTGGCCGGGACCGAGCGCGAATACCAGGCCCTGCTGCGCGACCGCGAGGCCCGTGCCCGCGCCGCCAGCGCCAGGCACGGCCTGCCCCCCGCGCTCGACCGCGTGCGGGCCGCGCCGGGCTATGAACGCGCGCTCGCCGCCGTTCTGGGGCGCGATGCCAGGTCCGGGCTTGGCCCGGCCCCGGCGGACGAGGACGGGCGGTTCTGGACCGGGGCCGCCGCTCCCGCTGCCGTGGCGCAAAGCCTTGCCGCCCATGTCACGACCTGCCCGCCCGAACTGGCCGCGCGGCTGGCCCTGGTCCACGTGGCCGAGGCTGACGACGGCCGCACGCTGGCGCCGGGCGAATGGCTGGTCACCCGCGCCGGGTTGCTCCGCCGCTGGGACGGCTTCGTCGCGCGCGGCGAAGGGGCCGCCGAGGCTGCCCGGCTCGAAGCGGAGAACCGTTTTGCGGCGCTGGAGGCCGAGCTTCCCCCGCTGCGTTTGGCGCTGACAGAGGCCGAAGCGGCGCAAGGTCAGGCGGTTGCCGCGCTGGCCGAAGTGCAGGCCGCGCTCGTCGCGCAGGACCGCGCGCTGGCCGCCGCTGCCGAGGCCGAACGCGCCGCCCTGCGCGCGCAGGATCAGGCCGAAGCGGCCCGCGCCCGCCAGCTTTCGCGCCGCGAGGAACTGGACCGCATGGCCCGCGATCTGGCCGACCAGCGGCGGCAGGCCGAGACCGAAATCACCGCCGCCGAAGGCCGCCGTGCCGCCCTGCCCGATCCCGAAGCGGGCCGCGCCGCGCTTGCCGCCGCGCAGGCCAGGAACGGCGCGGCGCGGCAGGCGCTGCAATCGGCCACCGGGGCGCTCGCCGCGCAGGACCAGAGCCTCGCCCTCTCGCGCGAGCGCGCCGCCGCCCAGCGCGCGGACATTCGTGGCTGGCAGGCCCGTGCCGGCGATGCCGCCCGCCGCCTTGCCGAAATGGGCCGCCGGTTCGAGGAAATCGAGGAAGAACGCGCGGTCATCGCCGCCAAGCCCGAGGCGCTGATGCGCGAGATCGAGGCCGCTGAGGAAACCCGCCTGCGCCTTGGCCGCGAACTGGCCGAGGCCGAAGGCAAGGTTCAGGCCGCCGGAGAAGCGTCGCGCCACGCCGACCAGACCCTCGCCGCCGCCACCGAAACGCTGAGCATGGCGCGCGAAGCTCGCGCCGGGGCCGCCGCCCGCGCCGAGAACGAGGAGGAACGCCGCGCCGAGCTTGCCCGCACTTCGGGCGAACGCTTCCAGTGCCCGCCCCCGGTGCTGGCCGAACGCTTCGCTTTCGCGCCGGGCGAAATCGCCGCATCGGCCGAGGAAGGGGCGGCGATGGACCGGCTGGTGGCCGAGCGGGAGCGGATCGGCCCGGTCAACCTTGTCGCCGCCGAGGAACTGGCCGAAGCCGAGACGCGGCACGGCTCCAGCGCTGCCGAGCAGGCCGAACTGCACGAGGCGGTCAACCGCCTGCGCAGTTCGATCGGCAATCTCAACCGAGAAGGACGCGAACGTCTGCGCGCCGCGTTCGAGGCGGTGGACGGCCATTTCCGGCAGCTGTTCACGCGGCTGTTCCAGGGCGGGCAGGCCCATCTGGCACTGGTCGATTCGGACGATCCGCTTGAGGCGGGCCTCGAAATCTACGCCCAGCCGCCGGGCAAGCGGCTGCAGTCGCTGACGCTGCTTTCCGGGGGAGAACAGGCGCTTACGGCCGTCGCGCTGATCTTTGCGCTGTTCCTGACCAACCCGGCACCGATCTGCGTGCTCGACGAGGTCGACGCGCCGCTCGACGATGCCAATATCGAGCGGTTCTGCGACCTGCTCGATGCGATGGCGCTCGAAACCGACACGCGCTACCTGATCGTCACCCACAATGCCGTGACGATGAGCCGGATGCATCGCCTGTTCGGGGTGACCATGGTCGAGCAGGGGGTTTCGCGGCTGGTCAGTGTCGACCTGGGCGGGGCGGAGCAGTTGCTCGCCGCCGAATAAGCCTTAGCCCAGCACGAAGCGCGGGCCCGGGCCGGCGGCGCCAGCGCTGTCGCCGCGGTTGTAAAGATGGCATTTTTGCAGGCTCAGGCAGCCGCAGCCGATGCATTCATCCAGCTTGCCGCGTGCGCGGTTGAGCATTCCGATGCGGGCGTCAATCTCCTTGCGCAGCGAACGGGCGATCTGCTGCCAGTCCATCACCGTCGGAACGCGGCCATCGGGCAGCTGCGACAGTTCGGCCTCGATCTCGTCCAGAGCGAGCCCAAGCCTTTGGGCGATAAGCACAAAGCTGAGGCGGCGGATGTCGGAACGGCGGAACCGGCGCTGGTTTCCGGCGGTGCGGCGCGCGGAAATCAGGCCGCGTTGTTCATAGTAGCGGATCGCCGAAACGGCGAGGCCGGTCCGGCGAGCGAGTTCGCCGATCGGAAGCAGGTCATCCATAAACGCCCGGATTTCTCTTGTTGTTTTCAAGCTCAAGCTAACTTGAGATAGGAACGTTTACAAGCCCGCGCCTCGTTATCCGGATTTTGCAGACAATCGTTTACGTTCAGGCGTTTCCGGCGACCCAGCAGGCCAGCGCCACCAGCAGCCCGGCGCTGCGGTTGGAGCGGAAGCGGGCGAGGGCGTTGGCACCGTCCGAGGGGTCGAGGGTGGTGACCTGCCAGGCGAGGTGGAGGGCTGCGGGGAGGAGGGCGAGGAGGGCCAGTGGATCGTGGCGGAGGAGCCAGAAAGCCAATGACCACAACAGGATAGCTGCAAGATAGAAGCCGGCGACCCCGCCGCGCACCTGGCCGCCGAGGGCGCGGGCGCTGGAGCGGATGCCTACAAGCGCGTCGTCCTCCACGTCCTGCAGGGCATAGATCGTGTCGTAGCCGATGACCCAGCAGATAGACCCGGCGTAAAGGATTGTCATTATGGCATAATTTCCGTCCTCCAGCTGGGTCCAGCCGACCAGCGCACCCCATGAAAAGACCAGTCCCAGCCACGCCTGCGGCCACCAGGTGATGCGCTTCATGAAGGGATAGGCCGCCACCGGGAGCAGGCTGCCGAGGGCTATGAGCTGCGCGGTGAACCGCAATTGCAACAGCACTGCAAGGCCAATGCAAGACAGCAGCACCAGCCACGCCCACGCCGCGCGGGTGCTGACCCGTCCGCTGGCCACCGGACGGGCCGCGGTGCGGGCCACCTGCCGGTCAAGATCGGCATCGACGAGGTCGTTATAGACGCACCCCGCCCCGCGCATCGCAACGGCGCCGACCAGCATCAGGGCGAGCAGCCACCACTGCCCTTCGCCGCCCGCGAGCAGGACGCCCCAGGCGCAAGGCCAGAACAGCAGCCACCAGCCGATCGGCCGGTCGAGCCGGGCGAGCTGGGCGAGGTCGCGGGGGAATTGCGGCAGGCGGGCGACGAGGCCGCGGTATTGGGTGTCGGGCACGATCTGCATCATGCAGGAGCGATAGCGCCGGGCGCGCGGATCGGCTAGCCCGGTTCCATGACCGCTACTCCCGCCTGGCCGCCGCGCTCTGCCCCGCGCCTGTTCGTTCATGTTCCGCTGACCGCCGGGGTGCCCGTGCTGATCGACGGACCGCAGGCGCATTACCTGTCGCGCGTGATGCGGCTGGCTCCGGGCGATGCGGTGATGCTGTGCGACGACCTCACGGGCGAGTGGGCGGCGCGGGTGACCGAGGCGGGGAAGCGCGAGGTGGTGCTGGAGCCGGTGACCCATACCCGGCTGCGCGAGGAGGTGCCAGATTTCTGGCTGTGCGCAGCGCTGCTCAAGAAGGACCGCTTCGACCTGGTGCTGGAAAAGGCCAGCGAACTGGGGGTGGACCGCATCCAGCCGGTGCTGACCCGGCGCTGCGTGGCGGACAAGCTGAACGGGGAACGGGCGCGGGCGATCACGGTCGAGGCGGCGGAGCAGTGCGCGCGCACCGCGCTGCCGACGCTGGAACTGCCGGTGAAGCTGGAGGTCCTGCTGCGCGGGTGGGACGAACGGCGGGCGCTGTTCTTTGCCGATGAAACAGGAGGTGAGCCTGCCGCCGCCGCCTTTGCCGCCCACGCCGGGCCGGCGGCGCTGCTGGTCGGGCCGGAGGGCGGGTTCGACGAGGCCGAGCGTGCGGCGGTCCGTGCCCATCCGGCGGCGCGGGCGATTTCTCTGGGGCCGCGTATTTTGCGCGGGGAGACAGCGGCGATCGCCGGGTGTGCGCTGTGGATGGCGTCCGCCGGCGATTGGAAATAGCGCTGGCGCGCCGCCAGCCGCACGGCTAATCCGCGCGCCATGAGCACGCGCCAGGACAACGACGAAAACGATCCGCTGATCGAGAGCCTCAGCCAGCTGGCGCAGCCGATGGCCGCCGGCGAAAAGCCGCGCGAAAACTGGCGGATCGGGACCGAACACGAAAAGCTGGTCTATTCGACGCGCGATTTCCATGCGCCGTCCTATGACGAACCCGGCGGCATCCGCGACCTGCTGCTGGGGCTGAAGAAGTTCGGGTGGAGCGAGATCGAGGAAGGCGGCCACGTTATCGCGCTGAGCGGCGCGGACGGGGCGATCAGCCTTGAGCCGGCGGGGCAGCTGGAACTGTCGGGCGCGCCGCTGGAAAACCTGCACCAGACCTGCGCCGAAACCGGCCGGCACCTGAAGCAGGTCAAGCAGGTCGGCGACGGGTTCGACCTGGCCTATCTTGGCCTTGGCATGTGGCCCGACAAGACGCGGGCCGAACTGCCGGTCATGCCCAAGGGGCGCTATGAGATCATGCTGCGGCATATGCCGCGCGTGGGCAGCATGGGGCTCGACATGATGCTGCGCACCTGCACCATCCAGACCAACCTGGACTATGGGTCCGAGGCGGACATGGCGCAGAAGTTCCGCGTTTCGCTTGCGCTCCAGCCGCTGGCGACCGCGCTGTTCGCCAATTCGCCGTTCACCGAGGGCAAGCCCAACGGGTTCCTGTCCTATCGCAGCCACATCTGGTCGGACACCGATCCGGCGCGCACCGGGATGCTGCCGTTCGTGTTCGAGGACGGCTTCGGCTATGAGCGCTATGTTGAATACATGCTCGACGTGCCGATGTATTTCGTGTTCCGCGAGGGCCGGTATATCGATGCCGCCGGGCAATCGTTCCGCGATTTTCTGGCGGGTAAACTTGCCGCGCTGCCGGGTGAGCGCCCGCGCCTGTCGGACTGGACCGACCACCTTTCGACCGCATTTCCCGAAGTCAGGCTCAAGTCCTTCCTGGAAATGCGCGGGGCCGATGGCGGGCCATGGAGCCGGATCTGCGCGCTGCCGGCGCTGTGGGTCGGCCTGCTTTATGACCAGACCGCGCTCGATGCGGCATGGGACCTGGTCAAGGGCTGGGACATGGCGGGGCGCGAGGCGCTGCGCAGCGGCGTGCCGAAGCTGGGGCTGGATGCACCGCTTCCCGGCGGCGGAAAGCTGAAGGACCTGGCCGCCGAAGTGCTGGCCATTGCGCGCAGTGGGCTTAACGCCCGCGCCCGGCTCAACGAGGCCGGCGACAACGAAAGCGGCTATCTTGGCCCGCTGGATGACATCGTCGCCAGCGGCAAGGTGCCGGCGCAGGACCTGCTCGACAAATTCCACGGCGAATGGGGCGGCGACATGGCGCGGGTCTACGACGAGAGTTTCTGATGATTGTGGTGCTCGGCCATTTCCGGCTGCCGCCCGCGTCGCTTGAGGCTGCGCGGATCGCCATGGCGCAGGTGATCGCGCTGTCGCGCGCCGAGCCGGGCTGCATTGCCTATGATTACGCCGAGGACGTGCTGGAACCGGGCCTGTTCCGGGTCAGCGAGCGCTGGGCGAGCCGAGATGCGCTGGGTGGCCATTTCGCCAGCCCCCACATGGCACGGTGGAAAAGCGAACGCGAGGTGCTGGGCCTGACTGACCGGAATGTGCGGGCATACGAGGCCGATGACGGCGAAGTCCTGTAGAGTGAGCGCCTGACGCTCTGGATTGCTTCGCTACGCTCGCAATGACGATGGTTTATTCGATAGTCCGATTGAGCTCGGGCGCGTTCAGTCCATCATCTTGAACAAGGCCCAGGCGAGCGCGGTGCCGATGATGAACAGCATCAGCGAGCCGTGGAATTGCGTGCCGAAGATGTCGAACCGCTGAATCTGGAGCAGCCCGCCCTTCGATCCGCTTCCCGCGACGAAGGTCGAGACGAGCCACGACAACAGGGCTCCGGGGAAAATTGCCTTGATCAGCGCGATCATGCTTGCCTCCAGCAACACCGATGCCCGGACGCGCCAGGCCTACCACTGTAACGCGGACATGCGCGCCCGGACAACCGAATTTCAGGCCTGTTCCGCTGCCTGGACCACGTTGCGCCTTGGCGTCGCGTTTCGGATCAGGCGGCCGAGCAGGCGGGTGATCGTCGGCGCGCGTTCCATCCACGCGTGGTATTCGCGGTATTTCGCGTCCTCGGCCAGCAGGTGCTTTTCCTCGGTTTTCGCGCGCCAGAAATAGACCGCGCTGACCAGCGCGAGGACCACGGTGTCACGGATCGCATCGTTGCGGTTGGCGGTGGTGACGAGGAACGGCAGGGTTGCGGCCCACCAGTACAGGTTCTTGGAAAGGTAGGCCGGGTGGCGGGTCCAGCGGTAGGGGCCGTTCGTGAGCGTGCCGCGCCAGGTGAGGTTGGAGAAGCGCAGGCCGAAGGCGACCGTGGCCCAGGCGTAGATGGCCGTGAGCAGGACCAGCAGGGTGCCCCATGTCCAGAGCAGCGCGGGGTGGCCCTGCATCCAGAACGCCCAGTCGGCGGTGGCATAGTGATAGTCGAGCGGGCCGCCGCTGTTCATCAGGATGAACGGGGGATAGCAGATCAGCGCCGCGACCCAGCCGGAAAGGTGCGGGTTGGCGCTGCGGATGTGGGCGTCGAGCGGCTTGAAGGTGACGAGGTAGCCGACCATCGCGATCTGGACGTCGATCAGGAACAGCAGTTCGGTCAACCAGCGGGTCAGGGCGACCGGGTCTGCGCCGATGGAGGCGAGGCCCTGCGTGGTGAGCGCGGCCCAGCCCGGCGGCAGGATCGAGATCATGAAAGCGCAGTAGAAGCCCTTTACCAGCCAGGCGCGCCAGTGGATGCGGACCTGTTCGGGATCGAAGGGTTCGCGCCCGATCAGGAGCGCGCCGAAGTGCCATGCCCCGTCGCGCGGGGACACCAGATAGCGGTCAAGCCACAGGACATAGGGCACGGCAAGGAGGAATAGCGGCAGGGCCGCCGCGCCGATGACCTCCATCGCGAACAGGTAGTACCCGGTCCAGTACCAGCGGGCGACGCAGTAGACGAAGCCGATCAGCGCCCAGGTGGCCCAGAGCCCGGCGATCTTGGTGATCGAGACGTCGAGGACGGCGGAGAGGGCGCGCGGGCGGGTCCAGTCGATCCCGGTGGAGGGGCGGCGGTGGACCTTGTCGACCAGCAGCGACCACAGGACCATCGGCGTGCCCGACCAGACCACCGCGGCAAGCGCCGCATAGGGACCGGACAGCGGCGCGCGCGGGCCGGGGATGGCGAGGATATCGGCGAGCGAGGCCCAGTTACGGCAGATCAGCAGCCACGCGAACAGCCCGGCAAGACCGGCAAGACCGGTGCCGGCGGAAACGTCACTGGACGGGCGCCTCTCGCTGCTCATCCCTTGTGCCATAGGGCGCAAGGGATGAGCAAAGCGTGAAGAACGCCGATTAGCGGAAGGCGGAAATCTTGCCGCTGTCGTCGAGGACGTAGAGCGTGCGGTCAGCCACGACGGGGGCGAGGGTTACCGGCTTGCCGAGCCTGGTGAAGGTGGAGGCACGGCCGTCCTCGGCGGCGACGGACATGACCTCGCCCTGCGAATTGGCCACCCACAGGCGGTTGTTCGCCAGCACCGGGCCGGTCCAGAAGACCGGCTTGGTCTTCTTTTTGGCGTTACGGTAGCGGGTCAGCTGGGTGACCCAGCGGGCCTTGCCGGTGCCGCGCGCGATGCACAGCAGTTGGCCCTCGTCCGTCAGGGTGAATATCCATTCGCCGGCGATAGCCGGGGTGGAGATGCCCGCGAGGTTAAGCTCCCAGACGCGCTGGCCGGTGACCAGTTCGTAGGAAGCCATGCGCCCACCCTGGCCGAGCGCGAAGACGCGGCCACGGTCAATGATCGGGTCGGCGTCGATGTCGGTGAGCACGCCCACCGTGGTCGAAAGCGAGGTCCGTGCGAGGGCATCGGTCCACAGGGTGCGGCCGTTTTCATAGCGGAAAGCGACCAGTTCGCCGGTGGAGAAGCCGGCGACGACCGTGCCCGCGCCGACCGCCGGGGCGGCCACGCCGAACACGCCGGAGAGGCCGGTTGAGGCGCTGACGTTCCACAGCACCGCGCCGTCGGCGGCGTTCAGCGCGACCAGCTGGTTGTTCTGGGTCATCGCGTAGACCGCGTCGAAGGCGATGGTGGGCGAACCGCGCAGCGGGCCGGCGGGCTTGGTCTTCCAGATCAGCTTGCCGGTGTCCGCCTCAAGCGCGGCGACTTCGCCGGTGCCGGTGGTGACATAGAGCTTGCCGTTGTCAAAGCTGGCACCGCCGCCGAACACCGAGGTCGCCCCGTCGCCGCTGATGCGGAAGCTGGCGGTCCAGATCTGGCGGCCCGTCTGGGCGTTGAGGGCGTGGACCATGCCGTCGGTGTCCATCGCGAACAGCTTGCCCCCGCCGATCACCGGGGCGGCGGCGAGGCGCTGGCGGCTGCTGGAGCCGGCGATCGACGCGGTCCAGATGCGGCCGGGGTTTTCACCGAGAGCGAGGTTGCCATAGGCCTTGCCCGGGGTGTTGCCCGCCTGCGGCCAGTCCGGATTGAGTTCGGGCGCGGGCAGGACGACGCTGACCGCGTTGAGCGCGGGATCGACCTTGGTCCCGGCCTCGATCCGCGAGAGGATCGGCACGCGGTTGCCCACGGTCGGCGTGGTCGGCCGCTTGCGGCCGCCGCAGCCGGTGAGCGCGAGCGCCAGCCCCAAAGCGACGGGTATGGCGACGGCACTGAAGCGTGAGCGGGTGGTCATGCGGGAATCTCTCCTGGAACGCATCGCGGGGGCCGTCGTCACTGCGGGGCCGGGGCGGCAGGTTCGCCGCCGGGTCCGCTGCGCGCGGCTTCATTGACATCATCGACGGCATCGACCCCGAGCAGCCCGGCCATCTGGCGGACGCGGCGCTGGAGCGAGGCAGGCAGGGTCTTGTCGCGCGCGATCGCGCCGAACAGCGGCCCGGCCAGATCGGCACGGTTTTGATTGAGATAGGCGAAACCGAGCAGTTCGCCCGCGCTGCCAAAGAACGGTTTACCCGGCACGGCCAGTGGCTTGAGCCGGGTCACGACCTGGTCGGCGGGCATGGTGTCGAAGCCCAGCGCCACTTCGCGCAGGGTGGCGAGGTCGCGGAAGGGCTGGGGCGCGTCGGTGTCAGCGGCGACGGCGGCGAAAATCTTCTGCGCCTCGGCGGTCTTGCCCTGTTCGATCAGGATGCCGGCTTCCATCAGGCGGGCGGCGGACTGGCTGCCGCCCGAACCCATGCCGGCCAGCGCGGTGAGGCCGGCTTTCGCAGCGTCGAGCTTGCCGGTTTCGACCTGGTCGAGCGCGATGGTGAGCTGTTCGCCGCGTTCGCCCTGCGCCGCGTTGGTGCGGTGGTCCCAGTAGAGGTAGGCGGCAAGGCCGACGAGGACCGCGACGATCAGCGCCGCGACCAGCTTGCCGTAGCGGCGGGCGGCGTCGAGCATTTCCTGCTCGCGCAGGGCTTCGTCGACTTCGCGCAGGAATCCCTCGTCAGGCGCGGACCCGCCGGGGACGGCCGGGGCATTGGTGCGGGTGCTGTGCGGACGAAGGACCAAAAGGACGGCTTTCTTGAGGGTAAAACGAATTCAGCGGGTGTTTAGCGGATGACCGCTCCTTTTCAACGGCAATGATGGTGAAGCAGCCGTGAATGGCGGCTTTCACGGAAAGGAACCGCGGCCCATCGCATCGGCATAGGTCTGGCGATAGGCGGCGAGCATCGCGGCTTCGTCATATTCCGCGCGAGCGCGGGCGCGGTTGGCAGCGCCGATGCGGGCGCGCAGGGCATCGTTCCCGGCGAGCGCGATGAGGGCATCGGCGAAGCGGTCATCCCGGCCGGAAGGCGTTATGAAGGCGCGGTTTTCCGGCGCGACCATGGCGGCAATGTCGCCGACGTCGGGGGCTGCGACGGCGAGGCCCGCGGCCATCGCCTCGACCACCGAGAGCGGGAACTGCTCGCTATCGGAGGACAGGGCAAAGAGGTCGAACAGCCCGGCCGCCGCCGCCGGGCTGGCGACGAAGCCGGGGAGGTGGACGCGGTGGGCGATGTCGAGTTCCTGCGCGGCGGCCCGGATGGCTTCGCGTTCGGGGCCTTCGCCGAGAATGACCAGCTGCCATTCGTCGGGGAGGAACGAGAAGGCGCGGACCAGCCGGGGCAGGTTCTTGACCGGGCGCAGGCCGGCGAGCGTGCCCAGCCAGCGTTCGCCGGGACGCTTGACCACGCGGGGGATGGCGTTCGGTTTGGGGGTGGCGGCATAGGCCGCGGTGTCGATCCCGTTGGCGATGCGCCGCACCCGCCAGCGCGGCTGCGCCCAGGGGCCTAGCGCGATGGCTTCGAGCCGTTCGGACGGGACGACCAGCGCGCCGGCCTGTCCCAGCGCGATCCGGCGGAACCAGTTGCGCGCGGGCTTGAGGCCGCCCGCCTCGTCCTCGTTGAAGCCGTCCTCGTGGTGGACCAGCGGCGGCAGGCGCAGGGCGCGGGCGAACAGAGTGTGGGCCATGACCGCGTCCATCGCGCCCCAGTTGTAGGTGAGGACGAGGTCGAACCCCTGCATCGCGCGGGCAAGGCGCAGCAGGCGAGCCGGGACCGGGCGGCCGGTCAGCGGGGGGAAATCGGCGGGATAGCGGACGTCGAGCGCCGCGCTGACCGCGCCGCGCGCGCCCATCGCGCCGGCTTCGGCCGAGATGACACTATGGGCGATGCCGGGGCCGAACAGGTTCATCAGCCGCGCGCTGCGCAGTTCCTTGCCGCCGGCGCTGAAGCTTGAATGGAGGTGGAGAAGGCGCAGTTTCGGCAAGGGGCGGCGGCTCAGGCGATGCGGGCCAGCAGGCGGTCGATCGCGGCGGCGGCCTCCGGCTCGTCCAGCGTGGGGGCGTGGCCGACGCCGGGCACGGTGACGATTTCGGCGGAGGGCAGCCGCGCGGCCATTTCCGCCAGGGTCGCCTCGGACAGGAGGTCGGACAGGGCACCGCGCAGCGCCAGCAATGGCTGCGTGCGGAGCGCGGCGAAGGCCGGCCAGAGATCGACCGCGGGTTGTTCGGCCACGGGTCTGGCGAAGGGTTCGGCGATCTTCATGTCGTAGTCGAAGACGATCCGCCCGTTCTGGCCCAGCGTCATCACCCGCTTGGCCATGGCCAGCCAGTCCGCGACAGCGAAGTTCGGGAAGGCGACGCCCTGCGTTTCCTCGAGCGCGCGGGCGGCGTGCATCCAGGTGGGGAAGCTGCGGCCCTGCCCGACATAGTCGCGGATGCGCTCCATCCCGGCCGGGTCGATCACCGGGCCGATGTCATTGAGCACGGCGGCGGCAACGAGGCCGGGGTTTTTGGCGGCAAGGATCGCGGTCATCAGCCCGCCGAGCGAAGTGCCGACCGCGACGATCCGGGTGATGCCCTGTTCGGCCAGCAGCAGTTCGACGTCGTCGACATATTGCAGCGGGACATAGGTTGCCGAATCGCGCGCATAGGCGCTGTCGCCGCGTCCGCGCATGTCGGGGCAGATCACCCGCCATTCGCCGGCTAGCCGCTGCGCGAGGCTGGCAAAGTCGCGCGCGTTGCGGGTGAGGCCGTGGAGGCAGACCACCACCGGACGGTCGGCCCGCCCGGCATAGTCACGGTAATGCAGCCGCAATCCATCCCGGCTTGGCCAGAAGCGATCCTCGAATTCGGTCATGGCTGGGCTTGCGTTCTTTCCCGACACGTCATGCAAAACTGCTTTCGCGGATGGGCACGCAAGCGCTTGTGCCCGCCCCCCGACATCCCCACTATCGCCGGATGCGCGCCGAACCGCAAGTGAGCGACTATCGCCCTGATCCGCAACTGCTTTCGCTGGCAGGCTGGCTGGCCGACCCGGTCGTGCCGGCGGAATTCCCCGAATCCACCGTCCGTTTCCGCAACGACCGCTGGGCCGGGGCGATCGGGCTGGGCGGGATGGACGACGGCGCATGGGCGGACCGGTTCGCCCGGTTCAGCCCCCTGCCCGGCAACCTGCCCGAGCCACTTGCGCTGCGCTATCACGGCCACCAGTTCCAGACCTATAACCCCGAAATCGGTGACGGGCGCGGGTTTCTTTATGCGCAGCTGCGCGACGGCGCGGGCCGGCTGCTCGACTTTGGCACCAAGGGTTCGGGCCAGACCCCCTACAGCCGGTTCGGCGACGGGCGGCTGACGCTCAAGGGCGCGGTGCGCGAGATTCTGGCGACCGAGATGCTGGAGGCGCTGGGGGTCAATACCAGCAAGACATTCTCGGTGATCGAGACCGGCGAGGAACTGGTGCGCGGGGACGAGCCCTCGCCCACGCGGTCCGCGGTGCTGGTGCGGTTGTCGCACGGGCATATCCGGTTTGGCACGTTCCAGCGGCTGCGCGCGCTTGATGAGGCAGAGCACATGGCGGCGCTCGTGGACTACTGCCTGACACAGTTTCCCGGCCCCCCGGCTCCTGTGGACGCGCCGGGGAACGATGAGCCCGCCGTGATCCTGATGCATCAGGTGGTTGAGCGAATGGCCGATCTTGCCGCCAGTTACATGGCCGGCGGGTTCGTCCACGGCGTGCTCAACACCGACAACATGAACATCACCGGCGAGAGCTTCGACTATGGCCCGTGGCGCTGGCTGCCGCGCCATGATCCGGGCTTTACCGCCGCCTATTTCGACCACTCGGGGCTTTATGCCTATGGCCGCCAGCCGAACGCGATCTACTGGAACTGCGGGCAGTTGGCGATTGCGCTGCGGATGGTGGTGGAGGCTCCGCCGCTGGTGGCCGCGCTGGAGCGGTTCGGGCCGCTTTACGAGGCTGCGCTGGCCCGGCGCTGGTGCTGGCGGCTGGGGGTGAAGCAGCAGGGCGTGGTCGCTGACCTTGCGCTGATCGCCGCCGCCGAACGATACATGGCCGAAACCGGGCTTGCCCCCGATGCGCTGTTTTTTGCCCACCGCGCCGGACGGGCCGCGCCGGACGGGGGATTTGGCGAGCGCCTGCGCACCTGCCGCCCCGCCGCGATCCTTGACGATCCGCTGTGGCAGGAGCCGGCCCCGCCCACCAACCACATCGACGAGGTCGAACGGATCTGGGCGGCGATTGCCGAGGGCGACGACTGGGAGCCGCTTCACGCCCATGTCGCCGCCATCCGCCGGCTGGGGCAGGCGTTGGGCGAGGCACCAGCTCCGGCCGGCCACGCCGCCGATTGACCCGCAACTGTTGCAACGGAATTGGCCAGTTGCCCGCCGTTAAGGATTGCCTCTGGTGCACTTGGGCCCCAAGATGACGGACGGATGAGGAAGGACACACCAGCCCTGCAATGAGCGATGACATCGTCTCGATCGCTCCCGCCACCGGCGAGGCGCTGTGGCGTGCGCCTCCGGGGGACCTTGACGACCTGGCCGAGCGTGCCCGCCGCGCCTGGCCGGGCTGGGCCGCGCAGCCGCTTGCCAACCGCATCGAACTGCTGCGCCGCTTCGCCAACGAAGTGCGCAAGGAGGCCGGGACTTTTGCCGAGCTGATCGCGCGCGAGAGCGGCCGACCCTTGTGGGAAGCCCATGCCGAGGTGGAGGCAGTGGTCGCCCGCGTCGAAATCTCCGTGCGCGGCTATGCCGAACGCACCGCCCAGCGCCGGCTCGACAATGCGATGCTGGGCACCTCGGCGCTGCGCCACAAGCCGCACGGGGTGATGGCGGTGATCACCCCCGCGACCAGCCCGGCGCAGATCCCGGCCGGGCACATCGTCCCCGCGCTGATTGCGGGCAATGCGGTGCTGTTCAAGCCGAGCGAAAAGGCTTCGGCCTCGGGCGAGTTCCTGGTGCGCTGCATGCACCGCGCGGGGATCCCGGCGGGCGCCGTGCAGCTTTGTCCGGGCGGCCCGGCACAGGGGCAGGCGCTGGTGGTCCACGACGGAATCGACGGGGTGCTGTTCACCGGCTCCTCGCACACCGGCATCGCCATCAACCGCAAGCTGGCGACCCATCCGGGGCGGATCGTCGCGCTGGAGATGGGGGGGAACAACCCGATCATCGCGTGGGACACCCCCAAGATCGCCGACGCGGCGACGCTGATCGTCCAGTCGGCCTTTTCCGGCGCGGGCCAGCGCTGCACCAATGCCCGGCGGCTGATCGTTCGGGACGGCCTTTATGATGCCGTGGTTGGCGCGGTAAAGGCGCTGGCCGACCGGATCATCGTGGGCGGCCCGTTCGACGAGCCCGCGCCGTTCATGGGCCCGGTGATCGACAATGCCGCCGCCGACGGGCTGACAGAAAGCTTCGTCTATCTGCTGAGCCACGGCGGGCGCCCGATCAAGCACATGGTCCGCCCGGAAAAGGGCCTGCCGTTCCTGACGCCAGCGATCATCGACACCACGGCCATGGCCGACCGGCCGGACGTCGAGCTGTTCGGGCCGCTGCTGCAGGTGATCCGCGTCGATGATTTCGACCAGGCGATTGCCGAGGCGAACAATACGCGGTTCGGGCTTTGCGCCGCCCTGGTGGGGGGGACCCCGCAGGACTACAACCGGTTCTGGGCCAATGCGCGCGCGGGCGTGGTCAACTGGAACCGGCCGACCACGCAAGTTTCGGCGGGCGCGCCTTTTGGCGGGATCGGGCTTTCGGGCAACCACCGGGCGGGCGAGTTCTATGCCGCGGATTTCTGCGCCTTTCCGGTGGCGTCGAGCGAGATGGAGCAGCCGCGGGCGACCATCGGGCTCGGGTTGAAGGAGGCCTAGACTCTGCTTCAGTTTCACTGAAACAGGGCGGCACCGGCCCACTCCCCCGCCCA
>CAYFJH010000012.1:0-15859 GCA_964343385.1 uncultured Novosphingobium sp. | reverse complement strand
AACGAGTATACTGCATGGGTGGCCGGGCGGGGGAGGGGGCCGGTGCCACTTCCACGTAAGTGGATAAAGACTCTAAGGGCCTAACGTCACCAGGTCGGCCTCGGTCAGGCCGTGGCGGCTGCGCACCCAGACGGTGAAGCCGGTCTTGCCGGTGCCGGCGGTGACGACCTGGTCGGGTCCGGCCTTGCGATGCTGCGGTTTCATTCCGGCGGCGCGGGCGCGGTTCCAATAGAAATCGACGACATCGCCGACCGGCACCGGGCTGCGGAAGTGAACCGCGCGCACATGGCATCCGCCCTCGTCGGTGCCCGCCGCTTCCTGCACGTGGCCGCGCGGATAGATCGGCACGCGCGCCGGCATTCGCGCCGCCCAGATGAAGCCGTAGCCCGGGCTGCCCGCGCAGGCCTTGGCGGCCGGGATGCCTGCCAGTGCGGCGGTGGCGGACTGCATTGCAGTTTCGCCGGCGGGGGGGAAGTTGCCCGGTTGGGGTCCGGGCGCGTGTCCGCCGCCCATCCGCGCAGCTTCTGCCCGGGCCTGGGCGATGGTTTCGCTGCTGCGATCATCGGGCGGGATTGGTGCCTCTGCCGGGCCGCCACCGGTCAGCGCCGCGTTGCGCGGGTTCTGGCGGGCAAGGTCGGGGTCGACCATCAATTGATCAAGCAGCGCCCCGGCCACGACCGGGTCCGCCGGAAAGCTGGCCTGCCGAGGCTGCTCCGTACTGCATCCGCCCAGCAGCGCCGGCGCGGCGATCAGCAGGACGAGGACGGGACGCATCGAACGGGAACTCCGGCGGCTGGAAAGCTACGCCAAATAGCGCACGAGCGTTAAGGTTCGGTTCCAGGCACTTGCGACCAGCCGGAACGAGCCTATACCGCATCGCAACATGACCGCGCCCACCACCTCCCCCCGCCCTGCGCACGCCGCGTCAGGGACGGGCACGGGCATCGCGTTCAGCCTTGGTGCCTATGGCATCTGGGGCACGATCCCGCTCTATTTCCACATGCTGCTGGCGGTCCCGCCGCTTGAAGTGGTGGCGGGGCGGACGCTGTTCTCGCTCCCGCTGGCCTTCGCGCTGGCCGCGGCGCTCGGCCAGTTGCGGCAGGTGGGTGCAGCCTTGGCACGCCCGCGCATCGTCGCGCCGTTGTGCCTGAGCGCGGCACTGATCCTTGCCAACTGGACTGTCTATATCATGGCGATCCAGCAGGGCCACGTCCTCGCCTCGAGCCTGGGCTATTACATCAACCCGCTGCTCAACGTCCTGATCGGCACGGTCTTTTTGCGCGAGCGGCTGTCGCGGCGGCAATGGTTCGCGATTTCCCTGGCCGGCGTTGCGGTTGCCATCCTGGCGTGGGGAGCGCGCGACATGTTGTGGATCAGCCTGACGCTGGCCACGACTTTCGCGCTCTATGGGCTGGTGCGCAAGCTGGCGCCGGTCACCGCGCTGCCCGGGCTTGCGGTCGAGACGGTGGTGCTGGCCCCGGTCGCAATGGGCTATGTATGGTGGCACGGTCCGGGCCTGCTGCTGGGGCACGACGCGGGGATTACGCTGCTGCTGGCCGGCGCGGGGCTGATCACGGTGCTGCCGCTCTACTGCTTTGCCGAGGCGGCGCGCCGGCTTGATCTGTCAACGCTGGGCATCCTCCAATACATTGCGCCCTCGATGATCTTCCTGGTCGGGGTGTTCGTCTACCGCGAGCCGCTGCGCCCGGTGCAGATGGTCTGTTTCGCGCTGATCTGGGCGGGCATCGCGCTTTACGTGTGGGACCTCGTCGCGAGGCACCGGGCGCGGCGGGTCGCTGCCTGAAGTGCCCCCTTCCGGTTGCTCCCGCTCCAGCCTATCTGTAATGAAATGACCGCAACCCGTCTCCATGCCCGCGCCGTGATCCGCCTTTCGCCCGATGAGGGCGAGGACGTCGCAGGGTTCCTCCAGGGCCTTGTTACCGCCGATGTGACCGCCACCTTGCCGGTCTGGGCCGGACTGCTCACGCCGCAGGGCAAGGTCCTGTTCGACTTCATTGTCTGGCCGGGCGGCAAGGACCTCTTGCTCGACTGCGAGGCCGAAGCGGCCGAAGCGCTGGTCCGGCGGCTTTCCCTTTACCGGCTGCGGCGGCGCATCGCGATTGCCGTCGACCCCGCGATCGCGGTCCACTGGCGCGCCCACACCGGCGACGGTGCCGCGCCAGACCCGCGCCTGTCGGCGCTTGGCGAACGCTGGATCGGCCCGATGGATGCCGACGACGATGGCAGCGCCGACGAGAAATGGCGCGCGCGCCGGCTTGCGCTGGGCGTGACCGAGGGCCGGGCAGAACTGGGCGATGGCGAGACGCTCTGGCTTGAATGCAATGCCGCCGAGCTGGGCGGAGTGTCGTTCTCCAAGGGCTGCTACGTCGGGCAGGAGAACACCGCGCGGATGAACTGGCGGCAGAAGGTCAGCCGCCGCCTGCTGGTGGTGCCGCTCGCCCGTTCGAACCCGGCGCGGCAGAGGATCGCCTATCCCGAGTTCGGCCTCGCGGTCGATCACCTGCGGATGGAAGACGCCGCGCCCGATCTGCTGCCGCGCTGGCTCGTGAAAGCACTGGCGGTTAATCCGTAAAGGCTTCGCGCAGCAGTTGTTCGGCCCGGTCACGCGCCGCGCCGCGCGGCAGGCCGAGCGAGCGGCTGAGCGATTCGCCCATCAAGGCATCGCCCAGCGCGGTCAGCACGAGGCACAGCGTCACTTCGCGGCGGGCGGCCGCACCGCGCTGGTTGAGGTCCTTGACCAGTTCGTGGATCGCGTCGACGATCGGGTCGAGCGCATCGGCATTGCCAGAACCCAGCATCCACGACGCAAGCGCCCCGCCGCCCTCGCGCCCGAAGGCGTCGAAGGCGAGGTCAACCACCGCACGCGGCGAGCCGATCCCCGCGCGGCTGTCGACCACGGCCTCAGTGATCGCGGCGCAGATCGTTTGGGCGAGATGCCGCGCCAGCGCGGCCTGAAGCCCGGCGGCCGATCCGAAGTGATGGAGCAGGTTGGCATGGGTCCGCCGCACGCGCGCGGCCACGGCTTTCAGCGTAACCGCCTGCGGCCCGGCCTCGATCAACAGGGCGCGCGCGGCCTGCAAGGCGGCCTTTCGACTGTCCTCGTGGCTGAGGCGGGTCCTGGTCATTGCGTTGGCAGGCTCCTGTCCCGGGGGGTGCTTTCCCGGGACAGGCCTAGAGCCGCAACCCCATGTTGCCAAGCAAGGCGATCAGGCGGCGCGCATCTCCGGTTCGAGGGGTTCGCCGCGGTCGCTCGGCTCGTCGAGGGTGATCGCGTGGATCATCGCCAGCGCCTCTCCGCCCCGCGCCAGCGAGAAGCGCGGCGCGATTTCGCCGGTCGGGCAGAACCCGGCCTTGCGCAGCACCCGGCCCGAAGCCGGATTGTCGACGAAGTGGTTGGCCAATATCCGGCGGTGGCCGAGCGCGCAGGCAAGGCTGAGCACGGCGCGCACGGCCTCGGTCGCGTAACCGCGATTCCACAGGTCCGGGACGATCCAGTAGCCTAGCTCGGTCCCGGCATCGCAGGGGGCAAGCTTGATCGAGCCGATCAGGCGGCTGCCCCCAGCCTTGGCATCGGCGCGCGGAAGCGTGACGAGGAAGTGCGGATGGCGCGGGGCCTGCGGCATTTCGGCAAAACCGCGCGCTGCCTCGATCGTATAGGGCCACGGAGCGCTGGCAAGGTTGCGCACGATCGTATCGCCGGAATTCCCGGCGCTGCCGATCTCGCTATAAAGTTCGTTCCAGTCCTCCGGCCAGCCGGGCCGCAGGAACAGGCGTTCACTGCGAATGAACATGGTCTCTCCTCGTCATTCCCGTCCCGCTTGAGCGCCATCTATGCGCCAAGCATGACAAAATCATGGCGTCCTGCGCCGAGCCGCACCGCTGCTGCGCCGGACGTGACGCAAACGCGGCCGACCGTGCAGGATGCCGGTGAACCGAGGGAGAAAAACGAAAAAAGGGAGACGGGCCGGGCCCCTCTCCCTCGAAACGGCCGACCTGTTGAAAGGTCGGCGGGGCCATCCCGTCAGGATGGCCCGATGTGTGCCATCCAGCTTATTCGGCAGCTTCCGCCATGGCGGCGTCAACCGACACATACTTGCGGCCAAGCTTGCCGGCGTGGAAGCGCACGCGCCCTTCGGCGAGGGCGAACAGGGTGTGATCCTTGCCCATGCCCACGTTCGCGCCCGGATAGACGCGGGTGCCGCGCTGGCGGATGATGATGTTGCCGCCGATCACTTCCTGACCGCCGAACTTCTTCACGCCAAGGCGGCGACCAGCCGAATCGCGACCATTGCGCGAGGAGCCGCCTGCTTTCTTGTGTGCCATCTCGATCTACTCCGAAACTTATTCAGCAGCCGCTGCGGGAGCGGCTTCAGCCTTGGGGGCAGCAGCCTTCTTGGCCGCCTTCTTCTCGGCCGCACCGACCGAGAGGATGCGCAGCAGGGTCATCTGCTGGCGGTGGCCATTCTTGCGCCGATAGTTGTGGCGGCGGCGCTTCTTGAACACGATCACCTTTTCGGTGCGGTCCTGCGCGATGATCTCGGCAGAGACGACAACGCCGGCAACGTCCTGAATCTCGCCGCCATCGGCCGCGAGCAGGATTTCACCCAGGGTGATCTTGTCACCGGCTTCTCCAGCCAGCTTCTCGACCGCGATCTTGTCTCCGGCGGCAACCCGGTATTGCTTGCCGCCCGTGCGCACAACAGCGAACATGGTGCTCAAATCCAATCTATCTGTCTTGATCGCCCCGCTCCCCCGATCCGGCAGAACCGGTGGCTTGGCGATGCGCCGACTCCCCACCCCGAACAGGGCAGGCGCCGGAAGAAGGTGGCCCCCTAATCCAAGGCCCCCATGCTGTCAACCAAGCAAGCAGGGTTTCGCTTGTTCGATCGAGGCTTTATGCCTGCCCGGATGAAGCCTGAGATGCAACCCCCGTCCGTCCCTGACGCGCCGTATTTGCTTGCCGCAGCGCCGCTGGTAGCGCTTTTCCTGCTGGCGGGATGCGCGTCGCGTGACGAGTTCCCATCACTCGCCCGCCGTCCGGCCGAATTGATCGGTGAAAGCGCGCCGGCCCTGTCCGCCGGCGAACCGGCGCGAATCGGCGGCAGCGGCCTGCCCGCAGCGCCTGCGCCCGGCGTTTCGGCCACGCAGCAAGAAGTGTCGGCCGATCTTTCCGCCCGCGTCGCGCAACTGGGCGAGGCCGCCCGCGCCGCAAGCGAGCGTTTTGCCGGCAAACGCACACGCACTGCGACCCTGGTCGGCGCGGCGCAGGGAGCCGCAGTGGGGAGCGAGGCATGGGCGGTGGCAACCGTGGCCATCGCAGATCTCGAATCGGCCCGCAGCGATGTGATGGTGTCCCTGGGCGAGCTTGACCGGCTTTATGCCGCCGCACGCGTCGACGGCGGCGATGGGGGAGCCATCGCCGCCGTACGCGACCAGGTTACCGCATGGGTCGCCGATGAAGATGCGGTCCTGGCCGATCTCGGTGGCCGTTTGCAGGGGTGATCCTGAAGGGTTGATCGGCGTCAACCCGGCCCGTTAATTCAAATCTTCGTTCAGGTGCCGACGAAGGCGTAGACCACCGCAATCGCCAGCCCCCAGAACACGATCAGCACCGGCAGGATCAGCACCTGCGCCGAGGCTTCGGCGGCGGTCAGCGGGCCGGACAGCGTTTGAATCCCGCGTTTGGCGAACTGGCCCATGGTGAGCGTCGGCACGTCGTTGCCCGGCTTCATCGCCACCCACTTGTAGACCAGACCGAACCCGCCGACGATCGAGACGACGAAGGCCGCCATCGGCAGCGCCAGTTCGCCGTTCATGAACAGGACGCTCATCAGGCCGAGGAAGCCGAGATAGCAGGCGACGGTCAGCGCATAGAGCCCGCCCGGCAGCTCAAAGGTGCGGTTGCAGTGCGTCTGCGCGGGGGCATCGGCAATATGGGCAACCGCCGCCAGTTCGGCATGGGAAACGTGTTGGGACATCGGCGAACTCCTTGGCGTCGGGCCCAGGAGTAGGTGGGCGGGCGGGGGGTTTCCTTGACGGAAATCAAACCGGCCGAAATCAGGCAGGCCGGGACAAATTCCTCAGCCCCAGCGGGCGAGATCGGCGTGGTCCTGTTCGCGCGGTTCGATCCAGCGCCATTCGCCGTCCGTCTGTTCGCGTTTCCAGAACCACGAATCGCTTTTGAGGTGGTCCATCGCATAGTCAGCAGCGGCAAAGGCATCGCGGCGGTGGCGGGCTGCGGCGGCGACCAGCACGATCGGATCGCCCGGGGCCATGACCCCGGTGCGGTGGACCACCAAGAGGCCGGCGAGTTCCCACCGCGCTTCGACGGCAGCGGTCAGCGCTTCCATCCCCGGTAGGGTGAGCGGGCCGAAATGCCGGAGTTCGAGCGCCTCGACCCCGTCGCCGGCGCGGACCTGGCCGATGAACGAAACAATCCCGCCAGCCTCTGCATGCGCGGCGGCGAAGGCGGCGATTTCCGTGCCTGGGTCGAACGGATCAGCGGCCAGCCGCACTTTGGCCATGGCGCTCAGCCTCCGCTGACCGGCGGGAGGAAGGCGAGTTCGTCGCCGGCGTTCACCATCAGCCCGTCGGCAGGGACCAGCGCGCCGTTGAGCGCGAGCTTGATTCGCGGGCCGGACAGCGCCTCGGCCACGAAGGGGGGAAGCAGCGCCAGAACGCCGGCCAGCGGGGTAGCTTCGGTCAGGGGGACGAGAAGGTGGGGGGTGCCGGCGACGTCCTCGAGCCGGCCCAGGAACACCAGCCTGGTCATCAGCCGCCGGTCATCGACATGTGCCGCGCGAGCGCCGGGGCAGCGCCCGCCGCGTCGATGCGGAAGGCGTGACGCAGCGGCTTGATTTTCATCGCGGTGTCGAGCGCTTCGGCAAGGCGCGCGGCCGGATCGTCGGAACGGAGCGCGCCGCGCAGGTCGACCTGTTCGGTCCCGCCGAGGCAGGCGAACAGCTGGCCGGTGGCGGTGACGCGAATGCGGTTGCAGCCATCGCAGAAGTTGTTGGTGAGCGGGGTGATGAGGCCGATCCGCCCGCCGGTTTCGGCCACGTCGAAATAGCGCGCCGGGCCGCCGGTGCGGTGCTCGCTCGGCGTCAGGGTGAAGCGCTGGTCCAGCCCTTCGCGCACGGTGCTGAGCGGGAGGTAGTGGTCGAAACGGTCTTCCTCGACCTCGCCCAGCGGCATGACCTCGATCAGGGTGAGTTCCATGCCGAGGCTGTGCGCCCAGGCCATGAGGTCGGGGATTTCACCCTCGTTCACGCCCTTGAGCGCGACGGTGTTGAGCTTGACCTTGAGCCCGGCTTCGCGCGCGGCGGCGATGCCGTCAAGCACCTGCGGCAGGGCATCGCGGCGGGTCAGCTTGGCAAAGGCCGCGCGGTCACGCGTGTCGAGCGAGATGTTGATGCGGCGGATCCCGGCGGCGTAAAGATCGTCCGCAAACTCGGTCAGCCGGGTGCCGTTGGTGGTCATGGTCAGCTCGCCCAGCCGGCCGCGCCCTTCTTCCTCGACGCCGATGCGGCGGCCGAGCGCGCGGACCAGGTCGATCATGTCGCGCCGGACCAGCGGTTCGCCGCCGGTCAGCCGCAGCTTGGTGATCCCGCGCGCGACGAAGCCGAGCGACAGTTCGTGCAGTTCCTCAAGCGTGAGCACTTCCGACTTGGGCAGGAAGGTCATCCGCTCGGGCATGCAGTAGGAACAGCGCAGATCGCACCGGTCAATCACCGAGAGCCGCAAGTAGCTGATGCGGCGGGAGAACTGGTCGACGAGGGGCTGGGTCACGCTCATTGGGCCGGGTTTACCACAGGCCCCGCTCCCGCACCATCGAGAACGAGGTATTGCCCGGTCACGCCGGGGGCACTTTCGATGTAGGAAGCGGCTGCGGCGATTGCAACGGAGTCGGCCGAGGCCAGCGCGTTGATCCGGACGGGGGCGCGGGTGCGGGCAAGGGTCTGGATCGCGGCGAGGCGCCAGGCGGTGTGTTCATGGCCGGCGGGGGCGAAAACCAGCGTGACGAGCGGACCGGATGCGGCGAGGACCTGCGGCACGGTTTGCGCGTGGAACGCCGCTGCTGCTGCCAGCGCGTCCTCGGGCAAGGTGCCGACGGCAAGCAGCATGGCCCTCAGCGCCGATCGCGGCTGAGGGTCATGCCGATCTGTTCGCCCGCCTCGCTGATCGCCAGCTTGACGATCTTGACCGTCACCGCCTCGACCCGCTCGTCCTGGAGGAACAGGGTTTCGCAGATGTGGTCGGCCACGGCCTCGATCAGCTTGAAATGGACGCCGGGGGGGAGCGCGTCGGAAGCCGCGAACTTGAGGTCCATGTAGTTCTTGGAGGCGCTCAGCGGCGTGTCAGGGGCGTAGTGCGGCGCGGGCTTCATCCGGACGGCGATCGAGATGCGCAGCGGCTGGGGCTGGCCGGTTTCCTCGGAATAGATGCCGGTCAGGACATCGACCTCGAGGTCGGCCACTTCGAGGATGAGACCATCGGCCATTACTGCGCCCCTCCGGCAGGGTTGGACCACCTTGCGAAGATCGCGGTGGGGAGCAGGCGGCCGGAATTGTCCTCCTGCACCGCAAGGTCGCCGTGTTCGATCTGGCCGGGCAGGTCGGCGAATACTTCGTCCAGCAGGCCGCCCAGCGCCAGCGAGGACATGCGGACCGCATAGACCGTGAGGAACAGGAAGCGGCTGTCGGCATCAAGCAGCTTGCGGCAATCGGCCACCAGCGCGGGGAGGTGGTCTTCCAGCCGCCAGACTTCGCCTTCGGGGCCGCGCCCGAACTTGGGCGGATCGAGGATGATCCCGTCGTAGCGCTTGCCGCGCCGGACCTCGCGCGCGGCGAACTTGGCCGCATCGTCGACCATCCAGCGCACCGGGCGGTCTTCCATGCCCGATAGCGCCGCGTTGGCTCGGGCCCGGGTCACCGATTTTTTCGAGGCATCGACGTGGGTGACGGGGCCGTGGGCCGAGAGTGACAGGGTGCCGACCCCCGTATAGCCGAACAGGTTGAGGGTGCTGAATCCTTGTCCGCCCTCACGGCCGGTGCCGTGCGCAGGGGCAGGCTTCGCCTGCCCCGGACCGACGCATTGAAGCATTCCGCCCATCCAGTCCCACACCGGGGCCATGTCGGGAAAGAAGCCGAGGTGCCGAAAGGGCGTGCAGCTAGCGGTGAATTTCACATCGCCGCGCGACAGGGTCCAGCCGTCGCGGGGAACCGGGCCGTCATAGAGCCAGCGCCCGCCGCCGTCCTCGTCCGAACCGGGGACGAACTCGCCCGAGGCAGACCATTCGGCCTCCCTCGGGGACCACAGCGCCTGCGGTTCGGGGCGGATGAAGCGATACTTGCCGTAGCGCTCCAGCTTGCGGCCATGGCCCGAATCGACCAGGCCATAGTCGGCCCAGCCCTCGCCGACGAGGAGCCGGGGAGCCTGGACCAGCGTAGCCATCAGACTTTGGGCACCGCATGGGCGGCGACGTAGTCGGCGATTTCGGCATATTCGCCGGGCAGGCTGACCAGCCGTTCCTCGCGTTCGAACAGGTCGCCCACGCGGGTCGGCAGGACCGGGCGGATGCCGGTGGCGTGTTCGACCGCGTCGGTGAACTTGGCGGGATGCGCGGTGGCCAGAGTCACCACGGGCACCGTCTTGTCGATCCCCGCCGTCTTGGCGGCGTGGAGGCCGATGGCGGTGTGCGGGTCGATGGTTTCGCCGCATTCGACGAAGGCCCAGCGAATCGCTCGGTTCATGTCGTCGGCATCGGCGCGGGCCGAGGTGAACAGCGCTGCGGCGCCTTCGCGCTGGGCATTGGTGAGCTGCATGGCCTTGGTCGACTCGAACCCCGCCATCTGCGCGGCCAGCGCCTTGCCGTCGCGGCCGCCGACGTCGAACAGCAGGCGTTCGAAGTTCGAGGAGACCTGGATGTCCATCGAGGGGGCGGCGGTCGGCGTGACGGTGCCTTGCGAATAGTCACCGTTCGACAGCGCACGGTGAAGGATGTCGTTGACGTTGGTGGCGACGATCAGGCGTTCGATCGGCAGGCCCATCTGGGCCGCGACATAGCCGGCGAAGACATCGCCGAAGTTGCCGGTCGGCACCGAGAAGGCGACCTTGCGCGCCGGGGCACCGAGTTGCAGTGCGGCGGCGAAGTAATAGACAACCTGCGCCATGAGCCGCGCCCAGTTGATCGAATTGACCGCGCCGATGGAGAACCGGTCGGTCATCGCCTTGTCGTTGAACATCCGCTTCACCGTCGCCTGGGCGTCGTCGAAGCTGCCGTCGATGGCGATGTTGTGGACGTTGGGGGCGATGACCGTGGTCATCTGGCGGCGCTGCACGTCGGACACGCGGCCGCGCGGGTGGAGCATGAAGATGTCGATCTTCCCCCGGCCCGCGACGGCGTCGATCGCGGCCGAGCCGGTATCGCCCGAGGTGGCCCCGACGATGGTCAGGTTGCCGTCGCCGCGCGAGAGAAACTCCTCGAACAGCAGGCCGAGCAGTTGCAGGGCCACGTCCTTGAACGCCAGCGTGGGGCCGTGGAAAAGTTCGAGCAGCCAGTTCTGTTCATCGAGCTGGACCAGCGGCGTCACCGCCTTGTGGGCAAAGCGGCCATAGGCGGCGCGGGTCAGTTCCAGCAGGCGTTCCTGCGCCAGGCTGCCTTCGACGAACGGCCCCATGATCTTTGCCGCGAGTTCGGCATAGGGAAGCCCGGCCATGGCTACGATTTCGGCCTCGGTGAACCTGGGCCAGGTGCGCGGCACGTAAAGCCCGCCATCGCTGGCAAGTCCGGCGAGCGTCGCTCCGGCGAAATCGAGCGCGGGGGCGCTGCCACGGGTGCTGATATAGTCCATGACGCGGCGCGTTAGCGGGCGGGGGCGCTGGAGGCAAGGATTCGGGGGGCGCCATTCGGTATGGCGTGGCCCGTTGCCCCCTGCCATCGTTCCTCCCCTGCGGAACGGAAGGGCCACTTAGAGGAGGCCACGCTGCCGCTCGGCATGGTCCCTCGGCTTCGCTCGGGATGAACGGATCGGGTTTTGAACGGTCAGCCCTGCGCCCGCTTCCTCAGCGCCAGCGCGTAGATCACCAGCGCCACCCCGGCGAAGGCGAACCACTGCACGGCATAGGCGAGGTGATTGTTGGGGATCGTGCTGGGGTTGGGTTTTGCGTTGGGCTGAAGCCCGGCGAGTGGGGGATCGGCGACGATAGCGCTGCCGTCCTTACCCCGTGCGAGCCAGGTGCCGGTAACCGTGCCGCCGGCCCAGTTCACGGCGGCGGGCGCGGCGGACCAGCCGAGCACGGCTTGCGCCCGCCGGCCGCCGGCGAGCTCGCAGTCGGCGACCTGTGCCCATCCGGCCTGACGCTGGGCATTCTGGCCGGACTGGGCGGCAACATTAATGACTTTTATGCAATCCGCGCGGACGAGGCTGTAGGCGCGGGGCACGCCCTTGCCGAGCGGGCGAACTGTCCGGTCGGACTCCGCCACTGCGAATTGCGCCAGCATCGTTTGCTTCTCGTGCAACCGGCCGAGCTGCCAGAAACCGAGGCGGATCATGATGGCGACGGCGACCAGCACCACCAGCGTCGGGATCAGCGGAACCTTGCGGCTCATTCCTCGCCCTTTTCGCCGGTCTTCCATTCGGAATTGACCGCCTCGCTCGCCTTGCGGCGGTATTCGGCCTGGAGCAGCCATGCCTTGCTGGCGCGCAGACCGCCCAGCACCGCGGCAGCGGTGAAGGGAACCCACAACACGACATGGACCCAGAACGGCGGCTGGACCGAAAGTTCGAGCCAGAGCGCAAGGCCGGTGACCAGCGCGCCGATGATCAGGGTAAGGAAGGCCGCCGGGCCATCGCCCACGTTGAAGGCAGTGAAATCGAGTCCGCAGACCCGGCAACGGTTCGCAAACTCCACCACGCCCGCGAACAGCGTCCGCGCGCCGCACTTGGGGCAGCAACCGAAAAGGGCAGCCTCGGTAGAACCGGGCTGCCCCTTCGGTGTTTCCGTGGAAACGGGATCGGTCACTATTCGATCACCGCGCCCCAGTTGCCCCAGACGTAGATCGCCATGAACAGGAACAGCCACACCACGTCGACGAAGTGCCAGTACCACGCCGCCGCTTCGAAGCCGAAGTGCTGGCGGGGGGTGAAGTCCCCGTTGTAGGTGCGCTTGAGACAGACAATCAGGAAGATCGTGCCGATGATGACGTGAAACCCGTGGAAGCCCGTCGCCATGTAGAACGCCGAACCATAGGTGTTCTTGCCGAAGGGGAACGGGGCGTTGACGTATTCGTAGGCCTGGATCGAGGTGAACAGCAGGCCGAGCAGGATCGTCGCCCACAGGCCCTTCTTGAGCGCCTCGCGGTCACCGTGGACCAGGCCATGGTGGGCCCAGGTCACCGTGGTGCCCGAGCACAGCAGGATCAGGGTGTTGAGCAGCGGGAGATCCCAGGCGTTGATCACCGCTTCGACGCCCTTGGGCGGCCAGACCCCGCCGACCACTTCGGCCAGCTGGCTGGGGAACAGCGAGAAATCGAAGAAGGCCCAGAACCAGCCGACGAAGAACATCACTTCCGAAGCGATGAACAGGATCATCCCGTAGCGCTGGTGCAGCTGCACCACCGGGGTGTGATCGCCCGCATGGGCTTCGTTGATGATCTTGGCGAACCACTGCCACGCGCCGGCAATCACCAGCGCCAGGCCGAGCCAGGGCACGAAGTTACCGCCGGGCAGCTTGTGCATCATCAGCACCATGCCCGAGGTGAAAGTCAGTGCCCCCATCGAGGTCACCAGCGGCACGATGTCCGGCGGCAGAATGTGGTAATCGTGGTTCTTGGTACCGGCCATGGTCGATCTGGTCCCCGTTTGGCGTTCCCGGCTCCCGTGGGCCGGCACGATAGTGTCTGTCGGCCCCTTATCGCGCGTTTTCGGCGCGGTCCAGAGCCTTCGATGCGAGTGCCGCAGAAGCTTCGCGATCTTCGTGGAAGGTATAGCTCAGCGTGATCTGCTTGATGTCGCGCGCTTCCTCGTCGTCGAGGATCGCCGGATCGACGTAATAGGTTACCGGCATCCGCACGTCCTGCCCCGGCTGGAGCGTCTGCTCGGTGAAGCAGAAGCACTGGATCTTGTTGAAATACTTGCCGGCATTGTCGGGCGAGACATTGAAGCTGGCCCGTCCGGTTATGGGCCGGTCCGACAGGTTCCTTGCCGAATAGGCCGCGAGCGAGCGCGCCCCGATGTTGACCGTCTGGGTCACCTGCACCGGCTTGAAGGCCCAGGGCAGATCGCGGTCGACGTTACCGTCGAAGCGGATCGAGATCGTCTGGCCCGCAACCTTGACCCCGGCGGCCTCTGCGGCGCTGACCCGCATGGTCGTGCCGTTGAAGCCGGTGACCTGGCAGAACAGGCGGTAGAGCGGGACCGAGGCATAGCCCAGACCCAGCATCGCCAGCGCGCCGATCAGCGCATAGATGCCAACCCGGCGGTTGCGGAGCCTGAGCTCGTCCGGGACGGGAGCGGGGGCGCTGGCCATCACATCTTCATCTTGACGATGGTGATTGCGAAAAACAGCACCGCGAAGAAGCCCAGAACCAGCGCGAGCGCGACATTGCGTTGACGGATGACCTTGTCGCGCCGGGCGCGCAGGTCGGGCGATTCGGGGGTATTGGGCTCGGTCATCGGATCATCCCTGCATCACGGTCCAGCGGTCGGCAACCAATGCGGCAAACAGCGCAAAAAGGTAGAGGATCGACCAGGCAAAAAGCTGCTTTTCAGGCTTCATCGCATCGTCTTCGCCGCTGCGCCGGCGCAGGGCCACACGGGCGGACAAAACGAGGAACACCGTCGACAGGACGGCGGCTGAAATGCCGTAGACCTCGCCCGCTCCGCCGATCCACCACGGCACCAGCGTCACGGGCAGCAGCAGCACGGCATAGATCAGGATCTGGCGCCGGGTCGATGCCTCGCCCGCGACGACAGGCATCATCGGGATCCCGACCTTGGCGTAATCGCTCTGGACGAACAGGGCGAGCGCCCAGAAGTGCGGCGGGGTCCACATGAAGATGATCGCGAACAGCAGCACCGGCATCACGGAGATGTCGCCAGTTGCCGCGACCCAGCCGATCAGCGGCGGAAAGGCCCCCGCCCCGCCGCCGATGACGATATTCTGCGGGGTGCGCGGCTTGAGCCAGATGGTGTAGATCACCGCGTAGTAGACGATCGACAGGGCCAGGATAGACGCCGCCAGCCAGCCAATCACAAGGCCCATCACCAGCACCGAGGCCGCGGAAAGGCCGACGCCGAAATCGCGCGCGGAGGTCCTGTCCATCCGGCCAGCGGGCAGGGGGCGGTTCTTCGTCCGGCGCATCCCGGCGTCAAGGTCCGCCTCCCACCACTGGTTGAGTGCTGCCGCCCCGCCAGCGCCGAGCGCGATGCACAGGATCGCGGTGAAGCCGAGCACGGGATGGATCTGCTGAGGCGCCGCCAGCAGGCCGCACAGGCCGGTGAAGATCACCAGGCTCATCACTCGCGGCTTGGTCAGCGCGAAGAAATCGCGCCACTCGGCAGGGAGTGGCTGGGCGGCGGTTGCGGCATGAGTCACGGGCGGGCCTATAAGCGCTGGGGAGCCAAAGGGAAAGCGCCTCGCGGCGGGCTGGTGGAGAAGACCGGGAAGCGCAAGGAAAAGGCCCCGGAGTTTCCCCCGGGGCCTTTGTCCAATTCAGCCTGTCAGCCCGGATCAGTGATGCGCGTCCTCGATCACCGGGAGCGTTTCGAACTGGTGGAACGGCGGCGGGCTGGACAGGGTCCATTCCAGCGTCGTTGCGCCCTCGCCCCAATAGTTGCCTTCGGCCTTCTTGCCGGCGACGAAGGCGTAGAGGATGTTGACGAGGAAGATCAGCACCGAGACGGCCATGATCTTGTAGCCCAGCGTCGCGACCTGGTTCCAGTGCTCGTAAGCGGCCGGATAGTCGGGATAGCGACGCGGCATGCCCTGGGCACCGAGGAAGTGCATCGGGAAGAAGATCAGGTTCACGCCGATGAAGAAGATCCAGAAGTGCACGTGGGCGAGCACTTCGGAATACATCTTTCCGCTCATCTTGGGGAACCAGTAGTAGAACCCGGCGAAGAGCGCGGTCACGGCGCCGAGCGACAGCACGTAGTGGAAGTGTGCCACGACGTAGTAGGTGTCCTGGAGGTTGTCGTCGATCCCGCCGTTGGACAGGACCACGCCCGTGACGCCGCCGACGGTGAAGAGGAAGATGAAGCCGATCGCCCAGACCATCGGGGCCTTGAACGAGAGGCTGCCGCCCCACATGGTCGCGATCCAGGAGAAGATCTTGATCCCGGTGGGGACCGCGATGACCATGGTCGCCGCGGTGAAATACATCTTCGTGTTCACCGACAGGCCGGTGGTGTACATGTGGTGGGCCCAGACGATGAAGCCCACGACGCCGATGGCGACCATCGCGTAGGCCATGCCGAGGTAGCCGAACACCGGCTTCTTCGAGAAGGTCGAGATGATCTGGCTGATGATGCCGAAGCCCGGCAGGATCATGATGTACACTTCGGGGTGGCCGAAGAACCAGAACAGGTGCTGGTAGAGCACCGGATCGCCGCCGCCCGAAGCATCGAAGAAGGTCGTGCCGAAGTTGCGGTCGGTCAGCAGCATGGTGATCGCGGCGGCCAGGACCGGCAGCGACAGCAGCAGCAGGAACACCGTCACCAGGATCGACCACACGAACAGCGGCATCTTGTGCAGGGTCATGCCCGGCGCGCGCATGTTGAAGATGGTGGTGATGAAGTTGATGGCGCCGAGGATCGACGAGGCGCCGTCCAGATGG
>CAYFJH010000011.1:27652-62386 GCA_964343385.1 uncultured Novosphingobium sp. | reverse complement strand
TCGAAGCCCTGATCCACCTGTGCTCAGCCGTCATCAACTCACGATGAATCTCAACAGACTCTATGCCCTCACGAAACGTCGAGATCGCGCCTGTCCCGCTCGGCTTTTTCGAATTTCAGGCAATCGAGGATCTTCGCGCCGGCCATGAACACCGCGCCGGTCGTGGCGAGGAACAGCAGCTTGCCGCCGAACCCCGGATACTGAGACAGGTATTGCTCGCCCCGCGCCGTGGCACCCAGCGCCAGCGCATAGATGATCAGGAACGCCTCGAAGCGCGTCTTGATCTTGAACAGGCGGCCAATCTTACCCAGCATGCAAACCCCGATATGCCCAAAGCCGAACGCATTATTGCCGATGCAGTTTCACCAGCAGGCTCCACAATCGTTATTAGCAACGATCATGCCACTTGCGCATTTCCGCGCAAGAGGATGGTTAACACAGATTCACATGTAAGCGTTACCGACGAAGCAACACTTATACCAAGCTCCACATGCTCAGTTCCGGGACAGTTCTCGTGCGATGGCGACGAACTCGTCAACCGCCAGCGTCTCGGCGCGCCGCTGCGGATCGATCCCCAGCTTCTCCAGCGCGGCTGGCGCTCCCGGCACTCCCTTCAGGCTCTGGCGCAGCATCTTGCGGCGCTGGCCGAACGCCGCCTCGGTCACTTTCTCCAGCCGCCGCATCGAGACGCCCTCAGGTGCCTCGCCCGGCACGACATGGATGATCGCGCTCATCACCTTGGGCGGGGGGGTAAAGGCGCTGCGATGGACCTTCATCGCCAGCTTGGGCGCGGCGCGCCACTGCGCCAGCACCGCCAGCCGCCCGAACGCATCGTCGCCCGCCGCGGCCACGATCCGCTGGGCCACTTCCTGCTGGAACATCAGGGTCAGCGACGACCATTTCGGCGGCCAGGCCTCGCCCGAAAGCCACCCGGTGAACAGCGCCGTCCCCACGTTGTAGGGCAGGTTCGCGACAATCGCATAAGGCTCGTCGAACAGCGCCGCCATGTCGACCTTGAGCGCGTCGCCCTCGATCACCGTCAATTGCCCGGGAAAGGCCTCGGCCAGTTCGGCCAGTGCCGGCAAGCAGCGCCGGTCCATCTCGATCGCCGTCACTCGCGCCCCGGCGCGCAGCAAGGCCCGGGTCAGACCGCCCGGCCCGGGGCCGACCTCCAGCACCGGCTTGTCCTTGAGCGGGCCCGGTATGGCCGCGATCCGCGCCAGCAATTGCTCGTCGAACAGGAAGTTCTGCCCCAGCGCCTTCGACGCGCTCAGTCCGTGGCGCGCAATGACCTCGCGCAGCGGGGGAAGGGAAGCCGCCTCAGCCATTCGCGCGCCGGGCGGCGCACTCCCCGGCCATGCGGATCGCCGCGATCGTCGCGCCGGGATGGGCCAGTGCCTTGCCGGCGATCCCGAACGCCGTGCCATGGTCGGGCGAGGTCCGCACGATCGGCAGGCCCAGCGTGACATTGACCCCGGCGTCGAAATCGAGCGCCTTGATCGGGATCAGCGCCTGGTCATGGTACATGCACAGCGCCACGTCGAAAGTCTCGCGGTTGTGCGGCGCGAACAGCGCGTCGGCAGAATGTGGCCCCTGCGCGTCGATGCCCTCGGCCCGCAGCACCGCTATCGCCGGGGCTACGATCCGCCGGTCCTCGTCGCCGAATTTGCCGTCCTCGCCAGCATGGGGATTGAGCGCGGCCACCGCGATGCGCGGGCGCACAATTCCGAAATCGCGGGCGAGCCACCGCGCGACGATCCGCGCCCGCCGCTCGATCAGGTCCTGCGTGATCAGCCCGGTCACCGCCGCCAATGCGACATGGACCGTCAGCGGCACCGTCCGCAGCGATGGCCCGGCCAGCATCATTACCGCATCTTCGGCCGCAACCCCGCACGCCGCGGCCACGAATTCGGTCTGGCCGGGATGGACGAAACCAACCTCGGCCAGCCTGCTCTTGGCAATCGGCCCGGTCACTACCGCCGCCGCCTTGCCCTCCGCCGCCAGCCGCGCCGCGGCCGTCAACGACGCGAGGGCAAGCACTGCCCCTTCGCGGTCGGGCGCACCGGGGCGATAGGGCGCATCGTCGTCGCCCCACACCGGCAGCGCGGTGGCGAACGCGCCCAGCGCCTCGGCCGGGTCGGAAATCCTGACAATCGGCACGGTAAGCCCGCGCTGCGCAGCCGCCTTGGCGATCAGCCCGGCACCGCCGACGGCCATGAACGGCGGCAGCGAATGGACCGCGCGCGCGGCCCAGGCGGTCGCCAGCAGTTCCGGGCCGACCCCGGCGGGATCGCCCAAGGAAACTGCTAATGGTCCCATGGTGACGGCCTCAGTTGTAGTCGATCACGGCGTCGCGGCGAAGGTCGCGCAGATAAGCCTGCGCGCGCTTGTTCACCCGGTCGTCCTCGATCTGCGACATCATCTGGTCAAAGCTCGGCCCGGTATCGACCTTGGGATCGTCGCGCCCGCAGACCATCAGCACGCGCACGCCCTCGGCGATCGAACCGAACGGCGGCGAGGTTTCGCCCAGCGACAGGGAAAGCACCGCGTCCTGCAGCGGCCCCGGCAGGTCGCGCGCCTTGACCTGGTCGTTGGCGACCACCGAAGCGCCGATCTGCTGCGCCACGGCGTCCACCGCGCCGCACCCGCGCGCACCCTTCATCGCGGTCGCGAACTCGCCGGCCTTTTTCGTGGCATCGGCTTCGCTCGTGCCCTTGGGGAAGTCGATCGAAACCTGCTTGAGGCTCAGCACCGCATCGCGCGGGTCGGCGGTCAGCACCTGGCGTTTGTCGATCAGGTAGAGGACCGAATAGCCCCCCGCCGTCGCCACCGGGCCAACCATCTGTCCCGCGCCGAGCGGAGCCACGGCCGTGCCGAGTTCCGCCGGCAGCTGCGCCAGCCGGATCCAGCCCAGGTCGCCGCCGACCGCTGCGGTCGAAGCCTGCGAATACTGGCGGGCATAGGCAACGAAACTGCCGCCCTGCTTGAGCTGGTCCATGATCTTCTGTGCATTGGCTGAAACCGCTGCGCTGGTTTCCGCCGTCGCGCCGAGGAAAATTTCCCCGACCCGGTATTCCTCGGTGCCCTTCGCGGCCTTGAGCCGGTCGAGCATCTCGCGCACTTCGCTTTCCGATACGTTGACGAAGGGCTGGACATTCCGGCGCAGCACGCGCTGCCAGGCCAGTTCGCCCCTGATCTGCCGCTTGAGCGAGGCGGGCGAGGACCCGATGCGGACTAGATAGGCGTCCATCGCCTTGGGATCCTGGCGGAAGTTCTGCGTCGCGACGCGGTTGTAGGTGCCGTCGACCTCCTCGTCCTCGATTTTGAGGTCCTGCGCCCGCGCTTCCTGGATCTGTAGCGTCTCGTCGATCAGGTTGCGCAGCACCTGCAGGCGCAGGCGCTGCATTTCCTCGTCACTGACCTTGGTCTGGTTCGAGGCAAGGATCAGCGCGAGCCGCTGGTCCACGTCAGTCCCGGTGATGATATCGCCGTTGACCACGGCCGTTGCGCGGCGATTGTTGGGATCGTTCTTGCCAAAGATCGTGACATCGTCGGGAATGGCGATCGCACCCTGCGGCGTGCCTTCGCCAGCATCCTGGGCCTGCGCAGCGGCACCGATGGCCACCGCTATGATCGCGATGCCGCAAAGGGTCCGGCCCGTGATGGTCTTGCGCGTGAAGCTCTTCACCGTATCGTCATTCCTGTCTGCCGCAGTCCGTACCCCGCAAAGGGCCGGTCCCGCTCCCGAATTTGATCACCGGATGACGCTGGCCGGCTGAACCGGACCTGAGCATCCCCCCTGTAGCCGGCAGGCGATAGCGCGTTTGCCCCAAGGTTCAAACAGGAGAGTCCCTGTTTGGTGCGGAAAGACCCGGATGGGCCCTCCTTTGCGGCACCAGCCCGCTCCCCCGCCCGGCCACCCATTCAGGATACTTGTTGGGTGGCCGGGCGGGGGAGCGGGCTGGTGCCGCAAGCCTCCTGCGGATGCAGGAGGCGCACCAAGCAAGAGAGCGGGCTGGTGGCGCAAAAGGAAAGCCGGATGGCTTTCCCGCACCTAACCAACATCCTCGCCTTACCGGATCCCCAGGTTATGCAGCGCAAAATGGATCTGGTAACTGTTCCCCCGCACCGCATCGCCGGTCGCCATGTAGTCGCGCCGCCACGTTACCGCGATCTCGATGCAGTCGTCGGCATAGGCCACGCCCAGGCGCGTGCGCAGCGGCTGGAACCCGTTGGCCGTATTCGAAGGATCCTCCTCGCGGTCGGTCAGGTTGACCACCGCCGAACCGAACGCCGACCAATGCCGCGCAAAGGCCACGCGCGCTGAAAACCGCAGTTCCTCGCGGTCCTGCAAGTCCTCGACCTGGGTGATGTCGCGGTTGAGCCTGAGGTATCCGACCTCGAAATAGTTGCGCTCACTGCCAACGGCGGCATCGAATTCGTTGCGCCGCACCGCCAGGTTGTCCTTGTCGAGCCGGAAGCGGTGGGTCAGTTTCACCACGTCGCGGAACCGCGCCTCCGTCCGGCCGACGATGTCCGAGGTCCGGCTGGCGAGGCCAGTCCCTTCGGGAACGATATTGCCCTGGTTCGACAGCCGGATCGACTGTCCGATCGTGCCGCGCACCTGCAAGCCAGGCCGTTCCCACTGCCAGTCTGCGCCATAGGTCAGCCGCACCCCGTCCTCGACCCGGTCGTATCCCGGAAAACGATTGAGCGCGAACAGGTTGGAGTCCTCAAGGTCGATCGCCCGGGCGTCCTCGTTCGGCACGGCCAGGTTGCGGATCGGCGGGCTCGCCACCAACTGCACCCTTGGCGTGAGGATCTGCGTCCCCCCCATGAACGCGCCGACCAGCGGCCATTTCACGTCCACCGCGCCGATCGCGATCCCGCGCCCCTGCCAGCCGTCCACGCCCCGATAGCTCGGCGTCGCGGTCAGCAGCGTCTCGGTCGAATGATAGGCATCGCCCCGCACCAGCGCGGTGAACGAAACTTCCTGCCCCCCGGCGGTGATCCGGCTCAGGCTCCACTGCGCCCCGGCAAAGGCGCGCTGGGTGTCTTGTCCGGCGGTCCGCGTGATCGCCAGCGTGTTGGCCTGCAGCTCGATCCGCCCACCCAGCACGCTTTCGGAAAACCGCCGCCGCCAATCGATCAGCGGCAGCGCAACCGGGATCAGCCCTTGCCGGTCGCCCACCCGCATTGTCTGCGTCGCCCAGCCCGACAGCGAGAAATAGCTCGTCTCGCCCACACGCTGAAGGTCGAAGGTCGACCGCAGCCGGTCATCGCGGGTAATATCATAGCGCCTGAGGAAAGTGCGATCGCTCGCCAGCCGCAGCGATCCGGTCAGGCTCCACTCGGGCGAAAACTGGAACTTGCCGTTGGCATAAAGGTAGCCGCGAAAATCGACCTGCCCGTCGCTCCCCGGATTGGGGGCCCCCGAAACCGAGATCAGCCGGCTGCGCGTGGCATAGCCGGTGATCTGGAACGCGCCGTCTTCGCGCAGCGAGCGGTATTTCGCCGCAACCATCGGCGGTGCCTTGGAGAACACGAACCCGGTGATCGCCAGGTCGTGATTCGGCCCGAGCCGCTGATACCAGGTATCGCTGAACTTGATCCCGTTCGAGGCCGACAACTCGACATCCGGGATCAGCAGGCCATTGATCGGCCGCCCGTCGCTCGCCAGGGTCAGCCCCGGCAGCGGCATCAGCGTCAACCCGAATATCTTGAGTCGTGCGCCCTTGAACTTGATCTCCTTGCGGTCCGGATCGAAGGTCACGCGGCTGGCGTTGATCTGCCAGGTCGGTTCGCGCGGACAGCCGTCCTCGTCCTCCACCGCGCAGCCGGAATAGGCCGCCTGGGTCAGGATCAGCTTGCCCGAGGGATCGCGCTCCCCGGTGAAAGCCGCCAGCCGCCCGCCGTCGCGCAGCGCGAGCAGCAGGTTCTGCATCGCCCCGGCCTTCAATTCGTCGGTCAGCTCGACCTTGTCGGTGAACAGCTGGTTGCCGTCGGCATCGACCACCCGAACATTGCCGTCCGCCAGGATTCTGCCGGTCTTGCGGTTCCACGTCACCCTGTCCGCCCGCACCGATTGCCCGGTTCGGCGCAGGACCACGCTCCCGGTCGCGGTCACGACCTCGTCGTTGTAGGCATAATTGACCTGATCGGCCTCGAAGGCGATCGGCCCGCTGATCTCGTCGTTGGCGGAGGCTATTGGCGTTGCCGCCGGCCCGGAAGGGAGGTCCTGGGCGATCGCCGGATCAAGGGCGAATGCAGCCAGTCCAAGGGCGCCAGCCCCGGCCAACCAACGGCAAAAACGTGTTCCGGCCGCGGGATCGGCGTACTTGGGCACGGGGAGCATGGCTTGCCTATCGCACCGCCCGGTCCTAACTGCAATCGCGCGCGGGACGTAAATTGCCCGTTCCGTCTCAAGTTTCCCTTCACGCCCATGCCGCCGCCGGAGTGTCCATGAAAATCACCTTTGCCCCCGCTGTTCCCGAAGCTGCCCGGCTCGTCGCCGCCGTGGTCAACCAGGACGCGCTTCCGGCCGATCTCGAACCCGTCCTCGCCGCAGCCGCTGCCGCCTCGCGCTTTTCGGGCAAGGTCGGCCAGGTGTTCGACGGCTTTGCCGAACGCGGCGGCAAGGTCGTCCGCGTGGCGCTCGCCGGCGCGGGCGAAGCAGGCGGGGACCGCCGCGCTGCGCTCGAAAAGGCCGGGGCCGCGCTCACCGCGAAATACCTGACCTCGGGCGAAACCGTGCTCGCGCTTGACCTCTCGGGCGCGGGCCTGTCGGCAGGTGATGCCGCCGCCGTGCTCCTCGGCGCGCGCCTGCGCGGCTGGCGGATGGACACCTACCGCACCACGCTCAAGGACGAACAGAAGGCCTCGCTGGCAGAAATCGTGGTTACCGGTCCCCCGGCCGGCACCGAGGCCGCATGGGCCACCGAGGCGGCGGTGGCCGAAGGGGTGGAATTCGCCCGCGAACTCGTTACCGAACCGGCCAACGTCATTCATCCTGAAAGCTTCATCGAACGCGCGAAAGCTCGCTTTGCCGGCACCGCGCTCGAAGTCCGCGTTCTGGAAGAGGCCGAGATGAAAGCGCTCGGCATGGGCGCGCTGCTCGGCGTCGCGCAGGGTTCGGTCCGTCCTCCGCGCTTGCTGGTTATCCAATGGAACGGCGGCACGCCGGGAACCAAACCCACCGCCTTCGTCGGCAAGGGCGTCACGTTCGACACCGGCGGCATCTCGATCAAGCCGGCCGCCGGCATGGAAGACATGAAGTTCGACATGGGCGGCGCTGCGGCGGTCGTCGGCACTATGCTCACTCTCGCGCGGCGCGGGGCCAAGGCCAACGTGGTCGGTATCTGCGGGCTGGTTGAAAACATGCCCGACGGCAACGCCCAGCGCCCCGGCGATGTCGTCACCACGATGAGCGGCCAGACGGTCGAGGTCATCAACACCGACGCCGAGGGCCGCCTCGTCCTCGCCGACGCGCTGACGTTCGTGCAGAAGGAATATGCCCCCGCCGCCATCGTTGATCTTGCGACGCTGACGGGTGCGATCATCATTTCGCTGGCCCACGAATACGCCGGGATGTTCTCAAACGACGACCATTTCGCCGCCAGCCTCGATGCGGCGGGCAAGGCGACCGGCGACGCCCTGTGGCGCTTTCCGCTTGGCGCGGCCTATGACAAGATGATCGACAGCCCGATCGCCGACATGAAGAACACCGGCGCGCGCGGCGGCGGCTCGATCACTGCGGCCCAGTTCCTCCAGCGCTACATCGCCAAGGGCACGCCGTGGGCGCACCTCGACATCGCTGGCACCGTCTGGACCGACAAGCCCGGCCCCACCTGGGCCAAGGGTGCCTCCGGCTTTGGCGTCCGTCTGCTTGACCGTTACGTGCGCGATAATCTGGAGGCCTGATGCAGGTCGACTTCTACCAGCTAGGCAATGACCCGGCCGAACAGGTTGTCGCGCTTCTCGCGCGCAATACGCTCGCCGCCGGGCAGCGCCTGCTGGTGGTGGCCGATGACCCGGCCTTGCTGGCCCGCACCAGCGAGGCGCTGTGGAGCGCAAGGGCGCACAAGGGGCAGGAGCAGTTCCTTGCCAACGGCATCGCCGGAACCCCGCATGACGCGCGCCAGCCGATTCTGCTGTCCACGCGGGTCGAACCCGCAAACGGCGCGAAATACCTCGCGCTGGCCGACGGCGTGTGGCGGGAAGGGGAGGGGATCGAGCGCACCTTCCTCGTGTTCGGCGAAGCCACACTGGAGGCCGCCCGCGCGACATGGCGCGCGCTGGGAACCGGCGAAAACCTCACGCGCAACTACTGGAAGCAGGAAGACGGCCGCTGGATCAAGGCTGCCTGAGACTTCTGGCTGAACTTGCAGCGCCGGCCTTTCCCCGCTAGGGGCGCGCCACTCCATTTTCATTGGCACCAACAGTTCGCAAGGATACCACCATGGCGGTTACCCGCACCTTTTCGATCATCAAGCCCGACGCCACGCGCCGCAACATCACCGGCGCCGTCACCAAGATGCTGGAAGAAGCCGGCCTGCGCGTCGTCGCCTCCAAGCGCATCCAGATGACCCGCGAGCAGGCCGAAGGCTTCTACGCGGTCCACAAGGAACGCCCCTTCTTCGGCGAACTCGTTGAATTCATGATCTCCGGCCCGGTCGTGGTCCAGGTCCTCGAAGGCGAAGACGCGATGCAGCGCAACCGCGACATCATGGGCGCCACCAACCCCGCCAACGCCGAACCCGGCACGATCCGCAAGGAACTGGCCGAATCGATCGAAGCCAACACCGTCCACGGTTCGGACTCGGACGAGAACGCGGCGATCGAGATCGCCTACTTCTTCAAGCCGGAAGAAATCGTCGGCTGATTCGGCAGTATCGCTGAACGGAAAAAGGCCGCCGGAGCGATCCGGCGGCCTTTTTGTTTGGCGATTATCTACCTTGCAAACTGCTCGTTGCGCCAAGAATGGCTGCTGCAATGCCGAACGCCATGCAACCGACGCTATAGACTGCAATTAACTGGTACCGAATGGGAGCGTTCGTCCGCTTGGCCTGCCATTTCGAAAACCGCCGGAGGTGGTAGGTGAACCAGCCCATCCCAAAGATGACTAGAAACAGGTTGGCGATTAGCCCGCCCATCATTTCGGTCACTCCGGCTCCCCCTGCGCCTTGTCCGATACCAACCCCGCCAGACACCGCGCATAAAGCTGATGCTCGGCAATCAGCACCCGCGCCGCCAGCGTGTCGCCGGTATCCCCGGGCAGGATCGCCACCGCCGTCTGGCCCAGTAGCGGCCCGTCATCGAGCTCGGCCGTCACCAGATGAACCGAGCACCCGCCATGGCTGTCCCCGGCCTCGATGGCGCGTTCGTGGGTGTGGAGGCCCTTGTATTTCGGCAGCAGCGAGGGGTGGATATTGACCATCCGCCCCTCCCACGAGGCGACGAACTCCGCCGACAGGATGCGCATATACCCTGCCAGCGCCACATATTGCGCACCGGCAGCGCGAATCTGCGCGTCCATCGCCGCGTCATGGTCGGCGCGGGTCATTCCCTTGTGAGGCAGGGCGAAGGTCGGCACACCCTCGGCCGCAGCGAGCTTCAGTCCGCCCGCATCCGGGTTGTTCGATGCCACCAGCACGATCTCGAACGGACAGTCCGCCGCCCGGCTGGCATAGAGCAGCGCGGCCATATTGGTCCCGCTGCCTGAAATCAGGACGGCAACCTTGGCCCGGCTCATCGCCCAACCCCGTCATGCTGAACTTGTTTCAGCATCCATTGTGCTCCCGCAAAGGCCCGCCTTGATGGCGCGATGGACCCTGAAACAAGTTCAGGGTGACGAAAAGTCTAGGAGAGGTGGATCGCTTCCCATTCCTCGCGCGCTGACCATACCTCGGTATGGCCCTGGACGGTGCAGCCACGCGGGCCTTCCTCGATGGCGCCGATCACGAACACCGTCTCGCCCGCAGCCGTCAGGTCCTCGACCAGCCCGGCCACCTCGTCCGCCGCCACCGCCAGCACCATCCCGATGCCGCAGTTGAAGGTGCGCGCCATTTCCTCGGGCTCGATGTTCCCTTGCGCCTGCAGGAACGCCATCAGACGCGGCTGTTCCCACGCGCCTGCGTCAATCCGGGCATGAAGGCCCTTGGGCAGGACCCGAGGCACATTTTCCAAGAGGCCGCCGCCGGTAATATGCGCCAGGGCATGGACCCGCCCGGCGCGGATCACCGGCAGCAGGCTCTTCACGTAAATCCGAGTCGGCTCGATCAGATAGTCAATCAGCAGCCGCTCCATGTCGAACAGGGCAGGGCGCTCCAGCTTCCAGCCCTTGTCCGCCGCCAGCCGCCGCACCAGCGAATAACCGTTGGAATGGACCCCCGAGGACGCCAGCCCGATCAGAACGTCGCCCGCCGCGACCTTGTCCCCGGTGAGCTGCTCGCCGCGTTCGACCGCGCCGACGCAGAAGCCTGCAAGGTCATAGTCGCCCGCCGCATACATCCCCGGCATTTCGGCCGTCTCGCCGCCGATCAGCGCGCAGCCGGCAATCTTGCAGCCGTCGGCAATGCCCGCCACGACGCGTTCGGCAATGCCGCTGTCCAGCTTGCCGGTGGCAAAATAATCGAGGAACAACAACGGCTCCGCGCCCTGGACGATGAGATCGTTGACGCACATCGCGACAAGGTCGATCCCGATTTGGTCGTGCCGGTCATGGTCGATGGCCAGCTTGACCTTGGTGCCCACGCCGTCGTTCCCGGCCACCAGCAGCGGGTCCTTGTATCCCGCGGCCTTGAGGTCGAAGAACCCGCCAAAGCCCCCCAGTTCCGGGTCCGCGCCGGGGCGGGCCGTGGCCCTTGCCAGCGGCGCGATGGCCTTCACCAGCGCATTGCCGGCCGCGATGGAAACGCCAGCCTGTTCGTAGCTGTAGGACTGCTTTTCGGGATCGTTTGTCATGTCGATGCGGCGACTAGCGCTTTCCTGCTTGGATTTCCATGGCCGTTTGGGCAAAAGGCCCCCGGTTTTACCCGATGGCATTCACGCTCACCCCCCCCTCGCCGCGCAACTGGCGCCCCGGCGCCGCCGCGCAGCTTGGCTTGGGCGTTGCGCTCGCGCTGGGAATCGTGCTCTTCGCAGTCGGCCCCGCGCGGCTTCTGGCGCAGATCGAGGGGGACCGGGGCATCGCCCCTGTCGCCTCCACCGGTGACATCCAGGTTGACGGGATCGAGGTCAACACCACCGGCAAGACTGCGGACGAAGCCCGCCGCGCCGGCTGGCGTGAGGCGGCGAAACAGGCCTGGGCCAAGGCCGGCGGACCCGGGCTGCCCGAAGGCCAGATCGAATCGCTCGTGTCCGCCGTCGTGGTCGAACGCGAACAGATCGGCCCGCGCCGCTACATCGCCCGCCTCGGCGTGATCTTCGACCGCACCCGCACCGGCCAGTATATCGGCGGCGAGGGCAACGTGGCCCAGCGTTCGCAGCCCTTGCTGACCATTCCGGTGTTATTCTCCGGCGGCACCGCACAGGTCTATGAAGTGCGCGGCCCCTGGCAGACCGCATGGGCCCAGTTCCACGCCGGGGCCTCCACGGTTGACTATGTCCGCCCCACCGGCGGCGGCGGCGATTCGCTGATGCTCACCGCCGGCCAGCTGACACGCCGCTCGCGCTCATGGTGGCGCAATATCCTTGACCAGTTCGGTGCCAGCGACGTGATCATGCCCGTCGCCCGGCTCGAACGGCAGTGGCCCGGCGGCCCGGTCAAGGGCAGTTTCACCGCCCGTTACGGCCCCGACAACCGCGTCCTCGGCACCTTCGAGCTTACCGCCAAGGACACCGCCAGCCTGCCCCGGATGCTGAACGACGCCGTCCTGCGGATGGACCGCGTCTATGCCGACGCGCTCGCCGCGGGCACCCTGCGTGTCAATCCCACACTCAATTCCGACACCGCCGCGCTCGATCCGGCGATCAGCGCGCTGATCAATGCCGCCGAACGGGTCAGCGCCGCGCAGGAAGCCGCTGCCGTCACGGCGGTCCCCGGCATCGAGCCGGTTCTCGAAACCGCCCCGGCTACCGAGGCCCCGGCCACCTTCACCGTCCAGTTCGCCTCGCCCGATGCCCGCGCGGTCGACACCACATTGGCCTCGGTCCGCTCGGTTCCGGGGGTCAAGGGCGCGGCCACCTCCAGCCTCGCGATGGGCGGCACTTCGGTGTTGCGCGTCACCTTCACCGGCTCGATCGACGAACTCGCCGCCGCGCTCAAGGCGCGCGGCTTCTCGGTCGTGACCGGCAACAACGCGCTCAGTATCAAGAAATAGAATGAGGCAGATTCCCCTCCCGCTGGCGGCGGGGGCCAGTCCCTCGCGGATCGTCGTCGGCAATGCCAACGCCGCCGCGCTGGATGCCTTCGCCCAGACCGCGCACTGGCCCTTCCGCACCGCGCTGCTGTTCGGCCCCCCGCGCTCGGGCAAGTCGCTCCTCGCCCGCTGGTTCGCCGCGAGCGGGCAGGGTGAAGCCATCGACGATGCCGACCACATGGACGAGACCGAGCTGTTCCACCGCTGGAACCGCACGCAGGAAAGCGCCACCCCGCTGCTCCTCGTCGCCAATGCTGCCGATGGCGGCTGGAGCCCCGCGCTGCCCGACCTCGCCTCACGCCTCGGCGGCTCGCTCCACCTCGAAATCGGCACCCCGGACGAGGAGATGATGGCCGGGCTCCTCGCCCTCCATGCCGAGCTGCGCGGCTTCACCCTTGGCCCCGATGCCGCCGCATACCTTGTGCCGCGGATGGAGCGTAGCCATCTGGGGACCGAAAAGCTGGTCGAGGCGATTGACCGGCTCAGTCTCGGACGCAAACAGCCCCCCACGCAAGGGATCTGGCGCGACGCGCTCGAGGAAGTAAACGGACAAACCCGGCCGCGCTTGTTCTGAAGCGCAATCTGGGCGACAATGAGGGCTGCGATGTTCAAGCGGTTGACTGATTACCTCGACTCGATCGAGGCACGCGATCCGGCTCCCCGCAGCCGCTGGGAAGTCCTGCTCTATCCGGGCCTGCTCGCCGTGGGCCTCCATCGCATCGCCCACTGGCTGTTCGAGGGGCGGCTGTTCTTCCTCGCCCGCGCGGTCAACCACACCGCGCGCTTCCTCACTGCGATCGACATCCACCCCGGCGCGAAGATCGGCAAGCATCTCTTCATCGACCACGGCTTCACCGTCATCGGCGAAACCGCGGAAATCGGCGACAACGTGACCATTTACCAGTGTGTTACGCTTGGCGGCACCAACCCGGCCAACGGCATCGGCGGCAAGCGCCACCCCACGCTGTGTGACAACGTCATCGTCGGCTCCGGCGCGCAGATCCTCGGCCCCATCACCGTCGGCCCGCGCGCCCGCGTCGGGGCCAACGCCGTCGTCACCGAAGACGTGCCCGAAGGAGCCACCATGGTCGGGGTCAAGGCCCGTTCGACGCTGGTGGCGGCGGAAACATGGCAGCAGGACTTCATCCCCTATGGCACACCGTGCAAGGAACGCTGCTCCGACAGCCCCGAAGCTGCCCGCGACGTGGACCGCCTCGCCGTCCTTGCCGAGCAGGTCGCCGTGCTCCAGGCCGAAGTGGCAGAGCTGAAGGCCGAACGGCAAAGCCAGACCCGCACCAAGCGGACCGGAGCCTGACGCCGGGTGCGGCCCGAAGACCCAGCGACAAGGGGCGCACAGGTCGTCCCCTTTCCGGCTCGCCCGGTGCTGCAAGTCGGGTTTGACCGCACCGAACTGACCCGCATCCTCGACATCTACGGTCGCATGGTCGCCGCCGGCCAATGGCGCGACTACGCGATGGACTTCACCCGCGACGCCGCCAGCTTCAGCGCCTTCCGCCGCGCCGCCGAACGCCCCCAGGCCCGCGTCGAAAAACGCCCGGACCTGCGCGCCAAACAAGGCATGTGGACCTTGTTCGGAGAAGCCGGGCAGATCCTCAAACGGGGCCACGACCTTGTCGGCGTGCTCAGCCCGATCGAACGGCGGCTGATGAAGATCGTCGAAGGCTGATTTCGCGCGAAGCGCCTTAAGAACAAAGGGATAGGGCAGGGACTATCACCCCTGCACCCCGATAATGTCAGCGCGGCATTCAAGCGCCACGTGGCGTGTGCGGGCTCGGAAAAATCATGGGGGTCTGGGGCATTTGGCCCCGGATTCGTCCCCTTCAACCTTCTGCCTTTACCTTTAACCCCATCAAGACCGGCACCAGTTCGTCATAATGGTCGATTATCGCGTCCGCGCCCATCGCGTGCACCGGCACGTCGTTGAACCCGAAACTCACCGCCACGCATGGCAGCCCCGCGGCCCGCGCCGCGCCGGTATCGAAGGTGGTGTCGCCGACGAACGCAGCGCTGCCGCCGCCCAGCTGGGCGACCATCTCGTGCAGCAGGTCCGGTGCCGGCTTGGCGCGTCCCGGCCCAAGGCTGTCCCCGCCAAGGATCAGAGCCAGCCGCGAGGATAGCCCCAGTTCGTCCAGCAGCTTCACCGCCAGCGATTCCATCTTGTTGGTCACCACGGCAATCTTCGCCCCCCGCGCGTCCAGCGCGTCGAGCATTTCCGCCCCGCCAGGGTAAAGCCCCGAATGCACGGCGATATTGTCGCGGTAGAATGCGATCAGCTGGCGGTGCAGGGCGGTCAGGTCCGGCTCGGGCAGCACTTCCCCGGTCAATGCCAGCGCCCGGTCGAGCATCATCCGCGCGCCCCCGCCGATCAGGTCCTGCACCTGCGCCACCGGCACCGGCGGACGTCCCGCCAATCCCAGCGCATGGTTCAGCGCCGCGCCAAGGTCGGCATGGGTGTCAAGCAGCGTTCCGTCGAGGTCAAACCCGACGATTTCGAATGGAAAAGCGTTCATGCACCGGCCGATGCCGCGCGGCGGTGGAATCCGCAACCATTTGCTGGCAGAGCAGCCGCCATGAGCACTGAATCGCCCGCGTCTCCCGCCCCCCTGGCCGTAATCGTCCTCGCCGCCGGCAAGGGCACCCGCATGAAAAGCGACCTGCACAAGGTCCTTCACCCCATCGCGGGCCGGCCGATGCTCGAACACCTCCTCGCCAGCGTCGCGCAGCTTTCGCCGCAGCATCAGGTCATTGTCGTCGGCAGCGGGCGCGAGCAACTCGAAGCGCAGCTTGGCACCCGCGCGACGCTGGCCGTGCAGGATCCCCAGCTTGGCACCGGCCACGCGGTCCAGCAGGCCGAAGCGGCGCTCGCCGGCTTCTCGGGCGACGTGCTGATCCTCTACGGCGATGTGCCGTTCGTGGCGCCCGAAACCATGCGCATGATGATCGCCCGCATGCATGAGGCTGACGCGCCAGTGATGGTCGTGCTTGGCTTCGAACCGGCTGACACCCTGCAGTACGGCCGCGTCATGGCGCAGGACGGGCGGATCGTGAAAATGGTCGAGCACAAGGACGCAAGCCCGGCCGAACGCGCCTGCCGCCTGTGCAATTCCGGCCTGATGGCGGTCCGCGCCGAGGACCTGTTCGCGCTCCTCGCCAAGGTCGGCAACGACAACTCGCAGGGCGAATACTACCTCGTCGATGCGGTCAATGTCGCCAATGCGCAGGGCCGCACCTGCGCCGTCGTCGTCACGGCGGACGAACACGAAGTCGCCGGGATCAACAGCCGCGCCGAACTGGCCGAAGCGGAGCTGCGCTGGCAGTCGCGCCGCCGCCTCTCCGCCATGGCCGATGGCGCGAGCCTGATCGCGCCGGAAACCGTATGGTTCGCCTGGGACACCCGGCTTGGCCGCGACGTATTGATCGAACCCAACGTCGTCTTCGCCCCCGGCGTTACCGTGGCCGACAACGTCACCATCCGCGCTTTCTGCCACCTCGCCGGGGCATCGCTGGCGAGCGGCGTGGAGGTCGGCCCCTATGCCCGCCTGCGCCCTGGCACGGTGCTCGGCCCCAAGGTCAAGATCGGCAACTTCGTCGAGGTCAAGAGCGCCCGCATGGACGAAGGGGCCAAGGCCAACCACCTGTCCTACGTCGGCGATGCCGAAGTCGGCGCCGGGGCCAACCTTGGTGCAGGCACGATCACCTGCAACTACGACGGCTATTTCAAGCACAAGACCGTGATCGGCCCGCGCGCCTTCATCGGCTCCAATTCCGCCCTGATTGCCCCGGTCCGGATCGGGGCCGACGCCATCGTCGCGGCGGGCAGTGCGGTCAGCCGCGATGTCGGCGATGGCGAACTGCGCCTCGTCCGCGCCGAACAGCTGGTCAAGCCCGGCTGGGCCGACCGCTTTCACGACGCGATGAAGAAGAAAAAGTCCGAACGGCAGGCCGCGAAAAAGCCTTGAATTCCCCTAGCCAGCGGGTGGCCGGTTGTTAACCACGCGGCAACTAGGGTTGGCAAAGGCAGGGCGGCCTTGACGTCCGGCACAGCGATATCATACAGATATATCATCATGCGCATCCTCGCCGATCTTCCCGATGCCGACATCCGCTGGCTCGACCAGCGCGCCGCCGTGCTCGGCAAGTCGCGCGCGGCGCTGCTGCGCGAGGCGGTCAGCGCCTACCGCGAGGCTGAGCGCGACTGGCTGGAGCAGGGCTTTGGCCTGTGGACCCGCTATGGCCGCGGCATCGACGGCGCAGCGTATGAGGGCGAAGTCCGGGCCGGATGGAACCGCGCTGACCAGCCTGAAAAGCCGCAGGAATGACTGAAACCTGTTTCGACACCGGGATCATCGTCGATACGCTTTCGGGCCACCACGGCGCGATGGCCGAACTGCGCCGGGTCAAGCGGCCGTACATCAGCCGCATCACCTGGCTTGAAGTCATGGCGCAGGTCCCTTCCGCCGCGCGCGAGGAGACCGAGCGTTTCCTCGCCAACTTCGCGATCCGCGAGATCACGCCTGAAATCGCCCGCCGCGCCGCCACGCTCAAGTCCGAGCGGCCCGCGCTCAGCCTCGCCGCCGCGCTTGTCCTTGCCTCTGCGCAGGAGCATGGGGCGATCCTCGTCACCCGCAACGTCGCTGATTTTCCGCCGCATGTCCCCGGCATCCGCGTCCCATATACCTGATACGAAAGGCTTTATCTTCAGATGTGTGGAATCATCGGAATTGTCGGCAAGGATGAAGTGGCAGACCGGCTGGTCGACGGCCTGCGCCGGATGGAGTATCGCGGCTACGATTCCGCCGGGGTCTGCACCATCGCGGGCGGCGATCTGGTTCGCCGGCGCGCGCCGGGCAAGCTGTCGGGCCTCGTGATCGAACTGGCGCGCAACCCCGCGCCCGGCACCACCGGCATCGCCCACACCCGCTGGGCCACCCACGGCGCGCCCACGGCGGCCAACGCCCACCCCCATGCGACCGAGCACCTCGCGCTGGTCCACAACGGCATCATCGAAAACTTCCGTTCCCTGCGCGAAGCACTCACCGCGCGGGGCCGCACGTTCGAGAGCGACACCGATACCGAAGTCGTCGCCCACCTCCTGTCCGAACAGGTCGAGGTCGGGGCATCGCCCGAGGAGGCCGTCAAGGCCGTCCTTCCCCAGCTGCGTGGCGCCTTCGCGCTGGCCATCGCCTTCAAGGCTTATCCCGACATGCTGATCGGCGCGCGGCTCGGCTCGCCGCTGGTCGTGGGTTTTGGGGAAGGTGAGACCTACCTCGGGTCCGACGCGCTGGCGCTCGCCCCGCTGACCCAGCGCATCACCTACCTCGACGAGGGCGACTGGGTGGTCATTACCCGCGACGGGGCACGCATTCACGGCAAGGACAATGCCCCCGTCACCCGCGAGGTCGTCGCCTCAGGTGCCTCGGCCGCCGCGATCGAGAAGGGCACCTACCGCCACTTCATGCAGAAGGAGATCTTCGAGCAACCGACCGTGGTCGCCCAGACCCTGCGCAGCTACATCCGCCAGGTCGACCAGTCGGTCGCCCTGCCGCAGCTCGATTTCGACCTTTCGGCCATCAACCGCGTCACCATCGTCGCCTGCGGGACCAGCTATTATGCCGGGCTTGTCGCCAAATACTGGTTCGAACAGTTCGCCCGGCTCCCGGTCGACATCGATGTCGCCAGCGAGTTCCGCTATCGCGACCCCGTGCTGGAGCCGGGCGGCCTTGCGCTGTTTATCTCGCAATCGGGCGAAACCGCCGATACCCTTGCCGCACTGCGACACTGCAAGCAGGCGGGGCAGACCATCGCGGTCGTCGTCAACGTCCCGACCTCCTCGATGGCGCGCGAGGCTGACCTGCTGCTGCCCACCCACGCCGGGCCCGAAATCGGCGTCGCCTCGACCAAGGCCTTCACCTGCCAGCTCGCGGTCCTCGCCGCGCTTGCCGCGCACCTTGCGGTCAAACGCGGCCGGATGGACCGGGCGGAAGAGTGCGACATCGTCTCCCAACTGCTTGAGGTGCCGGCCTGCCTCAACGCCGCGCTGGCCCACGACGGCGAGATCGCGGCCATGGCCCACCTCATCGCCCCGGCCCGCGACGTGCTCTACCTGGGGCGCGGGCAGGACTATCCGCTGGCCCTCGAAGGCGCACTGAAACTCAAGGAAATCAGCTACATCCATGCCGAAGGCTATGCCGCCGGCGAAATGAAGCACGGCCCCATCGCCCTGATCGACGAGAGCGTTCCCGTGATCGTCCTCGCCCCGTCGGGACCGCTGTTCGAAAAGACCGTGAGCAACATGCAGGAGGTCCGCGCCCGCGGCGGCAAGATCGTCCTCATTTCGGATGCCGAAGGGCTGGCCGAAGCGGGCGAGGGCTGCCTCGCCACGATCGAGATGCCCACGGTCCACCCGCTGATCTCGCCGCTGGTCTATGCCGTGCCGGTCCAGCTGCTGGCCTATCACGTCGCTTGCGTCAAAGGCACCGACGTCGACCAGCCGCGCAACCTCGCCAAATCGGTTACCGTCGAATAACGCAGTTTCCTCTGCTGTAATGCGACGAACCGTTAGCCAATTGCCGTTGGGCTTTACGCGGCGCTAAGGATTGCGCGGCTACCACGTCGGCGTGAACGCGCGCTCGCAAGAAATAACCACGCTGCCAAGGGACCTTCCGGTCCTTGCCGTGCTCGGTCTGGTCAACCCGCCCGAGGGGGACTGGCCGCGCCTGCGGGGCCTGCAATATTCGAGCCTCGCCAAGGTCACCGTCTCGCGCATCATCGCCCACGGGATCGCTGCGCTGGCGACCGTGCAGTTATTCGTCGGCCACGTCATGCTGATGGCACTGATCGGCTGGTTCGTCTCGCTCGCCGGCGCGCTCTACTACGGCTCGCGCTACGACCGTTCGCTTGGTGACGCCGACCGCCGCCGGATGAGCCGCGAGGAAGTCAACACCCAGACCATCAGCACTGCCATCGTCGCTGTGGTCTGGGCCGTGCCGATCCTGTTCTTCGCACCTTTCGCCTCGATCGAGGCACGGCTGGAACTGTGGACCATCCTTGCCATGCTGATGACGGCCACCGCCGTCGTCGTCCCCGCGGTTCCGCTAGGCACGATCATCTTCACTGGCATCGTCGGCGGACTCGCCGTGGTCGAGTTCGCGATCTATGGCCTGTGGCAGACCGCGTTGATCGCCACGGTGTTCATGATCATCGTCATCATCGGAACGGTCGAGGGTGCCCGCACCTACCTCGCCTCGCGCGTGGCCGAGGCCGGGATGCTCGAAAAGTCGGAGGTCGTCTCGCTCCTCCTGCGCGAGTTCGAGGAAGGCGAGGCCGACTGGCTGTGGCAGGTCGACACCTCGCGCCGGGTCCGTTCGGTGTCCCCGCGCTTCGCCTTCGCCCTCGGGCTCGATCCCGAAGACATCGAATCCAAGCCGTTCATCCAGCTGATCGCGGGCGACGCCTGGGAAAGCGGCCAGTTCCCCTCCAGCCTCCACGACCTTGCCGAACGGCTCAAGCGCCGCGAGAGCTTCTCCAACCTGCTGGTTCGCGTCACCATCAAGGGCCGACAGCGCTGGTGGGAACTGTCCGGCACCCCCAGGCTTGATGAAAACGGCGTTTTCGAAGGCTTCCGCGGGGTCGGCTCCGACGTCACCGAGCAGCGCGAGAGCGCCGACAAGATCGCCCAGCTCGCCCGGTACGACACCCTGACCGCGCTGCCCAACCGGCTGATGCTGACCGAGGCGATGGCCGACGGAATGCGCTATGCCGAACAATGGCGCACGCGCTGCGCCTTCCTGATGATCGACCTCGACCGGTTCAAGGCGGTCAACGATACGCTCGGCCACATCGTCGGCGACCAGCTGCTTGCCCGCGTCTCCGCGCGGCTCAAGGAACTGATGACCGAGAACGAGCTGTGCGGACGTCTCGGTGGCGATGAATTCGCCATCGTTATCCGCGACGCCTCCGACCTCGATCGCGTGGAAAAGGTCGCCGCTGCGGTGATCGACCGGTTGTCGCAGCCCTACGAGGTCGACCACCACACGCTCTACGTCGGCGCCAGCGTCGGCTCGGCGGTCGGCCCGCGCGATGGCTCGACCGTCGAAACCCTGATGCGCAACGCCGACCTCGCGCTCTACCGCTCCAAGGACGCGGGCGGGGGCAAGCACTTCACCTACGAACCGGCGCTCCACGCTCACGCCGAGGAGCGCCGCCAGCTTGAATTCTCGCTGCGCCGCGCGCTCGAACGGAACGAGATGCTCCTCCACTACCAGCCGGTGGTCAGCGCCGACAGCGAAAGCGTTGTCTCTTTCGAGGCCCTGCTGCGTTGGCAGAGCAGCGAGCACGGCTCCGTCAGCCCGGCCAAGTTCATCCCGCTGGCCGAGGATACCCGCCTGATCGTGCCGATCGGCGAATGGGTCCTGCGCGAAGCTTGCCGCGAGGCGGTTTCATGGCCCAGCCACATCAAGGTCGCGGTCAACGTCTCGGGCGAACAGTTGCTCGACCCGCAGTTCGCCTCGACCGTGGTTTCCGCGCTCGCCATCACTGGCCTGCCTGCCAGCCGGCTTGAAATTGAAGTCACCGAATCGATCTTCCTTCGCGACGCCTCGGCCGCCCGCAACACGCTCGAACAGATCATGGGGCTGGGCTGTTCGATCGCGCTCGACGATTTCGGGACCGGCTATTCCTCGCTCGGCTACCTGCGCAAGCTGCGCTTCTCGACCATCAAGGTCGACCGCAGCTTTGTCCAGGGCGCCGCCCAGGGTAACCGCGAAAGCCTTGCGATCATTCGCGCCGTGGTCGCCATGGCCGAAAGCCTCGGCGTCACGACCACGGCCGAGGGGGTCGAAACCGAAAGCGAACTGGAGGTGGTCAAGACCCTCGGCTGCAACAAGATCCAGGGATATTATTACGGGCGTCCGATGCCCTCGGTCGAAGCGCGGCGATTGCTCGCGCCCAAGCAGGCGGCCCGATCGGGTCGCGCCGCCTGATCCATCAGGCGTCCCGGTTCAGGCCCCGACCAGGCTCTTCACCGCGCTTTCGAACAAGGCCCGCCCGTCGGTCCCGCCATGCGCCGTCTCGATCGCGCGCTCCGGGTGGGGCATCATCCCCAGCACGTTGCCTGCCTCGTTCAGCACGCCGGCGATGTCCCGAGCCGAGCCGTTGACGATCTCGGCATAGCGGAACGCCACGCGGCCTTCGCCCTCGATCCGGTCCAGCGTGTCGGCGTCGGCAAAGAAATTCCCGTCGTGGTGCGCCACCGGCACGCGGATCACCTGTCCGGCCTCGTAGCCGGCGGTGAACAGGCTCTGGTTGTTCTCCACCTTCAGCGCCACCTCGCGGCAGACGAAGCGGATCCCCGCATTGCGCATCAACGCCCCCGGCAGCAGCCCGGCCTCGGTCAGCACCTGGAAGCCGTTGCACACGCCCAGCACCGGCACGCCCCGGCCAGCGGACGCAACCACCGCCCGCATGATGGGCGAACGCGCGGCCATCGCTCCGGAACGCAGATAGTCGCCATAGGAAAAACCGCCCGGCAGGGCGATGAAGTCCAGCCCCTCCGGCAGGCTGGCGTCGCCATGCCACACCCGCAGCGGTGCCGTGCCGGAGATTTTCTCCAGCGCATCGGCCATGTCCCGGTCGCAGTTGGAACCGGGGAAGGTGATCACGGCGGAGCGGAACGCCATCAGCCGGCTACCCGCTCGATCCGGTAATTCTCGATCACCATGTTGGCGAGCAGCCTGGAGGCCATTTCGTCCAGCGCGGCATCGCTCACGCTGTCGTCGACCTCAAGCTCGAACAGCCGCCCGGCGCGCACGTCGTGCACGCCTGAAAAGCCCAGCCCTTCGATCGCGTGATGGATTGCGCGGCCCTGCGGGTCGAGCACCCCGTTCTTGAGGCTGACATGGACGCGGACCTTCATCGACAAGCCTTTCATCGGCAGTCCCGCATGGCGGCCCGCAGCGGGCCGGGGACTCGCCCGCGCCTATGCCTTCAAGCGCCGGTCGGGGCAAGTGGCAAGGGTGCCAATCCGTCCCGTTCAGTCGACTCGCGGACCGTGCCGCCGCTCGGTCTCGCGCCGCTGCCGGCGGACGGAAAGCCACCGCCACAGGCTTATCGAGACGACAAGTATGGCAATCAACGCATAGGCAATCAATTTGCGGTGGTTCAAGCGACCCGTCCCTGCAACCGTTATCGGTGCAGCGTCCTAACCCCTGGCCGCAGGCCACGCAACTGCCTCGCTGCGCTGTGGTTCGTCGTAAATTACAAAAAATCGTTATATTGCCGGAACTTCGATGAGCCGTGCCGGTCCGTTTCAGGCGGTCCGGCTGTCGAGGACGTAGCCGAGCGAGCGCACCGTGCGCAGCGGATCGGGCGCGCCGTGGGCGCGCAGCCCCCGGCGCAGGCGGCCGATCCAGACGTCGACCGTCCGCTCGTCGATCTCGCCGCCTTCCTTGCCAAGGTGGCGGATCAGGCTGGCACGGGAAAAGACCTGGTCTGGGTTCTCGACGAAATGGGTGAGCAGGCGGAACTCGTTCGGCCGCAGGGTGAGCGGTCGTTCGCGGAAACGAACCTGGAAGGCGGCGAGGTCGATGGTGAGCTCGCCGTGGACGAGCTGGTTGTATCCGGCGGCACGGGGCGGAGCCACGGGCGCCGCGCCAAGCCGCGAGGCGATCGCCTCGACCGTCAGCGGGGCCAGCATGTAGTCATCGGCCCCGGCGGCCAGCGCGCGGCGGCGCAGGTCGGGATCGAGGCTGTCCAGCACCAGCGTCAGGTGGGCGCGGCGCGTCGCTCCGCCCTCGCGCAGGCGGCGGCACAGTTCCAGCCCGGACATTTCCGGCAGCAACCAGTCGATGAAGAACCACGGCATCGCCGTTTCGCCATCCGTGGCGAATTCAGGCCCGGACGGATCGAACACGGCGGTCCTGATATTCGGCCGCCGCTGCGCCATGTCATTGGCCAGAAGCCGGGCCTGGCCGGGATCGGATGTCGCAAGGAGGATGATACGGGCGTCAATCATATGGGGCGCACAAACAATCGGACGCTGCCACACGGCAGCCGGTAGGTCCGAGAATGGCGAGGGTAGATGACGTTATGATGACGCTTGTGCGACAGTTCCGCCGGGATTTCCGCGGCTTGCCGCCCCCGGCCCCTCAGCCGAGCAGGCTGGACGAGGCTGCGATGGCCGCAATGCCGCGCTTGCCCTCGATCCGGTCGAGCTGGACCACGATGTCGATGACCGAGGCGGCATATTCGAGCGTCTCGGCGCGGGTCAGGCCGATCCCGGTCTGCATGGCCATCAGTGCGATCTGTTCGAGCGCGCCGCGCGGAGTATTGGCATGGACCGTTGAAAACGAGCCGGGATGCCCGGTGTTGATCGCGCGCAGGAAGCTTACCGTCTCGGTCCCGCGCAATTCGCCCAGCACGATCCGGTCCGGGCGCAGGCGCAGGGCAGCCTGGAGCAGGTCGTTGGCCGAAACCTTGGCCTCGCCCAGTTCGCCCTTGACGGCGATCAGGCCGACCCCGTTGGCGCCGGGAAATTTCAGCTCGGCAGTATCCTCGACCAGCACCACCCGCTCACCGGCGGGAATTTCGCGCAGCATGGCCCCCAGGAAAGTGGTCTTGCCGGTCGAGGTCCCGCCCGAGATCAGGATCGTTCGGCGGCGGCGCACCGCCTCGCGCAGATAGGCGATCGGCTCGGCCAGCGGGTCGGGCATCGGCGATTCGGCGCGCGGCACGATCGGCCCCCGGTCATAGGCGTCGAGCGGCAGGTCGAGCAGGCGGTGGCGGCGCACCGCCAGCGCCCAGTGCCGGCGCGTCGCCGGCGGTCCGCACAACTGGATGCGCGCGCCGTCCGGCAACGTCGCGGCCAGCAGCGGGTGTTCGCGGTTGATGCCCTGGTGGCTGATCCGGGCTACCTGTTCGGCCAGGCGCTGGAGCAGGCTGTCGGTGATTTCGGGCAACAGCACCCGCTCCATCCCCGGGCGCGCCGCATCCTCGATCCACAGCTCGCCCGGGCGGTTGACCAGGACCTCGGTCACCGTCTCGCGGTCAAGCCAGGGGCGGAACGGCGCGAGATAGGCATCGAGATAGACACTGCGCGGTGCCGCCGTGGGGGCAGGCTCGCCCGAGGGCGTGCCCGGGCTGTGTACGGCCAGGACCCGCAGGTCCGCGGTCACTGCCCTGCCACCTTGGAGAAATCGAGGTCGCGGGCGGTAAACACGCGCACCGGCTGACCCTGGCGCACCCGCACCGTCGGCCCGATCTGGCCCGATTGGCCGACCGCCGCCGCCGCCGCCGATTGGCCGCCACCGGCGATGATCACGCCCGCATTGCCGCCGACCGCGGAAAGCCCGCCGATCACCGACAGCAGCATGGCCGAGCCAAAGCGCTCGAAGAAATGGGTGTTGACCTTACCGGCCAGCCCCGCCTCGCCGGCAAAGCCGACCGCGGGCGAGCCGATGTTGACCGAAACCCCGTCGGGCCGGATCAGCCGCGTCCAGATGACATAGGCCCGCTTCTGCCCCGACTGGAGCCCGCTCTTGTACTGGCCGATCAGGCGCGAGGAGCGCGGCACCAGTACGGTCCGCCCATCGAACGAACGCACGTCGGTCGAAATGACCGCGCGGACATAGCCAGGCACGTCGGTGTCGATCGCGGTTTCCAGCACGGCCGGAATCAGCGTGCCCTGCGTCACCGTGGTGCGCGGATCGAAGCTGGCCGAGGCCACGGCCGCGCCGCCGCCGACCCCGCCGAGACGGCTGGCGAAGTCCTCGTTGGCATTGCCGGTCGGCGCGGCGGGGGCTGCTCCGGCAACTATCGGTGCGGTTCCCGGGGCCAGCGGCGCGGGGAGGGAGCCCACGTCATAGACCACCGTGGGCGACGCGGCGGGATTGCCGGCGGGCGGGGCCAGCGGCGCGGACTGTGGCGGCGAGGCAAGGACCGGCGCGGGCGCCATGCCGGGCGGGGTAATCGCCTGGGGCGGGACCGGCGGGGCAAGCTCGATCCCGCCGCCCGGCGCGACCGGGACGGGCGGCTGCACTGTTTTACGCTGGTCCGGCGCATCCGGCGCGGTGCGCGCCGAATCTAGCGACCACAGTGTGACCGTGCCCAGCATCCCGACCACCAGCACCCCGGCGAACAGCCCCAGTCCCTCGCGTCCCGGCTTGCGCTGGGTGACGGCGGGCATGACATGGCGCGTGGCAAGGTCGATGATCTGCGCGCCCTGTTCCTCGCGCGGATCGCGGTCATCGGCGCTGAAACGGTCGCGGTCCTGACGGTTGGCGCGCATGGCTCAGCGGTCCTTTTCGGGGGTGGCGGCCGCGGCAAGGGCCGCCGGGGGCGTGCCGGCAGAGGTCGGCGCAGGGGCCGGGGCCGCAGCGGGAGGGGCCGTGCGTTTCAGCGTCGCAACGTCGCGGCCCGAGCGCAGAACGATCTCGCCCGGCACGCCTTCGATCACCAGCACGTCGTCGCGCACGGCAAAGTTCACCGGCCCCTCGACCCCGGCGTCGTTGCGGATCTGGATTGCCGGGATCGGCACTTTCGCTTCCCACCCGAGGAAGGTCGACTGGCCGTCGTCATAGATGCGCGCGGGCATCAGCGCGGCCTTGCCCTTGCGCGCCCAGGCAAAGTTGAGCTTCGCCGGATCGACCGCCGCATCGCGGACCTTGTCGGTCAGGGCCTCGGTCTCGGTCTCGGTCAGGACCGGCGCGGTGCCGGCAGCAGCCACGGCGGGCCGTTCCTGCACCGGATAGGTGAACCGCAGGACATAGACCGGGCTCGCCGAGGTCCCCGCGACAAGGTCGAACAGGTAGGTGTGACGGTCGGTAATCACGGTCATGTTGGTCTGGGCGCGCGGGGCCAGCGGCTTGACGAACAGGACGTTGGCGCGCTTGTTGGGCGTCACTTGCCAGGCGGTGGAATCGCCGATGGCGACGTTCTCGATCCGCTCGTCCTCGCCCATCACGACCGAGGCCTGGACCCCGGTCCGGCCGGCAATGCGCACCACTTCGTCGGGGTTGAACAGGCGCGTGGCGATGCGCGAATCCCCGGCCATGGCAGGGGCAGCTGCGGCCAGCCCTAGCGGGAGGGCCGCGATCAGCAGCGGGCGGAGGTTCATCGGATCATTCCCTTGGCGTGATTGGACCGGGGCTGGAAGCGGCTGCCGATGCCGCGCGTGCGGCGCACGGACTGGGCGGGCAGGGACGACGCGGAGGAGCCGGGGGCGGAAACCATGACCGTGCGGTCGATCCGTGTGGCAGGGCCGGTCCCGGTCGGCAAGGCGAAGGCCGGGGCGGCAAAGGCGGCCTGCGCAAGCGCGGTGCTGCGCGCGGGAGCAAAGGCAGCGGGCTGGGCCACCAGGGCGGCCGGCGCGGCAAGAGTAGCTCCTGTCTGTCCGGCGGCGAGCGGCGATGCTGCCGGGTCTGCCGCCCGCGCAAGGCCAAAGACCGACCAAGCCGAAACCATCGTCGCGGCGACCTTGCCGATCAGCGTCATCAACGCGACGTGGACGAAAGCGACGAGGAACAGCGCCATCGCCGCGCGTCCGTCGATTGTCCCGGCTTCCGAACGCAGGCTGGCGACGATAGGCACCAGCAGTTCCATGACGATCCCCCCGCCGACCACCACGAACAGCGGGGTCACCGCCATCAGCACCACGGCGCGCAGCCACCCGGCGGTCAATCCGCGGGTTCCGCGAAACAGCGCCATGACCACGAAGACCGGCCCCAGCGCGAGCAGGATCGCCAGCGCGATCCGCGCCGTAACCAGCACGCCGACCGTGCCGACGAGCAGCAGCAGCGCTCCCAGCCACAGGATATTGGCCGGGGTAAAGCTGCCCGAGGCCGCACCGGATCCCGCGCCTTGCGCGCTCTGCCCGCTGGCGGTGGCGACTTCGGCGATGGCGGCGAACACGGTGTCGATCCGGCCCGCGAAAATCTGCGTGGCCGAACCCGTGCTGCCCGTCAGGATGGCCGCGATCTGGTCCGGTGCCCCGACGGCAAGGTTCCACACCACGCTCTGATAGGCCACCCAGCTCGTCGCGAACGTCAGCACCAGCCCGAGCGTCATGGCCTTCGGGGTCAGCGCCGAAACGCCGATGCGGCTCCGTCCCGTCAGCAGGGACAGCGCAAAAAACGCGATGTAAAGCGTGAGCAGGATGGTCAGCGCCGGCGCCAGCGCCCCGCTCGCCCCGAACAGGCGGCCAAACGCGGCCGCCGTGGTCTCGCCCGCCAGGCAGTCGACCGCGCGGAGCGCCGGGGCAACCCCGTCCGAGGCCGCGGCGGCCAGCTCGGCGCAGCCGCTCATTCGGCCGCCTCGATCCACAGCGCATCGTCTCCGGCCTCGCCCGGCCAAGCCTCGCCGGTGAGCGCGGGATACCAGGCCTCGGGCGCATCGCCATATTCGGCGCGCAGCGTATCGAGCCGGCGGACCGTGCTTTCCCGTCCCGACAGCACGGCCAGCACTTCGGGTGCGCCCGACAGGTCGAGCCGGACCACCACCGAAGCGTCGGGCTGGCGGATCAGGAAACAGCGGCTGCGCGCGGGCAGCGTGCGGATAAGCTCCAGCTCGTGCAGCGTCAGGCCAAAGCCCTCGCAATAGTCCTCGGCGCGTGCGCGGGCATTGGGCATGAAGATCATCGTCGCGGTCTGTTCGACCAGCGCCGTGGCGATCCGGCTGTCGAGCGCATCGCGCGCCGATTGCGTCGCGAAACCGACCAGCGCGTTGCGCTTGCGCAGGGTCTTGAGCCAGTCGCGGATGCGGGCCGCGAAAACCTCGTCGTCGAGCGCCTTCCAGCCCTCGTCGATCAGGATCATCGTCGGCTGGCCGTCCAGCCGTTCCTCGATCCGGTGGAACAGGTACATCATCACCGGAGTGCGCAGGCGCGGCGTTTCCAGCAGCGCGGTCATGTCGAAGCCCAGCGTCGCGGCCGACAGGTCAAGCCCGTCCTCGGCCCCGTCCGACCCGCCCAGCACCGGATTGTCGAACAGCCACGCGTGTTCGCCGCTGCCGATCCACGCATCCAGCCGCCCGGCAAGATCGCCCGGCGCGGGGCGCTGCGTTCCCGCCAGCAGTTCGCGGAAGTTCGACAGCCGCCGCAGCGCCGGATCGTTGGCATAGGCCGCATCGACCGCCGCGGCGATCAGCCCGAGTTCCTCCGGCCCGTCCGCGCCCAGCAGCACGCCCAGCCAGTCGCGCAGAAAGGCGCGGTTGGCCGGCCGGTCGGGCAGGGCGAGCGGGTTGAACCCGGTCGGATGGCCCGCCGCGATCCGGCTGTAGCGTCCTCCGATGGCCCGGATGAACACTTCCGCGCCCCGGTCCTTGTCGAACAGGATCGTGCGCGGCGCAAACTTCTGGGCCTGCGCGGCAAGGAAGTTCAGCACCACCGTCTTGCCCGAACCCGACGGACCGATCACGGTAAAATTGCCAAGGTCGCCGTGGTGGAAATTGAAGAAGAACGGCGTCGCGCTGGTGGTCTGGAGCAGGGTGACCGCCTCGCCCCAGTGGTTGCCCGCAGCTTGCCCGAGGGCAAAGCCGTGGAGCGCGCCGAAACAGGCCATGTTGGCGCTGGAAATCAGCGCGCGGCGGACGATGAAGCCCTCGTTGCCGGGGAACTGCCCCCAGAACGCAGGCTCAAGGTTGACGTCCTCACGCACGGCCACCGCACCGATGTCGGCGAGCGCCGCCGCGCAGGCTGCCGCCGCTTCGTCCAGCGTATCGAGCCGCTCGGTCTGGACCAGCACCGACAGATGGTGATCGCCAAACCCGACCGCGCCGGTGCCCAGCGCGTCGCGCGCGGCCTGCATCTCGCGCCGTTCGGCCAGGGCCTCCTCGTCGGCGGAACGCAGCCGGCGCACCGCCAGATCGATCCGCTCGCGCGCGACCTGGCGGTCGGCAGGGGCATAGCTTTCGGTCAGGACCAGCTCGCACGGCAAGCGCAGCAGGGCATCGGTCAGGCCCGGCGCGGTGGTGTCGGGATAGTCCTTGAGGCTGATCATCGCCCCGAACTTCGCATCCCCCGCGCCGCGCAGTTCGACCGCGTCGAGCCCGAAATTGACCCGCTTGTAGGGCAGCATCCGGCCGATGTCAGTGCCCTCCGCCGGGCGGCGCACCGGGCGCATCTCGCCGTTGCACAGCGCCGAGAGCAGCTCCAGCACCTCGTTGCAGCGCCCGCCCGCGCCGTCATAGTCGCCCAGCAGCCGCGCTCCATAGGCGCCAAGCGAGGCAACCATCGCCGTCGCGGCAGCACGCAGCGCCCTGATGTCGCCCGCATCGGCCTCGGCCGCGCCATGCCCGCCCGGCCCCCGCCGGATCATCCGCGCCGCGCGTTCGGCCCACCCCGCCTTGCCCCGCGCGGGGCGGCGCACCAGCGTCACGAACTGGTCGTTGACGTAAAGCGCGCCCCCGGCCAGCCGCTCCTTCCACCGCGCATCGATGTGGGCAGCGATCGGGTCCTCGAACACTGCGTCCAGCTCTACCTGCACCCGCCGGCGGATGACATAGTGATAGAGCACGAACCGGGCGTCGAGCGCGCTGCGCAGCAGCACCTCGCGGGTGCCGGCGTGGGCGTTCAACTCGTCGCTGTCGGCCGTCTCGAACCCCAGTCCGGGGACGAGCAGCGCCATCATTACCGATCCGTCGCGCAAAAGGACGGCATTGTCGTCCACGAGCGCCGCATAGGGCAGGCGGTCGCCCACGTGGGTTTCCTTGCTGGCCCATGCGGCGATGGTGCCTGTGGCGGAGGAGAAAATGCCCATCAGTTCCGGTCCATCATGCGCAATAGCTGTTGCAGCCCCAGCGCCGCCAGTTGCGGACGCGGGGACAGCGGCTGACCTTGGTGATCCACAGGTCGAAGACGCGCGGCTCGCGCAGGCAGGCGAGATAGCCCACCGCGTGGATCATCAGCGCCACCGGCAGGGCGAGGAAGCTCTTGGTGATCAGGAAGACCTCGGTGGTCAGCGCCGCGTTGATGATGAAAAAGCTGAAGGTCACGCCCGCGAACATCTGGGGCCGGGTCAGGGCCCGGTGGACGGGAAAGCGGGCGAGGTCCATCGCCGCTCAGCCCGCCACTGCGGCGGACTGGATGCCCGAGACGATCGCGCCGGCACCAAACAGGATGAAGGTGCCGATGATCACCGTCGCCCCGAAGCGCCAGTTCATCCGCCCGGTCAGCATCATGAAGCCCACCGCCGCGACCGCCATGACCGCCACGGTCGTGGCGACATTGCCCAGCAGCGTGCCCTGCAGCCAGCCAAGCGCGGCGACGATCGGCCCCGACCCTTGCGGGTTGGCCTGGACGGTCTGGGCGGAAGCAGCGCCGGGAACGGCGGCGAGGATCAGGGACAGGGCGATTGCCGCGGCGGAACGCATCGTATTCATCTCCGAACGGGTTGGGACAGGCGCGCCATGATCGACGCCACATAGTCCCTGGTTTCACGAATGGCCGGAATTCCGCCGGCGCGTTCGACGCGTCCCGGCCCGGCATTGTAGGCGGCCAGCGCCTTCTCGACGTCGCCATCAAACCGGTCGAGCTGCATCCGCAGGTATTGCGCGCCGCCTTCGAGGTTGGCCTGCGGATTGCCGGGATCGACGCCGAGCTGGCGGGCGGTCCCCGGCATCAACTGGGCAAGTCCCCGCGCCCCGGCGGGCGAGACGGCCCGGATGTTCCACCGGCTTTCCTGCCAGACCACCGCTTCGAGCAGGGCCGGGCTGATATCGTATTTGGCGGCAAGATGGCCGACATGGGCGCGCCAGCTGTCCGGCCCGGCATCCGCATTAACGCCAGTATAAGATGCAGGGGTGAAATTTGCGGACACATCGGAAGCGGCGTCAGCCGCGGGCTGGCCCGGTCCCCCGGCCTTTGCTTCGCGCGCGACCCAGACCGCGCCCCCAGGGCCGATCTCCAGCACGTCAGCGCGCGCTCCGGATGCAGCCAGCGCCCCGCCCGCCGCAAGGCAGGCGAGCACGGATCGCACGATCGTGAAGCGAGTCGAAACACAGGTCATGCCGCCGCAATGCGCAGGTTCAATGACAACTCTATGACATGTGTCTCAATACTCCGCCAGCGCCAAACATTGCCTGGCTGGCCGGCATTTCCGCCACGCCGACGGCGCGGCGCGGCCTTTGGGTCGACCGTTTAGCGCGAGGCGAGGACCCGGCTGCTCGCAAGCCTGTTCATGGCAATCCGCGCGGCGCTGCGCGAATCCATCCAGCTGCCGTTCGCCAGTTGTAGGTCATAGCGCTCGGCGCTGACGCTCGCCTCGAGCAGGCGGCGGGCCTCGTCGGGGCGGCCAAGGCGGGCATGGGCGGCGGCAAGGTTGATGAGCGCGGCGGGGTTGGCGACCTCGGCCCCGGCTTGCCGGCTGGTCATGATGCGGACGATGGCCGCTTCGGGCTGGCCGGCGGAAAGTTCTGCATAGCCTGCCTCGGTGCGTTCGATCACAGGATCGGCGTCCGGGGCGTTACCGGTCGACAGCGGTCCAACGACAACAAGTGCAGCGGCAAGCGCGGAAAGGATCATCACGGCATTCCTCTTCTTATTGGTTTTATGGCCGGAGAATACACGCAAATCCGCGGTTCCGCAAAATATTTCGCCAATTGTCATCATACTGAAACAAACGCCGATTGCCGATTCGGGCAAAGTCCAGCCTGCCTCACTCTGTCTGCAGGCCAGTGTCAATTCAGTGTCATGATTGAGTCAGACAACCGCAGGCAAAGTGTCACTTCGTCCTCCTATTTGCCGAATCGCGACGGCGGACTCGCCTGCGTCGCCGGATTTCCAAGGGGACTTAATCGTGAAGAAAATCCAAGGCCTGTTCCTGGTCGGCAGCAGCGCACTGGTGCTTGCTGGTTGTGGGCCGAGCGACATTGCATCGCCCGGTTCCGGCGGCAACGTCACCATAAACTATCCCGCCCCCACCCCGACCGCGACCACCGGTCCCGGCGGTTCGGGCTCGGTCGTCGCAGCTGGCGGCTGCCCCACCATCGCCGATCCCCAGGGCCTGTTCGATGCCGGCACAATCACCGGGCCGACCGGTTCGTGGCGCATCTGCCGCCTGCCCACCCTGCTGCGCACGTCCTCGACGCTGCCCAAGATTCCGGGCCTGCTCTACCAGATCAATGGCCGCGTGAACGTCGGCTGCGACGGCGGCTTCAACGCGCCGACCGCGGCCGCGCCGGTCACCTCGACCACAGTGGGTTGCACCACGTCGCTGACCGCTGACACCAACGTCACCCTGACGATCGCGCCGGGCGCCATCCTCTATGGCGAAACCGGCCAGTCGTGGCTCGCCGTCAACCGCGGCAACCGCATCGCCGCGGTCGGTTCGGCCACCCTGCCGATCGTCTTCACCAGCAAGGACAACGTCCTTGGCTACAATGACGATACCTCGCAAGGCCAGTGGGGCGGCGTCGTCCTGATGGGCCGCGCCCGGGTGACGGACTGCAACGTCGGCACCGTGGCCGGCGGCACCTGCGAACGCGACACCGAAGGCGCTGCCGACCTTGCCCGCTTCGGCGGCAGCAATGCGGCTGACAACTCGGGCCGCATGAGCTTCGTCCAGATCCGCTATTCCGGCTTCGTGCTGGGTGCTGGCAAGGAATTGCAGGCGCTCACCACCGAGGGTATCGGTTCGGGCACCGTGCTTGACCACATCCAGTCGCACAACAGCTCGGACGATGGCGCTGAATTCTTCGGCGGCACGGTCAACCTCAAGCACTACATCGCCACCGGCGCCGACGATGACAGCCTCGACGTCGATACCGGTTCGCAGTTCAACCTGCAGTACGCGATGTTGCTGCCGCGCGCGGGCAAGGGCGACGCCCTGTTCGAGATCGACAGCAACGGGGCCGAATCCGATACCCCGCGCACGAAGCTGACCGTCTCTAACTTCCTCGCCGTCCAGTCGGCGACGAGCCCGGACAACGAAGCCAACGACCAGGGCGCAACCCTGTTCCGCGGCAACTCGGACACCCACCTCAGCAACGGCATCATCCTTGCTCCGGCCAACGAATGCATCGGCATGCGCGGCACCGGCACGACCCCGGCCACCCTGGTGGCGCGTTCGGTTGCGCTCCAGTGCGGTGCCACCAAGTATCTCGCCTTCGGGGCCACCGGCAACGCCTATACCGCGACGCAGGTGTCCACCTTCTTCGGAGCGGGTGCGAACAACAACACCGATACCTTCACGCCTACCCTCACCAGCCTGTTCATCAACGGTGCCAACGAGACGGCGGTTGCTGCGTTTGATGCCTCGACCCTGTCGAGCTTCTTCACCGCGAACAGCTGGATCGGCGCCGTCCGCAACAGCAGCGACACCTGGTATGCCGGCTGGACCTGCAACAGCGCCACGGCCAACTTCGGCTCTTCGTCGAGCCTCTGCACATCGCTGCCGATCACCTGATCGCGGCTGCCTGACACGACCTGTCGGGGGCAGCCACAGTCTGGCTGCCCCCGAATTTCTTTAAGATTCAGGGGAATTTTGATGACTATCCCGTTGCGGCTGGCCAGCGCCGTCCTGCTCACCTCGGCGCTCTGCTCGCCGACCTTCGCCTTTGCGCAGGCCGCCGACCCGGCTCCCGCCGCCGACGCTGCCCCGGCCGATGCCGAGCCGGCACCCGAGCAGGTCGAAATCTCCGCCCCGGGCGGCGAGATCGTGGTGACCGGCAACCGCATCCGCAACGTCGAGCGTTCCGCCCCGCAGGTGGTCACGGTCCTTTCCACCGCCGACATCGCCCGCACTGGCGAAGGCAACATCGCCGGCGCGCTCGGCCGCGTGACCGGCCTCAGCGTCGTGGGCAGCGGATATGTCTATGTCCGCGGCCTCGGGGACCGCTATTCGCTGGCCCTGCTCAACGGCCTTCCGCTTCCCAGCCCCGAACCGCTCAAGCGCGTAGTCCCTCTCGACCTCTTCCCGAGCAGCGTGATCGCCTCGTCGGTGGTCCAGAAAAGCTACTCGGCCAACTATCCGGGCGAATTCGGCGGCGGCGTGATTAACCTCACCACCAAGGCCGTCCCGCGCGACCCGTTCCTCTCGGTCGGCATGGGCATTTCGGGCGATACCGAAACCACCGGCAACCTTGGCTACACCTATTACGGCAGCGGGTCGGACTGGACAGGCTACGACAACGGCCAGCGCAACAACCCCTCCGCGCTCCAGGCCTTCTATGACAGCGGCCTGCGTCTCAGCTCGGGCAATGTCGATACGCCTGCCATCGCCAGCCAGTTTGTCACCAGCCGCAATTCGGCGGTCCAGCGCTGGAACAACATTCCGCCCAACCTCACCGGCACGCTGTCGGGCGCGCGTTCGTGGGATATCGGCGCGGCCAGGCTCGGCTTCATCGCCGCGGCCGGCTACAGCAACCG
>CAYFJH010000011.1:0-27642 GCA_964343385.1 uncultured Novosphingobium sp. | reverse complement strand
CCAGCCAATCCAGCAGCGCTCGCTGACCGCGGACCTTTCGACCATCGAATCCGATTTCACCGGCCTCAACACCGACAACCGCGTGGTCGTCAACGGCCTGCTGGGTGTCGGCCTCGAATTCGGCGAGAACAAGCTGCGCTGGACCAACCTCTACATCCACGACACCATCAAGCAGGCGCGTCTCGCCGCCGGGCAGCAGAACCAGACCCCGGTCGACTACATGCGCCAGAACACCGGCTGGTACGAACGCCAGCTCATGCAGACCCAGCTGGTGGCCGAACTCAAGCTCGCGCCGGGTCTCAGCCTCGACCTGCGCGGTTCCTATGCCAATTCGCAGCGCAATGCTCCCTACGAGCTCTATTTTGAATACCTGCGGACCAACGCCGCGGCCGATCCGCTGGGCGCGTTCTTCGTCAACCGGCTCAACAACGGCAATGGCGGCGATGCGCGCATCACCTTCTCCGACCTTGACGAGAACCTGTGGGCGGGCGGCGCCGACCTCAGTTGGAATGTCCTGTCCGGCCTGACCCTGACCGCGGGCGGCGCCTGGTCGAACACCCGCCGCACCAGTTCGCGCCGCCAGTTCCAGTTCCTCGCCCCCGGCGTCTGCGAAGGCGTGCCGACCAACGTCGGCTCGTGCATTCCCTCGGGCGTGACCCTGCTGCGTCCCGACTACCTGCTGTCAAAGTCGGTGGTCGAAACCTTCAACATCGGCATCATCGAAAGCGACGAAGGCAACCCCGCCTTCCTCGCCACGCTGCGCAATGCCGCGGGTTACGGCAAGGTCAACTGGCAGATCACCGACGCGATCAGCCTTGATGCCGGCGTCCGCCGCGAATGGGCGCGGCTCACGGTCGATCCGGTGCAGGTGTTCACCATCCCCGGCGCGGCCACTGCGGGCATCAGGCAGACCCGCGGCTACTGGCTGCCGGCGGCAACGCTGACCTGGGAAGTCCAGCCCCAGATGCAGTTCCGCCTGTCGGCCTCCAAGACCATCGCCCGCCCGCAGTTCCGCGAGCTTATCAACCAGCCCTACTACGATCCCGACACCAACCGCGAATACCGCGGCAACCCGCTGCTGATCGACAGCCAGCTCTACAACGGCGAAGCACGGCTCGAATGGTATTTCGCCCCGCGCCAGCGCTTTTCGGTGGCCGGCTTCTACAAGCGGATCGACAACCCGATTGAAGCCTTCATCAACCCCTCCTTCATCACCTCCTACGCCAACGCCCCCCGCGCCACGCTCTACGGCGCCGAACTCGACCTGCAAAAGCAGTTCAGGCTCGCCGACGAGGGCTTCTTCGCGGCCCGCCCGCTGGTGGTGATCGCCAACTACTCGTTCACCAAGTCGAGCCTCAAGGTTTCGCCCGGCGACCGGACCACCGTGTTTGGCGCCTTCTCGACCAACGCCAGCGACTATTTCCGCGACGGTGCGCCGCTGACCGGGCAGTCGGACCATATCGTCAACTTCGAGGTCGGCTTCGAAAACCAGGACCGCCTCTCGCAGCAGACGCTGATGGTCACCTATGCCAGCGACCGCGTGGTCAGCCGCGGCATCTTCGGCTCACCGCCGCAGCCCGATATCTTCGAAAGCCCCGGCGTGCGGATCGATTTCGTCGCGCGCGAAGGCGTCAAGCTGTTCGGGCGCGAGCTTGAGGTGAAGTTCGAGGCGCGCAACATCACCGGCCGCCGCCATGTCGAATTCCAGCGCTCGGGCAGCAACCGGCTCGACGTGAACACCTATGCCGTCGGCCGCAGCTTCGCCCTGTCCGGCACGCTCAAGTTCTGACGACCCTGCATTGCCCGGCTCCTCCTGCACGAGGGGCCGGGCTTTTTCCTTACGGCGCGGCCACCCCCTCGGACAGCACGTCGATCTCCACCGCTGCGTCCGGCATGAGCCAGCGCCGTGCCGCCGCCAGCACGTCGTCCGGCCCCAGCGCCTTCAGCCGCTCCGCCGCACGCTGCAGGCGCTCGATCCGGTCGGGCTTGGTCTGCGCCCGCTCGACCAGCCCCAGCCAGCCGCGATTGGTCTTGAGCGCGTTGTCCAGCGCCTCCAGCATCGGTGCCCGCGCCCGAAGCAGGGTATCGGCGCTGACCGGCCCCCTTCGGAGTTCCGCCGCCGTGTCCAGCATCGCGGCCCGCGTTGCCGCCACGTCGCTCACACTGACAGAGGCGCTCGCCGCAAATGTCCCGTATCCCCGCCACACCCGGCTGGTCTCGCTGTCCGCCGACGGGCCATAAGCCTTGCCCAGTTTTTCGCGGACCGTGTCTGTCAGCTCGATCCGCATGACCTTTTCCAGCAGTTCCAACTTCAATGCCTCGACCGGGTCTTCCCCGTCGCGCGTCGGCCAGACCAGCCGCACCGTCGCCTGGTCCTTCGCCCCGCCGTGCCGCACGATCCGCCGCGACCTGTCGCGCGTGAACGGCCGCGACCGCTGCGCTTCATAGGCCCCGAATTCCGCCTCGCGCGCCGACAAAGCCCCGAACGTGCGCGCCACCAGCGCAATCGCCTCGTCCTCGGCCACGTCGCCGACGATCCCGATTTCCACTGCCCCCTGCGCCAGCCGCCCGCCGATGTCGGCTTTCGCCTTGGCATAGGTCAACGCCAGATAGGCATCCTGCGCCTGAAAGGTGAAGCGCGGATCGTTGTCCGACAGTATCCCCCCCAATGCCGAACCCAGCGCCGACCCCGGGCTCGCATCCTTCTGGTTGAAAAATGCCCGCACGTTCTGCCGGTAGACCGCCTCGCCCTCGGGCCGGAACCCCGGATCGGTGACATAGGCCGCCATCAGCTGCAACTGCAGCTCAAGATCGCCGCGGGTGGTCTGCGCGCTCGCCGCAAAGGTTTCGGGCCACGAGGCGAGGCCAAAGCCCACGGTCCGCCCCGCCACGACGGACTGCAACTGGTCCTCACTATGCTTGCCCAGCCCGCCCGCGGCGAGCGCGGATGTCATTGCCGTTGCCAGCGGATTTTCGCGCGTGACCAGCATGTCCCCGCCGTCGATGTTCAACTGCACCAGCACCCGGTCCTTTTCCAGATCCGAGTGCCTGAGGTTGAGCCGCACCCCGTTGCCGAACCGCACTTGCCGGATGCCCAGTGCCGGCTCGCGCAGGTCGCTCACCACGCTGCCGGGCTGGCCGAACGCGGTATAGGCAAATTGCGCCGCCGCCGCCCCGTCGGTCCGCACGAGCTGCCCCTTCATCGCTGCGTTCCAGCCTGCGCGCAGCGCCGCTGCCCCGCCTGCCGGAGCCGTGCGCCCGGCAAATCGCAGCAACGGCTCATCCAGCGGCAAGGCCTCGCGCTTCAGCGCCGCCAACACGGCTGCGGGCGTGATTGCCGGGATGAACCCCTCCAGCCGCGCCAGCGAGGATTCCGGCGTCGATGGCACCACCTCGTCCCGCACCAGCGCCAGCGCCGCCCCGACGAGGTCATTGTTCGACCGCGTTCCGCTCGCCGCCGCCGCGTTGCGGTGCGCGGTGCGCAGGCCCGCCACCTGCTCGGCCACTTCACTGGCGCTGAACCCGAATTCCAGCGCCCGGCGATATTCCAGCGCCGCCGCCTCCAGCCCGCGTTTCCAGCCGCCCTCGGCCGTATTGACCGCCATCGTCGTCGTCCGTCCGGCACGGAACACGTCGCTGGTGTCGAGCGCGGCGCTGCGGAACGGCGCATCGGCATCCCGAGCGATCCGCTGGAGCCGGCGGTTGATGATCGCATAGCCGATCTGGCGCAGCACGTTCTCGCGCCGCTGGCCCACGCTGTCCCGCTCGCCCAGCCACGGCCCGTTGCGAGCCGCCGTCACCCGCTCGGTCAGCGCCGGATCGATATAAATGCCGGTGCGGCCCTTGTCCGCAGGCAGGACCGGCCCGGCACTCGGCTGGGGCAGGGCGGGTGCGGCGGTCCACCCGTCAAAATGCCGGCGGATCGCCGCCTCGGTCGTCGCCGCATCGACGTCGCCGATCACGATCACCGTGGTCTTCGCCGGCACATAGACCCGCCGCCAGAACGAACGCAGGCTCTCCGCGCTCGCCGCGTTCAGCGTCTTGATCGTCCCGATCGGCAACCGCCGCGCATAGAGCGAGCCGGGGTTGGTAAAGTTCATCTCGTCCACCGCCGCGCGCAGGCCCCACGAATTGCGATCGCGCATTTCCGACAGCACCACGCCGCGTTCCCGCGCGACGGCCCCGGACGAAATCGTCAGCTCGCTCGCCGTCTCGCGCATCAGCATCAACGCCGTATCGAGCAGCGCCGGGTCTTTGCGCGGCAGTTCCAGCAGATAGCGGGTGTAGTGGAAATTGGTCTGCGCGTTGGTGTCCGCGCCGAACGCCAGCCCGTCGCGCTCGAGCAGCCGCACCATTTCGCCCTCGGGCACGCGGGTCGATCCGTTGAAGGCCATGTGCTCGACGAAATGGGCAAAACCACGCTCGTCGTCACGCTCGTCGAGCGAACCCGCGTCGATCTCCATTCGCACCTTCACCGTTCCCGCCGGCAGGGCATTGTGGCGGACGATAAACCGCATCCCGTTGCCCAGCCGACCGATGCGAAACGCCGGATCGAGCGGCACGTCGCTCGTCTCCATCGCCCACGCAGGCTGCGGGCGGGAAATTGGGGAAGGGGCGGGAACGGACGCGCAGCCCGACAGGGTCAGCACAGCAACAAGAATCAGGCGAAGATACATGCCCGCCAGACTGGGGGCTGACCAGGCCAAGGGCAAGCGCCCCTTGTTCGCCCCTCCGGCAATCGGGAGGTAGTGCAACCCGCTCCCCTCCCGCAGGCGGGAGGGGTTGGGCAGCCCGGCAGCAATGGGCCAGAAATTCTACCGCAACGCCTGCTCAGCCTGAGCCTGTCGAAGGCCGCAGCGCAACGCTACCCGAATGCCCTACTTGCCCCGCAGTTTGCGGTGCTTGGTCAGGTCGAACACCTCGCTCGGCCCGCCGTCGTTCTCCAGCAGGCCCAGCCGCCGCGCGACTTCCTGATAGGCTTCTTCCTCGCCGCCAAGGTCACGCCGGAAGCGGTCCTTGTCGAGCTTTTCGCCGGTCAGCATGTCCCACAGCCGGCATCCGTCGGGGCTGATCTCGTCGGCCAGGATCACGCGCGAATAGTCGCCGTCCCAGATCCGCCCGAATTCCAGCTTGAAGTCCACCAGGCGGATGTTGATCGCCGCGAACATGCCGACCATGAAGTCGTTCACGCGAATCGCCATCGAGGAAATGTCCTGCATTTCCTCGTTCGTCGCCCAGCCGAAGCAGGCGATGTGTTCCTCGGCGATCATCGGATCGCCCCGCGCGTCGTCCTTGTAGTAGTATTCGATCAGCGTGTGGGGCAGGGGCTCGCCCTCGGGGATGCCCAGCCGCTTCGAGATCGAGCCGGCGGCCACGTTGCGCACGACCACCTCGATCGGGATGATCTCGACCTGCCGCACCAGCTGCTCGCGCATGTTGAGGCGGCGGATGAAGTGGGTCGGGATGCCGATGTGCGACAGCCGCGTGAACACATACTCGCTGATGCGGTTGTTGATCACGCCCTTGCCGTTGATCGTGCCCTTTTTCTGGGCGTTGAACGCGGTCGCGTCGTCCTTGAAGTATTGGATGATCGTGCCGGGCTCGGGGCCTTCGTACAGGATCTTGGCCTTGCCTTCATAGATCTGGCGGCGACGGGACACGGGCAAATTCCTTGAGCTAGCGGGCGTGGAGCCCAAAACGGCAAGCCCCGGCGAAACGAAGCGCCTTTGGAAAAGAGGCAGCAACGCGACAGGGCCGGGGCAACGAGACCGCCCATAATGCGCGGCGCGGACAAATGCAATTCCTGCCGCCATAAGCCGGAATGTAGGACCCTGCACACTCCAAGGTCCCGGCCAAGTTCGGCTCCGTCACGGTGGTTCAGATTTGTCCCACGCCGTCCCCGATCGTCCGCCAGGGCGATTGCGCCATGCCCTGCCAGGCGATATCGCCGAAGCAAGAAGGCCCGTGAAGGGGCCAGACCGGGGCGACCGGGATTTTGCCGTGACGAAGGGGCGGTAGTGCTTCTCGACCTCGACCATACCGTATATCCCGCGCGGCTGACGCTGCGACGAACTGCAAACGGAGTGAAAATGACCGCCAAAGTGCACCCCGCCGTCGCTCTTTTCGATGGCGAAAAGTCCTTCCCCAACATCCCGAGCTGCGAACATTTCGCCGGCAGCGAAAAGCTTATCCTCAAGGCGTTCCAGTTCCAGGACCAGTATGGCCCGATCTTCGACATCACCTGCGATTGCGAGGACGGTGCCGCTGCCGGACAGGAAGAAGCCCACGCCCAGATGGTCGCGCGGGTCATTTCCTCGCCGGAAAACAAGTATCGGCAGGCGGGCGTGCGCATCCATGACCCGGCGCATCCGCACTGGCGCCGCGACGTCGACATCATCCTCGACGGCTGCGGCAACGAAGTCGCCTACGTCACCATCCCCAAGGCAACCGCCGCTGCCCAGATCGCCGAAGTCATTGGTTATATCCAGGCCGGCTGTCTGAGCCGCGGCATAACCCGCGAGATTCCGGTCCACGTCCTGATCGAAACCCACGGCGCGCTCGCCGGCGTCCGCGAAATCGCCGCCATGCCGTGGCTGCAGGTCCTTGATTTCGGCCAGATGGACTTTGTCAGCGCCCACAACGGCGCAATCCCCGCTTCGGCCATGCGCAGCCCCAACCAGTTCGAACACCGCCTGATCGTCCGCGCCAAGTGCGAGATCGTCGCCGCCGCGCTCGCCAACGGGGTGGTCCCGGCCCACAACGTCTGCCTTGATCTCAAGAACGCCGACGTCGTCTTCTCCGACGCCAGCCGTGCCCGCAACGAGTTCGGGTTCCTCCGGATGTGGAGCATCTATCCCGCGCAGATCGAGGCCATCGTCCGCGCCATGCAGCCCGATTTCTCCGAGGTCGAGGACGGCGCCGCGATCCTCGTGCAGGCGCAGGCCGCCGACTGGGGCCCGATCCAGTACAAGGGCGAACTCCACGACCGCGCGACCTACCGCTATTTCTGGAGCGTGCTCCAGCGCGCCTCGGTCACGGGCGTGGCAATCCCGGACGAGGCAAGGGCCGCGTTCTTCGCCTGAACCGCGCCGCTGAAACAAGGAAATGGGGGTTTCCGGCGAGGCCCCCTATCCCTTGCGGCTCAGATCGACTCTCTCGCAATCAATTCGCCGTTCCTGCCGCCAATTCATGCCGGCCGATCCGCCCGCTCCACCCGTTCTAGATCGATCCCGCCAGCGTCATCCCCGTCACGCTGGATGCGCAGTCTGTCGTATTCGCGCTCCGGCTCCGGCGTGCTCTGACAATGACTGCTTTTCGGCCCGATACGGAGCGACCCATGGAATCACCAATCCCTTCGCGCCGTCAGTTCCTCGCGGCCGTTGGCAACCTGGCCAGCGCCGGGTGGCTGACCCTGAACTGGCCCCAGATCGCCGCCGCCGCCGAGCATGCGGGCCATGCCCCCGACGGCACGGCAACGGCCCCCGCCGCGCTCGCAACGCTGAGCGCCGCCGAAGCCGCCGAGATTGACGCCATCGCCAACCAGATCGTGCCCGCCACCGCCACGCCCGGTGCGCGCGATGCCCGCGTCGTCTATTTCATCGACAACGCGCTCGGCAGTTTCTTCGCCGGCCAGCTGCCCTCCGTCCGCAAGGGCCTGGCCGAATTCGGCACTGGCTATGCCGCGCACTCCGGCACCGCCAAGCCCTTCTCCGCCGGCACCGATGCACAGCAGATCGCCTGGCTGCAAGAGGCCGACAAGACACCCTTCTTCATCGCGGTGCGGCGGCTGACCCTGCTCGGCCTGATCGCCCTGCCCAAATACGGCGGCAATCGCGACAACCTTGGCTGGCAGCTGATCGGGGTGGAGGACAGCCACTTCTGGGAGCCGCCATTCGGCTACTACGACAAGGATTACGCGGGGTTCCAGCCCTATCCTGGGACCAAGCCCTACACCGCCTGATCTTTTGTCGCCGCAATCCCATTTGTGCTCAAACGGAGCCGACCCATGGACCGCAAGACCTACAAGACCAGCGAGACAGTCGACTTCATCGTCGTCGGCTCCGGTGCCTCGGGTGGCATCATGGCACGCGAACTGTCGCGTGCCGGGAACAGCGTCATCGTGATGGAGCAGGGCCCCCGCATGGGCCCCGCCGACTTCGAGCATGACGAGCTGAAATACCGCAACCTTTCGGGCATCACCAACAATCCGGCCACCAATCCGCAGACCTTCCGCAACTCGCCCGACAAGAAGGCCGAACGCGCCGCCGGCCGTAACCCGCTGACCTACGCGCGGATCGTTGGTGGCAGCAGCGCGCACTTCAACGCCAACTTCTGGCGCCTGCACGAGATCGACTTCATCGAAGCCAGCCGCCTTGGCGGGATCGAGGGCGCGAGCCTGGTCGACTGGCCGATCACCTACGCCGAGCTTGAGCCCTATTACACCAAGGTCGAATGGGAAGTCGGCGTCTCGGGTCTCGCCGGGGCCAGCCCGTTCGATCCGTGGCGCTCCAAGCCCTATCCGATGCCGCCGCTTCCGGTGAAATCGTCCGGCGTGCTGTTCGAGCGCGGTGGGCGCAAGCTTGGCCTCCACCCCTATCCCGCGCCGATGGCGATCAATTCGGTGCTATACAAGGGTCGCGCGCCCTGCGCGCAGTGCGGTCTGTGCGGCGGGTTCGGCTGCGAAGTCATGGCCAAGTCCTCGTCGGTGTGGACCGTCATCCCCGAGGCCGAGGCCACCGGGCGCTGCGAAGTGCGGCCTGAAAGCTACGTGTTCCGCATCGGCATGAACAGCGCCGGCCGCGCCACCGGCGTCCATTACTTCGACAGCAACAAGGTCGAGCATTTCCAGAACGCGCGCGCCGTAGTGGTCTGCGCCAACGGCTCCGAAACCCCGAAGCTGCTGCTGAATTCGGCCACCCCGGCCTTTCCGGACGGCCTCGCCAATTCCAGCGGCAAGGTCGGCCGCTACCTGATGTTCAACAAGGGCGGCGGCGTGCAGGCGCGGTTCGAACACCCGCTCAACGAATACAAGGGTGCCAACGTCACGCGCGTCATCCACGATTTCTACGATTCCGATCCCCAGCGCGGCTTCTACGGCGGCGGCGGGTTCGATGCCCGTTCCGGCGGCCCGCTGACCTGGGGCCAGAACGTCCCCGGCGGCACGCCGACCTGGGGTTCGAAATTCAAGGAATACCTCGAATCGTACAACTACTGGATGACCTGCTCGGGACACGGCACGTCGCTGGCGCAGGAAACCAACCGCGTCGACATCGACCCCGAGCTCAGGGACGCATGGGGCGTGCCGGCGATCCGCGTCACCTACAAGGACCACGCGGATGACCTCAAGCACGCGAACTGGCTGGTCGAACGCGGCCGGGAGATCATGGACGCGGCTGGTGCCATCCAGATCGTACCCGGCGAGGTCGGTCCGGCCAGCGGCGGCGTCCACCTGCTCGGCACCTGCCGCATGGGCAACGACCCGGCCGCCTCGGTGATCGACAAATACCACCGGACCCATGACGTGCGAAACCTCTTCCTCTGCGACGGCTCCAGCATGGTCACCTCCGGCCGCGGCCAGCCGACCCAGACCATCGAAGCCCTGGCCTTCCGCGCCGCCGAACACATCGCCAAATTCGCGCGCACCGGCGACGTCTGAGTATACCCAGAACCTGCGGGGGCCGGCTCCGTCAGGCCCCCGCAAAGACGCCCGATCCCACCGCACCCGGATAAACAAAAGTAACCCCAGCGGCCAAGCCGGAGGGGTCTTTCGCGCGCTCTTGCGGTTTTTCGTCCGTCAGCGGACTTTGGCGAAGGCGGTGGTGCCCGGGGACGGAATCGAACCGCCGACACCATGATTTTCAGTCATGTGCTCTACCAACTGAGCTACCCGGGCATCGCCTGGCTGATTGCGGACCGAAGTTGGCAATGGCCCGCCCAGCGATTGGAAGCGCGCCTATGGCGAAGCGGCCCGCGCTTGGCAAGCGGCAAAATGCCGTAATCCGCCCTTCAGTCGTCGCTGTCCGGCGGCGGCGCGGCGGGGCCGGGCAGGGCATAGCCATCCTGCAGCCATTGCAACAGGTCGCGGTCGCGGCAGCGGACCGAGCAGAACGGGGCGTGCTCGGCGTGGCGCGGTTTGCGGCAGATCGGGCACTTGCGGTTGGTCAGGGTCATTGCGCCAGCACCTGCGCGAAGCCGCCGCCGGGCGCAAGGCTCGAATCGACCTGCCAGTGCAGCATCCGCCCTGTCCGCCGCGCCAGTTCGGCCTCCCACGCCGGCAGGATCGCCGCGCGCACCAGCGGGTGGCACCCCACCAGCAGTGCTCCCGGCCCTTCGACCCCCTCGCCCTGCCGCAGCAGCAGCCTCGCTGCGGCCCCGGCCCGATCGCGGGCGACGCGCGCGATCAGCGAGGGCCGCTCCAGCCGCGCCACGATCTGGACGAATCCGAACCCGTTCATCGCCGTCCGCTCGTGTGGCCAGTCGGCCAGCGCCGCGCCCAACGTTTCGTCCACCGCACGCCGGTCGGCCTTGTCGGCCAGGGTCGGAAAGTCGATCCCGATCGACCCGCCCAGATCCAGCCGCCGGATCGCCAGTGCCGCCGTCTCCGCCGCAGCGCGCGCCAGCACCGGCGCGGGCAGCGCCCCGTCCACGTCGATCAGGGTCATCGCCGGGGTTGCCGACACGGTAAGGGCACCGCCGGAAAATTCGATCACCCCCGAGGAGGCCTCATCGTGCAATTCTTCCCACAGCCCGGCCGGAAACCGCCGCACGGTCCGCACCGGCCATGCCCCTCCGGCCAGCTGCTGCGCCAGCGCCGGGGCAGGGGCCGCCGGCAGGTTCGAAGGCCGGGCCTGTGCCCGCTTGAACCGGCCCTGTTCGGCCATGGCCGCGCGGGTGATCACCAGCCGGATCGCCGCGCCCTCGGCGGCCTCGCGTGGCAACTGGTCGACCAGCACCTCCTCGCCGTCCGCCGCCTTCGCGGTCCCGCGCTTCGATCCGGCACTGCGCGAAGCCAGCACGGCGTCGATCACCGCGCCTGCGGCCAATCCGCCCGGCCAGTCCATCCGTGCTGCAAAAACCGCGCCGCCATCGGTCAGGATCGCCCGGCTCTCGCCGATGCCTTCCTCAACCAGCCACTCAGGCAACAGAGGGCCAATCAGCCAAGCGCAAACCCCGCCGCCTTGAGCAGCGCCCGCGTCTCGAACAGCGGCAGTCCGACCACGCCCGAATGGCTGCCCGAAATCCACGCGATCAGTCCTTCGGCGCTGCCCTGGATGGCATAGCCCCCGGCCTTGCCGTGCCATTCGCCCCCGGCGATATAGGCGTCGATCTCAGCCGCGCTCAGCGGCTTGAACCGCACGATCGTCTCCGACAACCGCTCGCGCAGCGTTCCATCCGGATGGCGCAGCGCCACGGCCGAAAGCACCCGGTGCCGCCGGCCCGACATCAATTTCAGGCATGCCCGCGCGGTCGCCTCGTCCTCGGCCTTGGGCAGTATCCGCCGCCCCAGCGCAACCACCGTATCGCCTGCCAGCACGAAGGCCGCCGGATCAGCCGCCGCCCCGGCCTTCCCGGCCGCCATCCGCCGCGCATAGACGCGCGGCTCCTCGGCCTTGAGCGGGGTCTCGTCGATGTCGGCAGCGGCAATGCGCGCGGGTACAATCCCCAGCCGCGCGATCAATTCGCGGCGGCGGGGCGAGGCAGAGGCCAATACCAGAACTGGCACCGGCCCATTATCGGGAGAGGGCGCGGCCATCGGCGCCACAGGGCTCAATACTGGCCGGGACCGCCACGGCCGGGCATAAAGCGATAGGTAATGCGGCCCTTGGTCAGGTCATAAGGCGTGAGTTCGACCAGAACTTCGTCGCCAACCAGCACGCGGATGCGGTTCTTGCGCATTTTGCCGGCAGTGTGGCCGAGGATCTCGTGATCGTTCTCCAGCCTCACGCGGAACATCGCGTTGGGCAGCAGTTCAACCACCGTCCCGCGCATTTCTAGCAGTTCTTCCTTCGCCATCCGCGTATCTAGTTCCGTGTCCTGAGGCTTTGTTGGGCCGCGCCATACGCGCGAAGGCGCAAAAAGGAAAGCCTTTGCGGCCCGGAACTTGGCGCTGGCGGAAAGTATCAGGCCCAAGACAATTTGTTACCCTGCGCCGGGTTGTTCCCCGCGTCCGCGCCCGGCAGTGAGAAAAGGGGAGGGGCGGCGTAAAATTTGAAATGAGGATACGTCTCTTGCGCGCAACGCATATTGCACTTCTTTTCGCCGGTACAGCGCTGTGCGGACCGGGCCTTGCCGGCACGGCAACCGCCGCCGCCGAGGCGGGTGCGCCCACCACGCCCGGCGAAATCGCAGACCCCGAAGATATCGAACCCCAGGCGGGCGAGATCGTCGTCGTCGCCACCCGCATCAAGGGCCAGGTTGATGCGCCCCAGCCGCCGATCCAGGTGCTGACCGAGGAAGACATCGCCTCCTACGGCTCGGCATCCATTTCCGACCTGATCGACCAGCTCAGCCCGCAGACCGGCTCCGGCCGCGGTCGCGGCTCCGGTCGTCCGGTGGTCCTCCTCAACGGCCAGCGCATCGCCAATTTCCGCGAGATGCGCAACATCCCGCCCGAGGCGATCCGGCGCATGGAAATCCTGCCCGAAGAAGTGGCGCTGCGCTTTGGCTATCCGGCGGACCAGCGCGTGCTCAACTTCATCCTCAAGGATAACTTTGCCTCCAGGACGGTCGAGGTCGAATATTCCCGGCCCGATCGCGGCGGCTCTTCCACCACCAACGCCGAAGGCTCGCTGTTCCGCGTCGCCGGGCGGGGCAGGCTCAACGTCACCCTGACCGCGCAGGACGTACCCCCCCTGTTCGAGAGCGAGCGGGGCGTCATCCAGACCCGGGGCAGCCTTCCCGGATCGGCCGCCGCCCGCACCCTCATCGCCGACAGCCGCACGCTGGGCGGCAACGTCACGTGGACCGCCGGCCTCGGCGAAAAGGGCCTCGCCGGCTCGGTTACCGTCAACGGCGCCTTCACCCGGGCCGATACCACCAGCTTCTCCGGGCTGGATGCGCTCACCGTCGATCCGCTTGCCCGGCGCACGCGCACCGAAACGGCCGAGGGCGGGCTGTCCTACGCGCGTCCGCTCGGCGAATGGCAGCTTACCGCCACGCTTGATGCCAGCCACGCCGCATCGCTCACCCTGATCGACCAGCGCGGTTCGGCGGCGACCGATGCCGCGCACTCCGTCGTTGATTCCGCAACCAGCCTCGTCACTGTCGTCGGCCGTCCGGTCATGCTTCCGGCGGGCGAGATTTCGGCCACGCTCAAGGCCGGCTTTGCCTATACCGGCATCATCAGCGAGGATACGCGTTCGGCCCTGGGCGAAATCCGGCTCAAGCGCGGCGATGCCTCGGTCGGGGTCAACATCGGCCTGCCGATTGCCAGCCGCCGCACCGGCGTGCTGTCCGCCATCGGCGATCTCAACCTCAATTTCAGCGCCGGGGTGGACCGCCTGTCGGACTTCGGCACGCTGACCGACTGGAGCACGGGCCTGACCTGGGGCATCATCCCCGCGCTCACCCTCCAGGCCAGCTATATCGTCAATCAGGCCGCCCCCTCGTTGACCGATCTCGGCAACCCGATGGTCCAGTCCTTCAACGTCCCGGTGTTCGATTTCACCCGCGGCGAAAACGCGCTGGTCACGGTCACTGGTGGCGGCAACCGCCTGCTCAGCCGCGAGATCCAGCGCGATATCAAGCTCGGCCTCAACTTGCAGCTGCCGTTCCTGCGCAATTCGAGTTTCCTCGCCGAATGGTTCCGCAACAATTCGAGCAACGTCACCGCGGCCTTTCCGCTGCTCACTCCGGCCATCGAAAGCGCCTTTCCGGGCCGTGTCACGCGCGACGGTTCGGGGCGGATCGTGGCGATTGACCGCCGCCCGGTCACTTTCGCGGGTGAGGTCGGCTCGCGCCTGCGCTACGGGTTCAATCTCAGCGGCCCGGTGGGCAAGCCGGCTCCGGCGGCCTCCGGCAATACCGGACGGACCGGCACCGGTTTTGGCGGCTTCGGCGGTCCTGGCGGCCGGGGCGGCGGGCAGGGGCGGTGGAACCTCTCGCTCTATCACACGGTCCAGTTCCATAACCGCGTGAACATCGGCCGAGGCGGGCCGGTGCTCGACCTGCTCGGCGGCGATGCGCTGACCGGCGGGGGCATTGCCCGGCACAGTCTCGAACTCGAAGGCGGCACATTCTATCGCGGTTTCGGCCTGCGTCTGAACGGCAACTGGTCCGCACCGACCAACGTGCGCGGCAGCGGCCTGCCGGGGGCGACCGACCTGCGCTTCGGCGCGCTGACCAGGATCAAAGCCCGCCTGTTTGTCGATCTCGGCCAGCAAAAGCGGCTGCTCGATATCAGCCCGTTCTTCAAGGGCGCGCGGTTCAGCATCAAGGTCGACAACGTGCTCGATTCGCGCCAGCAGGTGACCAACCAGGACGGCGCTGTGCCGACCAGCTACCAGCCCGACCTGCTCGATCCGCAGGGCCGCTTCATCGGGATGGAATTGCGCAAACAGTTCTGACGGGGCCTCGCCAAGCGCGGGCGGATTCCCTATCTGCACTTGCGATGGCCCGTTCCCCCGCCGGTACCCCGCCCAATCCCGACGGCGCGTCGCGTTTCAACGAAGACGCGGCGAGCCAGACCGTGCGCGGCGCCGACAAGCCCGATCTCCAGCGCGGCGTCGATACCATCCGCGAGACCGTCCGCACGCTCCCGGCCAAGCCGGGCGTCTACCGGATGCACGACGCGCGCGGCGACGTGCTCTATGTCGGCAAGGCCCGTGTCCTGCGCAACCGCGTCGCCAACTACACCCAAGTCGAACGCCTGCCCCTCCGCCTGCAGCGCATGGTCAGCCAGACCCGCGAACTCACCATCGTCACCACCAATTCCGAGGCCGAGGCGCTGCTGCTCGAAGCGCAGCTGATCAAGCGCTACCGCCCGGCCTACAACGTCCTGCTGCGCGACGATAAAAGCTTCCCCTTCATCCTCCTGCGCGCCGATCATGCCTTTCCGCGCATCACCAAGCATCGCGGGGCGCGCCGCGCGGCCGGCAACTATTACGGCCCCTTTGCCAGCGCCGGGTCGGTCAACACCACGATCAATTCGCTGCAAAAGCTGTTCCTGCTGCGCTCCTGCACCGACAGCTTCTTTTCCCGCCGCGACCGCCCCTGCCTGCTCTACCAGATCAAGCGCTGCTCGGCGCCCTGCGTGGGCCGCATCGACGAGGCTGGCTATGCCGACCTCGTCCGCCAGGCCAGGGACTTCCTCGGCGGCAAGTCCGGCGCGGTCCAGCGCGAGATCGAGAGCCAGATGGCCGCCGCAGCAGAGGCGCTCGACTTCGAACGCGCCGCCGCCCTGCGTGACCGGCTGCGCGCAGCGACCTTCATTCAGGGCAGTCAGGCGATCAATGCCGAAGGGCTCGGCAATGCCGACGTCTTTGCGCTCGCCACCAAAGGAGGCCAGATCGCGATCCAGGCCTTCTTCATCCGCGGCGGCCAGAACTGGGGCCACCGCGCCTTCTTCCCCGCCCACACCGAAGGGCTGGACGAAGCCGAAGTCATGACCGCCTTTCTCGCCCAGTTCTACGAGGAAGTCCCCCCGCCGCGCTGCGTGCTTGTGGACCGCGCGCTGCCCGAGGCCGAACTCCTGTCCGAAGCCCTGCGCGAAATGGCCGGCGGCAAGGTCGAGATTTCGGTCCCCCAGCGCGGCGATCGCCGCCGCCTGCTCGAACAGGCCAGCCGCAACGCCGCCGAAGCGCTCGACCGCCGCCTCGCAGAAACCGGGACCAAGGCGCGCACCCTGCGCGAAGTGGCCGAATTCCTCGAACTCCCCGAAATCCCCCAGCGGATCGAGGTCTACGACAACAGCCACATCCAGGGCACCAACGCGCTCGGCGCGATGATCGTCGCCGGCCCCGAAGGCTTCCTCACCAACCAGTATCGCAAGTTCAACATCAAGAACGCGGAAACCCGCCCGGGCGACGACTACGCGATGATGCGCGAGGTCATGGCCCGCCGCTTTGGCCGCCTGCTCAAGGAAGACGACCCCGACCGCGACAAGACCACCTGGCCCGACCTCGTCCTGATCGACGGCGGCAAGGGGCAAATGTCCGCGGTCAAGGAAGTCATCGAGGAACTCGGAATCGAAGACCTCGCCCTCATCGCCATCGCCAAGGGCCCCCACCACGGCCGCGAAGGGCGCGAGGTGTTCCACTTCCCCGACGGGCGCGAAAAGACCCTGCCGGTCAACTCCCCCGTTCTGTTCTATCTTCAGCGGCTGCGTGACGAGGTTCACCGTTTTGCCATCGGTGCCCACCGCCAGAAACGCAGCCGGGCGATTACCGCCAGTCCGCTCGATGAAATCCCCGGCATCGGCCCGGCGCGCAAGCGCGCGCTGCTTCTCCACTTTGGCACCGCCGGCAAGGTCCGGGCCGCCAGCCTCGAAGACCTCCAGCGCGCCCCCGGCGTCTCGGCCACCGTCGCCCGAAAAATCTACGATTTCTACCACCCCGGTGGTTGATGGGGTAGCGTCCGCTCTCCTCCATGTCGTCCCGGACCTGATCCGGGACCCGGCTTCCTTTCCCCGCGAAGGGGGCCTCTACCGCGCCCCGGTCAGCGTGCCGTAAACCCGCCACCCCAGCGCCTTGGCCCTGTTGCTCGCCGGCCACCGTCCGGGCCGCTCGGGCCGCAGTCCCAGCCGCCGCAACAACCCGTTGAACGCCCGCGCATCGGCCTCTGCATAGGACCAGTCCGACCGCCAGGTGATCGATAGCGAAACCGACGGCGCATCCCCGTTCCGCACGAAATGCGGTGCCATCACCGGCACGAACAAGGCCTCGCCGGGGCCAAGCCCAAACTCGGTGCCGCCCAGTATCATCTCGTCCCGCCAGGTCAGTTCGCGCCCGCCGCCCGTGTGATAGGTCTCATGGACCTCGTCCGGCGCGAATCGCGGATCGCCCGCCGGGAACTGCGTCATTGCCTTGGTGCCGCGCACCTGCAGCAGGATGTTGTGCTCCGGGTCGAAATGATACGGCGTCACCCCGCCCGGCGAAGTGATGAAGACGAACCCCTGCAGCTTCATCATCGCCCCGGTCCGCGGCTCGATCACGCTCCGCAGCTCGTCCAGAAGTCCATGCAAGAGTGCTGCGTATTCCGGCACTTGCTCGACGTTCTTCAGGGCCGCCCACGATCCGGTCTGCTCGATCCGGCGGATCGTCTCGCCAATCGGAATTCCGGTCGGGTCGGGCTTCCCATCGATTCCCAGCGGCAGGTCGGCAAAGTTGCATTCGATCGACCCTGTGGGCAAACGCTCGGCCAGCGCGGCCAGCGCGTCCAGTTCCAGCAGCGGATGGCTGTCCAGCCCATGCGTCAGCTTGTGCGGCACCTCGGGATAGTGCGCGGCAAAGGTGGCCCGGCTCTCGGGCGGAAAAACAGTCATGACGAAACTCCGGCAGGGCGGCGACCCAGTTCGGCTTTGAGCAAAAGGGCAAAGGCAGCGCGGCGAACCGCCCCGCCAATGGCAATCGAAACCCGCCCCACCGCGCGCCGCTCGCGCCACAGGTGGTCGATCATCGGATGGTCGGCGGAGGCACAGCTGTCGCACCAGTCGATGCCCTTACGCTCCAGCAGAGCCAGATTCTCGCGCTGGAGCAGCACCCCCGGCGAAAACCGCGCCAGCCGCTCGTCGAACGCGGTCTTGTAGGAATAGGCCCCCGGCGGCGTCAGGAACGTCGCCAGCATCGCCGCCGGCACCCCGTCCAGCGTCAGCATCAACCGCTCCAGCCGCCCCCGCGCCGCAGCACCCGCCAGGGCCTCGCCAAACAGCCCCGTCGTCGCCCCGGAACGCGCCAAGGCCGAACCCGCCGCGCCCTTCCATCCCGCCGCCTCCAGCGTCAGGAAATCCCGCGTCCAGCTCTCCAGCCCCACATCGTCATCCTGCCGCACCACGGCAAGCTCCCCCTGTTCGGCCAGCCGCGCAAATTGCCGGCGCAGTTCCTTGCGCTTCTTCCCTGTCAGCGCCGCCTCAAGATAGGCCTCCGCCCCCGCGTCCGACCGCAACAGCGCCCGCTCCTCACGGAACACCACGCCATGCGCGCGGTCTGCCGCCACCGCGCACAGGGCGTCCCACTGCGCCCCCTCCAGCGGCAGCGCTGACAGATGCACGAACAAGGCCGCCCCCGCCGCCTCGTCGGCATGGCCCAGCAAGCCCCGCCAAAACGCTGCCTCCGCCCCTCGCGCCACCAGCGGCGCCCCCAGGAAGGCATTGCCATGCACCCAGTTGCAAAGGTTCGGCGCAGGCCACCGATAATACCGGGCGGCCCGGACCAGCGGCATCACCCCCAGCCATTCCCCGGCCCGCTCCAGCACCGCCAGCGCCACGTCCCCCTCGGGATCGAGCGCCCGCAGCGACGGCAACAGATACCAGCTCTCGAAAAACGGATTGGGCTCGCCCGCCCGCAAAGCCAAGGAATCCCACGCCGCAACCTCGGCCGCACTAAAATCGCGCCAATCCCGTACGACCAGCCGCGCTGCCGCCGTCGCCCCGGCAGCCGCGCCCTCAAATCCGTCCATGTGCAGTGCCCTGACCATCGCGCACCCGCCTACCACCCCGGCGGCAAATGAATTGCTAACGGCGCGCCTATGCCGCCTTGCGCGCGATCGAGGCGAGGCCCTTGGTCAGCTGGAACAATCCGCCCAGCCGTGCCTTGGGGTCGCCCCACGCGCGGTTGACCACCAGCTTGTTGTCCGGCCGCAGCTTCACCGCGCCGTCCAGCCGCTGGACATAGCCGATCAGGCCCATCGGATCGGGGAAGCTGTCATTATGGAACGTCACCAGCGTCCCCTTCGCGCCGACGTCGATCTTTGCGATGTTGGCGGTGATCGCCTGCCGCTTGATCTCGATCAGGCGGACAAGGTTCGCCGTCGGCTGCGGCAACGGCCCGAACCGGTCGATCATCTCGGCCGACAGGCTTTCGATCTCGGCCTGGTCCTCGGCATCGTTGAGCCGGCGATAGAGCGCCATCCGCACCGCAAGGTCGGGCACGTAATCCTCGGGGATCATGATCGGCGCATCGACCGTAATCTGCGGGCTCAGCGCCGACCGCTCGCGCGCCAGCCCGATCTCGCCTGCCTTGGCCGCAAGGATCGCATCCTCCAGCATCGACTGGTAAAGCTCGAACCCGACCTCGCGGATGTGCCCGGATTGCTCGTCGCCCAGCAGGTTCCCCGCCCCGCGAATATCCAGGTCATGGCTCGCCAGCTGGAACCCCGCGCCCAGGCTGTCGAGATCGCCCAGCACCTTGAGCCGCTTTTCGGCCACTTCGCTAAGCTGGCTCCCCGCAGGCGTGGTCAGATAGGCATAGGCCCGCAGCTTGGCGCGCCCCACCCGCCCGCGCAGCTGGTAAAGCTGGGCCAGGCCGAACCGGTCGGCCCGGTGGATGATGATCGTGTTCGCGCTCGGAATATCCAGCCCGCTCTCGACGATGGTGGTCGAAAGCAGCACCTCGTATTTCTTTTCATAGAACGAACTCATCCGTTCCTCGACCTCGGTCGGGCTCATCTGGCCGTGCGCGGTCACGAACCGCACTTCGGGCACGGTCCTGCGCAGCCACTCCTCGACCTCGGCCATGTCGGCGATGCGCGGCACCACGATAAAGCTCTGCCCGCCGCGATGATGCTCGCGCAGCAAGGCCTCGCGCATCACCATGTCGTCCCATTCCATCACATAGGTCCGCACCGCCAGCCGGTCGACCGGCGGGGTCTGGATGGTGGAAAGCTCGCGCAGGCCCGACATCGCCATCTGCAGCGTGCGCGGGATCGGCGTCGCGGTCAGCGTCAGGACGTGCACGTCGGCGCGCAGTTGCTTCAAACGCTCCTTGTGTCCCACCCCGAAGCGCTGCTCTTCATCAACGATAACAAGGCCAAGCCGCTTGAACTTCACGTTATTTGACAGGATCGCATGGGTCCCGATCACCACGTCGCAGGTGCCCTCGGCCAGCATCTCGCGCGTCGCCCGTGCTTCCTTGTCCGTCACCAGCCGCGACAGCCGCCCCACTTCCAGCGGGAACCCCGCAAACCGCTCCTTGAAGTTCGAATAATGCTGCCGCGCCAGCAGCGTCGTCGGCGCCACGACAGTCACCTGCTGCCCCGCCATCGCCGCAACGAACGCCGCGCGCAGCGCCACCTCGGTCTTGCCAAAACCCACATCGCCGCAGACTAGCCGGTCCATCGGCTTGCCCGCGCCAAGGTCCTCCAGCACGTCCTCGATCGCGCGTTCCTGATCCTCGGTCTCGTCCCACGGGAACCGGTCCACGAACGGACCATAGCTGTGCTCGTCCGGCAGCAGGGCAGGGGCCTGCCGCAGCGCCCGCTGCGCCGCGACCTTGAGCAGTTCGTGCGCAATCTCGCGGATGCGCTCTTTCAGCCGCGCCCGCCGTTTCTGCCACGCTTCGCCGCCCAGCCGGTCCAGCGCGACCAGTTCGCTGTCGCTGCCATAGCGCGACAGGACGTCGATGTTCTCGACCGGGATGTAAAGCTTGTCCCCGCCGGCATAGACCAGCATCACGCAGTCATGCGGTGATTTGCCCACCGGGACCGACTGCAGCCCCTCGTACCGTCCGATCCCGTGGTCCATGTGCACCACAAGGTCACCCGGCGTCAGCGCCGCCAGTTCGGCAAGGAAGGCATCAGCCGATTTCTTGCGCTTTTTCCGGCGCACCAGCCGGTCACCCAGGATGTCCTGCTCGGTGACCACCTCGATATCCGCCCCGGAAAACCCGGTCTCCAGCGGCAGCACCAGCGCCACTGGCGAACCCTTCGCGGCAAGCCCCAGCGCTTCCTGCCACGTATCGGCGAGCACCGGCGCGGGCCGAACCGCCTCACCCAGAATCGCCGCAAGCCGCGCCCGGCTGCCCACGGTATAGGCGGCGATGATCGCCTTCCGGCCTCTACCTGCAGGGGGGGGCGCCGCCTGTCCCGTCAGGTAACTGGCCGCAGCCTCATAGACATTGTCCCCCCGCGCCCGCTCCGGGGCAAAGTCCCGCGCCGACCCGAACGCGAAATCCACCACCCCCGGCCCTTCCGGCTGGGCAAAGATATCCGCCTTGTGGACCGGCCACTGCGCCAGCCGCCCGTCCAGCTCGTCCTTGGACAGATAAAGCGCATCGGTTTCCAACGGCCGGTATGACCCCGCCGGCTTGCCCCCGCCCGGACCGCCGCTGCTCGCCCGCGCGGCATGGTAATCGTCGATATCGCGCAGCCGCTCGTCCGCCGCGCTGATTGATGCGGTGTCCATCACCACCAGGTCGCCGGGCGAAAGGTGATCGAACAGCGTCTCGAGCCGCTCCTCGAACAGCGGCAGCCAGTGCTCCATGCCCGCCAGCCGCCGCCCTTCGCTCACCGCCTGATAGAGCGGGTCCGAAGTCGCGTGAGCCCCGAACAGTTCGCGATACCGCCCGCGGAACCGCTTGACGCTGTTCTCGTCGAGCAGGGCCTCGCTCGCCGGCAGCAGCAGGTGCTCCTCCGCGGTCCCGGTCGACCGCTGGGTATTGGGATCGAACAGCCGCAGCGTCTCCAGCTCGTCGCCGAAGAAATCGAGCCGCAGGCCCTTGTCGAGCCCGGAGGGGTGGATATCGAAAATCGACCCGCGCACCGCATATTCGCCCGCGTCGATCACCGTGTCGGTCCGCGAATAGCCCTGCCGCTGGAGCAACTGGATCAGGCTATCGCGCGAAATTTCCATGCCGGGTTTGAGCAACCGCACCGATTCGCGCACCCGGAACCGCGTCTGCACCCGCTGGAGCACCGCGTTGATCGTGGTGACCAGCAGCTGCGGCCCGCCAGTCCCCTGCTGAAGATTTGCCTTGTTCTGCAACTGGTGGAGCGCCGACAACCGCCGCGCCGAAACCGAAAGCGCCGGGCTCGCGCGGTCATAGGGCAGGCAGTCCCACGCCGGAAAATCGATGACCTCCAGCTCGGGCGCAAAGTACGCTGCCGCTTCGGCCAGCCCCCGCATCGCCGCTTCGTCGGGCGCGATGAACACCGCGCGCCCGCCTTTGGTCTGCGCCCCCCGTGCGAGGTCGGCCAGCACCAATGGCTGCGCCCCGCGCGCCAGCGAAGCCAGCGTCAGCGGGGCTTTTGCGGTCAGGATGGGGGAAATGTCCGGCATGTCAGGCAGGAAGCCGCACGGGGCAGGGGCGGTTCCCCGCCCGCTGCCTCCCCGCCTGCCCCTTCAACGCGGAATCTCCACATAGTCGAGCCGCTGCATCCGCTCCATCAACGGCCCGGCATATTCCTCCGGAACGCTCAGCGAACCCAGCGCCCAGCCGAGGATGTCAACATCCTCTTCCTCGATCAGGGTTTCGAACCACACCAGTTCGGCCTCGCCCCACTCATGGTGGAACCGGTCGAAATAGCAGCCGATCATATAGTCCGCTTCGCGCGTGCCGCGATGCCAGGCGCGGAACTGGAGGCGTTTGAGGCGGGCATCATCCATGTCCGAAGCCGCTAGCGGCTGCGGCACCGGAGATCAACCGATCCCATGGCTGATCTCCGGTGCCGGAAGCGCAGCCCAAATCGGCCCCGCTGGCGAATCCATCCCAAGCAGCTATGAACACCGCCATGCGTCCCGAACGGCTCAACCCCCTGTTTGCCGAAACCGCCAGCCTCAAGGGCGTCGGACCGGGGCTCAAGCGCCCGCTCGAAAAGCTCGGCCTGACCCGCGTCAAGGATATCGCCTACCACCTGCCCGACCGCTTCGTGCAGCGCCGCGCCGTCGCCAACCTCGATGAGGCCAGCACCGGCGAACAGGTCGTCATCGCGCTCACCCCGGTCGATTACCGCTCGGGCGGCAGCCCCCGCGCCCCCAGCCGCGTCATGGCGCAGGATGATGCCGGCAACATCTGCGCGCTCACCTTCTTCGGCCGCCTCGCTGGTGCCGCGAAAAAGCGCTTGCCGCTGGGCGAACGCAAATGGATCGCCGGACGGCTCGACCTGTTTGGCCAGACCCTCCAGATCGTCCACCCCGAAGTGGTCGAAGGCACCGCCGCCATCGGCGCGCTGTGCGAACCGGTCTATCCCCTGTCCGAAGGGCTCACCGGCGGGCGCCTCTCGGCCCTCATCGCCCAGGCGCAGACCCACCTCCCGGACCTGCCCGAATGGATCGACCCGCCGCTGCTCGCCCGCATGGGCTGGCCGTCATGGCGTGAGGCCCTCGCCGAAGTTCACAGGAACGAACACAAGCTCGCGCGCGACCGGCTCGCCTACGATGAACTTCTCGCCTCCAGCCTTGCCCTGATGCTGGTCAAACAGGCCAACCGCGCCCGCGTGGGAACGCCGCTCCACGGCAACGGCACGCTCCGCGCCGGGCTCTCGCTCCCCTTCGCCCTCACCGGTGCGCAAAAGCGTTCAATCGCCGAGATCGAAGGCGACCTGGCCCAGGGCTCACCCATGCTCCGCCTGCTTCAGGGCGATGTGGGTTCAGGCAAGACCGTCGTCGCCCTCGAATCCATGCTCATCGCGGTCGAAGCCGGGGCACAGGCGGCGCTGCTCGCCCCTACCGAAATCCTCGCGCGCCAGCACCACGCCACGCTCACCCGCATGGCCGGCGGCATCGGCGTCACCATCGCGCTATTCACCGGGCGCGACAAGGGCAGGGCGCGCGAATCGATCCTGATGGGCCTGATGGACGGCTCCATCGACATTTGCGTCGGCACCCACGCCATCTTTCAGGATGCCGTCGCCTATAAAAACCTCGCCCTCGTCGTGATCGACGAACAGCACCGCTTCGGCGTCGGCCAGCGGCTGCTCCTCACGCAAAAAGGCCGCCGCACCCCCCACTGCCTCGCGATGACCGCCACCCCCATCCCGCGCACGCTGACCCTTGCTCAGTACGGCGAGATGGACGTGTCGAAGCTCGACGAGATGCCCCCCGGCCGCCAGCCGATCGACACCCGCGTCGTCTCCACCGCTCGCCTCGACGATGTCATCGGCGCGCTCGAACGCCACCTCGAATCCGGACAACAGGCCTACTGGGTCTGCCCGATGGTCCGCGAAAGCGAGACCGACGACATCGCCGCAGCCGAAGCGCGTTTCGCCGCGTTGCAAACCCGTTGCAACATCGATGCAGTGCTCGTCCACGGCCAGCTCAGGCCGGAAATAAAAGACGCGAACATGGAGCGTTTTGCCCGCGGCGAAGCCAAACTTCTCGTCGCCACCACGGTCATCGAGGTCGGCGTCGACGTTCCCAATGCCACGCTGATGATCATCGAACAGGCCGAACGCTTTGGCCTTGCACAGCTCCACCAGCTGCGCGGCCGGGTCGGGCGCGGCGCAGAAAAGTCTACTTGTCTGTTACTTAGGGGCGATACCTTGTCCGAAATCGCAAGAACGCGCCTCGCCCTCATGCGCGAAACCCAGGACGGCTTCCGCCTCGCCGAAGAAGATCTGGCGTTGCGCGGCGGGGGCGAACTCCTCGGCACCCGCCAGTCCGGCGAAACCGCCTTCAATGTCGCGACCATCGAACAGATCACAGCCCTCCTCCCTATCGCCCATGACGATGCCAGGTTGTTGATAGAACGCGATTCTTCCGAAGGCGCCGGCCTTTCCGGCGACCGCGGCGAAGCGGCCCGCCTGCTGCTCTACCTGTTCGAACGCGACTACGGCGTGCAGTTGCTCAGGGGCGGCTGACAAACGCAAAAGGCGCCCTTTCGGGCGCCTTCGCGTGTCCTTGTTTCCAAGGAAAATAAGTGGTCGGGGAAAGAGGATTCGAACCTCCGGCCCCTGCCTCCCGAAGACAGTGCTCTACCAGGCTGAGCTATTCCCCGACCGGAGCCCCAACCAGACGGTGGGGCAAGGCAGGAGCGGGCCTATAGGGGGCGATCTTCGGGCGCGCAAGGGTGCAATTTCCGTCCACAGGACGTTTCTGGCGCTGTCCACAGGACGATTCTGGCACTGCGACGCGATGGTTGCGAATTTGCCTCCTGCAGCCCTAGGGTGCGTCCATGCCGACCGCTCCCGATCCGCGCCACTATGAATGGCAATACCTTGACCTGATGCGCCGCATCTGGACTAGCGGCGATGAACGGGTGGATCGCACCGGGGTCGGCACGCGGTCGGTGTTCGGCGCGCAGCTGCGCTTCGACCTGTCGGATGGGCAGGTTCCGCTGCTGACCACCAAACGCGTCTACTGGAAGACCGCGACGCGCGAATTTCTGTGGTTTCTCGCCGGCAATACCAACATCCGCCCGCTCTGCGCGCAAGGCGTGGAAATCTGGACCGACTGGCCGCTCGACCATTACTGCAAGGCTACGGGCGAGCAGATTTCCCGGGCCGATTTCTCCGCGCGGATCGTTGCCGATGAACAATTCGCCGCGCGCTGGGGCGATCTCGGACCGGTCTACGGCAAGCAGTGGGTGGACTGGCCAGTCTATGAGCGAGCGGGGGATGGGCTTTACCGCCAGCGCCCGCAAGGCATCAACCAGGTCGCCGAACTCGTCCATTCGCTGCGGACCAACCCGGGCAGTCGCCGCCATATCGTCGAAGGCTGGAACGTCGCCGAACTGGACCGCATGGCGCTTCCGCCGTGCCACAAGACCTATCAGTTCCACGTCGCCGATGGCCGCCTTTCGGGCATCGTCTACCAGAGAAGCTGCGATGTCGCGCTCGGCCTGCCGTTCAACCTGTGGGGCGGGACGCTGTTTATTCACATGCTCGCCCAGCAGTGTGATCTCGAACCGGGCGAACTGGTGTGGATGGGCGGCGACACCCACCTCTATCTCAACCACGCCCATCTGGTTGAAGAACAACTGTCCCGCGAACCGGCGGGCACCCCGCGCCTTTCCCTGACGCGCCGCCCGGCATCGATCTTCGACTATGCAATCGAGGATTTCGAAGTCACCGGCTACGCGCCCGCCGCGCCCATCGCGGCACCCGTCGCGGTTTAACGCACGATCGCGCTGTAGGCGATGCGCCCTTGCGGCGCGGGCGTGGCGATTCGCCAGCGCACATGGGTCACGTCCTCCGGCACCGCCACATAGCCGCCGGCCCGCAGTTGCCCCAGCCGCCCCCAGGTCCTCCCGCCATCGACCGAAACCTGCTCGGCCCCGTCGGCGCTGCCCTGGAACTGCAAGGCGCGGGGCAGGGGGTTGGTCACGGTAAAGTCCCGGCCCGCGCCGCTGCGCTTCCACGTCACTATCGTCACGACCCGGTCCCCAGGCCGCAACAGGCTCGCCGGCTGGAGCACACGCCTCGATTCGCCTGCCTGTTCGACAAACACATCGCTCACGATCGCCACCCGCGGCGCGGCGACCACCGGCATCCCTGCGGCGAACAAGCCGCCCAGCGCCGTCGTGATGATCCATTTGAACACGCGCAAACCCCCGTTGACGTCCTGTGCAGGGGTGTCGCACCAAGGTCCGAAGGTTTGGTTAACGCTCCTGTTAACCATGATAAGCGCCCCATCTGCACTTTGCCGCTTTCGCCTGTTGACAGCCCCGGCAGCCTGCCTTAGTGGCGCGGCTCCCCAAGGGGCGAGCGGGTGTAGCTCAGTTGGTTAGAGTGCCGGCCTGTCACGCCGGAGGTCGCGGGTTCGAGCCCCGTCACTCGCGCCACTTGGTGGATTTTCCGGGAAACCGGAAGCGAAAAAGGCACCGGAAACGGTGCCTTTTTTCGCGTCAACTCACTGCCAGCGCCCGGTTTCCATCCAGCTCAGGAACCGCCGCAGCGGCAGCAGCCAGACCACGCCCAGCACGAGATAGACCGGCATCTGCCCCAGCGCTGGCCACCCCCCGATCAGCGGCGGCAGCACATTGGCCAGCACGATTCCGTAGACCATCAGCGCCGCGACCAGCCCCAGCACGCCGGCCGGGATTCGCCAGGTAGGTTTGTCCCGCATCAGCCTGCATCTCCATGTATCCGCGTCGGCGTAACCACCACAGCAAGCCGCCGATCATGCCCCTCGACCGGCAGGCTGTCCATCAACTGCACGTCCCACGCCAGCCCGATCGGCAGCGTCCCCGGATGTCGCGCCAGCCAGCGGTCATAATGCCCGCCCCCTTGTCCCAGCCGGTGCCCGTCGGCAGTAAAGCCCAGCAGCGGCACGAAAGCCACGTCAGGCACCAACGGCTCCGCATCCGGCAAAGGCTGCAAGGCCCCCCACGGGCCCGGTTCCAGGTCGCTCGACGCAAATGGATCGCTCCACGCCCTGAACTCCATCGGCGCGTCGCGTCCGGCAAACCAGGGCAGGGCCAGCACGCGCCCGTTTTCCTGGAACCACCGCGCGTAACCTGCAGTCGGCGCTTCCTCAGGCCCGGCATGATAAAGCCCCACCACGCACCCCTCGGGCACCCTCGCCGCCACCGGGGCAGGGGGGCGCGACAGGATCAGCGCCCGCGTGGATCCCGGCAGCGCGGCGACATAGGCCCGCCGTTCCGCCCGCATCCTGGCCCGCAAGGCCGTCTTGTCGAAAGCAGGGTCCACACGCGCTCCGGTAGTTAAAGGGGATTTGACGCAAGATTGCGCGGTGCCAGCCCACGTCTTTAGTTTAGAACGCCTTCCGCCTCCGCGGAAGGCTTGCGGCACCGGCCCACTCCCCCGCCCGGCCAC
>CAYFJH010000010.1:9448-64635 GCA_964343385.1 uncultured Novosphingobium sp. | reverse complement strand
GCGCATGTTGAAGATGGTGGTGATGAAGTTGATCGCACCCAGGATCGAGCCGGCACCAGCCAGGTGGAGCGAGAAGATCGCGAAGTCGGTCGCCGGGCCTGCCGAGCCATAAGTCGACAGCGGGGCATAGGCGGTCCAGCCGACGCCGGCACCGTAGCCGGTGGTGTCACCCGGGACGAACGCCGAGGCCATCAGCGAGCAGAAACCGGCGACGGTCAGCCAGAACGAGATGTTGTTCATCCGCGGGAAGGCCATGTCCGGCGCGCCGATCATCAGCGGCACGAACCAGTTGCCGAAGCCGCCGATGATCGCGGGCATGACCATGAAGAACACCATGATCAGTCCGTGCGCGGTGATCAGCACGTTCCACAGGTGGAGCGCGGCGTTCATTTCGGCGGGCTTGCCGTCGAACCAGGTCGCCCACATCGTGAGATACTGGATTCCGGGAGCTTCGAGTTCGAGCCGCATCAGGCCCGAGACGGCACCACCGATGATCCCCGCGAAAATCGCGAAGATCAGGTAGAGCGTGCCGATGTCCTTGTGGTTGGTCGACATGAACCAGCGGGCGAAGAAGGCCGGCTTGTGGTCATGATCGTGCGCGTGGTCGTGCGCGTCACCGTGGGCCTGGAAGGTCTCAGCGGTAGTAGCCATGGTGAAAAACCTTGTCTTTTTCTGGCGAGATCAGGCGGCGGGTGCCGCGGATTCGGTAGCGGCGGCTTCTGCCGGTTCGGCAGCAGCAGGAACCACGGCAGCGTCGGGTGCCGGAGCGGCAGCCGCCTTGGGCTGGCCGTCCTTCGTTCCGCCCTGGGTCAGGACCCATGCGTCGAACTTGTCGCGCGGCAAGGCTTCGATCGCGATCGGCATGTAACCGTGGCGCGCGCCGCACAGTTCCGAGCACTGGCCGTAATAGACGCCCGGCTTCTCGATGATCAGGACCTTTTCGTTGATCCGGCCAGGCACCGCATCGAGCTTGAACCACAGCGAGGGGACCGCGAACGAGTGGATCACGTCGGCACCGGTGGTCTGCAGGCGGATAGGTTCGCCCACGGGGACGACCATGCGGAAGTCCGCGCCAAGCAGGGCCGGTTCGCCGCGCTTTACCGCTTCATCGTCGGGCAGCATGTTCGAGATCACCTCGAACCCGCCGTTGTCCGGGTAGGAATAGGTCCAGAACCACTGGTTGCCGGTCGCCTTGACGGTCAGCGCATTGTCGGGCGCAGGCTTGTACTGGCGCGCAAGCAGGGTGATTGAGGGAATGGCGATGCCGACCAGGATCAGCACCGGCAGGAGCGTCCACACGACTTCGATCAGCGTGTTGTGGCTGGTACGCGAGGCGACCGGGTTGGACCGCTTGTTGAAGCGCACCGCGACGATCACCAGCAGGAGCAGCACGAACAGCGTGATGATCGTGATAATCGGCATCAGGATCGCGTTGTGCATCCACTCGGCATAGTGGCCGGTGGGCGAGAACTGCTGCTGGAAGCCGTAGGCACCGTCGATCGGCTGGCCGATCCCGGCCACCGGCTTCATGGGCACATAGGAGCCCGCGGCAGCGGCGGTGGCCGCAGCTTCGGGCGCAGCGGTTGCCGCCGCTTCCGCTGCCTGGGCAAGCGCAAGCTGCGGCAGGGCCGCAAGTGAAAATCCGATGGTCGCGCCGGTAACCAGGAAGGTGGATGCCGCGCGGCGGGCCGTTTCGCCGAATTTCATCAGTGTTGCGCTTTCGCTTTCCATATCCGGCGAGAGTCCCTCGTTTAACAAAACGGCCCCCTCTCGCCCCCGGGAGGCCTAAGTTTGCAGGGCCTATACGCGCGCTTGCCGGGCACCTCAAGCGGCTCTAGGGGGTTTTTTTGACAGGGCGCAAAGCCGCGCCCGGCAAGTCATTGTATCTTTGCTCAAGGAGATTTCCGTCCCATGCAGGAGGAAGAGGTCCTCGCCGAGTTCCGCGCCAGCAAAGCCTTGCTCGAGGGGCATTTCCTGCTCTCGTCCGGCCGGCACAGCGCGCACTACCTGCAATGCGCACGGGTCCTGATGAACCCGGACCGCGCCGGGCGGCTCGCCGTGGCGCTGGCCGTCGCGCTTCCGCGCGAACTCAAGAAGCAGATCACCAAGGTCGTCTCGCCGGCCATGGGCGGGGTCATCATCGGCCATGAGATGGGCCGCGCGCTGGGGGTTGATGCGATGTTCGTCGAGCGCCCGACCGGGACTTTCGAACTGCGCCGGGGATTCGCGTTGGAGCCGGGCGACAAGGTGCTGATGGTCGAGGACGTGGTCACCACCGGCCTGTCCAGCCGGGAAGCGATTCTGGCGATCGAGGAAACCGGGGCCGAGGTCATCGCCGCGGCCGCATTGGTGGACCGTTCGGGCGGGAGCGCCGACCTTGGCGTACCGTTCACCGCGTTGATCGCGCTGAACTTTCCGACCTATGCGCCGGAGGAAGTGCCGGAAAGCCTGGCCGCGACTCCGGCGATCAAGCCCGGCAGCCGCGCCCTCGCATAAGGAAACTGCCGTGGTTCCCGCCAAGCTTCGATTGGGCGTCAACATTGACCATGTCGCGACGATCCGCAACGCGCGCGGCGGGGACCATCCGGACCCGGTCCGTGCCGCCGAGATCGTCGCGGCGGTGGGCGGCGACGGGATCACCGCGCATTTGCGCGAAGACCGTCGCCACATTCGCGACGAGGACATCGCCCGGATCCAGGCGGCGACCGCCCTGCCCTTGAACTTCGAGATGGCGGCGACCGACGAGATGGTCGAGATCGCGCTGCGCCACCGGCCCCACGCGGCCTGCATCGTCCCCGAACGGCGCGAGGAGCGGACGACCGAGGGCGGGCTCGATGCGGCGGGCCAGCACAACCGGCTGGCGCCAATCGTGGGGCGGCTGCTTGACGCCGGCATCCGCGTCAGCCTGTTCATCGCGCCCGAAGCGCGCCAGATCGAGGCCGCGATGCAGCTTGGCGCGCCGGTGGTGGAACTGCATACTGGCGAATATGCCCATGCAACCGGCGATGATGTGGCCCACGAACTCAAACGCCTTGCCGACATGGCGGCGCTGGCCGCAAAGAACGGGATCGAGCCGCATGCGGGGCATGGCCTGACCTATGACAACGTCCAGCCGGTCGCGGCGATTCCGCAATTGGCCGAACTCAACATCGGCCACTACCTGATCGGCGAGGCGATCTTCACTGGGCTTGATACGGCAGTCCGCCGGATGCGCGAACTGATGGACGCGGCGCGGTGATCCTCGCCATCGGCTCCGACCTTTGCAATATCGAGCGCATCCAGAATTCGCTCGACCGTTATGGCGAACGCTTCCTCCAGCGCGTGTTCACACCGGTCGAACAGGCCAAGGCCGCCCGCCGGCCGTTCACCCGCGCCGGAACGCTGGCCAAGCGGTTCGCCGCCAAGGAGGCATTTTCCAAGGCGGTCGGCACGGGCTTCAAGGCCGGGGTGTTCATGAAGGACATCGGCGTGGTCAATGCTCCTTCCGGCGCTCCTACCCTTGCGCTCACCGGCGGTGCAGCGGTGCGGTTGGCGGCGCTTACCCCGGCGGGCCACGAGGCCGTGGTTCACCTGACGCTCACCGACGACCACCCATGGGCGCAGGCCTTTGTTGTCATCGAGGCACGCCCCCTTTGACCCTTCCAGCCGACAGGACCGACGTGACCGAAGCCGAAGCCGAAAGGCACCATCCCGACAAAGGCATCGACTGGCTGGCCGAAGTGCGCGGCCTTGTCGTCATGCTGCTGGCCGTGCTGGCGTTCCATTCGTTCGTCGCCAAGCCGTTCTTCATCCCGTCGATCTCGATGATGCCGAACCTCTTGGTGGGGGACCGGCTGGTGGTGTCGAAGTGGCCCTATGGCTGGAACTGGTCTTCGGCCTCGTTCCACATCCTGCCGCGCAAGACCTGGCGGGTGTGGGGCGGGGTGCCGGAATACGGCGACATCGTCATCGTGGTCCCGCCCAACCGCACCGATGACCTGATCAAGCGCGTCGTCGCCCTGCCGGGGGACCGGATCGCGGTGGTGAACGGCCAGATCGTGCTCAACGGAAAGGCCGTTCCCCAGACGGTCGAGGCGCCGGTGCGGCTGGCCGCCGACGATGCGCTGGCCTGCGACGGGGCGCCGTGTTTCGAGGCCTTTGCCGCCTACCGGACCCGCCTGCCCACCGGGGAAGACATCTACGAGCCGCCGACCTACCGCGAGACGCTGCCCAACGGCGCGACCTACCGGATCATCGACCACCTAGACCAGGACCTCGACCACAGGGACGAGATCACGGTCCCTGCGGGTCATGTCTTCGTCATGGGCGACAACCGTGACCATTCCGCCGACAGCCGCGCCGCAGTGTGGGAAAACGGCCTTGGCGGGCCGGTGCCGCTGTCTGATGTTGGCGGCCGGGCGGAGTTCATCACCTTTTCGCTCAACGGCACCGAAGCGCTCAACCCGCTGACCTGGTGGGGTGCCTTGCGTTCGGGCCGCGCATGGACCAGCCTGCGTCCGCCCATCGTCAAGCCCGCGCGCTGACCTCACACGAAAGGCCCGGCAATGGCAGGAAATCTGGACAAGGAAGCCGCGCCTCGGGGCAATACCCCGGCGGCACCGCATATCCGCCGCGCCGGGCCGACCGACTTTGCCGACGACGAACTGCGCGGCGAGGTCAAGCGTGCGGCGGTGTGGATCGGCATGGCGGCGCTGGTGGTGGCGGCCGTGTTCATGGCCCAGCCGCTGCTGGTGATCTTTGCCGGGCTGGTTTTCGCCGCGATGATCGACGGCGGCGCGCGGCTGCTTGGCCGGGCCCTGCCCATCGGCCGGGCATGGCGGGTGACGCTGGTCCTGATCGCCGGGTTCGGCTTCATCGGGTGGACCGCCTGGTTCGCCGGCAGCACGATGGCGAGCCAGGCCGCCCAGCTTCCCGCCACGGTCGAGCTTCAGGTGGGCCGGGCGATGGGCTGGCTTTCGGCGCACGGCCTTGCCGTCGGTTCGGCCGACGTGAAGGGCTTTATCCAGCAGGCGGTGGGCGGGGTCGGCCAGCTGACCAGGATGGTGGGCGGAATCCTTGGCGGGGCGACCACGTTGTTCCTGATCCTTGTACTGGGCATCTACATCGCCGCCGAACCCCGGCTTTATCAGCGCGGCGTTGCATGGATGCTGCCGATGGACGGCCGCGAGCATTTCCACGGCACCGCCGCGCTGATGGGCAAGTCGCTCAGGATGCTGATGTTCGGGCGGCTGATCGGGATGGTGGTCGAAGGGTTCGGCACGGGCATCGCGCTGGCGCTTTATGGCGTGCCGATGGCGGGGTTGCTCGGGTTGCTCACCGGGCTGCTGGCCTTCCTCCCCAACATCGGCGCGCCGATTTCGGGGCTGATCATGGTGCTGGTCGGCTTTTCCGGCGGCACCTCGATGGGGCTTTACTGCATTGCCGTCTATATTGCGGTCCAGACCATCGACGGGAACATCATCGTACCGATGGTGGCCAAGAAGACCGTCGACCTTGCCCCCGCGCTGATCCTGGGGGCGCAGTTGGTCATGGGAGCGCTGTTCGGCATCCTGGGCCTTGCACTGGCCGATCCGCTGGTGGCGATGATCAAGATCTGGCTGGAGCGCCGCGCCGGCCGAAATGCTGAAATCGCCGCCGGAGCGGAAGGGTGACATCGGGGTGGTACGCAAGTTTCTTTATGCCTTCGCGGTCCTGATCGTGGTGTTCTTCCTTGGCCGTGTCGCGCTCTCGTTCTGGAGCGGCAACCTTGCGAAGATGGCGCTGGTTCCGGGCCACGGCTTCGAGAATCCGCCCCCGCTGGCCGGCAATGCGTGGGACGATCCGGAAATGTGGTTCTCCCGTCCCGGCATGGCGGATGATCCGGCGCGTTACCGCCCCGTCGGCCTTTCCGCCGAAGAAGCGCCGGTGGGCGCGGCGGTGTTCTTCATCCACCCCACCTCCTACCTCGACCGCGCCCACTGGAACGCCCCGCTGGAAGATCGCGGCGCGGGGCAGCTCGCGACCAAGCTGATTGGCGGCATGGCCAGCGCCTTCAACGCCAGCCCGTCGATCTGGGCACCGCGCTACCGCCAGGCCACATTCGGCGCATTCCTGGCCGACCGGCCAGAGCGCACCCAGGCGGTCGACCTTGCCTATGCCGATGTGCACAGCGCCTTTGAGGTGTTCCTCGCGAACATTCCGGCAAGCCAGCCGATCGTCCTCGTCGGCCATTCGCAGGGCGCGCTTCACCTCAAGCGGCTGATGCGCGACGAGGTTGCGGGCAAACGGCTGGCAAAGCGCATTGCCGCCGCCTACGTCATCGGCTGGCCGGTCTCGCTCGACCATGATCTTCCCGCGATGGGCCTGCCGGCCTGCACCGCGGCAGGCCAGCCCGGCTGCGTGCTCGGCTGGCAAAGCTACGGCGAACCGGCCGACCCGCGCCCGACACTGGAAGCTTATGGCTCGTTCCCGTCACTGGACGGCAAGGGGCCAGCGGGTTCGCGCTTCCTCTGCACCAATCCGCTGACCGGCGCGCCCGATTCGGCCGCTCCGGCCTCGGCCAACCTGGGCACGCTGGTGCCCGACGCCACCGGCGACAGCGGCATCCTCATGCGCGGGCTTGTCCCCGCGCGGTGCGGCCCGGATGGGTTCCTGCTGGTCGGTTCGCCCCCGGCGATGGGGGCCTACGTGCTGCCCGGCAACAACTACCACGTCTATGACGTGATGCTGTTCTGGGCCAACGTACGTGCCGACATGGCCGCGCGCGTCGCGGCATGGCAGGCCGCCAGATGAACGAAGCCGCGCCCGGGCCCGTGCCAGCAATTGTCACCGCAAGCGCAGTTGAATTCGGCGCCGCTATTCCCGGCGGCGGGGCCCTGCTCGGGCTCGACCTTGGCACACAGACCATCGGCACCGCCTTCGGCGACGCCGGTTGGCGGTTCGCATCACCCGGCAAGACGCTGAAGCGCGGGAAGTTCGGCGCGGACAAGGCGGTCATCGCCGCGCTGATAGCCGAGCGCGGGATCAGGGGCATCGTGATCGGCCTGCCGCTGAACATGGATGGCTCGGAAGGGTCGCGCAGCCAGTCCAGCCGCGCCTATGCGCGCAACCTAGCGGCGCTGGGACTGCCGGTGCTGCTGTGGGACGAACGCTGGTCCACGGTGGGTGCCGAACGCGGTCTGATCGAACAGGACATGAGCCGCGCCAAACGCGCCGAGCGGATCGATTCGGCAGCGGCGGCGGTGATCCTGCAAGGCGCGATCGACAGGCTGGCGGGGCCAGCGTTTTAGGCCTTGCGCAGAATTCGGTCCATCGGCCGCCCCTTTGCGAGTTCGTCGACCAGCTTGTCGAGATAACGGATCGCCTGCATCGTCGGCTCGGTGATTTCCTCGACGCGGACGCCGCACACCGTGCCGGTAATCCGCATCCGCATCGGGTTCATTCGCGGCGCACGCGCAAAGAAGTCCTCGAACGTCGTCTGGCGGGCCAGTTCCTCTTCCAGCGACGGTTGGGTGTGCCCGGTCAGCCAGCAAATGAGGGCATCGACTTCGGCCCTGGTGCGACCCTTGCGTTCCGCCTTGGCGACGTAGAACGGATAGACGCTCGCGACGCTGACCGAACATATCCTATGCTTTTCCGCCATGGTTCATCCTGCGCAGACCGAAAATCGGTCACCCGCAAAATACCACAGTGCGCCGACGCAGCGAACCGGTCAGGCCAGCTCCAGCCGTCGCGCTTTTGCCTCCATCGCCACCATCCGGCTGCCCGAACCTTCGGCCCGCGCCCACATGGCGTCGCGTGCTGCCGCGCCGGATTGCGCTCCGGCCAGCGCCTCGAAGGCGGTCAGGCGCATCCGTTCGCTCGGGTGGCGGGCGGCGAAGCGTTCGGCAAGGTCGAGCGCCTCGTCCCCGCCGAGGGCGACGGCGATCTTGAGGAAGGCCTCGGACGGTCCCGAATCGACCCGTCCGGTGATCGTCCCCTTGTCCACGTCGAAGCTATACTGATCGAGCCAGTGCAGCGCCGGATCGGCGTGCATCACGTTGATCGAGACCGACAGGCTCTCTGCCGGAAGCTGGCGGTGGACGTCGCGGTGGGCGCGGTAGAGCATGATCCGCCCCGGCTCCAGCCGGTGCCGCCCGGCGGACTTCAGGTGGGCCAGTTCGCCGGTCCACCCGGCGACGTCCTCGTATTCGTATTCGTAGTAGTCGCTCCAGTAGCCCGGCCCGAAATAGCCGTGGGTGAGGAAGCTGAAATTGTGGTCGTGCGGCAGGCCGTAGACGAACGAGGCGCTGCCGCTGGCCTCGACCATGGTGTCCGACACGCTGGGCCACACCGCCGCGCGCAGGAACACGCCGCCCTGCGGCCGGGTCAGCTGGATCGCCTGCGGGCCATAGCCCTGTGCCGGGTCCTGCCTGTGCCCGCTGGCCAGCGAGGCGAGCAGGACATCGCCCAGGAAATCCGGGTTGTTGCCGAGCCGCCGCAGCCACAGCGCGGCGTGATCGACGCTGTCCGCGTCGGTCGGCACGAAGCCGGCTGCGTGGATTGCCTCCGCGGCATCACCGAGCGAGCAGCGTGTATCGTCGGCGCGGTCTATCAGGCGGGGCATGGTTCGATCTCCTGCAGAACCGGGTGCTGTTCGATGAGCTGCGCGCGCAGGACCCCGGCAGCCCGCGCCAGCGGATCTGCCTCGCGCAGCGCCAGCGCCGCCAGGGTACGAAAGCCGGTTAGCGTATCAAGCGCCAGGCATTCGCGCAGCGCCTGCCAGCGCAGCATATCGCTGCGTGCGGCATTGCGCGCCAGTTCGGCCAGCACCGGTGCGGCATCCTTGCGCCCCATCTTGCCGAGCAACGCCACAGCGATCTCGCTGCGGCTTTCGCGCGCGGTGGCGGCAGACTGGTGGATCATCGCACCGCTGGCGATGTCGAATTCCCGGACCGGTGCCGGGCCGGGCGTTGCCCTCCGCAGCCTCAGCAACAGCAAGGTCCCTTCGGCACGGTCGACCAGCAGCGCCTCGCGCCCGCCGTCACGGCCAAGCGCAAGCCCCGGCTCCAGCACCAGCGGGTGCACTGTCACGCCCGGCGCGCCGACATGGGCGACAAGCCGGCCCGTGCCAGACCCGGCCACGACGACGTCCCATTCCTCGGCCTGCGCGAAGGCCGCGCTGGTCGTCAGGCTTTGTTGCGCCAGCCCGGTGCCGTCGAGGGCAACCAGCGTCAGGCTGGCCTCGGCCTCGCGTGCCAGCAGGACGGTTGTCGCCGTCCGGCTGGCGTGGTGCCGCAGCGGCACCTGTCCGAACGGAGCTTCGGCAAAGGCGGGGAGCAACGCGCCGGCCAGCCCGCCGACCATCGCGCGGGCCGTTCCCGATCCGTCGAACAGCGCTGCCAGTGGCGGCAGTCCCGAAAGTGGGGCCCCTGCTGCAAAGGCCGCGAAAGCGGCCAGCAGCGCCGCGCCTTGCGGACCCTTGCGCCACGCGTCGAATGCACCCGTATGCACCGCCTGCTGCGCCCGTAGGCGCGCCGGATCTTCGAGAAGCGCCCGTATGTCCGGATGAAGCTGCATGGGCCTTGCGTCCTTGCTGTGGTTGGCCGGGGAAGCGGCTTCCGCCCCCCCTTGCGGCACCCGCCCGAAATTGACGGGGCCGCAAAAGAGGGGCCGGATGGCCGCGGTGCGCTTGCTCAGAAGTCGCCGATAAAGTCGTAGAGGAAGGTGATCACGATCACGACGGCGTCCCCCGAGACCAGCGCGCCCTTCTGGGCCAGGCTGCCGAACATGCCGGTCATCACTTCAAGATTGGGAAGGGCGGAGATATCGATCTGCGGAAGGTTCATGTGTGTGGTCCCCCAATGGGTTTGCGTTGGAACGCGGGGCCCGTCACCCCGCGCAACAAGGGTGGCGAAGCCGGGGGGACTACTGAAATTAAAAGGCTGTAATCGGGGCCGCGCGCAGCACGACGACCGTTCCGGCGAGCCCGCCGGGAACCACGGCGCCCGGCTCGATTTCCCGCCGCACGGCATCGGCCCGCGCGCGCAGCAGCACGGCTTCGGCCACGTCCGGTTCGTGGACCACCACATCGGCCGACCCCAGCACCCGCGCCGCGCGCAGGGTTAGGTCGTCAGGGTCAGCGCTGGTCAGGGTGAACTCAGCTGACACAGCCGCTCCTGCCGGTTCGCCGGACAGCCAGCCCGCGACGCGGCTGGCCGATCCGGCATCGAGCGGATCGAGCACCGCGCCCGCCGCCAAGGCAGCGTCGAGCCTACGGCGTCGCTCGCCCCCGGTAGGAAAGCGCGCCCGCAAGGCTTCGCGCGATGCACCCAGCCTTTCCGCCAGTGTTCCGAGCGAGGAAGGGAGCAGCCCTTCGAGCCGCAGGCGCAGCGCCTTGGCAAGGCCAGCGGACACCCCACCGGTGCCCACCGCGACCAGAACCGGGCCGCGTTCGAGCAGCGACGGCACGGTAAAGTCGCACAGTGCCGGGCGGTCGACCACATTGACCAGCAGTCCCGCGCACCGCGCCCGGATTGCATCGGCCCGCGCCGTGTCTTCATCGTCATGGGCGATGAAGGCCAGCCGTGCCCCCCGGTCGATCCCGTCCTGGAGTTCAGCGACCACCTCGCCGCCAGCGCGCCGCACCAGCCGCGCCTTGGCCTCGGCGGCGGCACCGTGCCCGAGGACGATCACGGGCTGGCCGGAAAGGCGATGGTAAAGCGGCAGCACGTCCATCAGCCTCTCCCTTCAGCCGGGCGTCAAGCCAGCCAGTCCGGCACCCGCTCGGCCGCGAGGATCGCCGCCGGCTGGATGCGTTCGGCCACCACGGCCCACTTGTCGCCATCGACCATCACTTCGGGCACCAGCGCGCGCGAGTTGTAGGTGTTGGCCATGGTAGCGCCATAGGCGCCCGCCGTGCGAAAGACCGCAAGGTCACCCGGTCCCACCGCGTCGATCTCGCGGCCCATGGCGAAAGTGTCCGAACTTTCGCAGATCGGCCCGACGATGTTCGCAGCCATGGTCGCGCCGTTGGGTTCGACCGCGATGAAATCATGCCAGGCATCGTAGAGCGCCGGGCGGGCAAGATCGTTCATCGCCGCATCGACGATGACGAACGGGGCGGAAACCCCCGGCTTGACCCGGACCACTTCGGTGACGAGCACGCCCGAATTGCCCGAGATCACCCGCCCCGGCTCGAACATCAGGGTGACGTCCCAGTCCGCCGTGACCCGCGCGACCATCGCGCCGTATTCCGCCGGGCTGGGGAACACCTCGCCCGCCTTGTAGGGCACGCCGACCCCGCCGCCGAGGTCCATGTGGGTGATCACGTCGCCGCCAGCGCGGATCTCGCGCATCAGCTCGCCCATCTTGGTAAAGGCGGCTTCCAGCGGCTCCAGCCGGGCCAGCTGGCTGCCGATGTGAACCGCAAGGCCGCGCATCGAAATCCCCGGCAGCGCGGCAAGGCGCGCGTAGATCCCGCCTGCGAGGTCATAGGGCACGCCAAACTTGTTTTCGGCCTTGCCGGTCGAAATCTTGCCGTGGGTCCCGGCATCGACATCGGGGTTCACCCGCAGCGCCGCGCGCGCGGCAAACCCGTGTGCGGCGGCAATCTGCGCCAGCTCGACACCCTCTTCCTCGCTCTCGAGGTTGAACTGGCCGATCCCGGCCTCAAGCCCGCGCAGCATTTCCGCCGCAGTCTTGCCAACGCCCGAAAAGACGATTGCCTCGCCCGGCATCCCGGCGGCCAGCGCGCGTTCCAGCTCTCCGCCGGACACCACATCGGCCCCCAGCCCCTCGCGCGCCAGCAGGCGCAGGACGGCGAGGTTGGGATTGGACTTCACCGCAAAGGCAACGTGCTTTTTCGGCACGGCGGACAGGCCATCGAGGAACACCCGCGCATGGCGGGAAAGCGTGGCGCGCGAATAGATGTAGACCGGGGTTCCCACCGCTGCGGCGATGGCCGGAATGGGCACGTCCTCGGCATGGAGAACGCCGTCCTTGTAGTCAAAATGGTCCATGATGGTCCTGTAAGATCAGCCTTTTGGCGGCAGGTCGAAGGGATCGTCCTGCCGGTCTTCGGAACGCTGGCGCAGTTCGACGCTGCGCTGCGGGGCATCCTGCGGCTGGGCATCGAGCAAACGGTTCGCGCTTGGCCGGTCGCCCCGACCGAACGGTGCCACCGGCAGCTCGCGCCCCGGCCTCGGCTTCAGCTCGGCCGATTGTCCGCAGGCCCCCAGCGCCGCCAGCAGGCCAACAATCGCAAGGTTCCGCAAGACATTCATCGGCCCGGCTCTCAATCCAGCCCGAGCGCGGCGCGCGCTTCGGCGATCCGCTTCCTTACCTCGGCCGGCGCGGTTCCGCCATGGCTGGCACGCGCCGCCACCGACGCTTCGACCGACAGTGCGGCGTAAACCCGTTCGTCCACCCGCGCGTCGATCGCCTGAAGGTCGGCCAGCGGCAGCTGGTCCAGCGCAACGCCGCGCGTCTCCGCCAGCTTGACCGCCGCCCCGGTGATGTGGTGCGCCTCGCGGAACGGAATGTTCGCCTGACGCACCAGCCAGTCGGCCAGATCGGTCGCCGTGGCATAACCCAGCTCGGCGGCGGCGCGCATCCGTTCGGTCCGGAACGTAGTGGCCTCGACCATGCCGGTCATCGCGGCGAGGCACAGCGTCAAAAGCGACGCCGCCTCGAACACCGGCGGCTTGTCGTCCTGCATGTCCTTGGAATAGGCCAGCGGCAGGCCCTTCATGGTGATCATCAGCGCCGTCAAACAGCCCACGATCCGCCCCGAGTGGCCACGCACCAGTTCGGCCGCATCGGGGTTCTTCTTCTGCGGCATGATCGACGAGCCGGTCGACAGCGAATCGGGCAGGCGCACGAAGCCGAACGGCTGGCTCGCCCAGATGATGAACTCTTCCGCCAGCCGCGAGAGGTGGAGCGCGGTCTGCGCCGCGCTCATCAGGTAGTCGAGCGCGAAATCCCGGTCCGACACCGAATCGAGGCTGTTGGCCGTCGGCCCGTCAAACCCCAGCGCCGCCGCAGTCATCGTCCGGTCGATCGGAAACCCCGTCCCCGCCAGCGCCGCCGCGCCGAGCGGGCACCGGTTCATCCGCACCCGCGCATCGGCAAACCGCGACCGGTCGCGCGCGGCCATCTCGTAATAGGCCATCAGGTGATGCCCCAACGTCACCGGCTGCGCGGTCTGCAGATGGGTGAAGCCGGGCATGATACTGCCCGCGTGCTCATCGGCGCGCACCACCAGCGCGCGTTGCAGGGCGGCCAGCCCGGCATCGGCGGCGTCCATCGCGCCGCGCACCCACAGGCGGAAATCGGTCGCCACTTGGTCGTTCCGGCTGCGCGCGGTGTGCAGCCGGCCAGCAGCAGGCCCGATAATCTCGGCCAGCCGGCTCTCGGTGGTCATGTGGATGTCTTCGAGGTCCCAGTTTTCCGGAACGCCATTGGCCTCGTATTCCGCCGCCACAGCGTCGAGCCCGCTGGAAATCGAATCCCGGTCAGCGTCCGTGACGATCCCCTGCGCGCCCAGCATGGCAACATGGGCCTTTGACGCGGCAATGTCCTGCCGCCACAGAGCCTTGTCGAACGGGATCGAGGCATTTATCTCACGCATGATCGCGGAAGGCCCGCCTTCGAACCTGCCACCCCACATCTGGTTGGAGCCCGCCTTGCTGTCTTCCCGCTCGCTCAAGCCACTGGTCCTTGGTCTGGCCGCCATCGCCGCCTGCAGTCTTGCCGCGTGCGATAGGCAAAGTGCCTCAAACACGCAACCGGGGGCATCATCCGAACCCGCGGTTCCCGCCGAAACCTCCAAGGGGCCTGACCGCGCCCACAAGGGCAGCGAGATCCCCGCCCTGACGGTAACCGACCCCTCGGCCCTGAAACTCGCCCTCGCCTCGCTCAAGGGCAAGCCGGTGCTGATCAACCTCTGGGCCACCTGGTGTGCGCCCTGCGTCAAGGAACTGCCCACGCTCGATGCGCTGGCGCAGCAGGGGGTGCGCGTCCTCACCGTCTCGCAGGATTCGGGCGATCCGGACAAGGTCGGCCAGTTCCTCGCGGACAAGGGGGTTAAAAAACTCGAACCCTGGCTTGATCCGGATAACACCCTGTCGTTCCACTACAATACCGGCACCCTGCCGACGAGCGTGCTCTACGACAGCGAGGGCCGCGAAGTCTGGCGCTTCGTCGGCGAAAACGACTGGTCGGCCCCCGCCGCCGCCGCGCTCATCGCCGAAGCAAAATAACCGCCACCCCTGTTGACAAGCCGCGCCCCACTCCCCTAGAGGCGCCCTCCTACCCCGCACCGAGCGCTTTTGCACGGTGCACCGTGCCCAGATGGCGGAATTGGTAGACGCACCAGCTTCAGGTGCTGGCGCTCGCAAGGGCGTGGAGGTTCGAGTCCTCTTCTGGGCACCATTTGTTCTTCTCGGAACAACCCAACAAGTGTATAAAAGCCGCAGAAATCCAAGGGAATTGGCCCTTGGATCGTGCCGGATCGTCCCGCCTTTTCTCGGGGGTTCCGCACATTTTTGCGGGCCTTTTACGGGCCTTTGCGAAAACCACATTGGGAAGAAGGCCCGCACATGCCGCTGACCGAAACACGGCTTCGCGCACTCAAGCCAAAAGACAAGCCTTACAAGGTCGCCGATGAGCGCGGATTGTATATCGAGGTCTCGCCATCGGGTGGAAAACTCTGGCGATTCCGTTATCGAATCGGCGCCGTTGAAAAGAAGCTTTCGATCGGCCTTTACCCTGAAATAGATCTCAAGCAGGCTCGCCAAGCTGCCTACGAGGCTCGCGCTAAAGTCGCGTCGGGCGGTGACCCGGCAATGGAGAAGCGCAAGCAGAAGATCCGCTCGGAATTCCTCTCTGCCCAGACCTTCGAGGCGGTGGCGCGTGAGTACATCGATGAGATGATGGTGCAGAATGGCCGTGCCGATGCCACCATCATCAAGGCAAACTTCTTCCTCGACCAGCTTATGGATGCCATTGGCAGCCGTCCCATTGACGAAATCGAGCCGTTCGAGGTCCTCGCACCCCTCAAGCGCCTCGAGGCCAAGGGCAAGCATGAGACCGCGAAGAAGACCCGCTCGTTCGCGAGCCGCGTGTTTCGCTACGCCGTGGCCACGACCCGGTGCAAAGGTGATCCGACGACCATGCTGCGCGGGGCGCTGATTACGCCCAAGGCTAAGCACTATGCCGCCATCCTGGAGCCCAAGGAGCTCGGAGGCCTTCTGCGAGCGATCCAAGACTACACCGGAAACTTCCTCACCAGATACGCCCTCCTCATCGCACCCCACGTCTTTGTGCGCCCTGGCGAACTGCGCCACGCGGAGTGGAAGGAGGTCGATCTCGACGAAGGCGTCTGGCGCATCCCCGCGGGCAAGATGAAGTCACGCCGTTCTCATGCCGTGCCGCTGTCCAAGCAAGTGATTGGCTACCTCAAGGAACTCGCCGAGATGGTCGGCACCGAAGGCTATGTGTTTCCGTCAGCCCGCGCCTCTATCCGCCCCATGAGCGAGAACACTTTGAATGCCGCCTTTCGTCGGATGGGGTTGCGACAACGCGACCTTCGCAAAGTTTCTCGAGCGCCTGAAGCTGGAGCACAAGTCAGCGACGAGGGAGCAGGTTGGACTGATGCATTTCGCCAAGGCCGATCCTTGGCGGCGATTGGCGACATTGAAGACCGACTGCAGTTATTCCGAAGTCAATCGATGCAGACATTCGTTCGGAAGGCGCGTACTGTCACTATCGCAGGTCGCTTCGAGCGCCTCGCGCAGGTTGGCGTGAATGATGGCCCAGGCTTCAGCATAGGCGTCGTAAACTGCGATCTGGTCCTCGGTCAGGCAGTGCTCGAGAATCTCGTACTCGACCCCGGCGAAGGATAGCGCGCGGGCGGTGTAGAGTCCGAGCGACTTCAAGTCCCGGGCTACGAGTTCCATCGCGGCGATCCCGCCGTCGCGGATATCGGCGACGAAGGTTTCGCGGTTAGCGAAGGCGGTCTCGGGGCCCCAGAGACCGAGCCGGGTGGCATAAGCGAGGTTGTTGACGTCCGAGGCGCCGGTTGCCGAAGCATAGAGCACTCGGGCGCGTGACAGCAGGTTCTGCAACCTGACCCCGGCGATCCCTTGCTCCGACCCTTTGACCTTGCCGCGTGAGCCTTCGCCGCCTGCGGCATTGGCCATGGCGTGAGCCTCGTCGAACACGATCACGCCGTCAAAATCATCGCCGGCCCAGGCGAGGATCTGGTCGAGGCGGGTCGCATCGTTCCGACCGGAGCGCAGCGTAGGATAAGTGACGAACAGGATGCCCTCACGCATGGCGATCGGGGTCCCCAGCCTCCAAGACGCGAGTGGCTGAATATCGATTGGTAGACCGCCGAGTGCTGTCCAGTCCCGCCGGGCATCTTCCAGCAAGGCATCGTTCTTCGAAACCCAGATATGGCGTCGCTCGCCGCGCACCCAGCGATCGAGGATGACACTTGCGACCTGGCGGCCCTTTCCGGCCCCTGTGCCATCGCCAAGAAAATAGCCCTGACGGAACACTTGACCTTCGGCCGATGCCTTGAGCGAGCAGCCTTTGTCTTCGGCATCAAATCGACCGGGCAGGTCGCGGGCGTGAGCGCTCACCGCATAGATCAATGTCTCGGCCTGCGCGGTGGACAGCAAGCCCTTGGAGACAAGGCCTTCGGGAAGCTGCGGCACCGCGTGGGGAACCGGCGCTGCGATCGAGCCCATGGCAACGGATTCAACCAGTGGTGTCGGATGGTCAGCGGCACCATCGATCTCGATACGGCTCGGCCGGTAGGGCAGATAGTGCCCGACCTGGCTTTCAATCGGTGCGGGCTCCTCGAGCGGCAGGTAGGTCAACGGAACGATGGCGATCGGGGCAGCGGCAGACTTGGCTGGAGAAGGGAGCGGGCGACGCGACGTGGCGACCAGACGGAAAGGCGAACGAACCGGGACGCTCGATCGTTCAGGCACGACCGCCGCGCCAGCCCGCCCGGGCAATGCGTCCACGAGAACCGTAATCTCCACAAAGTCATTTGTGCGGGCAACGACCGGCTCGGCTGTAGCCTCGGTCTTGTCGAGCACCAGCAAACGGGTGGTAATGCCGGTGCCTTGCTTGACGAAGGCGCGCTCGATTGCAGCATTGAGCCTCAGCGATGCGGGACCCTTGAGACCCGTCAGAAACTTGCTGACATCGAACCACTCGGGCATAATCGCAACGAGGCGACCGCCACTCGCCAGCCGGTTCCACGCCGAGCGCAGATGCCGTGCGCCAGTCCAGCTGTCATGTCCGCGCTCGACCCCGTGCGAATAGGGCGGGTTCATCAGCACCACGCTTGGGGCGACCGATGGATCGAGCAGCTCGTCAATTAGTTCAGCATCATGGCCGGTCAGCCGTGCATCTTGGAACAAGGCGCCGAGGCAGCCGCGGCGCTGCGGCGAAATCTCGTTGAGCGCGAGGCGCGCACCGGCCTTTGCCGCCCAGACCGCGAGCATCCCCGTCCCGGCCGAGGGTTCGAGGACGAGTTCGCCCTCAGAAATTGCGCAAGCACGGGCGGCGAGCCAGGCAATCCGGGGCGGCGTTGCGAACTGCTGCCATGCGATCTGCTCTTCGCTGCGGCTGGTCGCCTTAGCTAAGCAGCTCGGACTTCTGCGAGACCTACCCTCAAACCAAGCGGGACGAGGACCGTCGAGATGAGCCGGGCCTGGCTTGCGTGCATCGAGTCGCCGGGTGCCTTGACCTCGACAAAGCGGACTTCATCATCTCGCCAAAGCGTAAGGTCCGGCCAGCGCTGCCAGTTCCGCGATGGTCGCGGGCACGCCAAGATCATCGCGGAAGACCGTAACGTCGATGTCTTCCGAAAACCGCTCAATCAGCCCGAACCCTTTCGACAGCGAAGTTCCACCCTTGAACAGCAGCCGGGGTCCGTCCTCGATCCCGTTGAACAGCGCATCGAGTGTCCAGCAGACCCAGAAGTCCTTCTCGACGTTTTGCGGGGTCGTGCCGAGCCGCTGGGCAGTTGCGGTATAGAGGCCTGTGCGGGTGAGCGTGTCTGCGCGCAGCACTTCATCGAAGTCGGAGTTCATTCGCTGCATGCTTCCGAGACGAGCGGACGGAGCAGTTCCTGCATCCATGCCGGGAGCGTTGGCAAGCCATCAGCAAGATCAGCGCGCAATGCTGCGCCGTGGGCGGGATTGCCGAGAAGGCTGGCGAGGCGTTGGCGCCATTGCCCGTCGTCATCCGATGTCATCGTATCACGCAGCCAATGCAGCGCCTGGACGACCCTCATGGCCGGGCGTCCTGCCCAATAGAGCTTGCTCGCCGCGGTCATTTTGAATTCGATGGTGAGATTGCCGAGCTTGATCGACTTGGGCCGCGCTTCGCTGTGGACGACGATCTTCGCCGGTACTGCATTGGTGAAGCCAAGGTCGTTTGCCGCCGTCATTCCGTCAACCAGGACACGGATCTGATCACGCCGCGCAACGGCGTCGATGACCGCGCGGGGGTCGGGGGCATTGTCCTGCCGGGTCAGGCTGTTGAACTGCGGTTTGTCATAGAGGCCCCGATCGATCCGGCGCAGCTCGCCCCATTTGACCAAACGCTGGAGGGTCTTGTCGACAGCATCACGGCCGGCGAGGTCGAGGAAGTCGGCCGGTGTCCAGACAGTGTTCGCCGCCGCTCGGCTTACGCGGCCGAGAATCTGCGCTTTCAGTCCGGGCGGGATTTTGTCCATGTCCGAAATATGTAGCACAACTTCGGACGCAATCCAAATTGCCATTGTCCGAAAAATGTAGACGGATTTCGGACGGGAGTGGTGACGAAAAACGTCTCCCCCAACCCGAGCGGTTCAAACCGCTGATTGTTGATTTGCATTGAGAGTTGACCCGGGATTTTCATCGAGAAGTGACCCGGGTGGATGCTATGTCCCGCGATGCGGGCATTGGGTCAAGCGGGTGTTTTTTCCTTTCTGGTTTTGGGGGCAGCGGAGCTGGCTCTGAACCGGAAGCTGTCGTTGCCGGTCTCGAGGATGTGGCAGTGATGGGTAAGCCGGTCCAGCAGGGCGGTGGTCATTTTGGCATCGCCGAACACGTCGGCCCATTCGCTGAAGCTGAGGTTGGTGGTGATGACGACGCTGGTGCGTTCGTAGAGTTTGCTGAGCAGGTGGAACAGCAGCGCCCCGCCTGACTGGCTGAACGGCAGATAGCCCAGCTCATCGAGGATGATGAGGTCGAGGCGCAGCAGGCGCTCGGCGAGCTGGCCTGCCTTGTTCATGGCCTTTTCCTGTTCGAGCGCGTTGACCAAGTCGACCGTGGAGTAGAACCGCACCTTCTTGCGGTGATGCTCGACCGCCTGAACACCGAGCGCAGTGGCGATGTGGGTCTTGCCGGTGCCGGGACCGCCTATTGCCACGACGTTGTGCGCGCCGTCGATGAAGTCGCCGCGATGAAGCTGCCGGACCAGGGCCTCGTTCACCTCGCTGGACGCAAAGTCGAAGCCCGCCAGGTCTTTGTAGGCCGGGAACCGGGCGGCCTTGATCTGGTAGGCGATGGACCGGACCTCGCGCTCGGCCATCTCGGCTTTGAGCAGCTGGGAGAGGATTGAGCTGCTGCCGGTTTGGTGGACACCAAGATAAGCTCATTCAAGCTACACCAGCTTCCCGTTCGAAGTCGATGGGGCTGAGATACCCCAAGGTCGAGTGTCGGCGTGTCGGATTATAAAATCTCTCGATATAATCGAACACATCGGCTCGGGCTTGGTCTCGCGATCGGTAGACCTTCCTCCTGATCCGCTCGGTTTTGAGGGATGAGAAGAAGCTTTCCATCGCGGCATTATCCCAACAGTTGCCGGACCGGCTCATGGAACAGGTGACGCCATTGTCCTTCATCAGGCGCTGGAACTGCTCACTGGTATATTGGCTACCCTGATCCGAGTGATGCAACAGGGCATCGGGCTTTCCACGACGCCAGATCGCCATGATCAGGGCATCCGTCACGAGTTGGGCCGTCATGGTGGCGCTCATCGACCAACCCACCACCCGGCGGGAGAACAGGTCGATGACGGCGGCGACATAGAGCCAGCCTTCGGCTGTCCAGATATAGGTGAAGTCCCCTTTCTCGAAGCCTTTCCCGAACATGGCCTCATGCAGGTCTGGTCGGGCCTGTTCGTGACCACGCCGCAAGGCACGTCGACCTGGATCAAGGGGCCCATCAACCGTGACGCCGGCTCCGCGCACCAAGTGATGGAAGGGATCATCGACACGGACTGGTGGATCGGTCCGCTGTTCACGGTTTTCCGCTTCGTAAAGACCGATTTTCCCATCCGCCTGAGCCGCAGCAAGCCGCTGCTGCAGGTCTTCCCGGTCGATCAGGCACTGCTGCGGCGTAGCAACGCCGAGACCGAGGTCGGCCTGATCCAGGACGCCGACCCCCAGTTCGTCTCGCGGATGGTCGACACGGTTCGCCGCCGAAACGAAGAGCCGCCAGGATCCTATAGACGCTGCCGCAAAAACCGGGTGGCGGCAGGCGAGGTGGCGCTGTGATCCTGTTCGACTGCAGCACTGCGCCGAGCCCGCGACGGGTTAGGATTTTCATGGCCGAAAAGGGCTGCAAGGTCGAAACCAGGCAAGTCGACCTGCGCAATAAGGAACAGTTCCTTCCCGCATTCAGAGCAATCAATCCCGAGGTCACCGTACCGGTTTTGCAACTGGCTGACGGATCACGGTTGACCGACATAGTGGGCATCTGCCGGTATCTGGACGAGCTCACCCCCGAGCCGCCACTCTTCGGCGACACTCCGCTTGGCAAGGCGACAGTCGAGAGTTGGCAGCGGTGGTGCGACCGCGAAGGCTTCTACGCCGTGATGGACGGCTTCCGCAACAGCACACCGGGCCTGCGCGGCAGGGCTCTGCCCGGCCCGGTCGATTACGAACAGATCCCGGCTCTCGCTGCACGAAGCCGCGATCGCATCCTCCATTTCTTTCGCCGGCTCGACGAACGGCTCGACGAGGCGCATTTCGTCGGCGGCAGCGCGTTTTCGATTGCCGACATCACTGCGGTCGTCGCGGTTGACTTCGCCAGTTGGATCAAGCTGCGCCCCCCTTCGAGGCTGAGGCATCTGCAGCGATGGCAAGAAGAAGTCTCGCGGCGGCCGAGTTGGGCGGCGTGAGCTGCCCTTCCGCCCTGCGCGATCCGTCCGACCCGGCTCATGGATCGAGCGCCTCCACCGCAGCAGGCCGCTGGGTCTTTGCGTATGGCTCGCTGCTGTGGCGTCCCGAGCCGGGCCTCGGCCCCCTCGTCGTCGCCCATCTCGACGGATATCGCCGAGAGTTCTGCATATATGCCGTGAAGCACCGCGGCACCACAACTTACCCGGGAATCGTCCTTGGCCTGGTTCCGAGCCCTGGCCACTGCTCACTCCAAGGCGCCGCGTTCTTCGTCCCCGACCGGATCTGGCTGGACGTCTACGCCCGTCTCGTGCAGCGGGAGCAGGCCGCCGGCGCCTATCTTGAAAGCTGGCTTCGGGTTCGGCTCGAATCGGGCGGCATGACCGATGCCCTCGCATTCGTTGCCGATCGAAGCCGGCCGACCTGGGCTGGCGAGATCGATGGTAAAACAAAAATTGATATTATCTCTAATGCGCGTGGAATCTCTGGAAGCAACGCTGAATACTTATTCAATATCGAAAATATGTTGCGAAGATCAGGAATAGATGATAGCCATATATTTGATTTAGCAGAAAAGGTACGAGGAAATATGCAACGTTGCCCCTCGGCGGTACGGAGGGAGAGGACATCGCTCCTAGGAATCCGATGATCGTCCGCTTCCGAGTCGCCGAGCAAAGCGATCTCTCTGAGATTCGCGACTGCGTCGAAGCGGCCTACCGCCCGTATGTCGCAGAGCTGGGTGTCGAACCCGCTCCGCTGCACGCCGATTATCAGGCGCATGTCCAGGCTGGAAACGTCCGGATCGTCGAGAAGGCCGACGGAGAGTTCGTCGGAATAATGGTAACTTACCTCGAACCCGATTGTCTGGTCGTCGATAACGTCGCGATCCTGCCTCGCCATCAACGCCGCGGAGCACTGGTGCCTATCTGCGTCGAAGTGGTAGGATTGGCGACGGCGGCAGGGGCGCACAACGTCCGCGCTTTCACCAACCAGAAGCTCGCGCGGAACATCGGCCTCTATCAGAAGCTCGGCTTAGCGATCGACCGCGTCGAACGGATGGCGGACCGTACGGCCGTTCATATGCGATGCGACCTGCGGGCTTTGGACAAGTCTCCTGCACTCGCCCGTCGCATACTTCGTCCCGGTCGCACCGGCAAGTCCATGCCGACTGGTGATGGGAGGAGTTCGGGAATCTGCGCGACAAGATAAGGGCGCGGTCGGAGAAAAATTATGGAGTGGAACATGTTGGAGGGAAGTCAGTCAACGAAACGCGCGCCGCAAGGGCCTGCCATCATTGCGGCCGTTCCGCTCGCCGTGCCGACATTTACCGATTGCCCGGCGCCAAATTCCCCGGCGTTCGCACTCTATGCCCTCGAGATCATTGAGCAATATCAGCATATTGAGCGGGCCGCGACCAAGAAACAGATGATAACGCCCCGCGGCCTGCGCATTGCGGTACATCTGTTGGCGCGCCCTCTGGCCCCAAACGAGCTTGCCGAGATCTTCCAATGCGGGCGCAGTCTAATCAGCCGGGACCTGAAGCTGCTCATGGCGGCGGCAATGGTCTCGTGCCGCTCCAGCCATTTCGACCGCCGGCGCCAGATCTTGACACTAACCCCTTACGGCGAGCAAATCGCGTCCTCCGCCGCCGCCGACCTATCCGCGCTCCTCGACCTTCTGTCGTTCCCGGTCAGCGCATAGGCTTACCGGCATCACCGGATCTAGGACACGGCTAAGAAGCTCAACATCGGCATGCTTCTCAGGGTTTAGCGCCATGAGCTTCCTGAGGTTGATCAGTTTCCAACGTACCGCCGGGAGATCCGCCGCTTCCGATAAGCCGATGAGACTGAAGTCAGGCTGCGCATCGTGGAGGGACAGGAGAAATTCGGCGGCGGCGCCATTGGTCCGTGCCCGGATATCCTCGATCAGGCGCTCACGGGCGGAGAGCAGCGTTTCGAGCGGCACATGCTCGATCGTCATGCCGTCGAATTCCTGCGCGAAGGCACGGTCGATATCGATGCGGTTGGGATCGATCAATTCGTGGATCGGGCGGCCCGAGCAGGCGGCATAGACCAGGAAGGTGCGAAACAGGTCGTCGTTAATGCCTTCGTGCTGGTAGAGCAGATGGATGTCGTAGAGGTCCCGTGGATGCTGGCGATCAAGTGCCGCGCAGATCTTGCCGGCATAGATGTCCTCGAAGGCAAGCACCGACATTTCGGCAAAGCCGAATGCCTCCTCCACCGCATCCGTGATCAGCGGTTGCTCGTAGGGTGTCCAGTTCCAGGGCATGAGTTCGTCCCAGCGCGAGGCTGGCCAGCCACCTGCGATTTTCGCGATGACGTCGGCGATGTAGGCCTGCGGCTCGACGCCGTTGAGCTTCGCCGTCTCGATGACCGAGTAGATGGCAGCGGCGCGCTCACCGCCAGCCTTCGAGCCTGCGAAGAGCCAGTTCTTGCGGCCGATCGCGACGCTGCGCATCGCGCGTTCGGCGATATTGTTGTCGATCTCGGCCAGACCGTCATCGAGGAAGCGCGTGAGCGCAATCCAGCGCTTGCGACCATAGGCGAGCGCCTTGGCCATCGCCGATTTGGGCGACAGGCGGCGCAAGGCATCGTCGATGGCCGCGCGCAGATCTTCGACCAGTGGCCTGGTTTTCTCCTGCCGCCGTTGCCGACGCATATCGGGCGGTTGTCCGCGAACCTCGGCCTCGAGCCGGTAGAGCGCGGCGATCCGCTCGAGCAGATCGGTGGTCAGCGGTGTCGGACTGGTCTGGTGGTTCTCGAATATCTTGCGCCGGAAGTGCGCCCAGCAGGCCACCTCCTGGATGCGATTGCCCGCATAGAGCTTCTCGTAACCGGCATAGCCATCGGCCTGGAGGAGACCGGTGAAGCTCTTCAACTCGGTCTGCGGATGGATACCGCTGCGGTCGGACGTGAACCTGTACCACGCCAGCGCCGGAGCAGTTGATCCGCTGGCCCGGTCGTCGACGACATAGGCCCACAAGCGGCCCTGCGCGGTCTTGCCCTTGCCGGGCACCAGCATTGGCACGGGCGTATCGTCGCTGTGGATCTTGGCGAACTTCAGGCCTTCCTCGCGGATCCGGGAGACGATGGGGTCGAGCAGATGGGCGGCTTGTCCTGCCCACCCGGCCAGCGTCGAACGATCAACCTCGAGGCCTTGCGCCGCCATCATCTCGGCCTGCCGGTAGAGCGGCAGGTGGTGGTCGAACTTGGACACGACCACGTGGGCGAGAGTGGCGAAGCTGGCCTTGCCCCGGGCGATGGCCTTCACCGGGGTCGGCGCCTGCACGATCTTCTCGCAGGAACGGCAGCTGTACTTGGGGCGGATGGTGCGGATCACGCGCCACTGCACGGGCAGAACATCGAGCATCTCGTCGCTGTCCTCACCCAGCGGGCGCAGGACGCCGCCACAATCCGGGCAATTGCAGTGACCCGCCTCCGGTTCGATCCGCTGCTCGGCACGTGGAAGATGGGGCGGAAGGCTGCGGACCGGCGATGGCCGTTCGGGCCGACCTGCTGGCGTATCCCTGCCGGCATCGGCGACCGCGGCTTCGCCTTCGAGTTCTTCGAGCGTCAGTTCGAGCTGCTCGATCTGCGCTGACACCCGTCGGCAGTTCGATGCCGATCTGCCCGCAACGCGGTGGCACCGGCAGCGCAACATCGCGGACGACCGGATCTGCGACCTCAACCTCGGAGAAGGCCGGCAAGGCCGGTGGCCTCACCCCGGCCAGCTCCCCCGACATTGCCTGTCGGCGCCACGTGTAGATCGCCCCACTGCCGACCCCGTGCCGGTCGCACGCTGCCCGGACCGAACCGTCCGGCCCAAACGCGTCCCGCAGGATCGCCAGCTTCTGCTCCACCGTCCAGCGACGGCGGCCGGACACCCGGCCGACGACCTCAATCCGAGTAGTCATACGACCACTCATATGACTACTTGCTCGATCGGTCTCGCTATCCATCCAGGCCATCCCCTCAAAAGGAGCGGCTATCAGCGCTTCAATCCTGCGCCGTGCAAGGCGGCCTACAGCCCACGGTTACGAAAAAGGCCGACACACATCGCGTGCACCGGCCTTTCCCCTCGACTTCTTCAGGATTTGTCCTGCGTTGTTTTATGCCGGTTCAGAACTTTGCGGCCGCGCGAACGCCGAACTGGCGTGGGTCGGCAAAGCCAGCCGTGCCGAAGAACCCCGATGTGATCGACGTCAGCATGACGTTGTCCTCAAGGTTGGTCGCATAAACGCCGATTAAATAACGGTCGCCGGGTGCGTGGTACGTCACCGACGCGTCGGTGCGTGTAAATGCGGGCTGGAAGAAGTAAACGTAGTTGCCCAGATCAGTCAGCTCGAAACGGCTGCTGAAGTGCGTTTCCGCGGCGAAGGTAACATTGCCTTCACCCACCGGCACCCGATAGTCCAATCCGGCCGACCAAGTCCACTTCGGGCTGCGATCGAGGGGGCGTCCCGCGAAGTTGGCGCCATCCTCCGGAACGAACGATTCATAATGTGCATCAAGGTAGTTGACGGCAAGCCGGACCGTCAATTTGTCGGATGGGCGCAAGTTGGCGTCAACCTCCACCCCATCCACTTTCGCCTTGGCCGCATTGCGTGTGACCTGGCACGGCAGGTCGCCATTCGGCCCGCAGATATTCGCAACCTGACTCAACTGCAGTCCATTGTAATTGTAATGGAAAACTGTCGCATTCAGGCGCGCCTCGGGGCTTATCCTGAACTTGAAGCCGGCCTCATATGCGGTCAGCGTTTCCGGGTCGTAGTACAATGCAGCAGCGGTCTGGTTGCAACCGGGCCCCGTTCCGACTTCGCAACCGTCGTTGAACCCGCCAGCTTTGTAGCCGGTGGAAACCGAGGCGAAGACAAGGCCCAGCGGGCTGTCATAGTCAATGCCGGCGCGCCACGTAACCTTGCTGAACGTGCGTTTGGCGTTTGTTGTTTCCCCCGCGGTCCGGCTGACGAATTGGCCGATGTTGTATGCATTGACGATCGAACTGTAGCTATCGACCGCGGTAAAGCCCACGCGTGATTTTGTATCGCTGGAATAGCGCAGGCCGCCGGTCAGCTTGATATCTTGAGCGATCTGGTAAGTGGCCTGGCCGAAGACCGACTTGTTTTCGGCGATGGTCGGATCGCGGAAGAAGCCGAGTGCGGTGTTCGGTCCAACGAGGTTGTAAACAGACAGAAGAATATTGGAACGTTCCTTGAAGTAGTAACCTCCAACCTGCGCCTGGAACGGACCATGTCCGGTGAGCGCGAGACGAATCTCCTGCGAGGTTTGCCAGTAATGTCCCGGGAATGCCGCCATAACCAGGCCATTGGCATAGTTAATAACCTCTTCGCGATCAAATTTTCTGTACGATCCAAGATACGTTAAAGCAACAGGCCCAAAATCATAGGATATTTCTCCCATGATCCCCGCATCTTTATTATCGCGCTTGCTTTGCTGGGCAAGGGCGTTTGCCAGCAGGCGATATGACTTGCTGTTTTGATAAATGTAAGTCGGGGGCTTGAAAGTTCCGATCTGGCGATCGACAATGTTCTTGAAAAAGTTTGACGGCGGGACGGCACCGTCAAGCACGCCCTTTGCCTTGCTGTAGTCCGCCACGACGAACACACTCAAGGCGTCGGTCGGCTCCCACAGCGCCGAAAGGCGGCCGGAATAGTTTTCCTTGTACGGGTCCAGCGTTACGCCGTCAGCGGCATTACCGTCGATAACGAAGTTGTCCCGACGGTCGACGTTCACAGCCAGACGAAGCGCGAGATCCGAGCTGACCGGAACATTGACGACGCCCGTCGCGTTCAAGGCATTGAAGCTTCCATAAGACGCGTCGATCGATCCGCCAAGTTCATGCTTCGGACGAGCAGACAGGATGTTGACCACGCCTGCGGTCGAGTTGCGGCCATAGAGCGTACCCTGGGGTCCGCGCAGAACTTCAACCCGATCGATGTCGAAAAAGCTGACCTCCTGCGCCTGCGGGCGAGCCAGATAAATGCCGTTCACCATGAATGCCGCAGAGGGATCGCCCTTTTCCGTGGCATCGGTCGAAGTAACGCCGCGGATCGTGATCTGGATGCCGCCGTTGGCACGGGTGATCGCAAGGTTCGGCACTGATTTATCAAGCTGGGTCGGGTTGGTGATGCCTGAGTTCGCAAGGTCCGCTCCGGTCACGGCCGTCATTGCGATCGGCGTTTTCGAGAGCAGAGATTCGGTGCGGCTGGCAGTCACGATAATGTCGCCCGAATCCGGCACCGCCGGGGCGGCCGTTTGGCCGAAGGCCGGGCTACATATCACCAGCGCGGCGAGCGCGCATGATGCGCGGAGCAGTTTCTTTTCCATAATATCCCTCCCTCACAACGTTTGTTGTTCGATGCCCGGGGATTCGCATTTTTTCCGCCTCGGACGCGCAGCATATTTAATCGGATTAAAAATCAGCGCAAGCCCTCTCCTGTTGAAAGCTTATCGGCATGTGCAGGGAAAATGCTGCATTCGCCCAGGACGTGCAGGAGATGCAGCATCGAGCATCGGACAGGCGATCTCGCGGAATTGACTCGCGCCATTTGCCTCATATGATGGCTGAGGCGGGGGCGCTTGCATGATGCCAGAAGGCCGCATGGCATAGTACTTCCAACGCGCAAACACAGTCGGCGCATCCCGCCAGTCCGACACCTGCATCCCCCGATCGCATGTCGGCCCGTCGTTTTCAGGGGATGCGCGGCAGGCACGGGTTCCGTGGCGCTAGCTGGTTGAAAGCGACGTCAATCCACTTCGGGAGATCGCCAATGAAACGCCAAATTCTCGCACTGGCGGCTGCGCCTTGCGCACTGCTTGCGAATGTCGCGGATGCTGCGCCGGTCAGCGATTGTCCGCTGCGGGATGCCCCCTTTTCCGCAAGCTCGCCGCTTGTCGATCTCCTGTCGAGTCCGGCTGCGATTGCGATACTCGAAGATGTCCCGCCTACTCGCCTCGGAAAGGCATCCGACGGGTTTGCCGACCGGCTGCCGCCAGGCTTCCCCGCAATCGTGTCGTTCACGGAAGTGGCGGGGATCGCGGGCATCGACCCGGCGAAGATCAACTCTGTTGATGCCAAGCTGCGCCTGCTGCCGGTGACCGACGCCGACCGGACGGCACGATGCGCCCGTTATGACAACGACGTGCCCGTGTTCCGGTTGGGCGCCGGCCGGCCGCGGCTACTCTTGTTCGAAAAGATCAATGGTTTCCGGGATGGTCCGTCGGTGAATGCTGCGCACAGTGCCTTTCAGGCCATGGCGCGGCGCAAGGGCTGGGTCATTGCGGCCACGGACAAGGGAGGTGCGTTCAATCGGAAGACGCTTGCCCAATTCGACGCCGTAATCTGGAACAATGTCAGCGGCGATGTCCTTACCCGCGCGCAGCGAAGCGCGTTCCGGAACTTTATCCGGCAGGGAGGGGGGTACGTCGGCATCCATGGGTCGGCCGGTGACCCGGTGTACTTCTGGGATTGGTATCCCGACAAGCTGATCGGCGCGCGCTGGCTGGGCCATCCCGACGAACCGCAGTTTCAGGAAGCCCGCGTCACGGTCAACAAGGCGCACCCGTTGGCACGGAATTTGCCGCGCGAATGGCGGATGACCGATGAATGGTACTCGTTCCGCACCAATCCGCGAAAGGCCGGCGTGCAGGTGGTGCTGTCGCTGGATGAGAGTACTTATGCGCCCGTGGGAATCGCCGGCATGGACCTGCGCATGGGTGACCATCCGCTCGCCTGGACGCATTGCATCGGCAAGGGCCGGGTTTTCTATTCGGCCATCGGGCACAGGCCCGAAACGTACAGCCAGCACTGGAATGTCGCCATGCTCGAAGCGGCGGTAAACTGGGCAGCATCAAGGCAGAAGGCCTGCTCAAGATAGGGTCAAGAGCGCGTTCAGACGAGCTGCCGCAGGCCTGCCACGGCCGCCGCCAGCTCGGTGCTTTTAATCTGCATGAATTGGCAAAATTCATCAATTATATGGCGGAGATCTCCGTCTACATTACGGATACATTCTTTCGATTCGCCGCAAAATCTTTGAATTATACTTCACATTAAGTCATCTCGCGCAACCAATACTGTTAAATCTCTTTCATGGATGGGTTACTCAGCCTGTCATTAGCCAATGCCGCCTGCAGGGCCGCAAGGCTTGATGCCCCTTGGGATAGACGTCGGGCCGCCGCCGCTACGTCACCTCGCGCGCGAATATAGGGCTGGCGATTATTTTTTAATTGAATTAAATATTCCGGCGAGCGCATTAAAACGCGACGCCGTGAAAGGACACGCATGGAGCAGAAATTTTACCAGGATGCCGACTTTCGCAGTCTGTTCGACGGCAAAACCTTGGCTGGCTGGCACGCCGAACCTCGGGTCTATGGTACGATATATCCCGGCGGCCCCGATGTGAGCACGTTGCTGCAGGGGATGGACATGACGGTTCCGGTGGCCCCGGAGCTACATCCGGCGGCATGGCATGTTGAGGATCATGCCATCGTCGGTTCCCAGGCGACGCCTACTTATGGCGGTTACCTCGTCAGTGACGAGACCTTTGGCGATTTCGAGCTTGTGCTCGAAGCGCGACCGGACTGGCCAGCGGATACAGGCATCATGTTGCGCCGCAAGGCCAACGACTGGACCGGCTTTCAGGTGCTCGTCGACCATCGGGAGTCGGGAGGAATTGGCGGCTTTTTCGGCAACGGCCTGGCAAGTTTTTCCGCTGTGCCGTTCGCCGTGCGGGGTGTTTGGGACGAGGCCGGACGGATTGTCGGGATCGAAGCAGATGAATTCGAAACATCGCTTGAGCCGGTAACCCCGGACAAGATCGACCGACTGACTTATGCGGCGTCGGTGGAGGATTTCCTCGCAATCTGGAAATGGGACGACTGGAACGAATTCCGGATCCGCTGCGTCGGCGAACTGCCGGTCATCACGACCTGGATCAACGGACTCAAGATCGCCGAGCTTGATACAGCGTCGATCGATGTCGAGAATTACGACCCCGCCGCAGTGCGCGAATTTCTTGGTACGCGCGGTCATCTGGCGCTGGAAGTCCACGACAACGATTCCCGCTTTGGCAAGGACCGGTGGGGGCCGGGCGCGCGGTGCCGCTGGCGCAACATCCGTATCAAGGCCTTTAATTGACAGGACGTTTGATGAGCTATCTCGCAGTTTCCAGCTTTAGTCTGCACAAAGCACTTGGCCCCCTGCGTCTCGAAATGCGGCGGGAGGATGGAACCCTGGACGATCTTCTGATTGACTTCCCCCGCACGCTCACCTTCGAGGAGTTCATCGGACAGGCTCGCGACACCGTCGGCGTGAAGGCGGTCGAACTATGCCAACTCCAGTTCGATTCAGCTGTTCCCGAACGGATCGAGCACCTTCGGGCCGCGCTGGACGAGGCTGGTATGCGCATGCTGACCATGCCCATCGACATAGGCGATCTTGGCCATGTCAACGCGGCCTGGCGGGCCGACGATGAGGCGCGGATCAAGAACTGGTTCACGATCGCGAAACAGCTGGGTGCCAGCTATGTCCGCGTCAACGCCGGCTCCCCCGGGTCCGTCGTAACGCAAGACGCCTGGGCAGGCCTGGTTGCTTCACTTCGCAGTCTGGGCGATGCGGCAAACTCGATGGGGCTCCGCCTGCTGGTGGAAAACCACGGGGGGACCAGCTCGTCTCCAGAATTCCTGCTTCCGCTGCAAGCCGCCGTCGGTCTTGATCGTCTCGGCATCTTGCTCGACCTTGGCAACTTCGATCCGCTGGTTGGCATTTCGCACGCCCGTTTCACCAATACCGATGTCGAGGACACCGGGATTGACCTCGAACCGATGTATGCGGCGATTGCTCGCCTGGCACCTCATGCCACGCTGATCCACGCCAAGTCGGTTGATCCCGCGCGCGATGGCACGCCGCTGCCGGACTTGCCGCGGGCACTGTCGATAGTGGCGGCGTCGGGCTACACGGGGTCAATCTCGATCGAATGGGAAGGCCGCCTGGGCGATCCGTGGGAGCGCACCTGCGCGATTGCGGCAACGGTCCGCCAACAGTTCCCGCATCTGCAATAATCCCGAAGGACGGCGGCGCAGGACGAAGGCCCGCGTCGCCGTCCAGGTCTTCCGGCTTAGCGCACGCCGCGAATGGGCATGATTGCCGCCGCCCCCAGCAGAGCAAAGCCAGCAGCCGCGTAGAAGAGCATCGGATAGTTCGAGCCGGCGACGGCTGCGGTGCCGATCCCAAGGATAATGGGGGCGACCGTCGGAGCCAGCGATTGCGGCAGGGAATTGGCGATCTGAAGAACCGCCAAATCGCGCGCGGCGTCATCCCGATTGGGCAAAACTGCCACGCACAGCGCAATGTCCACCGCGAAATACAGCCCCTGCCCAAGACTGACCAACGCGACCGACAGCAGGAACTGGGTGAAATCGTGTGAAGTTGCGATGCCGATCAGGCCGCCGGCCATGGCCACCGCGGCACAGCCCACAAAAGGTTTCCGGCGTCCGGATCGATCCGAAAACCAGCCTCCAGCGCATGACACGGCCAGGCCGATCAAGCCCATCAACGTCGTCGATGTTGTCATGAACTGGGCCACTTCGACCTTTGGCACGTGCAGATGGTCGGTCAAGTAATACACCTGGTATGTCATCGAAAAGGACCAGGCGAACATCACCATGAAACGACTGATGAACGCCCATCTGAAGTCAATGTGCCGAAGGGGATTGAGCCCCTTGGCACGCGTTGACGGGGCTTCCGCGGGCAGGTTCGCCGCGACGGCAGTGACCGGGGAATCAGGGACTACTATGACAAACAGAGCGACCGCGAACGGTAGCAATAGCCAGGGCGCGAGGAACATCGCCAAGGGATTGCCCGGCACCCAGCTGACCAGAATGACGCCGGTCATCATTGCCAGCGTCGTGGATGCCCCCAGCAAGGCCGACATCAGGCCGCGCTGCCGTTCCGGAACGATATCGCTCATGACGGCATTGAGCGCGGCCTGTCCTGCATTCGAGCCGATCTGGCAAACCAGCCAGCCCAGCCCGAGCACAAGTGGCGTCGGTGCCATGGCCATGATAGACAGACCTGCCAGCAGCGAGGCGGCACCGACCATGACCCAGACTTTGCGCTTGCCAATCCGCGATCGGGTACGGTCCGAGATGGCACCCCAGACCGGTGCCGAAATCATCGCGAAAGCCGCGCCGACGCCCAGGATTAGACCGAGCCAGCCAGCCTTGTGCTCCTGATCGGTAATGTCGCTGATTTTGAGCGCCATGGTTATGACAAGCGGCGTCAGCAAGGCCAGCCATGCAGCAAATTGCACCAGCAGATATGCGGCCATGATATGCCATTTCTGTGGCGCGGAATCTCGATTATCCGCCAGTTCGATCGCCATGCATCATCCCCTATGATTATTTGGCCAGTGATCACCAGGCCCTTTGTTTATTGAGATGTTCGGTGTTTGCCCTGGATTTCAGGCACTGCGGAGCAGTTCCGTTGTGCGGCAAATTACTGATGTGAGCATAAAAACAGCTTCGAACGCCGTGACCGAGAAGTCCCGGACCGGCATTCGAGGCGCACAAGGGCGCGAAGCTCGCTCAGCCAGACAGGGCTGCCGGGCGAGGCTAGGCCGGGATGCTGTCATAGACCAAGACCTTGCGCCACAGGGGGCCGCAATCGGCCACGAAGTCCAGGTGCAGGGGGTGGTTCTGATAGATTGCCTGTTCGTCAGTATTGGCGAAACGCATTGTTTCACAAACGTCCCAGCTTGAATCGACAACCGCGCGCTCTTCGGTTGATGCTGGAAGTCCAATCTCGAGGGACCTCACGACCGAGATTTCACCAAGTCTGCGCAGACCCGCGATCAACCGAGCCCGGTCATCCGGATTTCCGGGACGGTTCATCCAAAAGTATACTTGATGGAGCATGGCCAATCCTGCCTTAATGGACATCTTGAAAAGCGGCGCGCTCGGCACGGGAAAGTGCCGCAGTGGTTCTTCCAGATTGCCCGCGTCCCTGCGGCGCGGTCCAACCGTCAGATCGGTTCCTGATCGATTGCAGCCACCCCTTGCGCAAATTACATCCGGCATGCCTCAATTCGATTTGTATTTTTAACTCAATTAAATTTGTTACCGGCAGAGCCCCGATGCGTAAAGTGAAAATTGTCCTGACTGACCTCCACGCAACGTTGTTACGACGCGTGATCAAATGCCCGAAAATCCCGTGCAACGGAGCCTCGGACCGGATTTTCTCCGCAATCAAAATACGAATGGCTTGGCCGCCCCGCACAAGCGCACGGCAATTCCGGCGTGTTTCTGGGCCCCCAGGCCGGGGCTAGGCTGGTGTGAATGTGGCTGGCAAAGTCAGCCGTTGGCGCGCGTGAGATTAACCGCAATATCTCTTCGGCGATGCTGGTGCGGGCAATCCCGTCCGGTGGCAACAGATCGGAAGCAAGCGTCAATGCGGAAGGGTTCGTCTTCGGGATGCGGGCAATCCGCACCGCCCGGCGAACCTCGCTCAATCAAGCCGCGGCATGGTCAGCCTTCATCCGGTCCCACCCGTCAAGCTTCGCGGCGGATTCCCTTTCGAGCTTGTCCCAGACGTCCTTGCCTCCGGTCGGGACCACGATCTCGAGACGATGCCCGTTCGGGTCATAGAAGTACCAGGAGTCAATGATGCCGCCGTGGCATTCGGGGCCGACGATCTCGACGCCACGCGCACGAAGCCGGGTCAGCAGCGCCGCCACGGCCTCCCGGTCGTCAAGCTGCAGCGCAAGATGTTGCGCCCAGTCGTTGGCGACCGGCACATGCGGCTCCGATTTGTCGAGCAGCTCGAAGAAGGCGATGTAGCTGCCATCGTCCATTTCAAAGAAGATATGCGCGTGCGGCGCATACTTCTGGATCGACGATACGACATCATTCGTCACGGCCGCAGCCAATTTCATTCCCAGAACGTTGGTATAGAAATCGACTGTCTCGCGAGCATTCTCACATCGATAGGCTATATGGTGCAGTCTATTAAACACAAATCTCTCCATCACAAACAATCATGTCGCCATATATGCATTGTATGCCTCATCGCCCCAGGGTCGAATAACAATATACTATGGCGATATGTCTTGCGTGAATTGCGTTAATGAGAGTTATTATTAATAATTGCTTCGCCGCATCTGCAGCAATGAGCCGATGAATTTTATCTTTTTGGTTTATCTGGAGACCTGGCGGTTGGCCTTCTGTGCCGGCTCGGCGCAAACCCCCGGCCGAAAGAACGATCCTGCATGGCCCAATTCTGCATCAACGGCGACCAGCTTTCGGCGGACATCACGCGACTGCGCGCTTGCAGAGGCCGCCCGAGCGGTTAGGAATGCATCCAATGGCCGGACCTATCCGGCCACGGAGGATGCCTGACCATGTCCGAGCGCACGCCGGCCCCCGTGCTGCACACTGACCGCCGCGGTGCCATGAAGGCCGCCGCCGGCATCGGGTTGGGTGCGGCAATCCCCGGCCAGCTCTCGGCGCAGGCCCCGCGCCCCGTGGTCGAAACCCGCGATGGCAAGCTGCGCGGCTCGGCCAGCACCGGTGCCCATGTGTTCAAGGGCATCCCCTATGGCGCGTCCACCGCCGGTGCCAACCGCTATTTGCCGCCGCAGCCGGTCACGCCGTGGACCGGGGTGCGCGATGCGCTGGCCTGGGGCGACACCGCCCCGCAGACCGACGGCTCCACGGTGGATCCCAACCGCGTCCCCCAGCCGGGCGATCCCAAGGTCAGTGAGGACTGCCTCGTCCTCAACGTCTTTACTCCCGAGGCGAGCCGCGCGAAAAAGCGGCCGGTCATGGTCTGGCTGCACGGCGGCGGCTGGTGGGTCGGTTCTGGTTCGGAGGCGATGACCGAGGGCTCGAACCTGGCGGAATTCGGCGATGTCGTAGTCGTCACGCTCAACCACCGGCTCAACATTTTCGGCTACCTCAAGCTTGAGGACGACGATCCGCGCTTTGCCGATGCCGGCAACGTCGGCGTGCTCGACATGGTCGCCGCGCTCAAATGGGTGCAGGGCAACATCGCGGCCTTTGGCGGCGATCCGGCAAACGTGACGATCTTTGGCTATTCGGGCGGGGGGGCGAAAGTGTCCGCGCTGATGGGTGCGCCGGTCGCCCGCGGGCTGTTCCACAAGGCCATCGCGCAAAGCTGCGGCGGGCCGCTGATGGTGACCAGGCCTGACCGTGCCGCCGCGCTGACCCGCTCGATCGGCAAGTTCCTCGGCCTCGACAAGGTCACCGGCGAGGCGATGCAGAAAGTCCCGGTCGAACGGCTGCAGCAGGCGATGAAAGCAACCACAACCCGCATCGGCCCGGTGCTCGACGGGCGGACCTTCACCCGCCATCCGTATGATCCCGATGCGGCCCCGGCAGCGCGGGCAATTCCGCTGATGGCCGGCAACATGGCGACCGAAACTACCGTGCTCACCACGGCCGATCCGAAGAACCTCGCGCTCGGCCTGGGGGAAGTCCAGCGGCGCATGGCCGCTTGGCTAAAGATTGATGCGGGGCAAGCCGCGCGCATTCTCCGGACCTACCGGGGTGCCTACCCGGCCTCCTCGCCAAGCGACCTGATGACCCAGGTCACGACCGACTACATGTTCATCCGCGACACCAAACGCGTCGCCGAACTGCAGGCGGCGGCGGGCAAGGCGCCTGTCTATTACTACATCTTCAACTGGCGCGCGCCGGGGCGCGGCGGCATCATGAAGTCACCCCACGGGATGGACGTGTTCTTCATGTTCGGAAATACCGACGTGGCAAAAAACCTCGTCGGCACCGGGCCCCAGATCGACCTGCTGCGCCGCACGATGATGACCTGGGTCGTCAACTTCGCCCGGCACGGCAATCCGAACGGAAAGGGCGTGCCCAGCTGGCCGCCGTTCGACAACCGGGCGCAGCGCACCATGCTGATCGACGTGCCAAGCCGCGCCGTGCCCAACCCGTTCGGCAAGGCACGCGCCGCGCTCGACAACCTGCCGCTCTATGAATTCTATCAGGGGCCGACCTTTACCCGGCCCTGAGACGCGCGGCCAATAGCGGAGCCGCGGGTCTTGCGAGCTCCAAAAAAGTGGAGATACGCATTGAATATCAGTCATTTGAGCAAGATCGCCTGCGCCGCCTCGGCGGTGCTTGTCGCGACGTCTACCGTTCATGCCCAGGTCCCGGCAACGCCCGCACCGGCTCCCCTCCCGCCCTTGGCAATACCCAACCCGCACTACGTCATGCAGGAACTGGAAATCGACGTTGACCGGCCTGCTGCAGAAACCTGGCAGCGCGTCGGCAAGTTCTGCCAGATCGGGGAATGGAACCAGGTGCAGTGCGATCTCGTCGACGGCGATGGATGGGCGCTCGGCTCGATCCGGCTGATACGCGGGGCGGTGTTCGAGCTGCTCGCAGGCAAGACGGCGCTTTCCTACACCTATTCGCAGCCTGCGCGCGTCGGCGTGCCGTACAATTCATACCACGGCACCCTCGAAGCGCGGCCAATCGCGGGCAATCGCACCAAGCTGATCTACTCGCTGTTCTGGGACGATTCGATGATGACCGAACCGGCACGCGCCGCCGAATTGACCCGGCGCAAGGCTCTGTTCACGAGGGCGCTCCAGAACATGAAGATCCTTGCCGAGGGCGGGACTGCGCTGCCCCCGCGGGAATAGAACCGCCCCGGCCGGGGTCTCGATCCCGGCCGCATGGAGCGATTGACACGAACCGCGCTAGCGCGCGGCGCCGACCTTGTGGGCGATGCCCCAAGGCCCTTCGCCCACCTTTATGGTCTTGTCGATCTTGCCCGTGGCGCGGTCGATCAGCGCGATGTCGCCCGACGGGCCGTTGGCTGTTGCCAGCCAGCGCTGATCGGCAGTCATCCCGATGCCCCACGGACGCGCGCCCACGGCGGCGACGCGGCGCACGATGGTTCCAGCCGCCGGGTCCACCTCAAGGACGGCACCATCCCGGCCAGTGGTGACGAACAAGTGCCCGCCCGGCCCTTCGACAATCCCCATCGGCCGCACCGCCTTGTCCCCGCGCGCGAGATCGATCTGGCGCACAACCGAACCATCGGCGGCAGACAGGATGTCGAGCCGCCCGGCAATCTCCACGGTGACGTAAGCCGACTTGCCGTCGGCCGAAATGACGATGCTGCGCGGCCGGCCAGCGATGGGAACGGTCTTCACCAGCGCCATCGTGTGCGCGTCGAGCATCGCCACGTAGTCGGATTCCTCGCAGGCGACGAACAGATGCGCACCGTCGGGCGTGATCGCAACGCCTTCCGGCTCCTTGCCGACCTTGGTCGAGCGGTTCGGCCCAGCGCCCTGGGTCGATACCGCCGTGACGGTGCCAGTGTCCTCGTTCGAAACATATATTGTCTGCCCGTCCGGACTGAGGGCGAAAGTTTCAGGATCGTTGCCCGCAGCAAGCACCCGTTCCACCTTGCCACCGGGCAGGCCGATCACCGCGATGCCATCCGAACCGCGATCCGGCGGCGGGAGCTTGCTTTCATCCACGTTCGGCCCACCGATCGGCGAACCGGATACGGCCACGTAAAGCCGCGTCCCGTCGGGCGAAATGATCAGGCCACGCGGCCGCTTGCCCGCGGCGATCCGGTGGATCACCGTCCCGCTCGCCGGGTCGACCACCGCCACGGCATCACCCCGCTCGAGCGACACGTAGAGCGGCTCGGCTCCTTCCTTGCCCGCCGAACAGGCCATTAGCGCAAGAATGCAGGGTGCGGATATCCAGTGTCGCATGACTTCTCCAATGGCGGTTCGAGCGCCCCCGGCCAGCCCCGGCGATGCGTTATAGACGCGGCCCGGGCCGGCTGGAAAGCATCAGGTAGACCTGCACATTCCCGCCGGCCGGATAGACGGTCTATTGCATCGGAATGGCCTTGAGCGCTGCCTCTTCAGCCGGCAGTTCGCTGGGCCCAGTGGGATAGCCGCTTTCCTGGAGCAAATAGGCAATCACCGCCGCATAGTCCGACTTGGGCAGACTGCCCGGCGCGTTCTGCGGCATCGAGGAGGCGACCATGTGAAACAGGTCGGCGACCGAACCGCTGCTCCACTTCGCGCGGAACCCTTTGCCGGATATGCTGGTGATGGTGTGGCACGATCCGCATGACGTGCGGAACACGCCCATGCCACGAATGGCCTGCGAGGAGGTCCCCATCGCCGCGCCCGTGGCGACCGTCGCACCGGCCATCGGCACGATGGGGGTCTGCGGGCCGACCGAATAGGTCATGCGAACCGGCGCGCGATGCGCCCTGATCACCGGCTCGGGAACGCCAGCCTTGCCCGGCAGCGCAAACACCCAGACCGCGCCGCTGCCTTCGGGCAGGCGGACGTTGGTCAACGGAGCATAGCGCACGCTGGCGATGGAATGGCCGCCCGCGGTGACCGCGACATACTGCCGCCCGCCCACTTCATAGGAGATCACCCCGCCCGAAACGTCGCCGTTGAGGCGGGTGCGCCACAGCGGCTTGCCGGTGGTATCATCGAGCGCGAAGAACTCCCGGTCGACCGTGCCTCCGAACACCAGCCGGCCCGCGGTCGCCATGACCGAAGCGGCCATCGCCGCGCCTCCTTGCGGACGGTAGCCCCAGCGCTGCTTGCCGGTCGCGGGATCGAACGCCTTGAGTTCGCCCACATAGTCATGCCCCGGCGCGAGCCGTGCCGTGCCCGATCCGCCCGAGAAATTGCGTCCCTGCCCCAAGGTTACCGACACTGTCTTGCCGGTCATGCAGGCGGTATTGATGCCTTCGTAATAAAGCCCCGTCAGCTTGCTGAAGGAACCCGCGTTGAGGTTGCGTGCGCCGCCGATTTCCGGACAGATCAGGAAGGTCTTGGCGGAATCGATATCCTCGACCCTGGGGATCGAGGCCGGATCGACGATCGGCTCCCCCTGCGGGGTCCAGCCGGTGATGACCGATTCATAGGCGACCTTGAACGCGTGGAGGAATTCGCCCGTTTCGCGGTCGAGCACGACGCCCCAGCCGATCTTGCTGGTCTGGACGATCGCCTTGCGCAGCTTGCCCTTGTAGGGAAAATCGACGAGCATCACCTCGAAGGCCGCGTCGCGGTCCCAGTTTTCCTCGGGCTGGGTCTGGAAATACCAGCGGATCTTTCCGGTCCGTGCGTTCACCGCCATGATCGAATTGGAGTAGAGCGCCTTCCCCTCGCCGCGAAAGGATGTCGCCCAGGGTGCAGGCTGGCCGGTCCCGAAAAATACGGTGTGCGTGGCCGGATCATAGCTGATCGTGCCCCAGACCGCCGCGCCAAGGTGCGGGAATTTCGACGGCCATGTTTCATAGCCCGGCTCACCCTCGAGCGGGACGGTGTTGAGGACCCACGCCGGCTTGCCGGTTTCGGCATCGTAAGCACGGAATTTGCCCTGGAAAGTGCGGTCACCGCCCGCCGAGCCCATGAAGACCTTGCCGTCGGCGACGAGGCCGGGATGATTGTGGCCCTCACCGTTGTGATAGTCGCCGGTCTTGATGTCCCAGCGCGTGTCGCCGGTCTTCGCGTCAAGCGCGAGCAGGTGAGCGTCAGGCGTCCCCCAGTAGATCGTGTTGCCTGACATCGTGACGCCGCGGGTACGGCTGAAAGCCTGCGACATCGAGATGTCTTCGGGATACTGACGCTGGTGGATCCACAGCGCATCGCCCGTCGCCGCATCGAGCGCGACGACTCGGTTGCCGCCTTCCACGAAATACATGATCCCGTTGGCGACGATCGGTGTCATCATCCAGTTGTTGGTGTCCGGAACCGAATAACTCCAGACCGTCTTCAGCTGGTTGACGTTGGCCTTTGTGATCTGTTTCAGTGGACTGAAGGCCTGCACGTCATAGGTGCGCCGGATCGTGACCCAATCGCCGGGGCGGGGCTTTTCCGGGCTTACCGAAGTCCAGGGATATGGCAATTGCGACGCTGGCGGGGCTTCGCCGGCTGCCAGCGCAGCGCTTCCCATGGCTGTGACAACCGCGGCCACCAGGCCAAACCGCATCCAATCCCGCATGATCCATCCTATTTTTAAGCGTTTGTTGGTGCCCGCCGCCAGCCCGCAACCGCCCTGCATCGGCACTGGTAGAGTATTGCATCGCCGATGCAAATATGGACGGACAATTTAGAGCCAGGCGCGCGTTTCTCGGAAAGGAACAGAATGCGTATTGCACGCGCTGGTAGATGTAGGGCGGGTCGTTCGGCTGCCAGTTCAGCGTGTCATACTGCGAGTGATGCCCGCAGGCTTGCTATTCTTGTGCAGGCCATCTTGCCAGCAACGCCGGTGACAGGCGATCCTTTGAGAATCCGGACGCTGCCGCCATCGAAGAACAGCGCATAGCGCGTGTCAATATGTCGCCAACAAAAAGGTCCGATTATTTCCACCCGTGGCCCATCGGGCATTTTGGCCCATCGACCATTTTTGCAAGGAATTAAGCCATTGTTTGCGCCTGAGAAACACTCTGGCCTGTGATGCGTTGATCATCCGGTCACGACCTGATCCGCCGAACGTTTCGCGGATTCGCGCATGCGTGACTTCGATGGAGTGCACCATGTCCGCCCCCCCTTTCCTTCCGGTTTCACGGCGAACCGTGCTCGCGTCCGGCGCGGCTTCGGTCGCCGTCAGCGTTTCGGCGGCTCCTGGCTCTGCTCCGATTACCCCCCTCCCCCGCACCCAGGCCCCCGCCATGATGAAGCTCAAGCTGCAGGTAAACGGCCAAACGCACGCCCTCAACATCGACAGCCGGATCACGCTGCTCGACGCACTGCGCGAGCATCTCCATCTCACCGGCACGAAAAAGGGCTGTGACCACGGGCAGTGCGGAGCCTGCACCGTGTTGGTCGATGGTCGGCGGATCAATTCCTGCCTCTCGCTGGCCGTGATGAACCAGGACCGCAGGATCACCACGATCGAAGGCCTCGGCAGTCCGGAAAAGCTCCATCCCCTGCAGGCAGCCTTCATCCGCCACGACGGGTATCAGTGCGGCTATTGCACGCCCGGGCAGATCTGTTCCGCCGTCGCGATGATGGACGAGGTCAGGGCCGGGAATCCCAGCCACGTCACCGCCGATCTCGCCTCCAGGCCCGAACTCACCGAAACCGAACTGCGCGAGCGGATGAGCGGCAACATCTGCCGGTGCGCGGCCTATTCCAACATCGTCGAGGCGATCGCCGAAGTGTGGTCCGGCGCAGGCCGGGAAGCCGCAGCATGAGACCCTTTACCTATGAACGCCCCGCGACGCCGACCGCAGCCGCCAAGGCCGTTGGCGCAACGCCCGGTGCCCGTTTCATCGCGGGCGGGACCAACCTGCTCGACCTGATGAAGCTGGAGATCGAAACCCCGGCCCATCTGGTCGACGTGACCGGGCTCGGGCTCGACCAGATCGAGCGCGCGGCCGACGGGGGCCTGCGCATCGGCGCGCTGGTCCGTAACAGCGATCTTGCCGCCGACATGCGTGTGCGCCGAGACTATCCGGTGCTGGCCCGCGCGCTGCTCGCCGGTGCATCGGGACAACTGCGCAACGCGGCGACCACCGGCGGCAACCTCTTGCAGCGCACCCGCTGCCCCTATTTCTACGATACCAATTCGCCCTGCAACAAACGCGCACCCGGCAGCGGTTGCAGCGCCATTGGCGGCGTCACCCGCCAACATGCGATCATCGGCCACAGCGACAGCTGCATCGCCGTCCATCCAAGCGACATGGCCGTCGCGCTTCGGGTGCTGGATGGCGTGGTCGAAACCGTCCGCGGCGACGGACAGGCGCGCACCATCTCGATTGCCGAATTCCACCGCCTGCCGGGAAATACTCCGCACATCGAGACGGCGCTGGCACCGGGCGAACTGATTACGGCCGTGGTCCTTCCGCCGCCGGCGGGCGGGGTTCAGGTCTACCGGAAGGTGCGCGACCGGGCCTCCTATGCCTTTGCGCTGGTTTCCGTTGCCGCAGTTCTCAAACCTGATGGCTCACGCGTGGCGCTTGGCGGGGTTGCCCACAAGCCGTGGCGGATCGAGGCCGCCGAACCCCGGATGTCCGGCGGCGCGAAGGCGTTCGCCGCCGAACTGCTGAAGGACGCAACGCCGCGGCCGGGCAACGCCTTCAAACTTGCGCTTGGCCAACGCGCGCTGGCCGCCGTCTTCGGCCAGGCGAGGAGCTGACCTATGAAATTCGAGACCGCCGCCACCACCAACCCGATCGACCAAATGAAGGTCATCGGCCGCCCGACGCAGCGGATCGACGGTCCGCTGAAGACCACCGGTCGCGCGCCCTACGCATATGAACGTCATGACATAGAGCCCGATGCCGCCGTCGGCTATGTGGTTGGCAGTGCCATTGCCAAGGGTCGGATCACCCGGCTCGACACCAGCCACGCCGAGGCTGCGCCCGGCGTTCTCGCGGTTGTGACCGCCGCCAACGCGGGCGAACTGGCCAAGGCCGCTCGCAATACCGCGCCTCTCCTTGGCGGCCCTGAAATCATGCACTACCATCAGGCAATTGCCGTTGTCGTCGCGGAGACGTTCGAACAGGCGCGCGCCGCCGCAACCCTGGTGCAGGCGGAATATGCGCGCGAGACCGGCCAGTTCGATCTTGCCGCGGCACGCCAATCAGCCACCGACCCGAGCAGGATCACGGCAGGAAAGTCCGACACCGCCGTCGGCAATTTCGACGCGGCCTTCGCCTCCGCGCCGGTCACCCTCGACGCGACCTATTCGACGCCGGATCAATCCCACATGATGATGGAACCGCCTTCCTCCATGGCCGTGTGGCAAGGCGACAAGCTGACCCTGTGGACCTCGCACCAGATGACCGACTGGGCCCGCAGCGACCTCGCCACGACCTTTGGCCTCGACAAGCAGAACGTGCGGGTGGTCACGCCCTATGTCGGCGGGGGATTTGGGGCAAAGCTGTTCCTGCGCGCCGATGCCGTGGCCGCAGTCCTTGGCGCGCGGGCGGCGGGACGTCCGGTCAAGGTGGCGCTGCACCGCCCGCTCAGCGTCAACAACACCGTTCACCGCCCCGCGACGGTCCAGCGCATTCGCATCGGTGCGGCACGCGACGGCAGGATCACCGCAATTGCGCACGAGAGCTGGTCGGGCGATCTTCCCGAGGGCAAGGCCGACGGCGCGGTCCACCAGACCCGGATGCTCTATGCCGGTCGTCACCGGATGACCGCGACGCGCCTCGCCGTGCTTGACCTGCCCGAAGCCAACGCCATGCGCGCGCCGGGCGAGGCAACCGGCCTGATGGCGCTCGAGGTTGCCATGGACGAAATGGCGGTGAAGCTCGGGATGGACCCGGTCGAATTCCGGATCCTGAATGACACGATGATCGTACCGGACGCGCCCGTGGAACCGGGCGGCGGCGACTCGCAAGCGGGAACGTCGGCCAGACCCGCCGAGCCCAGAGAACGCCGCTTTTCGCAGCGCCATCTCGTCGAATGCCTGCGGCTCGGCGCAGAACGGTTCGGATGGCCAAGGCGCAATCCCCGGCCGGGCCAGACGCGCGAGGGCGACTGGTTGATCGGAATGGGCATGGCTGCCGCGTTTCGCGGAAACCAGATGACCCCGTCCGGAGCGCGGATCCGTCTGGACCGCAAGGGCAAGATCACGGTCGAAACCGACATGACCGACATCGGCACCGGCAGCTACACGATCATCGCCCAGACTGCGGCGGAAATGCTCGGCGTGCCGCTCGAACGGGTGGTTGTCCGCCTCGGCGATTCGCTGTTTCCTGTGTCATCGGGTTCGGGCGGGCAATGGGGCGCCAATTGCTCGACTTCCGGGGTCTATGTCGCGTGCACCAGGCTGCGCGAAGCAGTCGAGCGCAAGCTGGGCTTCGCGCCCGGCGAAGCGACCTTCGCTGCGGGCAAGGTCAGCGGCCAGGGGCGCAGCTTTCCGCTGGAGGCGGCCGCCAATGACGGTGAAATTGTCGCCGAGGACCGCATGGAATTTGGCGGGATTACCAAGGAATTCGAACAGGCGACCTTTGGTGCCCAGTTCGCCGAAGTCGCGGTCGATGTCTTCACCGGCGAGACCCGCATCCGCCGGATGCTGGCAGTCTGCGATTGCGGCCGCATCCTCAACCCGCTCTCGGCGCGCAGCCAGGTAATCGGCGGGATGACGATGGGCGCGGGCGCGGCGCTGTCCGAGGAACTGGCGGTCGACAAGCGCTTTGGCTTCTTCGTCAACCATGACCTCGCCGGATACGAAGTGCCGGTCCATGCGGACATTCCGCACCAGGACGTGATCTTTCTTGGCGAAGGCGATCCCATGGCCTCTCCGATGAAATCCAAGGGCGTGGCGGAACTCGGCATCTGCGGCGCTTCCGCTGCAATCGCCAACGCGGTCTACAATGCGACCGGCGTGCGGGTTCGGGACTATCCGGTCACACTCGACAAACTGCTGGCCGGGCTTCCCGCCATCGGCTGAACCACGCGCTTTTGAATATCCGAATTCACATCGGCAGGCCGTTGGTTTCCTGAGCACCGCCACCGATCGCGGCAAAAAACCGTGCCATGCCGTCCGCGGCCTTTTCGGTCAGCGCGATGAATGCGCGGCGGCGATCGGACTGGTCCTCCACCCGTTCAAACAATCCCGCGTGGGTCAACTGCCCGATCCAGCGGAGCGCGGTGGTGGGAGGAACGCCGGCTGCAATGCACAGCGACGTGACCGAAACCCGCTTGTGCTCGACCTTGGCCGCGGTGAGATCGAGCAGCATGTCCCAGGCAGGATCGGCAAATAGTTCGGCGTCGAAAAAACGGCCACGCTGCTGGCGCTGGCGCAGGATGCGGCGGATATGGCGCGGCTCGGGCAGGGCCGGACGCGGTGTTGCGGAAAGATGCAGCGCATCGGTCGCGGGGGCACCGCGAAAGGCGAGGCCGGGCGATTCGACCTTGCAGCCCTGCCCTTCGCCCAGCCGGGCAGCGAGCCGCCCGACCTGCTCGGTCAGGCGAAGCAACTGGACCCTGTCCTCGTCCGCCATTTCCCGCACGCTGCGGCCCGGGGCCAAAGCCAGCGCCCGGCCAAGCGCCATGACCAGATCCGCCTCGGAACCATCGACGAGAAATTGCGGCGCCGATTGATCAAGGCAGCCGAACACATCCTCCAATCCTTCGGACGTCGTGGACACGATCAGCTGTGCGCCGGCCTGCGCGGCGCGCATGTCGAGCCGCGAAAGCGCCGCGAGGGCAACCGCGTCAGGCGCGGGGCAATCAACCAGCACGACTTCGGCCAGCGGGCGCGCATCGCCGGCAGACAGCACCTCGAGCCCCGCGCATGAGGTCACCCGGAAACCCGCCATCAACGCATCTTCGCGCAATTGCTGGCGAAGGTGCGGACGCTCCGTGAAAATCGCGAGGGTCAGCGCAATTCCGCCCATGTCGTTGGCTAGACCCGGATCGCCCGCCAGTCCGTAGGAAAGATTGCCGACAACGTCGCCGGCAAATTCGGCGGGGGTGCAGGGTTGCGTTGCGAAGCTGGTAATGCCCATTTGTTCCGACTCCGTTCCAATACGAACACGACTAGAACATAAACGGATCATGTCAAGATTGGATGCGCAACTTTACGGAAGAATATCGATGGACGTCCCGTCGGGGACAAGTGACCACAGTTGTTCGATTTCTTCGTTGGCAAGGGCAATGCAACCCGCCGTCCAGTCGCCCGCGATACGTCCGGAACGGAGGAAGTTTGGCTGGCCATGGATGAAAATCGCCCCGCCGGCGGAACGGCCAAGCGCCGCAGCGGCCGCGCGCTGGGCCGGGGCGGGATAGGAAATGTGCAGCGACAGATGATAGGCGCTGGCATCGTTCCCATGATCGATGATGTAGCGGCCTTCGGGCGTCCGGCCATCGCCTTCGAAGCGCTTGGGCCCGGCGGGGCTGAAGCCGAGCTGGATTCCGGTGAAAGTGCGCAGGACCCGCCCGCCGGCATCGTGGAGGGTGAGCCGGCGCGCGCCCTTTTCGACGCGGACCAGCTCGACTTCGGAGGTTTGGGCCGCTGACCTTGCGGAAAGCGCCAGTGCCGCCAGTGATCCGGCAAGGACCAGCAGGCGGCGCACCGAGCCGTCAGTCCTCGAACGGATCGCGCACGAGGATGGTGTCCGCACGCTCGGGGCTGGTGGAGACGAGGGCGACCGGGGTCTCGATCAGTTCCTGCACGCGCTGGATATACTTGATCGCCTGGGCGGGAAGATCGGCCCACGAACGCGCGCCGGCGGTGGTCCCGCTCCAGCCTTCCATCTCTTCGTAGATGGGTTCGACTTCAGCCTGATCGGCGGCGTGGCTGGGGAAATAGTCCAGGATCTTGCCGCGCAGGCGGTAGCCGGTGCAAATCCGCACCGTGTCGAACCCGTCGAGCACGTCGACCTTGGTCAGCGCGATGCCGGTCACGCCGGAGATGGCGCACGACTGGCGCACCAGCACCGCATCGAACCAGCCGCAGCGGCGCTTGCGCCCGGTGACCGTGCCGAATTCATGGCCGCGTTCGCCAAGGCGCTGGCCGGTGGCGTCTTCCAGTTCGGTCGGGAACGGGCCGGAGCCGACGCGGGTGGTATAGGCCTTGACGATGCCGAGGACGAAGCCGGTGGCATTGGGGCCAAGGCCCGAGCCCGAAGCGGCGCTGCCCGAGACGGTGTTCGAGCTGGTGACGAAGGGGTAGGTGCCGTGATCGACGTCGAGCAGGACACCCTGCGCGCCTTCGAACAGGATGCGGGCACCAGCCTTGCGGACCTTTTTCAGGCGCTTCCACACCGGCTGGGCATATTGGAGGACGCTAGGCGCGATGGCCTTCAGGTCTTCGAGCAGGGCGGCGCGGTCAACCGGCGGCTGGCCGAAGCCGGCGCGCAACGCATCGTGGTGGGCGCAGAGGCGGTCAAGCTGCGCGTCGAGCGCATCGAGATGGGCGAGATCGCAGACGCGGATGGCGCGGCGGCCGACCTTGTCTTCATAGGCGGGGCCGATGCCGCGTCCGGTGGTGCCGATCTTGCCCGCACCGGCGGCGGTTTCGCGCAGGCCATCGAGATCGCGGTGGAGCGGGAGGATCAGCGGGCAGTTGTCGGCAATCGCGAAGTTCTCGGTGGTAATTGATACGCCCTGCGATTCGAGCTTGGCGATTTCCGATTTCAGGTGCCACGGATCAAGCACGACGCCATTGCCGATGATCGACAGCGTGCCGGTCACGATGCCCGAGGGCAACAGCGAGAGCTTGTAGGTCTGATCGCCCACGACGAGCGTGTGGCCGGCATTGTGCCCGCCTTGAAAGCGCACCACGGCGTCGGCCCGGCTGGCCAGCCAGTCAACAATCTTGCCTTTGCCTTCATCGCCCCACTGGGCGCCGATCACGGTGACGTTTGCCAAGGTTTGCGCGCTTTCTGTTGCAACTTATAGTCCGCCGCGCGCCCTAGGCTTTCACAGGCCGAAGGGCAAGGCGCGACTGGCCCGGTTAGCCGTGGTGGCGATTTGCCATTGCAAAACGGGGGGGCGGAGGCCGGTCAGCCCCGGTTCAGCCGGTTTGCGGCGAATTGTGCGGCGGGGTTGGGGTTTCAAGGGAGTTTTCCGTCCTATGCGCAGGTTCCTTCTGCTCGCGCTGTCTGCCAGCGTGGCGATTACCGCCGTTACCGGTGCCGATGCCGAGACGTTCCGCGAACGGCTGCGCCAGCGCTTTGCCGAGCGCGCGGCGAAGGCGGATGCGGCGGCCCCGGCGGCGCGGGCGGCCACGCCGATTTCCTATGGCAGCGATCCGTTGCAAACGCTGGACTTCTGGGGGGCGGGCAAAAATACGCCGCTGGTGGTTTATGTCCATGGCGGCGGGTGGCAGCGGGGGAACAAGGACAATGCGACCGGCAAGTGGAAGCCGGTGCATTTTCCGGGCGAAGGATACGGCTTTGCCTCGATCAATTACCGGCTGGTGCCGGCCGCCACGGTGGAGCAGCAGGCCGCCGACGTGGCCGCCGCGTTGAAGGCGCTGGTGGACCGGGCCGAGGCGCTTGGGATCGACCGGGGGCGGATCGTGCTGATGGGGCATAGCGCGGGGGCGCATCTGGTGGCGCTGGTGGGGACGGACGAGCGTTATCTGAAGGCTGCGGGGCTGTCGTTTGCCAACGTCGCGGGGGTGATCCCGATCGACGGGGCGGCCTATGACGTGGCGGCGCAGATGAAGGATGGGCCGGGCATGATGCAGCGGACCTATGCGCAAGCGTTTGGTACGGACCCGGCACGGCAGCGCGCACTTTCGCCCACCATGCAGGCGGGCGCGCCCAATGCGCCGCGATTCCTGCTGTTGCATGTGCAGCGCCCTGACGGGGTGCGGCAGACGAAGGCATTGGCGGCGTCGCTGACGGCCGGGGGGAGCGCGGTGGAGATCGGCAGCGTTCCAGGGACCGGGCTGGCCGGCCACATGGAGATCAACCGGCGGCTAGGCGATCCAGGCTATACCGCGACAGGGCGCGTGGATGGGTGGTTGAGAGAGGTGTTTGCAGGGTGGTAATCGTGGCGAAATCCTCTGCTCTGGATAAGCGATCCGCTCTGTGAGATAGTGCCGTGCCGGAGACAGCAGTGAAAACAATTGCCCGTGCCGGGCTGGGTCAAAATGGAGAGAAGGCAGATGACTGATTGGTCTTCACGAGTATTGAGCGTGCTGCGCATCATGGCGGCGCTATTGTTCATGGCACACGGCTTGATGAAGCTGTTCCATTTTCCCGTTGCCCAGCCCGGCGCACCCGACCCGCTGCCCGCGCTTCTGATGGCGGCCGCGATTATTGAGGTGGTGGGCGGCGCGCTTCTCGCGCTCGGCCTGTTCACCAAGGTAACGGCGTTCGTGTGCTCGGGCGAGATGGCCGCAGCCTATTTCATGGCGCACGCTCCGGCAGGCTTCTGGCCAGCGCTCAACGGCGGTGAGGCGGCGATACTGTTCTGCTTCGTCTTTCTTTACCTTGCCTTTGCCGGAGGCGGAATGTGGAGCGTTGACTCCCTGCGCGGCGAAAGGAACCCTTCGGCAAGCCTGAACTGACCGCGATCGGGCGCGAGGCTCACCCCTTCGGCACAAACACCCCAGCCCCGCGGTCCTTGCGGACGCGGGTGCCTGCGGTCAGAGGCGGACGGCTTCGGTGCCGCCGAGCCGGTGGGTGCAGCCGAGCGCGGCGGCGTCGCAATCGGCACACAGCGCGGCGACGGTGCGCCAGCCGATAGCGCGCAGGCGCACGGCGACTTCGGGATCGTGGCCGAGGGGCAGGAACAGGGTATCGCGCGCGGTTTCGGCGGCGGCGAGCGCGTCGATCAGCGGATCGGGGTAGAGCGAAAACCCGGTGGCCGGTTCGCTGCCGTCAGCATCGGTGAGGATAGTGTAGGTGCCGCCCCGGCCGAGCGGTGCGCGCTGCCCTTCGGCGTAGAGGGTGAAACCGAACCACGACTGGTATTCAAAGCCGTGGCGTTCGGACGGATCGAGGGTGAGGCGGGCCGCGCTGCCGACGCGGGCGGCGATTTCGCGCAGGGCGGCGATGCGGCTTGCAAGCGCGCCGCCCCCCTGATCGCTGTCGGCGTCGATGGCGGCGAGGCGTTCAACCGCTTTATCAAACGGACCGATCGCTTCGAGCAGCGGCAGGTAGGCTTCGCCGCCGGCGGAGACGAGGCCGCCCGCGTCCTTGGCGTCAAGTTCGCGGCGAACGGGTTCGATCGATGCGGGATCGAGCGGGAGGGCCCTGGCTGCGAGGGTGTCGACGAGGTCGGGCAGGGTGAAGTCGACCGAGATGCCGGTTGCACCGGCGGCGCGCAGGGTTTCGATCGCGAGGGTGACGACTTCGGCGGCGGCGGAGACGCTGTCCGAACCGATCAGTTCGGCACCGACCTGCTGCCGTTCGCGCGCGGGATCGAGCCCGTCGCCCTTGATGGTGAGGACCTGTCCTGCATAGCACAGGCGCAAGGGGCGCGCGGCGGCGGCAAGGCTGGTCGCGGCGATGCGGCCGACCTGCACCGTCATGTCCGAGCGGATCGCCATCATCCGGAGCGAGGCCGGATCAACGAAACGGAACATGCGGCGCGATTTTACCCCGGCCATGCGGCTGGCCATCGACTTTTCAAATTCGATGGTGGGCGGCTGGACCCGGTCATAGCCGTGGGCGTCGAGGGTATCGAGCATGGCGCGCAGGGCGCTGGTGGCAGCCGCCGTGGTGGCGGGCAGCCGGTCCTCTAGCCCCTCGGGCAACAGATCGCGATCAGACTGGTCCATGGTGGTGCGCGCTTTAGCGGGGATGGCGGCCAGCGCAAAAGGAAAAGGGGCGCGGAAGTTGCCCTCCGCGCCCCTTTAAGCGTTTTTGGCGATTAGCCTCAGAATGCCAGCGCCATGGCGCGCTTGACGCCGGGAAGCTTGCGGGCGGCTTCGAGCACTTCGGTGGCGACCGGGCTGTCAACCGAGAGCAGCAGCACCGCCTCGCCGCCAGCCTCGCGGCGACCGAGGTTGAAGGTGCCGATGTTGATGCCGCTTTCGCCCAGCAGGGTGCCGATGCGGCCGATGAAGCCCGGCGCGTCTTCGTTCACGATGTACATCATGTGCCCGGTCAGTTCGGCCTCGACCTTGATGCCGAACAGTTCGACGATGCGCGGTTCGGCGTTGGAGAACAGCGTGCCGGCGACCGAGCGTTCGCCCGCGTCGGTCTTGACCGAGACGCGCACGAGGGTGTGGTAGTCGCCCTCGCGCTCGGTCTTGACCTCGCGCACTTCGACGCCGCGCTCCTTGGCGAGGAACGGCGCGTTGACCATGTTGACCGTGTCCGACTGGGTGCGGAGGAACCCGGCGAGGACGGCGGCGGTGATGGGGCGCGAGTTGAGTTCGGCGGCAGCGCCCTCGGTGTGGATCGAGATGCGCGGGACGGCGCCGGTGGTCAGCTGGCCGACGAGGCTGCCGAGCTTTTCGGCCAGCGCCATGTAGGGCTTGAGCCGCGGAGCTTCCTCGGCCGACAGCGACGGCATGTTGAGCGCGTTGGTGACGCCGCCGTTGACGAGGAAGTCGGCCATCTGCTCGGCCACCTGGAGGGCGACGTTGACCTGGGCTTCGGTCGTGCTGGCGCCCAGATGGGGCGTGCAGATGAAGTTCGGGGTGCCAAACAGCGGGCTTTCCTTGGCGGGTTCGGTCACGAACACGTCGAGCGCGGCACCGGCGATGTGGCCCGAATCGAGGCCCGCCTTGAGGGCTGCTTCGTCCACCAGGCCGCCGCGGGCGCAGTTAACGATCCGCACGCCCTTTTTCGTCTTGGCGAGGTTTTCCGCCGAGAGGATGTTGCGGGTTTCGTTGGTGAGCGGCGTATGCAGTGTGATGAAGTCAGCCTTGGCCAGCAGCGTGTCGAGATCGACCTTTTCCACGCCCATTTCAACCGCGCGTTCGGCGGTCAGGAACGGATCGTAGGCGGCGACCTTCATCTTGAGGCCGAGCGCGCGGGCGGCGACGATCGAGCCGATGTTGCCCGCGCCGATGAGGCCGAGGGTCTTGCCGGTGACTTCGACGCCCATGAAGCCGTTCTTGGGCCACAGGCCGGCCTGGGTCTGGACGTTGGCTTCGGGAAGCTGGCGGGCGAGCGCGAAGATCAGCGCGATGGCGTGTTCGGCGGTGGTGATCGAGTTGCCGAACGGGGTGTTCATCACCACGACGCCCTTGGCCGAAGCATAGGGGATGTCGACGTTGTCGACGCCGATGCCGGCGCGGCCGATGACCTTGAGGTTCGGCGCGGCGTCGAGGATTTCCTTGGTAACCCTGGTCGAGGAACGAATGGCGAGGCCGTCATAGTCGCCGATTCGGGCGATCAGCTGCTCGGGGGTTTCGCCGGTGATGACATCGACGTCGCAGCCCATCTCGGTGAAGATGCGGGCGGCGTTGGCGTCCATCTTGTCGGAAATGAGAACCTTGGGCTTGGTCATGGTGTTTCGTCCTGGGTGGGCGCGGTTTTGGGCGCGCGCTTGGGAGAAAAAAGGGGAAGCGAGGCCCCGGCTCGGGGGCCGGGGCGACGCTGTATTGGATGGGTGGGCCGGTTGGGGCCAGCGGTCCCGGACCAAGTCCGGGACGACGTTACGCCTTCAGGGTCGCGTAGGCGTAGTCGAGCCACGGGCCGAGGGCCTCGATGTCTTCGACGTTCACCGTTGCACCGCACCAGATGCGCAGGCCGGCCGGGGCATCGCGGTAGCCGGCGATGTCGTAGGCCGCGCCTTCCTTTTCCAGCAGGCCGGCGAAGGCCTTGATGAAGGCTTCGTCGGCGCCTTCGACGGTCAGGCAGACTGACGTTTTCGAGCGGGTGCCGTGGTCGATCGCGAGGTGGCCGATCCAGTCGCGCGTCGCGACGATTTTCGCCAGCGCGTCGGAATTGGCGGTGCAGCGGGCCTTGAGCCCTTCGAGGCCGCCGATGTCCTTGGCCCATTCGAGCGCGAAGATCGCGTCCTCGACCGCGAGCATCGAGGGGGTGTTGATCGTCTCGCCCTTGAAAATGCCTTCGGCGAGCTTGCCCTTGGCCATCAGGCGGAACACCTTGGGAAGCGGCCACGAAGGCGTGTATTCCTCAAGGCGCTGAACCGCACGGGGGCCGAGGATGAGAACGCCGTGGCCGCCCTCGCCGCCGAGGACCTTCTGCCAGGAGAAGGTGGCGACGTCGATCTTGTCCCACGGAATGTCGTAGGCGAAGACTGCGCTGGTGGCGTCGGCGAAGGACAGGCCCTCACGGTCGGCAGCGATCCATTCGCCGTCCGGCACGCGCACGCCCGAGGTGGTGCCGTTCCAGGTGAACAGGACGTCGTCCGACCAGTCGACCTTGTCGAGATCGGGGAGCTGGCCGTAGTCGGCGCGCATCACGGTGGGTTCAAGCTTGAGCTGCTTGACCGCGTCAGTCACCCAGCCTTCACCGAACGATTCCCATGCAAGCGTGGTCACGCCGCGGGCACCAAGCATTGTCCACATGGCCATTTCGAACGCGCCGGTATCGGAACCGGGGACGATGCCGATGCGGTGGGTATCGGGGAGCTGGAGCACTTCGCGCATCAGGTCGATGCAATATTGCAGACGCGCCTTGCCGATCTTGGCGCGGTGCGAGCGGCCGAGCGATTCGGTAGCGAGTTTGCTGGGGGTGTATCCGGGCGGCTTGGCGCAGGGGCCGGAAGAGAAGAAAGGACGCGCCGGTTTGAGCGCGGGAAGTGCAACAGTCATGTAGTCTCTCCTTACAGAGAGCACGCGCGGCGTTGGGACCGCGTGGCCCGGCGGCGGCATTAGAGGGGCGACGGGGTAAGTCAAGGGCGAAGGTGCCGACCCTCGGCGATACCCGATTGGCCACCAAGTCCCCGACGCATGGGTCAGCCAGACTGGAATTGCTGCAACATCGCGGCACCGCAGCATTCGAATCAACGGCCACAAAAATGGCCCGGATCAGCCACGCCGGAATTATTTTTCAGATTGATTTTCAAATATTTACCGCATAATCAAAACTATTGGCTTTTACAAATTTCCATGTAGGCTCGACTGACCCGCAAAGGGGTCGCAAAAATAGCTCCAATAAACAAAAACGGAGGGGATCATGCTTGATAAGGTCGCTCGCCTGGCCCGCGTGCTTGGCGTCATACTTGCCGTGGTTGCCGCTTTCGTCGCCATTCCGGCGCAGGTCGGCTTGATACTGGTCGTGCTCGGGATCATCGCCGGGCTGGCCTATGGCCCTGCGGATTTCATCCGCCTGGGCATTTTCGCGCTTGTCCTGCCGGTGGCGGGTTCGGCGCTGATGACCGTTCCGGTAATCGGCGCAACGCTGGGCGCGATCCTGACCAATGTCGGCTTGGCTGTGGCGGGCATTCTCGCGACGCGGGTAGCCTTGCGGCTTTATGAAATCGTGGTCGGCGACATCAAGGGGCTCGCCGCCTGATTGTTTCGCAACCGGCGGGCCCTGCGCTGTTGAGGCGCGGGCCCGTTTCCTCGCCTGAATGAAAGCAATTGTTAACCATGGCGGAGCATTGTGGGCTCGTCATGCTGCGCCTTTTCTTCCCTTGTGCCGCACTTGCGATGCTCGCCGCCTGTGGCGCGGTGCCGAGCGCCCACAAAACCGAACCGCTGCGGCGGTCAACCCAGGTCTATTCGCCGCAGCCCGATGCCCAGGCCTGCCTGGCGGGACTGGGGCGAAGCGATGCCGCGTTCACCCCGCTCCCCGACCAGTATTACGGTGCGGGCTGTTCGGCGCTCAACGCGGTGAATCTGGTGCGTTTGCGCAGCGATTCGGCATCATTGGGGGTATCCAATCTGGGCGTGGTAGCCTGTCCGCTGGCGCAGGCGTTTGCGGCCTGGGCGCGGTTCGGGGTGGACCGGGCGGCGCAGCAGATCATGGGTTCGCCGCTGGTGAAGATCGAGACGATGGGTAGCTACTCGTGCCGGACAGTGGCGGGGAGCGGCCGGCTGAGCGGCCATGCAACGGCATCGGCGATTGATGTTTCGGGGTTTGTGCTGGCCGATGGTCGGCGGATTTCGGTGCTGGACTGGGCCTCTCCCTCGCCGCAAGTGCGGGCGTTCCTGCAGACGGTGCACGGCAGCGCGTGCAAGCGGTTCGGGACGACGCTGGGGCCGGGGTATAACGCGGCGCACCGCGATCATTTTCACGTGGAATTGAGCGGCAAGGCTTTTTGCCGATAGGCTGGATGCTTCGAGACGGGCCTCTGGCTGCCGCGATAGCAGCAGTTTATCCTGAGCGTCCGGCCTGCCGCCAGCCGAAGGGCCTTCGGCCTTCGTCAGCACCAACGGGGGACAGGGTAAACCCGCCTCTGCCAGGTTGAGGTTGGGGCGCGGTCCCGGATCGGGTCCGGGACGACTTCAGGCGTCGGGTTCAGGTTCGGCGAAGCTGTAGTCGGGGAGCGAGTAGAAGGCCTTTTTCAGGGCTTCGCCCCAGCCGGAGCTGATTTTCTGGAAATAGGGATCGGCGGCGGTGATGCGGCGGGTGTGGAGCGGCTCGTAGCGGTCCTTTGCCAGCACCAGCAGATCGAGCG
>CAYFJH010000010.1:916-9438 GCA_964343385.1 uncultured Novosphingobium sp. | reverse complement strand
CGCCGTCACCCGTTTCTCGTGCAGCGGAGCGAAGCTATCGTGGGCGATGACCAGCAGATCGAGCGGGAGGCCCACCGAGAGATTGGCCTTGAGCGTCGAATCGAAGCTGACCATGAGGAGCTTGGCGGCGTCCTCGAAGGACATCGCCTTGTCATAGCCGCGCAGGATGATCGGGCGGCCGTATTTGGTCTCGCCGATCTGGAAGAAGGGGGTGTCGTAGCTCGCTTCGACGAAGTTGCCTTCGGGGTAGATCATGAACAGGCGTGGTTCCATGTCCCTGATCTGGCCGGCGACAATCATCGAGGCGGTGAAGCGACCCGCGCCTTCCTGGCCGTTGAAGCTTTCGCGTTCCTGGATGGTCTGGGCCAGCAGGTTGCCGACGATGCCGGCGACCTGGAACATTGTTTCCGCCTCGAGCAGCGAGTTATGCCGTTCCTTGGGGGCCTTGGTCCGTTCTTCGAGCTGGCTGATGACGTGCTGGGTGGTGGCGAGGTTGCCCGCGGTCATCACCACGATGATGCGTTCGCCCGGAACCTCCCAGTGGAACATCTTGCGGAACACCGAAATGTTGTCGACGCCCGAATTGGTGCGGGTGTCGCTCATCAACACGATCCCGCGATCGAGCATCATGCCCACGCAATAGGTCATGCGGTTTGGTCCTGTGCAGTCTTCAAGCTGGCGAATATCGCCTTAACGCAGTGCAATGCGATTCGCCCCCAGGCCTTTCGTCATCATGGTGTCATTGTTGGACGGACTGTTGTTCGACCGCAAGGGTGACGGCAAGGGTGGAGTGACTGCCGCCGAAGCTTATCCCCGTAACCGGCGCGGCTTCGGCATAATCGCGGCCCGAGGCGAGGCGGATGTAGCGGGCATCGGGGCTGATCGCATTGGAGACGTCGAAGCCGACCCAGCCAAGCCCTTCGACGTGGGCTTCGGCCCAGGCGTGGCCGGCTTCCTGGTCGACCCGGTCGTTCATCATCAGGTAGCCCGAGACGTAGCGCGCCGGAATGCCCAGCGCGCGGGCGGCACCCACGAAGATGTGGGTGTGGTCCTGGCAGACCCCGCGCGCGTGGCCGAGTGCTTCTTCGGCCGTGGTGAGGGCATCGGTGTGGCCGGTGGCGTAGGCGAGAGCGCCGTGAACCGCGTCGGACAGGGCGTGGAGCAGGACCAGCGGTTCGGAGCCCGCGTGCTCGCGCTCGATCGCGGACACGAGGGCCTTGAGCCGCGGGCCGGGGCGGGTCAGCGGGGACTGGCAGGTAAAGACCCAGAGCGGAAGCCGACCGGTGTGCGGACCGACCACGCCGGCGCGGTCCGCCGTGTCGACCGTGCCCGAGCAGGTGATGACCACGTCCGACGCGCCCGGATTGACCGAGATCAGCGTGGTGTGATTGCTGTTGTGGTCGTCATACTCAGCCTCGATCCGGGCACCCTGGAGGTCCATGTGCCAGCCGGCGATGGACTGGCCGTGGGTTTCCTTGGGCGTCAGGCGCAGGCGTTGGAGCCCGTGGAAAAGCGGGGGGTCGAACCGGTAGCGGGTTTCGTGGCGGACGGAGAGGCGCATGAATCCGGGGCTCCTCTACTCGGTGAACCGGTAATCCTGCGCGACGGCGTTGGCCACGTCGACGTTGCAGGCGATAAAATCGACGATGAATTCGTGAAGCCCCGCCTCGATGATCCGTTCGATCGACGTCTGGTGGAGGCGCGAGCCAGTGCCGCGCAGGAGTTCGTGGGCGCGGGTCTCGCCCCCGTAATCACGCGCGAGGCTGGCCATGTTGCTGCGCAACTTTTCGTAGCAGAAAGCCAGGCTGCGCGGGAAGCGGCCGTCGAGGATGAGGAATTCCGCGATGCCGCGCGCATCCATGCGGCCCGCGTTGAGCCAGCGGTAGGCGCGTTCGCCCGCGACCGAGCGCAGCACGGTGTCCCACTGCACGTGATCGAGGCTGGAGCCGACCCAGGCGACCGAGGGAAGGAGGACGTGGTACTTCACGTCGAGGATGCGGGCGGTGTTGTCGGCCCGTTCGAGGAAGGTGCCGATGCGCGCGAAGTTGAAGATGTCGTTGCGCAGCATGGTGCCGTCCATCGCGCCGCGGACCTGGGTTGCCTGGCGGCGGATGACGCCGAGGGTTTCGCCAAGGTTGGTTTCGCGCACCGGGCGGGCAAGGAGATCCTTGAGGATCATCCACGATTCGTTGGTGGCCTCCCACACCTCGCGGGTGATCGCGGTGCGGACCATGCGGGCGTTGGTGCGCGCGTTCTCGATCATGGCGAGGACCGAGCCAGGGTTTTCGCGGTCGCGCAGGATGTAGTTGCAGACCTGCGGCCCGGTGAATTCATGGCCGCGCGCCTTGAACGAGCGTTCGAGGCCGGTGGTGACAAGGACCGAGCGCCATTCGTCCGAACTGGCGACATCGCCCCGGGTCAGCGCCATGCGGAAGCCAGCGTCGAGCAGGCGCGCGGTGTTCTCCGCGCGTTCGAGGTAGCGGAACATCCAGAAGATGCCGTTGGCTGAGCGTCCGAGCATCAGTCTTCCAATACCCAGGAGTCCTTGGTGCCGCCCCCTTGCGAGGAGTTGACCACGAGACTTCCTTTCTTGAGCGCGACGCGGGTAAGGCCGCCAGGGGTGATGTCGATGCCGTTGGGGCTGACCAGCACGAAGGGCCGCAGATCGACGTGGCGCGGGGCGAGGCCGGCCTTGGTGAAGATCGGGCAGGTCGAGAGCGAAAGCGTCGGCTGGGCGATGTAGTTGTCGGGGCGAGCGCGCAGCTTGGCCTCGAAGGCGGTGAGCTCCTTTTTTGAGGAGGTCGGGCCGATCAGCATCCCGTAGCCGCCCGAGCCGTGGACTTCCTTGACCACGAGTTCGGCGAGGTGATCGAGCACATAAGACAGCGATTCGCGTTCCGAGCAGCGCCAGGTCGGCACGTTCTGGAGGATCGGTTTCTCGCCAGTGTAGAATTCGACGATTTCCGGCATGAAGCTGTAGATCGCCTTGTCATCGGCGATGCCTGTGCCCGGCGCATTGGCGATGGTGACGCCGCCGGCGCGATAGACGTCCATGATCCCCGGCACGCCAAGCGCGGAATTGGGGTTGAAGGTGAGCGGATCGAGATATTCGTCATCGACCCGACGGTAGATCACGTCGATCGGACGCCAGCCGCGCGTGGTGCGCATGGCGATGCGCCCGTCGACGATGCGAAGGTCCCTGCCCTCGACCAGTTCAGCACCCATCTGGTCGGCGAGGAAGGCGTGTTCGAAATAGGCCGAATTGTAGATGCCGGGGGTGAGCACGGCCACGGTCGGTCGCTGGCCCGAGGCGAGCTTTGCCACCGGCGGCGCGGAGGCGGCGAGGCTGCGGGCGAGGCGGCGCGGATAATCGCTGACCGGACGGACGCGGACCCGGGTGAACAGTTCCGGGAACATCGCCATCATCGTCTCACGGTTCTCCAGCATGTAGGAGACGCCCGACGGCGTGCGCGCGTTGTCTTCGAGGACCATGAAGTCATCAGGCCCGGTACGAACCAGATCGATCCCGACGATGTGGGTATAGACCCCGCCGGGGGGCACGAAGCCGGCCATCTGCGGCAGGTAGGCATCGTTGGCGCGCAGCAGGCGTTCGGGCAGCTTCCCCGCGCGGACGATTTCCTGGCGGTGGTAAACATCGTGGAGAAATGCGTTGAGCGCGGTGACGCGCTGTTCAATCCCGCGCGATAGCTTGCGCCATTCGGCCGCGGTGATGATCCGCGGAACCATGTCGAAGGGGATCAGCCGTTCTTCACCGGCATCGTTGCCATAGACGTTGAAGGTGATGCCGGTGCGGCGGAAGAAGCCCTCGGCCTCGTTCGATTGCTTGCGCAGCCAGGACGGGTCCTGCGCGCCATACCAGTCCTGATAACCGGAGTAGGCAGGGCGGACGACGCCGTTGGCGTCGAACATTTCATCATAGCACGTCGGTTGGCCTGTTTTCATTCCGTCCCCGCATCCACGCAAGGTCTGCACCAGCGGGATGGGTTTGCCAATAGCCAATTGCTGCATGTGCGAAGATAGGCTTTCGGGGGTGGGATTGCGTATGGTCGCTGCGTGGCGGGCCAGCGGTCCTGGGACGACTTTAGCCGGCGGCAGCTATTTCGGGTTGGGCGGAGCGGTAGGCGGCGGCCATGCGGTTGCGGCCCGCGGTCTTGGCGCGGTAGAGAGCGTCGTCGGCGCGGCGATACAGCTCGCGCCAGTCGTCCTCGCACAGGACCATGCCGTCGGCCATGCCGACCGAGACGGTCAGGTGGATGTGGCCGGCCATGGCACGGGTGCGCATGTCGGAGAGGATGCCGAGCGCAATCCCTTCGTGGAGTTCCTCGGACGTGCCGATAAGGCAGAATTCTTCTCCGCCCATCCGCGCGACGCTGCCGCGCAGTTCGGCGCGGATGGCGAGGGTTTCGGCAACATCGCGCAGGACCTCGTCGCCTACGAGGTGCCCGTAGCGGTCGTTGATGCGCTTGAAGTGGTCGATGTCGACCAGCAGCAGGCGCAGGGGTTCGGGGCTCTGCCAGTCGAGCACCTGTTCAAGCAGGGCGCGGCGGTTGAGCAGGCCGGTCAGCGAATCGACGCTGGCGAGGTGGCGCGCGGCGCGTTCGTCGGCGCGGGCGCGGTCCCGTTCGTCGGTAATCAGCTTGATGCGGAACGACATGGCGAGCGAAGACAGCAGGGCCTCGATGCTCATCGCCGCGACGAGCGCATATTGGACGAACAGGCCGACGTCGATCAGGTGGAGCGCATGAGCAATGCGGACCAGCGCGATGACCAGCGGCACGGCCCAGGCAATGGCGAGGACCCGCACCGAAGCGCTGCCGCGCCGCCAGGCGACCGTGGTCACGCCGACGACGAGGAAGGGCAGCGGCATGAACGCGACTACGTAGATCCGGTCCGCCAGCCAGACCCACGACGGGCTTCCCGCGAGCTGGGCAAAAATGACCACGAGCGCGGCAACAATGCACAACAGGCCGCTGTGACGCGCCAAGAACCGCAGGCGGGGCGGCAATTTGCTGTCCTCGATGAAGTCGGTGATGAACTGGAGAGCCAACGCAGCGACGAAGGCCAGCAGCAGGTAGGAGGTCAGCAGCCGCGCGGTATGCGGCAGGTTCGGGAACTGGACCGCCATGCCCCCCGAGCTAGACCAGGCATAGGACAGCATCGCCAGCAGCGAGAGGCAGTAGGTCATCTGGAAGCGTTCGCGGATCGTCAGCCAGAGCACGATATTGTAGCAGAACAGCCCGATGCCGAGCCCCCCAAAGGCGGCGAAAATCATCGCGGCGAGCAGTTCCTCGTGATGGAGGTCTTCGGGATTGAGCAGGACCGGGTTGCCGACCAGTCCGGCGGCGTTGACCGCGCCATCGACACGCAGCAAGACCTCGGTGACGGGCCGGCCATGCCCTTCGAGCGGCAGGCCGACGGTTGCGCCGATGCGGATCAACCGCGACAGACCGGCATTGTCGAGCACGCGCGCCGCGACGACGCCGTCGATGTCCCGGGTGTAGAGCGTGAGGCTGCGCTGCCATAGCGGCACGAACCGCAACTGGCGCGGCGGGGCATTAACGGCTGAGGCGGGAGGGGGCGGGAGCTTGAGCCGCACCCAGTAGGAACCGGCACCCCACGAGGTGAAGGGGCGGGCGCAGTCGAAGCGGGCGGAATCGTGCAACAGGCGAAGCGGGTCGTCGCCGGTGCGCTGCGGGGTAACACAGGCGGCGAGGCGAACCGTTTCGGCGCGCGCGCCCTGCCCCGTCAGCGCCAGGCAGGACAGGAACAGGACAGCTGCGACCCGGACGAGCGCGGACCCACCAAGTCGCGACAGCCGCCGAAACAGATCGACAACCCAAGCATTCATCGCCCGGCAAATATAGGACCGAAAAGGCTAAGAAACGCTTATCGGATCGGAAAGGCCCCCTGCGGGCATTTACTGAAGGCAGGAACTGGCAAAGCGCGTTTCCGGGTAGACTTCCGGCGCGCGGCACAGCTTAAAAAGCCATTCCATAACAATGTGATAAGCAGAGGCTAGTCCCCTACACCCCGACAATGCCGGCATCGCCGGCACGGGCGCAGTTGCGGTTAAACACCTGTCCGGCATTTTTGGAGCCTGGGGCGGGTTTACTCCTGCGACAAGCTTGTCGAAGAGGCCCGAACTGCTTCCCGCTGTTCTTGGTCGACTATTTTTAAACGCGCTGCGCGCAGCGACTCAGTCTGGCAGGTCCAGCTGGCGCAGGACTTCGGCGATGGCTTCGCTGCTGCCGGCAAAGCCGAGGTGGCTGCACCGCAGGGCGACCGCGCGGTCGCGCTCGCCGGGCCAGCCGCAGGCCGAGCGGGGGGCAACGACGCCGTCGCGCGGGCTCCACAGGGCGATGGTCGGGACGGGTGGTTTGGCGGAGAAATCGGCTTCGATGGGCGGGGCGTCGACCGGGTGGCCGGTTATCACCTGGTAGGCGCGCCAGGCGTTGTTGGCCCGGCGGTCGCCGGAAAAGGGCGTGCCCATGGTGATGACGCGGGCGACGGCATCGGGGCGGCGGCAGGCGATCTCGCGCGCGAAGAGGCCGCCGAGACTCCATCCCACCAGCGCAACGGGCTGGCCCGAGACCCGGGCTATGCGGCTGACACGGGCGAGGAGGAAGGCAAAGTTTTCAGGCGTTGGGCCGAAGTTGAAACCGAGGCCCCACGGGTGGACGACGTGCCCGGCAGCTTCGAGCGCGGCCGCCATGCGGCGCATCCGCGCGGGATGCGCGCCGAAGCCCGGCAGGATCATCACCGGCATGGGGCGGGCCGCGGGGGCAATCGGCCCGATTTCGCCCCGCCCTCCCCCCGCGAGCACGGCCAGTTCGCGCAGCAGCAGCGCGAGGCGCGGGGTTTTCACCCCTTCCGGGCGCGGCTGGCGGGCGAGCACGGCGCGGCGACGCAGGCCCTCTCCGGTGAGGGCCGCGGCGCTGCGGAAGATGGTGAGTGTCATCATTCGGCGGAGTGTGCCTGACATTGGCTGTGCCGAAGCTGAACCGGGCGGAAGGGGTGCGGGTTCCCGGTCAGCCGGCGGGCGTGGCCGCAGGGGCGGGGCATTCGCCGACGCGCTCGGACTTGACGTGCATGGTCATCTTCATGCCGCCGCCGGGAAGCTGGCTGCCGCTCTGGTCCATGGCCATGGTCACGTCCGACCCTTGCGGGGTCATGGTGCCCTTCATCGTCATCACCGACTTCATGCCCTGTTCGCCCGTACAGGTGAGTTGGGCGTCGAGGGTGCCGGCGGCGGCATTGTAGCGGTCGAAGCTGCATTCGGGGCGGCCGGCGAGCTTCTTGACGCGCTCTTCATAGCCCTTGTCGGCTTCGGCGGGGGTCAGGCAGAACTCGGCCCCCGAGGAGCGCGCGGCGACCGAGCGTTTCATCTGCTCGGCCATCTGGGGCGGGAGGCCGGGGGCTTCCATGCTGACCAGTTCGACCGTGGAGCGGTAGAGGCCGGGAAGCGGGCGCGGGAGGCCGGCAGATTCGGCTCCGGCCTCGGCCATGGATTTGGGGCCGGAGGGGGCAGTCTGGTCCTTGCAGCCGGTAGCGGCGAGGAGGGCCAGGACCATCAGGTGTGGTGCGCGCATCGGTGTTGTCCCCCTTGAGGCGGCAAGCCTTGGAAGGGTGGGCTATCACCGGATGGGCGTGGGGGCAATCATGCAGCGAGGCGGCGAGAGGCGCGGCGGTCAGGGACTTCGGGGGGGGGCTGGCGCAGGCGCGGTGGAGGTGTTCGACCACGGGCAAGTAGAGCGGCTGGGCGAATTCGATCCCGGCCTCGTGCCCGCGGCCCCAGCGGACCGTGCCGCACAGCCCTTCCATGCCGCCGGGACGGATCGCGACCATCGCGCCGGGGCGGATTGCGGAACCAATGCGGAACGTCCATATTGCTGGGCTATGGTCGAACTCGTTATCCGCCGCGGACTGGAAGAGCCCGATACCTCGGGCGGGTTCGTCCCCCACAAGCCGCAGCGGCCCGAGAAATCGGAAAGCCAGCGGCCATTCCGCATCGTTTCCGACTATTCCGCCGCCGGCGACCAGCCGACCGCGATCACCGAACTGGTGGAGGCGGCGCGGTCTGGAGACATGACGCAGGTGCTGCTGGGCGTGACGGGTTCGGGCAAGACCTTCACCATGGCGCGCGTGATCGAGGAACTGCAGCGGCCGGCGCTGATCCTTGCTCCCAACAAGATCCTCGCAGCGCAATTGTACGGGGAGTTCAAGAGCTTCTTTCCCGACAACGCGGTCGAGTATTTCGTTTCGTATTACGACTACTACCAACCCGAGGCCTATGTGCCGCGGTCGGATACCTACATCGAGAAGGAAAGCTCGGTGAACGAAGCGATCGACCGGATGCGGCATTCGGCGACGCGGTCATTACTGGAGCGGGACGATGTGATCATCGTTGCCTCGGTATCGTGCCTTTATGGCATCGGGTCGGTCGAGACCTATTCGGCGATGATCTTCGACCTCAAGGTGGGCGAGACGCAGGACCAGCGCGA
>CAYFJH010000010.1:0-906 GCA_964343385.1 uncultured Novosphingobium sp. | reverse complement strand
GCGCCGGACTTCCTCGGTGTAATAACCGCCGATGGCTTCGCTGGATGCGGCCGCGCGGGGAATCGTGCCCAGCGGCTGGGCAACGGCCGCGTCACCGACATCGACCTCAAGGTGGGCGAGACGCAGGACCAGCGCGAGATCATCCGCAAGCTGGTGGCGCTGCAATACAAGCGCAACGATGCCGCCTTTACCCGCGGGACCTTTCGCGTGCGCGGGGACAGCCTGGAAATCTATCCCTCGCACTATGAGGACATGGCCTGGCGGATCAGCTTCTTCGGCGACGAGATCGAATCCATTGCCGAGTTCGATCCGTTGACGGGCAAGGCGGGGACGAAGCTGGACAAGGTGCGGGTCTATGCCAATTCGCACTATGTGACGCCGGGGCCGACCATGAAACAGGCGGCGGACGCGATCCGGTTCGAGCTGGCGGAGCGGCTGAAGGAGCTGGAGGCCGAGGGGAAATTGCTCGAGGCGCAGCGGCTGGAGCAGCGGACCAACTTTGACCTCGAGATGATCGCGGCGACGGGATCCTGTGCGGGGATCGAGAATTATTCGCGGTTCCTGACGGGGCGCTTGCCCGGGGAACCGCCGCCGACCTTGTTCGAATACCTGCCCGACAACGCGCTGCTGTTCGTCGACGAAAGCCACCAGACCGTGCCGCAGATCGGCGCGATGTCCAAGGGCGACCATCGGCGCAAGATCACGCTGGCGGAATATGGATTTCGCCTGCCGTCATGCATCGACAACCGCCCGCTGCGCTTCAACGAATGGGACGTGATGCGGCCGCAGACCGTGGCGGTTTCCGCAACGCCGGGCGGGTGGGAGATGGAACAGTCGGGCGGGGTGTTTGCCGAGCAGGTGATCCGCCCCACCGGACTGATCGACCCGCCGGTGGAAATCCGCCCG
>CAYFJH010000009.1:58998-66445 GCA_964343385.1 uncultured Novosphingobium sp. | reverse complement strand
AACCGGACCATAGGCATCGAGCGCGACGACCATGCCGGCCAGAGCCAGCATCGCGGTGGCCGCATAGGCAATGCCCATCAGGCCGGCGAGCTGGTGCGCGACGATGATTCCCGCGACGATCACGAGCGTCGGCAACGCCGTCGCCTCAAGGCTGATCGCGAGCCCCTGGATCACGTTGGTGCCGTGGCCCGTTTCCGAAGCCTTGGCGATCGAGCGGACCGGGCGATAGTTGGTGCCGGTGTAATACTCGGTGATCCAGATGATGAGGCCAGTGATGACGAGGCCCAGGAACGCGCAATAGAACAGCACACGGCCCGAGAACTCGGCGGCATCGCCCGGATTGATGACCGTTTCCATGTCGCCCACGGCAAAGGAAATCGCCCACCAGATCGCCGGAACAGACAGCACGGCGGTGACCATGAAGCCCTTGTACATGGCCCCCATGATGTTCTTTGCCCCGGAACCTTTGGCGCCCAGCCGCACGAAATAGGTGCCGATGATCGAGGTGACGATGCAGACCCCGCCGATGAGAAGCGGCAGGCTCATCATCGCCATCATCTTGTCGCCGATGCCCTTGAGCAGCAGCGCGGTGAGCACCATCGTTGCGCCCACGGTGACGACATAGGTTTCGAACAGGTCGGCAGCCATGCCGGCGCAGTCGCCCACATTGTCGCCCACGTTGTCGGCAATGACCGCCGGGTTGCGTGGATCGTCCTCGGGAATGCCGGCCTCGACCTTGCCGACAAGGTCGGCGCCGACGTCGGCGGCCTTGGTGAAGATGCCGCCGCCAAGGCGGGCGAAGATCGAGATCAGCGATGCGCCAAATGCCAGCGCGGTCAGCGCCCGGACCACGATGCGGTCATTGGGGGCAAAGCCATGTCCGAACGAACCGGTCGCGGTCAGGTGCCAGAAGAATACCGCGATGGCGAGCAGGGCGAGCCCGGCCACCAGCATCCCGGTGATCGCGCCTGCACGGAACGCCAGCGTCAGCCCAGCCTGGAGCCCGGTCTGCGCCGCAGCCGCAGTGCGCACGTTGGCGCGCACCGAAATGTTCATGCCGATAAAGCCCGCCGCGCCCGAAAGCACCGCGCCCAGCACGAAGCCGGCGGCCGAGATCGTCCCCAGCGCCCAGGCGACGATGACCGCCACGATGACGCCAACGATGGCGATGGTGGTGTACTGGCGCTTCAGGTAGGCCTGCGCGCCCTCCTGGATGGCCGCGGCGATTTCCTGCATCTTGTCGTTGCCGGCTGACGCGCCGAGCACCTGGCGACTGGTTACAAAGCCATAGACAATGGCCAACAGTCCCAGGGCAATAGAGATCGTGACTAGGTTCACGAGTTGCCCCTCCTTCAATGGAATCCTCTGCGAAAGCGTCCCCGTTTATATTTTTGGTCGAGGTCACCGGGGACGAAGGGCTATCGGGCAGGTGGGAACTGTCAACCGTTAATCTGCCGGTAATCCCCTAGCGATGTTCAAATCCGAGAATATCGGACGAATCGGGTGCCTTCCCGTCCACCAGCAAGCCGCCCACGGGCGATGTCAACACTTCGCCGATGCAGCTGGCGGGAACGACGGGGTCAATTCCGGCGGGCAGGGTGAACAGCAGCTCGTAATCATCGCCCCAGCGCAGCGCCTCAGCCCGGCGGGATTCGGGGCAGGCCAGCATCGGTGCGCTACTGTAGAGCGAAAGGCAGACCCCGCTGGCAGCAGCCATCCGCGCCGCATCAAGCAACAGCCCGTCCGACACGTCCATCATCGCGCTGACCTGCGGGGCGAGGGCAATTCCCTCGGCCAGCCGCGCGCGTGGACGGCGGTAGGCAAGGCTCTCACCCGCCCCGCCGCGCGTTTCGGCGCGCAGCGCCTCAAGCCCCATCATAGCCCCACCCAGCGTGCCCGTAAGCCACACCCGGTCCCCGGCCCGCGCGCCCGACCGCGAGGGCACCGGACGATGCGTCGCCCTGCCGATCGCGGTCAGCCCCAGCGCCTGCGGCCCGGCCGCGCCCACCGTATCGCCGCCCAGCAAGGCCGCGCCATATTCGGCCAGCGCCTCCTGCAAGCCCTCCACGAACCGGGCGTTTCCGGTGCCAAGTTGATAGCCCAGCAAAACCCCCACCGGCTCCGCGCCCTTGGCGGCAAGGTCGGAAATGTTGGTGGCGACAAGCTTCCACGCCACGTCCGCCGGGTCCTGCCCGGCGACGAAGTGGATCCCCTCGACCATCATGTCATGGGTCAGGACCAGCGTCTCGCCGCCGATCTCCAGCACGGCGCAATCATCTTCCAGCCCGCGCGCTGCCGGATCACCGGCCAGCGCGCGCAGGGCGGCGATGAAGGCGCTCTCGGCGGTCAGCTACGCACGGCCTTGGCAATGGCGTCGAGCACGCCGTTGACGAACTTCGCCTCGCGCGCATCGAAAAAGGCGTGGGCGACATCGAGGTATTCGTTGATCGCGGACCCGGTCGGCACGTCCGGACGGGCCAGCAATTCATATGTTCCCGCGCGCAGGATCTGGAGCATGGTCTTGTCCAGCCGCTCGATCTTCCAGCCCTCGGCCAGCTTGCTAGTCACCAGAGCGTCGATTTCCCCGGCGCGGGCGAGCACGCCCTTCACGATGTCGTCAAAGAACGCCACCTCGGCCTCGGCATATTGCACGTCCTCGATCTCCGCGCCCAGCCGGTGGCGGTGGAACTCGTCGAGCAGGGTGGCGATCGCCGTCCCCTCCATCGCGTGCTGGTAAAGCGCCTGGACGGCGGCGAGCCGCGCTGCGGCGCGGGCCTTGGCAGAAGTTTTCATTGGCCGAGCCTCACTGCTACGGAACGGGCATGGGCGGGCAGCCCTTCGGCCTCCGCAAGGGCGATGGCGGCTTCGCCAATCGCGTGGAGCGATGCTTCGGTGGCGGCGATGAAGCTGGTGCGCTTCATGAAGTCCAGCACCGAAAGCCCGGACGCAAACCGCGCGCGCCGCCCGGTGGGCAGGACGTGGTTCGGCCCGGCCAGATAGTCGCCGATCGCTTCCGGAGTGAACCGGCCAAGGAAGATCGACCCGGCATGGCGGATGCTGCGGAACAGTGCTTCGGGCTCGTCCACCGCGATTTCCACGTGCTCGGCGGCCAGCGCATTGGCGAGGGCAGGGGCCTCGTCGAGGCTGGCCACCTCGATGATGACGCCGTGGGTGTTCCAGCTCTCGCTGGCCGTGCGCGCGGTCGGCAGCATGGCCAGTTCGATGCCCACCTGATCGGCCACATGGTCGGCGAACAGCGGGTCGTCAGTAATCAGGATCGACTGCGCGGCCGGATCATGCTCGGCCTGGCTGAGCAGGTCAGCGGCGATCCATTCGGGGTTGTTCTTGCCGTCGGCGATGACCAGGATTTCGCTCGGCCCGGCAACCATGTCGATGCCGACCACGCCGAACAGCTGGCGCTTGGCCTCGGCCACCCAAGCATTGCCGGGGCCGACAATTACGTCAACCGGCTTGATCCGCTCCGTGCCGTAAGCCAGCGCGCCAATTGCCTGCGCCCCGCCGACACGCCAGATCTCGTCCACCCCGGCAATGTGCGCGGCGGCCAGCACCAGCGGGTTGATCAGCCCCTTGGGCGTCGGCGTCACCACCACCAGCCGCTCCACGCCCGCCACCTTGGCAGGCAGCGCGTTCATCAGCAGCGAGGAGGGATAGGCCGCGCGCCCCCCCGGCACGTAAAGCCCGGCCGCATCGACCGGCCGCCAAACCGCGCCCAGCCGCATCCCCGTATCATCGACATAGTCGCGGTCTTCGGGCTTCTGTGCCGCGTGATAGGCCTTGATCCGCGCCGCCGCCAGTTCCAGCGCGGCGCGCAGGTCCGGCTGGAGCGCATCGAACGCCTCGCGGCAGGCATCCGGCCCGATCCGCCAGTCATCCTCGGCGTTCAGGGCGTGCCCGTCGAACTTCGCGGTCAGTTCGGCCAGCGCCGCATCGCCGCGGTTGCGCACGTCGGCCAGGATGATCTGCACGTCGCGCGCGACATTCTCGTCGCTCTCGCGGCGGTCACGGACCAGCCGGCGAAAGGCCTTGTCGAACCCGGCATCGCGCGTATTGAGCCGCAGCATCAGGCCGCTTTCCCGGCAACAAGCGCGCGGAACCGCTCGACCAGCGCGGCCACGCGGTCATCGGTCTTGAGCGCGGCGCGGTTGACGATCAGCCGCGCCGAAACCGGCAGGATCACGCTGGTTTCGACAAGCCCGTTGTCCTTGAGCGTCCGCCCGGTCGAAACCAGATCGACGATCCGGCTGGCAAGGCCCAACCCCGGCGCCAGTTCCATCGCCCCGTTGAGCTTCACCACTTCGGCCTGAATGCCCATGCGCTCGAAATGGCGACGGGTCAGGCTGGGATACTTGCTCGCCACGCGCAGGTGGCTGGCGCTGCCGGCATTTTCGCTCGCGCCCACCGGTTCGGCGACCGACAGGCGGCAGTGCCCGATATCAAGGTCGACCGGCGCATAGAGGTCGGCATAGGCGAATTCCTCGACCACGTCCGACCCGACGATCCCCACCTGCGCCGCGCCATGCGCCACGAAAGTCGCCACGTCGAAGGCGCGCACGCGGATGATCCGCAGGTCATCGCCTTCGCAGGCAAAGGAAAGTGCGCGCGACTTCTTGTCGTGGAACTCCGCTTCGGGCACCACTCCGGCGGCCGCCATCAGCGGCAAAGCCTCGTCAAGAATGCGGCCCTTGGGCACCGCGAAAGTCAGGGGTTTGGTATTGGCCGACATGGGCGCCGCTTAGGCGGCCCGGAGCAAAAGGGCAAGGAATGGCAGCGCTAGGGCAACCACAAATGCCGATCTCGCTGGAAACCACCGACCCGGCGCAGGGCATCGCCTGGCAGGCCGACCATTCGCGCACCAACGGCGGAGCAGCGACCGCCCGGATCGTCGCGGCCATGGCCCCACTGCTCTCCGGCGATACCGAAGTGGGCCGCCGCATGGCGAACTGGCCGGGCCGCGTGCTCGAAGCCGCGATGCCGCTGCGGCTGGCGGGCGGGCTCCACTGGCTGTTGCTCAGCGGCACCGACAACCGCCTGGCCCTGGTCTATGCAGGGAAGGTCACCGATCAGGCCAAGATCGACGCTCTCGTCGCTGCCGTGGTGCAGGATCACGACGCGGCGCTGCTCCCATGGTTCGATGGTCCCCCGCAAACCAACGAGGCCGGCCGCTCCGCCGCCCTGATGGGCGGGCTGCTGTGGTTGTCGCAGCGGCTCGGGCCGAAATTCGAACTGCTCGAAATCGGCTCAAGCGCCGGTGCCAACACCATGATGGAGCGCTATACCTATGACCTTGGCGGGGTAAAAACCGGTCCCGAAGGCTCTCCCGTCCTGATCAAGCCCGACTGGCAAGGCCCGCCGCCCCCCGCCGCTCCGGTCGAAATAGTCTCGATCAGCGGCTGCGACCGTTCGCCCCTCAACCTCGCCGATCCGGCCGAAGCCCTGCGCCTCAAATCCTACGTCTGGGGCGAAATGACCGAGCGCCTCCACCGCCTCGACGCGATCATCGGCCTCGCCGCGCAAAAGCCCCCGCGCATCGACAAGGCCGACGCCGCGGACTGGGTGGAATCCCGCCTGTCAGAGCCTCAGGCCCCGGGCGTCACCCGCGTCCTCTACCATTCGATCGTCTGGCAATACCTGCCCCCCGAAAGCCGCACCCGCATCCGCGAAGCACTCGCCCGCGCCGGCGCGCAGGCCACCCCCGAACGCCCGCTGGCATGGGTAAAGCTGGAAACCAACCGCACCACCTTCCGCCACGAACTGCGCGTGCGTTACTGGCCCGGCGGCGCGGAAGCCGTGCAACTGGGCGAAGCCCACGCCCACGGCATGTGGGTTAGATGGGCCGATCAGGGATAGGAAACCGTCGTCGCCACTTCGCGCGCCGCACCTCGAACGCGCCAAGATCATGCGTGACGGGCGTGATCGTCTGGATCACCGGCCCGCTCATTCCCCCGGCGATCCTTCCCCCGGTGCCCGGGCCTTGATCGCCAGCGCGTGGACCCGCTGGCCGGGTATGTCCCCCAGCGCCGCATTGACCATCCGCTGCCGCTGGAGCCGCGAAACCCCGGCAAAGGCGGCGCTCTCGATCTCGACGGTAAAGTGGCTCTCGCCCGAACCGTCATCGCCCAAATGGCCATGGTGCTTCGCGCTGTCGTTGTTCACCGCCAGCTGGCTCGGCGCGAAGGCCGCGCTGAGGAGCTGGCTGATTTCTTGGGCTAGTGGTCCGGTCATGTCTTTTCTTCTACGCGAAAAAATACCATTTGCGAACCGATGAGACACGATCGTTTTCATGGCAGGGTAGGGGGCACGCACCAAGGCTGCGACCGCCCCGGCTGCCGCGAAGAAGGCGAATTCCGCGCCCCCGGCCACCGCGCACCGGGTTTTGACGGCCCCGGCGAATACCGCTGGTTCTGCCTTGATCACGTCCGCGAATTCAACGCCGGCTATGATTGGTTCGCGGGGATGAGCGCGGATGAAATCTTCGCCGCCCAGCATCCGATGGCCGGCTGGGAGTCCGAAACACGTGCCTTCCGCCCCACCGCCGGGGTCGACCACGCGCCGCGCTGGGGCGACTACAAGGACCCGCTCGACGCCATCTCCCGCCGCGCCCACGCCTTCCGCCCAGCGATGCGCCCCGACGGCCGGATGATGACCCTGCAGGAACGCGGCGCGCTCGAAACACTCGGCCTCGCCCCGGACGCCGACCGCAAGGCCCTGCGCACCCGCTATTCGCAGCTCGTCCGCCGCTACCACCCGGACCGCAATGGCGGCGACCGCAGCCTCGAATCCAAACTCCAGCGCGTGGTCGAGGCCTACAACCTGCTCAAGGGTTCGGCGCTGTTCGCCTGAGGCGGTGGCCGGACCCCAGTGCTCAAGTTTCGTCATCCTGAACTTGTTTCAGGATTCATTTGGCCGCCAACACGGAGCGTGGAATCGGCAGCAGAACCGCACGGTTAGCGCCAATCTGGCCTGCGCAGCGTGTGCTGCCCGCCAGGAAAATCCCCTCAAACCCCCTCGCACAACGCCTTCAACTGGTCCGCGCAGGCACCCCAGCCCGGCTCGAACCCCATCTCTTCATGGCGCTGCTTCGCCTCCTCGGTCCAGTGCCGGGCCGTGGCAGTATAGCGCGTTCCTTCGCCCTCGGGCGCGATCTCCCAGATCCCGACCATGAACGGCCCCTGCGGCTCGAAATCCTTGTTCAGCGCATCGGTCGAGACAAACCGCCGGCCCTCGTCCCACGCCAGGAATATCCCCCCATGCGGCGCAACCTCCCCGTCCGGGCCATACATCACCACCTCGGCGGCCCCGCCGGCGCGACGTTCCCAGTTGGTGATCTCGGCGCGCCACGGCTTGGGGCACCACCATTCCTCGGTGCGGTTGACCATGACGTCCCAGACCTTCTGCGCGGGCGCGTCGATGTCTGTCGCCACAGTCA
>CAYFJH010000009.1:50075-58988 GCA_964343385.1 uncultured Novosphingobium sp. | reverse complement strand
CACCGGCCGCTCGAGGTCCTCGGGCAAACCGGCCGCTTCCGGCGGCGCGGCGATGTAGCGGGTGATGCTGAGGTCGTGCACGATTCTCTCCTTGAAACTCAATCGCGATCCGGCGCGCCGGGTGGGAAATACCCGCGAAACGGCCGCGCTCCTTCCACGCAGAGGCTCACCTCGGGCCGCGCCAGCAGGTCCGCCCGCCACGCCGCCAGCTGCGGGAACGCCTCGCTGATCGGGTGGACCCAGTCGGCATAGAACAGCGAAGGCGCCGCCGCACATTCGACCAGCGTGGTCGCGCTGTTCGGCTCGCGGTGCGCCAGCCAGTTCTCCAGCCACACATAGCTGCGCTCCAGCCGCCCGCGCGCCTCGGCACAGCGGTCAAGGTCGGGCGCGGCGGCATTGCGCAGGTATTCGGTTACCACCGCATTCATCGGCGTCATCACATAGTTGTCGAACACCCGGTCCATCATCCGCACCGCCAGCGCCTCGGCCGGGTCCGCCGGGATCAGGCCTGCCTCCGGGGCATGGGCCAGCGCCAGATGCTCGATGATGATTGTCGCCTCGAACAGCACGGCCTCACCGTCGACCAGCACCGGGAATGTCCCCCACGGCCCGCCATGCGCTGCCAGGAACTCGCCGTTTTGCGGATGTTCCGGGCCGACCACGCGGAACTCGTGCTCCAGACTGGCGGCGTGGAGCGCGATCAATGCCTTCCACGTATAGGACGAAAACGGATGGCCATAGAGCGCCAGCATGGCCTCAGCCCGCAACGGCGGCTTCGATGGCGGCGATGTCGATCTTCTTCATCGTCATCATCGCCTCGAACGCGCGCTTGGCCGCCGCGCGGTCCGGGTTGGTGAAGGCCTTCATCAGCGCGCGCGGGGTGATCTGCCACGAAATGCCCCAGCGGTCCTTGCACCACCCGCACTGCGATTCCGCCCCGCCGCCCGCCACTATGGCATCCCAGTAGCGGTCGGTTTCCTCCTGGCTGTCGGTCAGAACCTGAAACGAGAACGCCTCGCTATGCTTGAAGGCCGGCCCGCCGTTAAGCCCCATGCACGGAATGCCGAGCACGGTGAAATCCACCGTCAGGGCATCGCCCTCCTTGCCGTCGGGATAGTCCCCCGGTGCCCGGTGCGCCGCGCCCACCGAGCTGTCGGGAAAGGTCGCGGCATAGAATCGTGCGGCCTCTTCGGCGCCGCCTTCGTACCACAGGCAGATCGCTGCTCCGGTCATTGCTTCGTCTCCCCGATCAGGGCGTTGTCGATTGCCTTGGCCGCCTTGTAGGCCTCGCGCGCCTGCAGCCTCTCGGCATAGGCGACGAAGTCCACCTTGGGCGGGATCGTGCCAAACGTCAGGCCCCAGTCGATCTGGCTGCCGACATAGACGTCGGCCATGGTGAACCGTTCGCCGCAAACCCATTCGCGGCTGTCGGCAAACAGGCTTTCCAGCGTCGCGATGACGCGGGAATAGGACCCGAACCCGGCCGTCCCCTCGGCCCGCGCATCCTTGGGCTCGAAGCCAAAGTTGCGCGCGGTGATCGCCTGCTCCACCGGCCCGGCGGCAAAGAAGATCCAGCGGAAATAGTCTGCCCGCTCCATCTCGTGCGGGGAAAGCTCCGCCCCCGGATGGGCTTCGGCCAGATAGACGCAGATCGCCGCCGCCTCGGTGATCACCCGGTCCCCGTCCAGCGCGTGGTGGACCAGCGTCGGCACCTTGCCCATCGGGTTGGCGTCCAGCAGCGCCTTGGGCTTGTGGGCCAGATCGACCAGCACCTGCGCATATTCGGCGCGGGCCTCGTGCAGCGCCCACCGCGCGATCTGCCCGCGCGTGCGGGGGTTGGTGTAAAAGGTATATTCGGCCACACCCTATTCCCCCTTGGGCCCGACCACGCCGAACGCCGCACCCTGCGGATCGTGCGCGACGATTATCCAGTCGCCGCCCGGCACCTCCATCGGCCCGTTCAGCACCTCGCCGCCGCCGTCCTCGATCGCCGCCTTGGCCGCAGTCACCGAAGTCACGCCGATATAGGGAAGCCACATGGCCGGCTGGCCCGCCTGCGCCTGCTGCATGATTGCGCCCACCACGATTCTGTGGTGCTCGGCAAAGCAATAGTCGCCCAGCGGTCCCATCGGCATCGCATTGTTGAACTCAAAGTCGAAGTGCCTGGCATAGAACGCCTTGGCTTCGGCAAGGTCTGGGCTCGCCAGTTCGTTCCAGCGCACGTGCTGCGGCTGGTCGACCGAGAACACGTCGCTCGTGGCGTCGACCGTGCCCTCGGGTGGCACCGGGGTCATCACGTAGAACGGCACGCCCTGCGGGTCGGTGACCATGGCGAAGGTGCCCTGCGGGATCGTCGTCTTCGGCACCAGGGTGCCGCCGCCATCGGCATGGATCGCATCGACCATGGCATCGACATCGGGCACGTAAAGGTATGGCACCCAGGCCGGCCGTGCGCCTTTGGTCTGCATTTCGGCATCGAGCTGGAGCACCCCGCCGTTCATGCCGCCATCGCTGCGGCCAATCATCCGGTAGACGTGCTTGGCCTCGGGCTCGCCCGCCGGGATTGACCAGCCCACCACCGCGCCGTAAAATTCCGCGGCGGCATCGGCGTCGGTTGTCAGCAATTCGTACCAGATAAAGCTGCCCAGCGGATTGCCCATCACTTGCCTCCCAGTTCCAGAACCGGCGAAAATCCGCCGAAGATCATGCGCTTGCCGTCGAACGGCATGTCCAAATGGTCGAACTCACCTGCTTTCATCAGTTCTTCCATCTTCGCATGGACCGTATCGCGCGTTGCCTTGTCCGGCCATTCGACCCACGAAAACGCCACGATTTCGCCCTCCTGCGCCTGCACCGCGCGGCGGAAATCGGTCACCTTGCCGTCGGGCACGTCATCGCCCCAGCATTCGACCACCCGCAGCGCGCCCTGTTCGATCAGCATCGAATCGAACCGGTTGGCATGTTCGACAAATGTGTCCTTGTTTCCGCTCGGCACGGCAAGGACGAAACCATCGACATAAGTCATTGGAAGAACTCCTCTTGGCAGCGCAATTCAGGCAGCCGGCATCGACAGGTCGATGCCGGTCAGGGGGAGGGCGGCTTCACCCGAAGCTACGGCGGGGTTCATCCACATCGGCTCCCACACGTGCCCGTCCAGATCGGTGAACGACCGGCTCATCATGAAGCCATGGTCCTGCGGCGGATTTATGTCAGCCCCGCCGCCGTTCGTCGCCGCCAGGTCGGCCATGGCGTTGACCTCGTCCCGGCTGTCGAGGTTGATGCACAGCGCGACCTCGCTCGATCCGGTGTCGGGGATGGGACGGCGGGTGAAGGTGCGCCACTTGTCGTGGGTCAGCAGCATGACCACGATCGTCTCGCTCCACTGCATCGCCGCCGCCGTCTCGTCGGTGAAACGCGGCTCGTTGACAAAGCCCAGCGCGGCATAGAACGCCATCGCGCGGGGCAGGTCGGCCACCGGCAGGTTCACGAAGATCATTTTTGGCATCGCATGTCTCCCCGGCGATTCGTTGACCTTGCCCAAGCTCTCATCATCAGTTACTAAAAGCAATCATGAAGTTACAGAAAGAAACTATCTTGAGCGGGGGGCCGCACGGCAAATGGTATGACGACGCCTGCGGCACGGCCTTCGCGCTCGAACTGGTGGGTGAACGCTGGTCGCTGCTGATCGTGCGCGAACTGATGTTCGGCGGCCGCCGCTTCACCGACCTGCGCAATGTCCTGCCCGGCCTCAGCGCCAAGGTTCTGACCGAACGACTCGAAACGCTCGAACGCGCCGGCATCCTCCGCCGCCGCCAGACCCCGCCGCCCCGCGCCGCCCAGCTCTATGAACTCACCCCATGGGGTCTCCAGGCGGACGAGGCGATCATGGCACTCGGGCGCTGGGCGGCGGCCTCGCCCGATCATGACCCGACCCTGCCGCTCTCGGCCGCTTCGCTGATGCTGAGCTTCCGAACCATGTTCGCTCCCGAACGTGCCGGCGGCCTCGATTTCCGCGCAGGCATCACCGTGGGCGCGGAATGGTTCTCCGTCGAGGTCGCGGGCGGCAGGCTGGCCGCAGCGCGCGGCGAACCGGAATTTCCCGCGTTTCATCTCGCCGCCCCCACCGCCATGCCCATCGCCGCGCTGGTCTATGGCAAGGTCCCTGCCGCCGATCTCGCCCGCGCCGGCCTCGCCGCCACTGGCGACCAGACGCTGCTCGCGCGCTTCGTTGACCTGTTCCACCTGCCGCCCAAAGCGCAAACCGCCTGAATCGCCCGCAAAGCTTATTGCGGCGCAACGCGCCTTCCCCTAGGCCAGCCGCCGATGAGCGAGATGACCGATATGCAACCCGACGCCCGCGACAACACGATCCTGGCCGCGCCCGACACCGAAATTGATGTGCGGACCACCTTCGGGATCGACATCGACATGAAAGTCCCGGCCTTCTCCAAGGCCGACGAGCGCGTGCCCGATCTTGACGAGACCTACGTGTTCGACCCGGACACCACGCTCGCCATCCTGGCCGGCTTTGCCTTCAACCGCCGCGTCATGGTCCAGACCGGTCGCGCTGGTCTTTGACGAATACGACGCGGGCCGCCCGGACGTGATGTTCGTGATCCAGCGCGTTCTGGAAACCGAGGGCAAGCTGACCCTGCTCGACCAGAACCGCGTGATCCGCCCGAACCCGAACTTCCGCCTTTTCGCCACGGCCAACACCGTCGGCCTCGGCGACACGTCCGGGCTCTATCACGGCACCCAGGCGATCAACCAGGGCCAGATGGACCGCTGGAACCTCGTCGTCGGGCTGAATTACCTGCCCCACGCGGTCGAAACCGAAATCGTCGGCAAGAAGCTCCCCGAAATGGCCGAGGACGTCATCGCGAAAATGGTCCGCGTCGCCGACCTGACCCGCCAGGGCTTCATCAACGGCGACATCTCCACTGTGATGAGCCCGCGCACGGTCATCACCTGGGCGCAGAACAGCCGCATCTTCAACGACGTCGGCTTCGCCTTCCGCCTCTCGTTCCTCAACAAGTGCGACGAGACGGAGCGCCTGCTGGTCGCCGAATACTACCAGCGCGTCTTCGGCACCGACCTTCCCGAAAGCGTCGTCGGCAAAAGCTGAGCCGTCCCGGCGAAAGCCGGGACCGCTACCCCTCGCCCGGATAGGCCGCGCCCACAAAATACAGCCCGTCCGGCGGCGCATTAAGCCCCAGGGCCTGCCGCTCCTTCGCCGCCAGCGCCTCGGCCACCTGCGCCACCCGCCAGCGTCCCAGCCCGACCAGCGCCAGACACCCCACCATCGAGCGCACCTGATGGTGCAGGAATGACCGCGCCGCAGCCTCGATCCGCACTTCCTCGCCCACCCGCGTCACCGCCAGCCGGTCGAGCGTCTTGACCGGGCTGGCCGACTGGCAATGGGCCGAACGGAAGGTGGTGAAATCATGCAGTCCCACCAGCGCCTGCGCCGCCGCGTGCATCGCGTCCGCATCTAGGGCCCCAGCCACCTGCCACGCCCGCCCGGCGTCCAGCGTCAACGGCGCGCGCCGGTTGACGATCCGGTAGAGATACCGCCGCCCCGTGCACGAAAACCGCGCGTGCCAGTCCCCGGCCGCCTCGACACAGTCCAGCACCGTCACCGCGTGCCCCGCCATCCTGAGCTTGGCGTTGAGCGCCCCCATCAGCCGGAACGGCGCAAAGTCCTTCGCCACGTCGATATGCGCCCGCATCGCCAACGCATGAACCCCGGCATCGGTCCGCCCGGCGGCCACCATCACGGCATTTTCCCCGGTCACGGCAAAAACCGCATCCTCCACCGCCTGCTGCACGCTCGGCCCATGGCTCTGCCGCTGGAGCCCCATGAAGGCGCTGCCATCGAACTCCAGCGTCAACGCAAACCGGGTCATCGCAAGGCACCGGGGCAGGGCAGGGCCTTCGACTGGCTCAGGCCGAGCGGTTGGAGCATATTCTCTGAAACCCGCTCAGGCTGAGCCTGTCGAAGCCCGCACACAAGGCGCGCCCCAACGCCCGTCATCCCAGCGAAGGCGAACAAGGCCATCGTACGCTTCCGTGCAGCAAAAATCGCCAGATCAACCAAGCTGCGTCCCCGCCGCAATCGCCTTGCCCCGCAGCAGATCCGCCGCCGCCATCACCGGCTTCCCCGCCCGCTGGAGCAAGGTCAACCGAACCGCCCCCGAACCACACGCGAGCAGCAAGGCATCATCCAGCGTCACCCCCGGCTCGCCCGATCCGTCCACAACCTCCGCCGTCAGCACCTTGAACCGCTCTCCGCCCAGTTCGAAAAACGCCCCTGGCGCGGGATGGAACGCGCGCACCTGCCGCTCCACCTCCGTCGCGCTCCGCGAAAAATCCAGCCGCGCCTCGGCCTTGTCGATCTTGTGGGCATAGGTCACGCCGACGTCATCCTGTGCCACCTCGGGATACCCGCCAAGGTCCGCCAGAACCCGCACCATCAACCCCGCGCCCATCACGGCCAGTTCGTCGGTCAGCTCGCCGGCGGTCTTTCCGTCCACGCAAGTCCGCCCCTCCAGCAGCACCGGCCCCGTATCCAGCCCGCGCTCCATCCGCATGATCCCGACGCCCGTCTCCGCGTCCCCCGCCAGTATCGCCCGCTGCACCGGAGCCGCCCCGCGCCAGCGCGGCAGCAGAGACCCATGCACGTTCAAGCACCCGAATTTCGGAGCCTCCAGCACCGCCGCCGGCAGGATCAGGCCATACGCCGCCACCACCGCCACATCGGCGCGCCATGCGGCAAATTCCGCCTGCGCCCCCGCGCCTTTGAGCGAAACCGGATGCCGCACCAGAAACCCGCGCGCCTCGGCCGCGCGCTGGACCGGGGAGGGGGTCAACTCCTTCCCCCGCCGCCCGCCCGCGCGCGGCGGCTGGCTATAGACGCAGGCAATCTCGTGCCCCGCGTCGGCCAGCGCCAGCAAAGTCGGCACCGCAAACTCCGGCGTCCCCATGAAGATGATGCGCATAAAATTCCAAACCGGCTCCTCTCCCCGGCGGGGAGGGGTTGGGGGAGGGCCCCTTTTTAAGTTCAAATCCCCCGGCAAACGCCCTATCCCCCGCATCATGGCATCGCAAGAGATCGAAACACTGACCGCGGCCCTGTCGCGCCTGCCCGGCCTCGGCCCGCGTTCGGCCCGCCGCGCCGTGCTGTGGCTGGTAAAACGCCGCGAAACCGCGCTGCCCCAATTGCTCGAAGCCTTGGCCTTGGTGCAGGAAACGCTGGTCGAATGCACCACCTGCGGCAATGTCGACACCGCCAGCCCCTGCGCCATCTGCACCGATCCGCGCCGCGACGCCCGCGCTCTCTGCGTGGTAGAAGACGTCGCGGACCTCTGGGCGCTTGATCGGGCGCGCCTGTTTTCGGGCCGCTACCACGTCCTCGGCGGGCGGCTCTCCGCGCTCGAAGGGATCCGCCCCGAAGACCTCACCATCCCCGCGCTGATCGCCCGGGTCGAACAGGGCGGGATCGACGAAGTCGTCCTCGCGATGAACGCCACTCTCGAAGGACAGACCACCGCCCACTACATCGCCGAACGGCTCGAAACCTTCCCGGTCCGCATCACCCAGCTTGCCCACGGCTTGCCGGTGGGCGGCGAACTCGACTACCTCGACGAAGGAACCCTGGCCCAGGCCCTGCGCGCACGGCGGCCCGTTGGCTAGGACGAAGAACCGATACCCGCCCAAACGCCGCTCACCCTGAGCTTGTCGAAGGGTCCGGGCCAACCGCGTCGGCGACCTTGGACAAGCGCAGGCTGGCGCAGATTCAATTGGCCTTCTGCAAGATCGTCTCGGTGTGCAGCGCGCACTTCCAGCCGCCATCTTCCCGCACCCAGACCGAACTGTCCGCGCAGTTGAGGTCCATCGGACCGTCCTTCATCGCCCCGGTCTGGTGGACCTTATAGGCCACGACCGCCGTGCCCTCGCCGGGGAAAATGACATCCAGGTCGCTCAATTCGAACGCGTCGAGCCGCCACTTTCCGTCCTGCGTCATCGCCTTGAACCGTTCCGGATCAAGCTTCATCGCGCCCGAAGGCCCCGTCACCAGGCACGATGCGGCAATCATCCCGGCGGCGCCCTCGGCGTCCTTGTCAACCATTGCCTGCCAGAACCGCCGTTCCAGTGCCGCGATCTCTCCACTGTGCCGTTCCATCGTTTTTACTCCGCTAACGTTCACCTCCACTATCGCCGGACCGGCGCATGGTTCCGTCTGTTTTAAGGTGATGCGACAGGCGGTCTTGCGCCAGTGGCAGGACGCAACTATCTGCGCCCTATGGCTATCCGCGAAATCATCGAAGCGCCCGACGCGCTGCTCAAGCAGGTCTCCGAACCCGTCACCGCGTTCGACGACGAACTCAAAACCCTTGTCGCCGACATGTTCGAGACGATGTACGATGCCCCCGGCATCGGTCTCGCCGCGATCCAGATCGGGGTGCCGCTGCGCGTCCTGGTGATCGACCTCCAGCCCGAAGACCCCGATGCGGAGCCCGAGGCCTGCGACCACGATGGCCACCATCACCATCACCAGCCGACGAAAAAGGAACCCCGGGTGTTCATCAACCCGGAGCTGCTCGAACCGTCCGAAGACTACATCGTCTATCAGGAAGGCTGCCTCTCGGTCCCCGAGATCTACGCCGACGTCGAACGCCCCTCCGCAGTCCGCATCCGCTGGCAGGACCTTGACGGCAAGACCCATGAAGAGGCGATGGAAGGCCTGATGGCCATCTGCATCCAGCACGAGATGGACCACCTCGAAGGCATCCTCTTCATCGACCACCTCTCGCGCCTCAAGCGCAACATGGCCCTGAAAAAGCTGGAAAAGCTCCGCAAAGCCGCCTGACGCGACTCCCCGCAGGCATGTCCTGACCCTGTCGAACGGCGGGG
>CAYFJH010000009.1:36724-50065 GCA_964343385.1 uncultured Novosphingobium sp. | reverse complement strand
GGGAGCGGCTTCCTTCCTACTCCCCTCCCGCAGGCGGGGGGGTATAGTGATAGCTGGTAGAAATTGCAGTTGTGACCACACAACCGCTTACGCAGGCGGTTCAGATTCTGGCCCACTGGAATCGCTGAATGCGATCCGCGCAGTAATCTCCGTCATCGCGTAATGGACAAACTGACTGCCTAGATCGGTCAGCTCATACTCTTCGCTGTCGTCGAGGGCAGACGCCATAGTTCGAGCACCAGAGCCCTTCGGAACTGACCGAGCCTGCTTTTTGACGAAATTGCCCGCGTAGTCGGTTTCCCTATGTTGACGAATTACACCGCCCATACTTAGGTCTCGGATCAGTAGTTTATATAAATCTGCTTCTGCCGAATCTTCACGGACGCTTGGCTTTCCAGGATTGTTCCAAATTTGCCCACGAGTATAGCCAGTATTTTTGTAAATTTGGCCTATAACTTCAAAGTGAAAATCAGAGTAAAGAGCTATCCAGTCTATAAAAAGCTCACAACATCATCAGAGGTTTATTTGCTAGCGGCTGAATTGGTAAGTATATTTCTTATCTTCTCTCGCTTACTTTCAGAATCCACGGCCGACCAGTTTCGGAAGGCCTTTTTCAAAATCGATTTATATTCAGGAGACTCTATCCGCTCAGACGTGGTCTTATCACCCATGTCCAAACGAGCGATCACCTCCGCAATTGTTTTCTCCTTCTCGCGAAGCTCATCCTCAAGCATCTGAATCCACTGCCGGAGAATATTGTTCACGTGCTCCTGCTCAGCCTCGGACCAGTATGCAGCGCCTGCTGAAAGAATTCCTCCGAGAAAGGGGATCGCTCCCGACGCAATTGATAATCCTGCTCGCGCGGCTTTATTCAACTTGTTGGTGGGCAAGTCGTCCATTGGCAAATCATCCGGAAGTGCAGCAAGATTTATTTAAGTGAGATGAGTGTTTATCGGCGCATGGGCTGGGGCATTTGCTGCCACCCTACAAATCGGACAATCCGCCTGCTAGAATTCCTGCCCCGCCCGAACCTGTATTGCGCAGTGGTGTGGAGCGTTGGCATTGCGACCTGTGGTTTGAGATTGTCTCTGCCGGACTTGCCCAAAAGCCGGATATGCCACGGCTCGACTTTCACCCGGCGATGCATTCCCCGGCTATCAGTCGCTATGGCGCCACCGCGCCGGAGTTGCTGCGCTGGTTCGATGGCTTCAATACCGACCTGCCCTACCGCGATCAGGTTAAGCCATTTGGCTTCCTGTTATCCCTTCACGCCAAGCGGGAATGGAAAGGCGGGGAGGTTATTGCGCCGCAATCCCGGCGAGGCCGCCCGGCAAAATTTCAGCCTCCCAAGCCGGTTGCGCCGTTTGACCGCGATCCTGCCAAGATTGCCGCAGCCGCCTTCGACCGGATCAATGGGCAGCCGGTGCCGGCCGATGCACTGCAAACCTATGCCGAAGCTCTGGCACAATACCATCTGCACCCCGAATCCAAATTCCTGGGTGGCAGCTATTGCGACCGGGGCACAACGCAGCGGCGGCACGTCCGCGTTAGCGGCATTGCTCATATCGGTAAGGAAGCGAACGAGCTGGATAGGCAGCAAGTGCTGGGGGTCGACGCCCACGCCCGTCCGGATTACGGCCTTGCCGATGACAGCCTTGCGCGACTCAAAGCCGAGCTATCCGGGTTGGTCGATAGGCTGGGGAACGCCGGAGCGGCGAAGTCATTGCGCATCCCGTCACGGCGGCTGCGTTCGATCCTGTCTGACACAGTGTGCCCCAATGGATCGAGTCTGCGCTTCCTTTTGGCCCTCGTGCCCGTAGCATCGGCGCAAGCGGAAAAGCTTCATGGAAAACGGGACGATGATTTACAGCGTCTTCGCAAGATGATCGACGACGTGGGCTTAAGAGGTGCAGCTCGCCTGCTCGGCGTGGATCCATCCAATCTGAGGCGCAGGGTGAAAAGGCACCGAGGAATTTCTCGCACGCAAGAGGGCGCCTGACCGAAGGGTTTTACGGGGACATCAAGTTGGGCCAGCCTCGTCAATCCCTTGCGAACGGAGTGAAATCAGCTTAAACGGCGCCCGCAAAGTGGGGGTTCCATTGGAGCACAGTAACGTAGTACCGGCACAGTTGCCTGATGTACATCTTATTCATGATGATGCCCTGAACGGACTAAGCCAGGTCTCTGACGGCACCACCTCCCCTATCGTGACGTCACCTCCTTACAACATCGGTAAGGACTACGAGAGGGATCAGAAAATGTCTCTCGATCAATACATCGAGGGGCTTACCCCTATCCCCCCTTTCATTGCGGTGGCGAGACCCGGCCTCTCGAACGAACTGAAAATTTGAAGAAATAGAGTACCAGCGCGCCCATATGGATGGCGGTCGATCAGGATGGGAATTCCAATATCATGCCATCGCCGATTCTCGGAAGTTGCAAACTGCCTTCTTTATGATACTCAACATAAAATTGAGGATTAAGTTTCCTGCGGAGAAAGCTATGAGGTTCTCCAAACTCTCCCTGCTTTTCATTTTGGCAGTCGCCACTGTTTCCCGGCCTTCAATTGCAGCTCCCATAAATCTCGCACCTAACAGCCAATGGGAAATTTGGTCTGCCGTCGGATATGGTACACAACAGAACCCGCAAGGGAGCGGTACGGAAGCCCCGATTTCCTCAAGCGGCTATACCGGCGGGCGTACTGCGACTTTCTCAGTAACCACGACCGGCAATTTGTCCGTCGGGGATATCGTCACTGTCAACGGTGCAGGCGTCGATAGCTCTTTGACAGCCATGCCGATGAGGATCACAGCGCTTCTAGCCAATGCATCCATCACAGTGCGCGTTCCTCTCGGCCGATCGCCGCCAAACGCAACAACGACGGCTTCAACTATCTTGCCCGTTGGAATTGGCTCTTACTGGTATACCCTGAATGCCACCGGCGACGGGCCTGATGGCTGGTCGCGATTCCCCACTGCCACTGCGACAGGGCCGATTCTTTGGCGCGAACTAGGGCGCGGCAATCATTCTGTTAATATGCCGAGCGCGGTTTCCCCTTATGCACTACTCGGAGCGCGGTTGCAGCAGGCAGGTGATAATTATTTCTATACTGACCAAACGAACAATGTATCGCGATTTGCAGTAATGACTATATCGTTTGGTATATACGCTATGCATAAGATAAAATCAGGAAGTACTTCTTATAAGATTTTCTTTAATGATTCCGTTAATGGATTTACATACTGCTCTCCATCGACCGTGACTGTTGGAACTTGGAACTGGACAGAATGCTCCTATACTGTACCGACCAATTCAACGTTCATGTTCGCTGGCATTGACATGACGGGATCAGCTGGCGATGCATATTTCTTTTGTGATCCAGTCCTCGCATTTGGATCAACCATTGGCAGCGTGACAAATTACATAAAACCGCAAAATGAAATTTTGATACCTAAAGTGCACCTTACACCGCTGGGGCCTTGGAACGGAACCTTCAGTTCGGGAAACATTGCATTTCCCACGACAACAACTGTTCAGGGAAACTCCGGCAATTGGTATGGGTTTTACCATGACCCGTATTCTGAAACAGGAGGCCAAGTTGCTCCAACCGTCGCTTACATCTGGGGGCAACTCGAGGGCATAAACGCCGGATCCGTGCAAGTAGGAACGGGGCAGGTCCGAGGAATGATGTGGTACGACCGGAGCGCCGCCACGCCGCCTGGCCACAGTGGAAGCTTTCTGCCCCACTACGTCACAAATGTGAAGTCATTCGCGAGCATGGATATGCCTTTAAATCAAGCCGATCAAACACTTGATTTGCGTGGAACAGGTATTTTCCAAAGCGGAGTCTCTGGAGACGCATGGGCCAATGTAGCGCTTGAATACGATATTTTTCTTTTAAACTAAGGCGTATTATTTGAAAAAAAGTTTTTTCAATTTTATTTTTAATAAAATAATTTATTTGTCGTCATTGATGCGACGATTATGCGCGTCACTAATGAAGCACTCGATATTCCTTTGCCTGTTTCTATTTGTACCATTAGGAATTTTAAGGAATTGCAGGATTTATTTTTGCAATGGATGTTGGATCATTTCTAGAGATGGAAAAAATGTCAAAATATCTAGAAATCATTACTCATACGTTCCAGAAATAGCTTCAAATTTCTATTATTTCTTCAATTCTGTTATGGAAAAACATAACGGAAGAAGCAGAGATGTTGATTTTTCCCGCCCGGATTATCACCTTGTAAGAGGGTATAACAAGCAGTTGATAAGATTTCCGGCAATGGTCGAATCAATATATACAATATATCAATATATCAATCTATCTAAATTTAATAAAGGCAGTGTTGTATTAGACATCGTGGCATATTCTGGTTTTACAAGTATTTTGTTTGACGAAGTTGTCGGAGAATATGGCAAAGTAATTGCAATTGAGGCGGATCCATTCAATGTGGAGTGTATAAATGATAACTTTAGCTGTTACAATAATAGAACGGGTAGATCAATAGATCTGGTGAATGCTGCAGTTTGGAATTACTCTGGAATAATTCAGATTTCTTGCGAGGGAAATTTGGGCTCTCATGCGGCGCAATTGCACGGTTATTGCCGCGCAAATCGTGAATATGTTAAATCAATTACGCTGGATGATCTAGCTGAAATGTTCAGTCTTACCCGAGTTGATTTTATCAAGTGTGACATTGAAGGCGCCGAATCGGTCATATTTGATCGGCCATACTTTTTTGAGCGGTTCCGTCCGCGGATTGTTGCAGAGGTTCACAGAGTCAATGGAGTTCTGACTTCGAAAGAGCTAAGGAAGACGTTAGAGAAGCTTGGTTACACTTGTCGAGAAGTACGTCAAATCGGTAGTCGGTTGCCTCTTATGGTTTGCCTGCCGCAATCCTGCTAGAAGTCTGGTATACAATTTGGCCAGACTTGGTGCATATTCTATGATCACATTACGTCAACGTAACCATGAGCGCTTATTGCGCTCATACATCATTCCAAAACGACTTTCTTCCTCCAATCACAATTGGAATTACGGGAACAGTTGCATTATTTCCCGTTCTCCGGCACCGGCCCCACTCCCGGCAGGGCAGCCAAGGCACTGGCGCAGCTTCGATCAGCGGCGTTGGAAAGCATGAGTGACATTCGCGCTATCGAAGGAGAAAGCGCCGCACGGTATTTTGCGGCATGGACAGGCATTGAAATGCAGTGGACTGCGGCGGGGCGATACCCCGTTCCCGACGATTGGCACAGCTATCGGTCGCGCAGTTCGATCCTGACAGGCAAGAAGGCGAAAAACTGGAAAGCATCGCACCCCATCAACGCCATGCTCAACTATGCCTACGCGGTTCGCGTGGCGCAGTTACAGATTGAAGCCGTCGCGGACGGGTTCGATCCATTCGCCGGGATCATGCACCATTCGCGGCCCGATTTCCTGCCATATGCCTATGACCTGATCGAGCCAGAGCGGCCCAAGGTGGACGCCGCCATTCTCGGCTTTGCGCAGAACCGGAAATTTTTCGGCGCGGATTTCGTGCTGGGAAAGGATGGCGTGTGTCGGTTGTCGCCGCAACTGGCGCGGGCAGTCGCGGCTGTTGTTGCTGGCGGAGCCGCCGATAGTTCTCACCCCTGACCTTTGAATGCGGCATTCTCCTGTTCGTAACCGGCTTGGAATTGCTGATAATTGACCCGGAGCGATTGCAGGCTTCCGGACAGCCGAGAGCAATTCAGTAGCCGGTCGGCTTGGCATTCCGCGAGGAAGCGGGATGATTGGGACGCCGCGTCGGCCATAAACCCGTTGGCGGACTGCATATAGGTTTGCACACTATTATGCATCCGTTCCGCATCGCCGAAAAGACTGCCCAGCTGGTAGTCGATTTGACTGACTTGGTAATCTGCGTCCGGTATGCCCGTGTTTAGCCGTCGTTTCGCAAGCTGCATTTTCCCGGCGCGTTCATGTGCAACCCGATTGGAGGCAATCACACCCGCAAGCCTGCCAGTTTTTTCCCCCAACTCCTGCCCCTTTGCAAAGGCGGCGTCCGCAAGCTGGTCTATTTGTCTTTGGGTTTTGGTCCTCTGTTCAACCTGAACTTTGTCCGCCGCAATGGCTTGGACTTCCTGCTTCTTTTCCGCTGCATGGCGGCGCGTGGCCTCCACCAATTCGGGGAATTTGCTGGCATCGGCTTTGGCAAAATCTAGGCGTGTGGAACTCCCATTTCCAAAAAACGTCAGGTGGAGGGTGTCGCCGTCGATTGTGCCCGTCACGAGGGACAAGCCCGTTCCGTTCTCCACGGAGGGCGACGTTACACTTCCCATACCAATACCCTATGGGGTGTGGTAGATGGTCCTGCGCCCGAGATTGATTCCAGCGGGCCTTGGAGCCTGTGGGACATGCTGAAAGATAACGCCCTCAATTTCGTTCGGCTTGGCGAGAGGATGCAGGATACCAGCCTCTTGTGGTCCGTGGACGAGTTCTGTGAGACCATTGGCGGCGAGCGGCGGCTGAATGGAGGGGGGCGCAAGAGATTGCAGGCGCGCCTAGAGGACCTATCCCAACTAGCGGATCGTCTTAATCTCCGGGTGGCAGGACGGATTATTGCTCGCCGTCTGAGGAAGCCCGAAAATCTTCCCAAAAGCGAAGATGCATACGACGCTATAGTCGAGGTTCTTAAGGACGATCTAAAGGAAAAGCTCTTCCTTTTCGTCCCGCAAGAACGTGCCGCGTTTTGGGAAAAGGATAACCTCCTAACCGATAAAGCCAAGGCCGCCTTTCCCAATTCCGCCGCAGAACTACGCGGCGCCGGGAATGCCTATGCCGCCGGCTTGGCAGAGGGGAGCATCTTCTACGCGATGCGCGCCTTAGAGCATGGGCTACGAGCCTTGGCCGCCGATGTTGGCCTGACTTTTGACGTTCAGAATTGGCAGAACATCATCAGTGAGATTGAGGCGCAGATAGAAGGTTGGCGCAAGAACGGCATCCCCGGCTTAGCCAAGGCCGACAAGGGCGAGCGCCTTCAATTCCTGTCGGAAGCGGCCAAGGAATTCGCCTACTTCAAGGATGGGTGGCGCAACTACGTGGTACACGCGAAGGTTCCCTACACAGAAAACCAAGCTCACACGGTCCTGGGTCACGTTACTGACTTTATCGAGCGTCTTTCCGATCGCTTGGCGGAGTAGAGGCCGTGACTTTCTCAAACGCCGCGTCGAAATCCTTCGCATCTTCGGATGCGCCAACCTCGCGGGCTGTTTCGACGAAGCGCTTGTGGCGCTCAGCATCGGTCAGTTTCCTTTTTTTGGGTTTCTCCAATGATTGATCCTTTCGTTCCCGATTTCAGCGCGGCCAGTGCCAATATGGATGAGCTGATTACACTTTCACAGTCAGCTGGGTTTGATCTGTTTGAATTTCTTCGCCTCCTCAGCGAGGCGGGTGCGCCAGTCATGACTTGTGAGATTGATAGTGGCCCCGCAATAGCGGCAGGTAGTCGTGTCGCTCGCTACAAGCTCAGCGAGGCGCTGCAAATCGTTCTTACCGCATTGCGGGCAAGGCACGTCGATACGGACGAAGTCGAAAGCGCTGCCGGCCAAGCTAGGTCTCCTCATCAATGAACGCGAACGCCAACTGTACGTCGTCTTCGACTTCCTCGCGAATCAACCGCGAGGGCCGGAACGGACGCGACCTTGCCTTATGCCTGCCTTGCGATGCCAGTCGTTTCATAGGTGAGGCGCTTACCCACGACGCCCCGGAGCGCAGCCTGCGCGCGCATGGTATCGTTGAAGCCGACCTTTTCGCGGAAGCTGTAACGGAAATCGAATTCGGCCAGATAGCGGTGCAGGTGCGAGGTATCGCAGTGCTGATAGACGCCGACCATGCCCCGCTTGAAGATCGAGAAGAAGCCTTCGACGGTGTTGCTGTGGACGGTGCCACGGGCGTATTCGCGGCGGCTGTGATCGACGGCGCCATGGCTAAGGAACTCCTTGCCGATGCGGCGATAGTGGCGGGCTTGGTCGGTATTGAGGTGGCTATTCCGGTCGGCAGTTTCGAGTGCGCGGGTGACTTCTTCCATGCCGAGATTGTCGATGTGGATAGACCGGGCGCGACCGCCGCGCTCTACCAGCGATACGATCTTCATCTTGTCACCCCAACCGTCGCGGCGCTGCCAGCCCTTGCCGTTTTTGAACTGCCAGTCCTGTTGCCCGAAGAAGGTTTCATCGGCTTCGATAGTCATGCCGCTGCCGCCGATGGGGGTAAGGCCATCATCCTTCATTGCTTCGCGGATGCGATGGCCAAGGAACCAAGCGGTTTTCATCGAGCATTGGAGCATCCGCTGGATTTGGCGGGTGCTGATGCCCTTCTTGCTGGCGCAAAACAGATGGATGACTTGCAGCCACAGATGCAGCGCGAGGTGCGAGCTTTCAAAAATGGTGCCCATGCGCACAGTGAAGGGCTTGCGGCACTCATTGCACTTGTAGAGACCGAGGCGGGTGGTCTTGCCCTGCATCTTGCGGATGCGCGCTGCATCGGCGTTGCCGCAGTGATGGCAGACCGGACCGTGGGGCCACAGATGCGCCTCAACATAGGCAAAAGCGCCTTCTTCGGTCTTGAACTGGGGGGCATCGAAAGCGGACTTGGCCACGGAACTTCTCCTATGGCCAGAACACTACATTAAGGGGTTTGGTATGTCAAGTGTAACATCGCCCCACGGAGAGATTGAGGGCGTTTCCTTCAATCGTGCCCGTCATACGCCGCGTTCCGGCAGTCGTTTTCCCTGCACTATCGGAAGTGACCACTGATGCCGTGCCGGTGACCTTTCCGTCCGCAACGGATGAAATCTGGACCATAAACGCCGTGTCGGCATCGGACGCGATGTAGGTTCCCTCCGCGTGGGAGGCGATCGCGCAGCCACCCAACATCGAAGCGGCAAGGAATGAGGCCGCAAGCATTCTATAGGACACGGCGAACTCCGGTTAGCTCATTGAGTCGTCCCCATTATGGGGACGTTGCCGTTCCCATATATACTCAGGAATTCCTGGGGCGTCTGAATGGTAATGGTGAGCTTAGCTTAGGTGCCTCGCGATCAAGTCCGACCGGTCAGAAGATTGCAGTCTTCAGGTTGATACCGGTCAAAGAGGACTGGGCTTCTTACTTTGATAAAATTAGGGATAAGGTCTGCTGAATCTAACCAAGCACCCGAGATGAACTCATAAATCGGATTGATAGGCTCTACTTATAGTTCCAAGAGCGGGACATTAACAAGACTTGTCCGTTTATCGGTCGACCATTGGTTAAGGCCAAGGTGAAATCACATGCATAGTGTGGTCACCACTGAGTGTTTTTATTTCTATCACTATACCCCCCTCCCGCAGGCGGGGGGGCCGGGGGTGGGCAGCGCCTGCAGCGAAACGCTCCGTCGTGGAAGCCCGATTCCGCGCGGGAGACGCCGGGCGGGGGAGTGGGCCGGTGCCGCTTCCACGTAAGTGGAAAAGACTCTAATGTCCCCTACGCCTCCGCATGAACCTCCGCGTTCAGCACCTCCAGCGCCGCCCGGCAGTCGTCCGCGCACTCCCCGCACATCGTCGCGCACCGCCGGCAATGCGCATTGTCATGCCGTCGGCATTCCGCTCCGCACCGTTCGCAAGCCTCGATGCACACCGCCAGCATCGAGCGGATCAACTGCCGGTCAAACCCCGTCCGCCGCGTCGCGATCCGGCTGGTTGCCGCGCAGACATCGGCGCAATCCAGGTTCAGCCGGATGCACTGGTTCATGTCCATCGGCTCCGCCAGACAGGCGTCCGCGCAGGAATTGCAGATCGCCGAGCACAGCATTGCCCGCCGCACCGCCAGCCCAAGGCTCTCGTTGTAATCTGCGCCCACCTCCGGATGCTCGGAAATCATCGCTTCGATCGACATGGCCGTCTCCTTGGTTGCTCCCCCGTCCAAACTCGCGCCGGCGGCGAGGTTTCCGCAAAATGCGGCTTGTCCACTGGCCGCTGCGGCGAAAACCTTGCGTTAACCGGGGAGGGGCGATAGGTTCCCGGTTCGTTCTACCGTCAAGGACCGCCCGTGAACAGCCAGGTACTCAGCTTCTTCACCCTGCTGCTCGGCCTTACGGCGGGCGGCTTGCTCGGCTGGCTGCTCGGCCACCGCCCGGTCGGCGAATGGAAGGAACGCTTCGCCGCCCGCGATCTTGACGCGCGCGAACTTGACGAGAAATTCCGCCGCGCCATCGTCGAACTTGCCGGCGCCGCCGAACGCGCCGCCCGCGCGGACGAACTTGCCGCCACGCTCGACGAAGCCCGCAAGGAACAGGTCCGGATGTCGGGCGAAGTCGCCGGCCTTCGGGCTGACGCCGCCGGTTTCGCCGAACAAAAGCGCCTGATGCTCGAAGCACAGGAGGTTCTGCGCAAGGAGTTTGAAAACGCCGGAAACCGCGTCCTCGAAAAGGCACAGGAAACCTTCCTCGCCCGCGCCCAGGAACGCTTCACCCAGTCCGAGGAAAAAAGCGCGGAGCGCCTGCGCACCTTGCTCGAACCCGTGGGCGAACGGCTGAAAAGCTATGAAAAGCAGGTCGCCGGGCTCGAGGAAAAGCGCGTCGATGCCTTCGGCCAGCTGTTCGGCCAGATCGAACTGCTGAAGACCGGCCAGGAAGCCGTCCGCCGCGAGGCGCAGCGCCTCGGCAACTCGCTCACCAACGCCCCCAAGGCCCGCGGCCGCTGGGGAGAACGCGCCTTGCAGAACGTGCTCGAACAGTGCGGCCTCAACGAACACACTGATTTCGTCACCGAACATTCGGTCGACACCGACGACGGCCGCCTGCGCCCCGACGCGATCATCCGCATCCCCGGCCAGAAAAGCCTGATCATCGACGCCAAGGTTTCGCTCAACGCCTATCAGGAAGCGTTCGAGGCCGACGATCCCGTCATCCGCAAGGCCGCGCTCGACCAGCACGCCCGCTCGATGCGCAACCATGTCCAGACGCTGGGAGCCAAAAGCTACCAGAGCCAGTTCGAACAGGCCCCCGACTATGTCGTGATGTTCGTCCCCGGCGAACACTTCGTCGCCGCCGCGCTCGAACACGATCCGGAACTGTGGGATTTCGCCTTCCGCAACAAGGTTCTGCTTGCCACGCCCACCAACCTCGTCGCCATCGCCCGGACCGTCGCCGAAGTCTGGCGGCAGGACACCATCACCCGTGAAGCGCGCGAGATCGGCCGCCTCGGCACCGAGATCTATGACCGCATCGCCACCGCCGGCGAACACCTCAAGGGCGTCGGCGCCGGGCTTGACCGCGCCGTGCGCAAATACAACGATTTCGTCGGCAGCTTCGAACGCAACGTCCTCTCCTCGGGCCGCCGCCTGCGCGACAAGGGCGTGGAAATCGGCAAGCGCGAGATCGAGGAGGTGTCCCTCGTCGAAAGCCTGCCCCGCTACGCCGAACCAGCACCCGCCGCACCCGAACCTGCGCCCGAACCCGCCGAATAGGCTCCTACTGCCGCACCAGCTCGGCCGAATGCCCGCCCGATTTCAGGCTCATCCGCGCGCCATTGACGCGCACCTCGGGCGAGCCAGACAGCAGCGCGCTCACGGCGCGTTCCTGCTCCATCTTCCCTTCGCACCACATCTGCGTCGAAATCAGCGGCCCGGCGATCAGCCGCCCGCGCTCGATCCGCCACGGCCCGCCCATGCCGTTGCACCCGACATTGGCCCCTATCCGCCCGGCCCTGAACGTCAACGCCGCATCCGCGCTCACCGGCGCGGCCCCGTCAATCGCTGCAAAGTGCCAGCGCGTATCATCCAGCCGAAAAAAATCCCCCGCCGGAGCAGCTATGCAGCCGCTCGCGACGAGGGCGAGTCCAAGGGAGGAGAGGGCAAGTCGGAACATTGCCCACCCGTGTCTCGCACAACCAACCTGATTATCAGATGAACGAACCGCTGGTAAAATGGCCTAGGGCACTTTCCGACCAATCACGGTGATCCGGATTGGTCGGAAAGTGCTCTAGGCGTCCAGCCGCGCCAGCACCTCATAGGCCAGCACCGCCGCCGCCACCGCCGCGTTCAGGCTGTCGGCGCGGCCCTTCATCGGCATGGTCACCCGCAGGTCGCAGGCCGTCTCGTATTCTTCGGGCAACCCGCGCGATTCGTTCCCGACCATGATGAAGCACGGTGCGGCATAGGGCGCCTCGCGATAGGGCAGGGCATCGCGCAACGAAGCCGCCCCCACCTGGCCCGCCCCCCCGCGCAGCCAGCCGATGAACTCGCCCCACGAAGCCTGCGCCACGCGCTGGGTAAACACGGCCCCCATGCTCGCCCGCACGGCCTCAACCGAAAACGGATCGGCGCAATCGTCGAGCAATATCAGCCCGCCCGCGCCCACCGCGTCGCCGGTGCGCAGCATGGTCCCCAGGTTTCCCGGATCGCGCAGCGCCTGCGCCACCAGCCAGATCGGCGCGGCCCCCCGGTCCAGCGCCGCCAGCGACGTATCGAACTCGCTGAAAACCCCCGCCACGGCCTGCGGATTGTCCTTCCCGGTGATCTTGGCAAGGATCTCCTCCTCGGTCTCGATCACTTCGCCGCCCGCCGCCAGCACCTCGGCCTCCAGCGCCGTCAGCAGCGGATGCTCGTCCCGCCCGCGCGCCATCACCAGCATTTCCGGCAGCCGCCCGCTCTCGCGCGCATCCGTCAGCAACCGCAGCCCCTCGGCCAGGAACTTCCCCTCGCGCTTGCGCAGCTTCTTCTCGCGCAAAGATCGCAGGAACTTGACCGTGGGGTTGGAAAAACCGGTAATCGTGCGGCGCGAACTCAAATCTCAGTCCTCACCAAAACCGTCCTTGACCAGCCCGACCAGTTTCAGCAGCACATGGTCCGCGCCGTCGCCGTCAACATGGATGTCGATCGCATCGCCCTTGGCCGCGCCGAGCATCATCAGGCCCAGGATCGAGCCGCCATCGGCCTCGTTCCCGTCCTTGTGAACCTTCACCGCCACCCCGTCGAGCTTGGCGACGGCGTTGACGAACTTGGCACTGGCGCGGGCGTGCAGCCCCCGCTGGTTGACGATCTCGACAGTTTCGCTCGGCACCGCGCTACAATCTCCCCTTCAGGCTTCCTGACCCAGGAATTCCGACGCTATTGTTATGTAATTGCGTCCGGCATCTCGCGCCGCAACCGCGGCGGCATTCACGTCCATCGTCTTGCGGGCCCCGGCCAGGCGGATCAGCATCGGCAGGTTGATTCCCGCGATCACTTCCACCTTGCCCGCCTGCATCAGCGAAATCGCCAGGTTGGACGGGGTCCCGCCGAACAGGTCGGTCAGGATGATCGCCCCGGTCCCGCTGTCCACG
>CAYFJH010000009.1:28533-36714 GCA_964343385.1 uncultured Novosphingobium sp. | reverse complement strand
GCACACCGTGGCGACGGCTTCCTGCCGGCCCACCACGTGCTGCATCGCGTGGACGAACTCTTCGGCAAGCTTGCCGTGTGTAACCAGGATCAGCCCGATCATTGAAGGATTGCGCTCCGAAAATGCCGCTCCGGTTCTTTCCGGCGGGATAGCCGGTGCCGGATGTCCTGCCCGCCGATCAAGACTTGCCCCCTTCGACAAGATCCGCCGCGCGCGAGCTCAGGTTGCGGTGCAGCAATGTGGGCGAAAAACCGGATGCGCGCAAGGCTTCAGACATTTTCTCCGCCGTATAGACCGAACGGTGCCGCCCTCCGGTGCAGCCGAACGCGACATGGACGTAAGGCTTGCCCTGCGCCGCATAGCGCGGAAGCAGCAGCACCAGCAGGTCACGGATACGCTCGAACGCTTCGGCAAAGGCCTGATCGCGCTCGATATAAAGCCCCACCGCCGCGTCCTGCCCGGTCAAGGGGCGCAGCGCATCGTCCCAGTGCGGATTGTCAAGAAACCGCATGTCGAACACCAGGTCCGCCACCGGCGGCATCCCCCGCGAAAAGCCGAAGCTCGATAGTGTAACCGTCAGTTTCCGGCCAGAATCCGGGGTAAAACGCTCACGCATTACCTGCTGCAACTGGCTCGAGGTGAAGTCCGTGGTGACGATCACCATGTCCGCCCAGCGCCGCAGCGGCCCCAGCATCTCGCGCTCAGCCGCGATTCCGGCCGCGACCGGCAAGTCGTTCGCCAGCGGGTGTCGCCGCCGCGTCTCGTTATATCGCCGCTCCAGCTCCTGCCCCGAACAGTCCAGAAACAGCGTGGTGATCTCAAGATCAGCCCGCGCCGAAAGCTTCTTCACCCGCTCGATCACCCGGTGCGGATCAAACCCCCGCGTCCGCGAATCGAACCCGATGGCAAGCGGCGCGCGCGGCTCGGCCCCGTCCGCCCCTCCGCTGTCCTTGGCGCCGCTGTCCGTGCCGATCATCTGTTCCAGCAGGCGGATCGGAAAGTTATCAATGGTTTCCCACCCCAGATCCTCCAGCACCCGCAGCGCCGTGGTCTTGCCCGCGCCAAGCAGGCCGGTCACCAGCAAAACAGCCTGGCGGGCAGGAACGGAATCAGGCGACATAGCCCGCCGGTTTGGGCCGCAGAGGCGCGCTTGTAAACCTCGCCACATGTGGGCTGGTATCTTCACGAAGCTCTACCGGCTTTGCCGCGCGGTTCGGTTGCATCTGGTTGCATCGCAATGTGCGCGCCGATGCATCTGTGCGCATCCCCAGACCTCATCCTAGCCTGCTTGAACGGTCGCGGCACGACCGTGGCCCGATCGATTTCGGGGCTGCCAAGGGGGCAACGACATGCACGACATCCTGTCAGCCGTTGAAGCATTGCCCGGTTCGGAGAGGGTTTTATTGGAGGTTGTGCGAAACGCGCGCGAGCGGCGCGGGCCGCATCCGGCGCGAACCCGGAGAATTCTCAGGCGGCACCCCGAACTGAGCAAGCTGGCGGGGCATGCCCCGGTAACAGGGCTCTGGATGCTGGGTTATGGCATGCTTCAATTGGGACTGGCAGCCTGGCTTGGCGATGGGCCCTGGTGGCTGGTTCTGCTCGCCGCCTACAGCGTCGGGGCCGTACTGGCGCTGGGAATATGGGTCCTGGTACACGAGACTTTTCACGATCTTGTGATGAGGCGCCGGGCTGGCAACCAGTTGGCGGGAATCTTGGCCGCCCTGCCATTGACGGTCCCTTCGGTGCCGATCGTGCGGACATGCCACGTCATGCATCACCGCCATCAGGGCGATGCCCGCCTTGATGGCGATATCCCCTCTGGATGGGAGGCGCGGCTGGTCGACAATTCACCGCTCCGCAAGGCCGTTTGGCTGGGCATGGGCGCGCTCGTTCAGTCCTCCCGCATCCTGCGCATGAAGGGGATCCGGCTATTCGATCGATGGTTCGTCTTGGCATTCGTCCTTCAGATGACGTTCAATTGCCTGGTTGTCTGGGGATTGGGCTGGCCGGCCTTGGCCTACCTTCTGCTGTCGAACATCTTTTCCCTGGGACTGCACCCGCTTGGCGCGCGCTGGATACAGGAGCATTTCATCCTTCATCCCGAGCAGGAAACCTATTCCTACTATGGTCCCATGAATAGGCTGTGCTTCAATGCCGGCTTTCACAACGAGCATCACGACCTTGTCAGGGTTCCCTGGATGCGGTTGCCGCAGATCCGCCAGGCCGCGCCCGAACTCTATGCCGACCTGCATTCCTACCGGTCATGGACAGCGCTGCTGTTCCGCTTCCTGTTCGATCGCAACCTGACTCTGGAATGCCGGGCGATACGCGACGGGCGTGCGAATCCAGCCACGGCCAAGCTTGCCTCTCAAACGGCTTCCCAAAAGTAGGCAGTCATGCAGGCCGGTACTAGCCCTCGCGCCCCGATCCCAACCCATCCCCATAAACCCCCAGCGCCATCTCCGCCCGTAGCGCCAACACCGGACTGTCCGGCCACAACCGCACCAGCGGCAGGCTCACCCCGCACACGTCAACCCGATCCGCCACCTCGATAAACCGCTCGGCCTCGGCGTCCATCCGCAGCACTAGCGCCACCGGAACCCGCGCCGCCGTCACCATCCGCACCAGCCCCACGTTACGCACCTCGATCAGCCCCTCGATATGCGGGGCAGGGCTCGCCAGCAGCTCCCCACCCACAACCTCAAGGCTCACCCCGTCATCCCCCACCAGCACGGCCCCCCGGTCGATGAGCGCCAGCGCAAGGCTCGATTTCCCGCTCCCCGGCGCACCCTCGATCAACACCGCGCGTCCGCCCACCGCGACGCAGGTGTATTGCAGCAAGGCCATCACGCCGCCTCCGGCAGGTCGATCACCAACCGCGCACCGGGCTTGCCGTCGCTCCGGTCGGTCGCCGTCAGCGTGCCGTCATGCGCCGCCACGATGGTCCGCGCGATGGCCAACCCAAGCCCGCTGTGGCTGCCGAAGTCCTCGCCCTCGGGCCGGTCGGAATGGAACCGCTCGAACACCTTCTCGCGCGCTTCCTCGGGGATGCCCGGCCCTTCATCGCTCACCGCAATCCGCACCCGCCCGTCGCCCCGCGCAATATCGACGGCAATTTCCCCGCCCGGCGGCGAAAACGAAACCGCATTGTCCAAGAGGTTGACCAGCACCCGTTCCAGCCGCGCCCCGTCGCCCAGCACCCGCGCCCGCCCGCGCCCTTCATGCACCGTCACCCGCGCCGCGCCGTCCGCCCCGCGCTCGGCCCGGCCAGCCACGATCGCCCCGATCAGCTTGCCCATGTCGACAGGCTCGAACGTCGTGCGGGTCAGTTCGGCGTCGATCCGGCTGGCATCGGCAATCTCGGTCACCAGCCGGTCGATCCGCCGCACGTCATGCGCCGCAATCCGCGTCAGTTCGCGCCGTAGTTCGGGGTCCTCGACCCGGCCCAGCGTCTCGACCGCGCTGCGCAAGGACGCCAGCGGGTTCTTGATCTCGTGGCTGACGTCGGCGGCAAAAGTCTCCACCGCGTCGATCCGCTGGCGCAGCGCCCCGGTCATGTCCGAAATCGCCCGCGCCAGCATCCCGATCTCGTCGCCGCGCTCGGGCAGGCGCGGGACCACCACCTCACGCTCGCGCCCCGAACGCACCCGCACCGCCGCCCGCACCAGCAGCTTGAGCGGCTGGACAATGGTGCGTGCCAGGAACAGCGAAAGCTGGATCGAAATCGCCAGCGCCACCCCGACGATGATCGCCAGCGTCTGCCGGGCCGCGCGCACCTTGTCGACAATGTCGCGCGCGTTGCGGGTGGTCAGCAGGATCTCCCCCCGCTCGCCATAGGGCACGGCGGCGGTGATCACCGGGCTGCGATCGGGCGCGGCGCGCTGGCGCACGGCGGCCTCGCCCACCTGACGTGCCTCGCGGATTTCGGGCCAGGCATCGGCCGTGGCAATCGCCGGTTCGACATAGTCCGGCACCGGCGGCGCGCCGACAAGCCGGTCGAGCGCTCGGTCGATCCCGCGCCCCGCGCGTTGCTCCCACGGCTCGCCCGCCGGATCGACGAAAGTGAACCCCGGCTCGTCCGCGATCAGGAACGAATCGGCGATCTGCCGCCCCTTGGCATCATAGACCCGCAGCCTGAGCGCCTGCTCGCTCCCGATCCGCGCCAGCAGCGGCTTGCGCACGGCACGCGGCGTCTCGGCCAGCGCATCGGCGATGATCAGCGCCTCGGACTGCGCCAGCTTGAACCGCTCGGCGATCAGCTGCTTGCGATAGGAATCGAGGTAGATCACGCTCGCCCCCATCAGCCCCAGCACGATGAGGTTGACCGCCAGGATGCGCGCGGTCAGCGAAAACCGCCGCGTCCAGAACAGCCTGTCGGCCCCGGTTCCCCCGTTTTCAACCATCGGAAAATGAATAGCCCGCGCCGTACAGCGTCTCGATCCCCGAGAAGCCCGTGTCCACCTCGCGGAACTTGCGCCGCAGCCGCTTGATGTGGCTGTCGATGGTCCGGTCATCCACGAACACGTCGTCGCTATAGGCCGCATCCATCAACTGGTTGCGGCTCTTCACCACCCCCGGCCGCCCGGCCAGCGCCTCCAGTATCAGGAACTCGGTAACGGTCAGCGCCACCGGCTTGTCGTCCCACGTCACCAGGTGGCGCGGCGGGTCGATCATCAGCCGCCCGCGCCGCACCGGCTGCGGCGCATCGTCGCCCGCCTCGACCGCCGCGCTCGGCCGGCGCAGTTCGGTCCGCCGCAGGATCGCCTTGATCCGCGCCACCAGCAGCCGCTGGCTGAACGGCTTGGCGATATAGTCGTCCGCGCCGAGAGCGAGGCCCAGCGCCTCGTCCGGTTCCTCGTCCTTGGACGTCAGGAAGATCACCGGCAGGCTCGATTGCTCGCGCAGCCGCTGGAGCAGTTCCAGCCCGTCCATCCGCGGCATCTTGATGTCAAAGATCGCCAGCGCCGGCGGATTGTCGAGCAGCGCCTTGAGCGCGGTCGGCCCGTCGGCATAGACCCGCGTCGCATAACCCTCGGCCTGCAGCGCGATCGACACCGTGGTCAGGATATTGCGGTCATCGTCGACCAGCGCGATCACCTGCTGCGCCACCCCGCCGCTGTCCCCGCCCGTCATCTCAAGCATCCTCGCATCATTGCGTCATCTAGACGGCCAATTAGCCCGCACGGCAAGCTGCTCGGCGCATTCGGCATCATTTTTTCGCGTCACCGGTTTGACGCGGGGTTGTGTGTCCAGTATGCGCAAAATGAATCATGCATACCTATGCATTGGCTTGATTCCGGGGTTTGCGCCCTGGTTTGGTCCAAAAAATTGGCCATAAGGAGATGATCTTGTCTGCCACCCCTCTTTTCTCGCCGCTCGCCGACCAGGGTATCGCCACGGCCGCAACCATCCATGCCAACCTCGGCACGGCCCCGCTGGTCGAACACGCGGTCCGAAACGGTGAAGGGCTGCTGGCCAAGGACGGCCCGCTCGTGGTCGCCACCGGCAAGCACACCGGCCGCTCGGCCAGGGACAAGTTCATCGTCCGCGATGCCGAGACCGAGAACACCGTGTGGTGGGGCAAGACCAACGCGCCGATGACGCCCGAACACTTCGCCAACCTCAAGGCCGATTTCTTCGCCGCCCTCGCTGACCGTGACACGCTCTATGTCGCTGACCTGTTCGGCGGCTCGCAGGCGGAAAACCGCGTCAACGTCCGCGTCATCAACGAACTCGCCTGGCACAGCCAGTTCATCCGCACGCTTCTGGTGCGCCCGACCGAGGCTGAACTGAGCACGTTCACGCCCGAATACACCATCATCGACCTGCCTTCTTTCCGCGCCGATCCCGCCCGCCACGGCTGCCGCAGCGAGACCGTGATCGCGGTCAACTTCACCGAAAAGCTGATCCTCATCGGCGGCACCTCCTATGCCGGCGAAATCAAGAAGTCGGTCTTCGGCATCCTCAACTACCTGCTCCCGGTGCGCGGCGTCATGCCGATGCACTGCTCGGCCAACATCGGCCCGGACGGCGATACCGCGGTGTTCTTCGGCCTGTCGGGCACCGGCAAGACCACGCTCTCGGCCGACGCCAGCCGCACCCTTATCGGTGATGACGAACACGGCTGGTCCGACACCGCGGTCTTCAACTTCGAAGGCGGCTGCTACGCCAAGATGATCCGCCTTTCTGCCGAGGCAGAGCCCGAAATCTTCGCCACCACCAAGCGCTTCGGCACGGTGCTGGAAAACGTGGTGATCGACCCGGTCACCCGCGAACTCGACCTGGATGACGCCACGCTCGCGGAAAACAGCCGCGGCTCCTACCCGATCGACTTCATCCCCAACGCGAGCGAGCACAACCTCGGCCCGGTCCCGCAGAACCTGATCTTCCTCACCGCTGACGCCTACGGGGTCCTCCCCCCGATCGCGCGGCTCACCCCCGAACAGGCGATGTACCACTTCCTCTCGGGCTACACCGCGCGCGTCGCCGGCACCGAAATCGGCGTGACCGAACCGGAAGCCACCTTCTCCACCTGCTTCGGCGCGCCGTTCATGCCGCGCCACCCCTCGGTCTACGGCAACCTGCTCAAGGACCGGATCGCCAGGGGCGGGGTCAAGTGCTGGCTGGTCAACACCGGCTGGTCCGGCGGCAAGGCCACGATGGAAGGGATCAAGCGGATGCCGATCAAGGCCACCCGCGCCCTCCTCAACGCCGCGCTCGACGGCAGCCTTTCGCAGGCCGAATTCACCAAGGACCCGAACTTCGGCTTCGAAGTCCCCGTCGCGGTCGCCGGCGTGGACAGCAAATTGCTCGACCCGCGCGGTGCCTGGGCCGACGGCGAAGCCTATGACCGCACGGCGCAGGAACTGGTCGGCAAGTTCGTGGAAAACTTCGCCCAGTTCGCCGATCACGTCGACGAAGGCGTCCGCCAGGCCGCCCCGGTCGCCGCCGCGGCCTGATTCCGCTTCAGCGAGCGAAACGCCCCCGTCCTAACCCGGCGGGGGCGTTTTGATTCCGGGGCGGGGGATCATCCGCAAGGATGGTGGAGGGGCCAGCCCCCCTCAAACGTAACCCGTGATTTAACTTGCCCGCGCCCAACGCCCGCGCCAATCCTCCTCCGCGCCATTTCCGCGCAAAGGTCCTTCACGATGAGCCTGTTCGATTCGATCCTCAGCCAGGTCACCAGCAACGTCGACGTTGCCAACCTCGCCGCCAAGGTCGGGCTTGACCCCGCCATGGCGGAAAAGGCGATCACCGCGCTGTCCGCCGCCCACACCGCCCCCGGCGACACCGTCACCGCCGCCGCCGCCAGCACCGGCCTCGATGCCTCGGTCCTCAGCCAGATCGTCGGCCACATCGGCGGCGAAGGCTCGCTCGGCCAGTTTGCCCAGATGCTCGGCCAGAACCCCGCCGCCGCCAGCCTGCTCGGCGGCCTCGACAAGGACGGCGACGGCAACCCGCTCAACGACCTCGCCGGCATGGCCAAAGGCCTGTTTGGCTCCTGATCCTGATCCTGAAAGGTAGCAATCACTATGAAGTTCACGATTCGCGCCGTTTCGGCGCTCGGTGCGGCCTGTCTCTGCGCGCTCCTGCCCGGCCAGCCCGCCGTGGCCCAGGAGGCTGTCGTCGGCGTCGCCGATGCAGAAGCGCTGTTCACCAGCCCCGATCCCAAACTCCACGCCAACAAGCAGGTCGTCTATCATGTCGTCCGCGATCTGCTCGAAGCGGGCCACTGGGAACTGGCCGACCGCTACCTGACCGAACGCTACATCCAGCATAATCCCAACGCACCGTCGGGCCGGCAGGGCGTGGTTGACCTGTTCACCAAGCGGCTCGGCGTCGTGCCCACGCCCATTCCGGAAAAGACCACCCGCAAGATCGTCGCCGTCCTGGCCGAAGGAGACCTCGTCATGGTCGCCTTCCCTTCGGAACAGCCCGATCCGGTCGAGCCCGGCAAGACCTACTCGACCACGTGGTTCGATATGTTCCGCATTCAGGACGGCAAGGTTGACGAGCATTGGGACAATTCGCCCAAGTTCCCCCTGCCGCCGGCATCGCCCCGGCCCTGACACCTTTGCGATGACGCGTCAGGCGCGCTAGACTTTGTTTCAGTAGCACTGAAACAGGGCGGCACCGGCCCACTCCCCCGCCCGGCCACCCAACAAGTATACTGACTGGGTG
>CAYFJH010000009.1:14020-28523 GCA_964343385.1 uncultured Novosphingobium sp. | reverse complement strand
AAGAAACCGCCCTGTCCCTCGCCGTCCTGATGGTCCTTGTCCTGCCCGCCGGGGCCTGGGTCCTGTGGAAACGCGGCGGCCCGCGCAAGCAGATCGTCCTGATGCTGGTCCTCGCGGTGATCCTTGCCGCCAACGTCGCCATCTGGGTCATCCCCACAAAGAGCGGCACCGCCCCCACCAACCAGACCCTACGCTAGGTCACTTTCCGCACGCGGGGAGGGGGACCATCCGTGAGGATGGCGGCGCGGCACAGGCCAACCTGACCGTCGGGGGGCCAAAAACGCCACCCAACTAATAACGCCGCTCCAGCACCGAGTAATTCCCAAACACCCCCACCACCCGGAACCGCGCCTCCAGGTAACGGTCAAGCACGAACACCCCCGAACTCACCGCCGAAAGGTTCGGCTCGCGCACCCCTTCGTGCGCGCGCGAAACCAGCACGACCCGCGTTCGCGCCCGCTCCAGATCGCCCACGATCGCATTCTGCACTGGGGCCGAGGCATGAAGCCCGGCATCATAGACAAACCACTTCGTCGCCGGCATCCGCCGCATCAGGAAATAGGCCGACAGGTCGTTGACGAATGCCCGGTCGTTCCGGCTCGTCGCCACGAACACCGCCTCGTCCGGCGCGGTCCTCGTCTTGATCATCGCCATCGCCCGGCGCAGGTCGCCCGGCAGGGTCAGCCCGTCGACCTCGGCCTCGCCCGGCCTGAGCGGCAGGGCGGTTGATCTCAGCACCACGTCCACCGCCATCACCACACCCGGCGCGGTCAGCGTCAGCACGGTCAACGCGGACAGCGCCTTGACCGGCCAGCGCACATCGCGCCACTGCCCCGCCACGCGCCGCGCAACTGCCGCGCCCAGCGGCAAGGCCATCATCAACGCCGGCGCGGCATGGATCGCCGACTTGCGCACCGCCGCCTTGGCCATGAACGTCACGGCCAGCAGGCACATGAATCGGACCGCCCAGACACTGCGGTCATCCCGCCCGCCGCCCGTCTTCAATGCGCCGCCAACCAGCGCCAGCGCGGCCACCAGCATCGGCACATAGAACAGCAGGTCCTCGTTGATCGCCCCCCCGGGGAAATCGAGCTGGCGATAGGCCGCATAGAACCGCAGTTGCAGGACAATCAGTTGCTCCGCCATGTCCCCGGCTGCCCCCGATACCACCGCCAGCCCCGCCAGGGGCAGCGCCGCCACCATGAACCCGCCCGCGAACGGCAGCAGGTCGCCCGCCATCCGGCGCAGCGAAAACGCCCCGGCCTCGCTCCACTTCTTCCACGCCAGCACGCCGCCCATCGCCGCCAGCCCCGCCAGCGCAAGGTCATGGCGCGCGGCAATGCTCAGCCCCGCCAGCATCCCCGCCGCAAGTTCGCTCCTACGGCTGCCGCGCAGCAGCAACGGCACCGTGCCCGCCGCCAGCGCCGCCGAAAGCCACACCGGATAGCCATAGTTGGCGATCCCCGCCGTCCACAGCAGCGCCAGCCCGGTCACCGGCCATGCGGCGCGCGGCCCGGCGGCGATCACGCCCAGCCGCCGCAGCAGCACCACCAGCCCCGCCTTGACCGCGCAGTCAAGCGCGCGCAGCGTCAGCGCGCTCGTCCCCAGCGCCTTGAACGCCAGCGCCAGCAGGTAAAGCGGCGCGGGGCCGTACATGTAATAGAAATCGCGATAGGGGACGCGCCCCTGACCGACGAGCAAGCCGCCGGTCAGCATGATCCCTTCGTCATAAAGCCCGAGCCGGCGGCGCTGCGTCAGCCACAGCACCGTTGCCGCCAGCGCGAACACGCCCACCGCTCCGGCCCATCCTGATTTCGCGGCCCCCTGGCGCGGCGTCAAGACGCGGGGCGGCGATTCCGTCTTCAGCGGATCGGGCAATCCGGGCTCAGCCGGAAATCGAGATACTTGTCGATCGACAGCATCATGTCGTCGAGTTCGCTCTCGAAGAAGTGGTTGGCACGGGGGATTTCGTCATGGTGGATCGTGATGTGCTTCTGCGTGCGCAGCTTGTCGACCAGCTTCTGGACCGAGTTCGGCGTCACCACGGTGTCGCCCGCGCCCTGGACGATGATCCCGGACGAAGGGCAGGGGGCAAGGAAGCTGAAATCGTACATGTTCGCCGGCGGGGCGACCGAGATGAACCCGCGGATTTCGGGGCGGCGCATCAGCAGCTGCATCCCGATCAGCGCGCCGAACGAATAGCCGCCGATCCAGGTCGTGCTCGCCTCGGGATGGATCGACTGCACCCAATCCAGCGCGGCGGCGGCATCGGACAGTTCGCCGATCCCGTTGTCAAAGCTGCCCTGGCTGCGGCCGACGCCGCGAAAGTTGAAGCGCAGCGTGGCGAACCCGCGCGCCACGAACGTCTTGTAAAGGCTCATCGTGATGCGATCGTTCATCGTCCCGCCGGCCTGCGGGTGGGGATGAAGGATCATCGCCACCGGCGCGCGTGGACGCGATCCGGGCTGGAAACGGCCTTCAAGCCTGCCTTCGGGACCGGGGAAGATGACTGCTGGCATGGGTGTGGCTACCTGTCTGGGGCTATGCCCCTCCCGCGGCGTCCGGCTGTCCTGACGAAGGTTCCGGGTGCCGGTCCGGCGGGGGCTGTGAATGGGAAGTGAGCGCTATATAGAAACCATGCGCGCGAAAGCAACTTTTTGCCCCATGGACGATGCAATGAACGCCAGTTTTCTCTACCTCGACCATGCCGCAACCGCGCCGCTGCTTCCCGCCGCGCGCGAGGCCATGCTCGAAGGCTTCGCGCTCTGGGCCAATCCCTCCAGCCCGCACCGCCCCGGCCGCGCCGCCCGCGCCGCATTGGAACAGGCCCGCGCTGAAGTGAAGGACCTGCTTGGCTGGACCGGCGAACTCGTCTTCACCTCCGGCGCGACAGAGGCGATCAGCCTCGCCGTCCATGCCTCCAAGACCGCGCTCGCCGCCGTCGCCACGGTCGAGCACGAAGCCGTCCTGCGCCACGCTGGCGTCGCCACCCGGTTGCCGGTGGACGAAAACGGCCTGGTCGATCCTGCCAGCGCCGCCCACCCCGGCCTCGTCGCGGTCCAGCAGGTCAACAATGAAACCGGCGTGATCCAGCCCCTGACCGAAATCGCCGCCGCTGTCCGCAGCGCGGGCGGGGTGCTCCTCGCTGACTGCGCGCAGGGCGTGGGCAAGCTTCCGCTCCCCCCGGCGGACCTCATCGCGCTCTCGGCGCACAAGTTCGGCGGACCTGTTGGAATGGGCGCGCTGCTGGTCCGCGACTGGGCCTTGCTTGACCCCGTTGGGGGGCAGGAACGCGGCTACCGCGCCGGGACTGAGAACCTCCCCGGCGCGATGGCCATGGCAGCGGCCCTGCGCGAGGGCAGCGACTGGCTTGCAATGGCGTTGCAGTGCCGTTGCAAACTGGACGCGCTGATCGTGGCTGCGGGCGGTGAAATCGTGGCCTCCGGCGCCCCCCGCCTCGCCGCGATCGGGGCCTACCGGATGCCCGGAAAGTCCGCCAATGCCCAGCTTATCCGTTTAGATTCAATTGGATACGGCGTCTCCGCCGGCAGCGCCTGTTCCTCCGGATCGCTCCGCACCAGCCATGTCCTGACGGCAATGGGCCTCCCAGACCCCAATGAAGTCATCCGCGTCTCCATCGGCCGCGAAACCACCGAGGCCGACCTCGCCCGCTTCGCCAAAGCCTGGGCCGAGGTGGCAAACACATGATTTACCTCGATTATCAGGCCACAACCCCGCTCGCTCCCGAAGCCCGCGAAGCCATGAACCCCTGGCTATCCGGCCCCGAAGCAGACGGCTTCGCCAACCCCCACAGCCCCCACAAATCGGGCCGTGCAGCCGCAGCAGCCATTGAAATCGCACGGGAAAATGTCGCCGCGCTGCTTCCCCCCGGCGGCCGCGTGGTCTTCACCTCGGGCGCAACCGAAGCCCTCAACCTCGCCATCCAGGGCTCCCGCGCCCGGCACGTCGCGATCAGCGCGATCGAGCACGCAGCCGTGCTGGAAACCGCACGTTTTCAAGATGATAGCTGCGTCATCCTGCCGGTGGACCACGAAGGCCTGCTCGATCCGGACGCGCCAATCCCCCTCGGCACCGACCTCGTCGCGGTCATGCAGGTCAACAACGAAATCGGGACAATTCAACCGGTTGATAGGCTCGCCAACCGCGCCCGCGCCGCCGGGGCCCTGTTCCTGTGCGACGCTGTGCAAGCCGCCGGCAAGCTGCAACCCCCTGAAAACGCAGACCTTATCGCCCTCTCCGCGCACAAGCTCCACGGCCCCAAGGGCATCGGTGCCCTTTGGATCCGCGATGGAGTCAAGCTCCAGCCCATCGTCCACGGCGGCGGGCAAGAAGGCGGCCTCCGCTCCGGAACGCTAAGTCCTTCACTTTGCGCCGGTTTTGGTGCCGCCGCCCAGCTCGCTCTCGCCCGCCGGGACGAGGACGCCGCCCACGTCGAAGCCCTCTGGACCGCCGCCCGCGCCGCCCTGCCAGGCTTCACCCTCAACGGCAGCGCCACCCATCGCTGGCACGGCAACCTCAACCTGCGTCTCCAAGGCCTTGATGTTTCGCGGTTGATGTCAGATTTGCGTAATATAGCCTTTTCCGCCGGCTCGGCCTGTGCCAGTGGTTCGGGCAAGCCCAGCCACGTCCTGAAGGCCATCGGGCTCAGCGAAAATCAGGCCCGGAATTCAATCCGGCTCGGCTTCGGCCGTTACACGAGGATGCCCGAGGTGGCCGAGGCCTGCGCGCAGATTGCCGCAGCGGCGGCGTCCCAATAGTCTCGCTTCGGAGCCTGGAAATACGATGGTCACGGTCAGCTTCATCAACGACAACGGCGGCAGGATCACGGTCGAGGCGCAGCCCGGCCAGCGCCTGCTCGAAGTGGGCCAGGCCGCCGGATTGCCGCTCGAAGGCACCTGCGAAGGGCAGATGGCCTGCTCCACCTGTCATGTTATCGTTGCAGCAGAGTGGTTTGACCGGCTTCCCCACGCCAGCGAGGACGAAGAAGACATGCTCGACCTCGCCGCCGGGGTGACGCGCACCAGTCGCCTGTCCTGCCAGATCGTCCTGTCTGACGCGCTCGACGGTCTCGAAGTCCGGGTCCCCGGCGAGGCGCATGACATGCAGCGCCTCTGACCTCACCTAATCTTCTAGGGCCGCGATCAAAGCCTTTGAAAAGGCGTCGATATCCTCTGGTTTTCGGCTGGTGATGAAATTGCCGTCGATGATCACTTCCTCGTCGAACACCTGGGCTCCGGCATTCTGGAGATCGGTGTGGATCGAACCCCAGGCCGTAACCGCCCGGCCATCGACAATATCGGCCTCGACCAGCAACGAAGGCCCATGACAGATCGCCGCGATGGTCTTGTCCGCGTCGTTGAAGTCCTCGATCAGCCCGATCACCTCATCGTTCATCCTAAGCGAATCCGGGTTCATCTGCCCGCCGGGCAGCATCAGCGCGTCGAAGTCCTCGGCGCTGACCTCGTTCAACGCCGCGTCGACCCGCACCGATTCGCCCCAGTCGGCGTGGTTCCAGCCCTTGATCGAGCCCGATTTCGGGCTGGCGAGCACCGTTTCGATCCCCGCGCGTTCCAGGGCGCGGCGCGGTTCTATCAATTCCGATTGCTCGAAACCGTCGGTGGCAAGGATGAGTACGCGCTTGGGCATCTGAAATTCTCCGGGAGTTCGGTGGAAGGCAATCGGATGCCGCCGGTGCCCAAATGATCCGGGGGACAGCAAGGTTCCCGGGATTCCCCTTTGCGTGCAGCCTTGCTAGGGCATGCGGCCATGGTGACTACCATCGACGCTGAACCAGATCCTTTCGACGCCATCGTCGATGCCCCGTTCGACAGTGCCCTGTCCGAGCGGTATCTCGTCTACGCCCTGTCAACGATTACAGCACGTTCGCTGCCAGACCTCAGGGATGGCCTGAAGCCGGTCCACCGTCGCCTGCTGTGGGCAATGCGCCAGCTCAAACTCGATCCGACCGGTGCATTCAAGAAATCCGCCCGCGTCGTCGGTGACGTCATCGGCAAGTATCATCCGCACGGCGATGCATCGGTCTATGACGCGATGGTTCGTCTCGCGCAGGATTTCTCGCTGCGCTATCCACTGGTCGAAGGGCAGGGCAACTTTGGCAACATCGACGGCGATAACGCTGCCGCCTACCGCTACACCGAAGCCCGCCTGACCCGGACCGCGATCCGCCTGATGGCCGGGCTGGACGAAGGCACGGTCGATTTCCACCCGACCTACAACGGCGAGGAGGAAGAGCCGGAGATCTTCCCTGGCCTGTTCCCCAACCTCCTCGCCAACGGCTCCAGCGGCATCGCGGTCGGCATGGCGACCAATATTCCCAGCCACAATGTCGCCGAAATCGTCGATGCGACGCTGCTGCTGATCGACAATCCGGCGGCCGACCATGGCCAGATCATGGAGCTGTTCCACGGCCCCGATTTCCCGACCGGCGGCGTGGTGATCGACAGTCCGGCCGCGATTTCAAATGCCTATGAAACCGGGCGCGGCGCGATCCGGGTGCGCGGGCGGTTTTCGACCGGGCGGGACGAGGCCGGGGAATGGGAAGAAACCGGGATCGAGAAACTTGGCGGGGGCCAGTGGCAGCTGGTCATTTCCGAAATCCCCTACCAGCTGCCCAAGGGCAAGCTGATCGAGCAGGTCGCCCAGCTCATCGCCGACAAGAAGCTGCCGATCCTCGAGGATATCCGCGACGAGAGCGACGAGCAGATGCGCATCGTCCTCATCCCGAAGAGCCGCAACGTCGATCCTGAGCTGCTCAAGGAATCGCTGTTCAAGCTGACCGACCTGGAAACGCGCTTCGGGCTCAACCTCAACGTCCTCGATGCGCATCGCACGCCGGGGGTTATGGGGATCAAGCTGTTGCTGCAACAGTGGATTCTCTCGCAGATCGACATCCTGATCCGGCGCAGCCAGCACCGGCTCGACAAGATCGCCGCACGGCTCGAACTGGTCGAAGGCTACATCGTTGCCTACCTCAACCTTGAACGGATCATCGATATCATCCGGACCGAGGACGAGCCCAAGCCGGTGATGATGGCCGAGTTCGGGCTGACCGACCGCCAGGCCGAGGCGATCCTCAACATGCGCCTGCGTTCGCTGCGCAAGCTTGAGGAAATGGAGCTGCGAAAGGAGCGCGAGGGGCTGCTGGCCGAGCAGGAGGAGTTGAACAAGCTGCTCGAGAACCCGGCCCGCCAGCGCACCCGGCTCAAGCGCGACCTTGCCTCGCTGCGCAAGGAATATGCCGAGGATACCCCGCTCGGTCGCCGCCGCACAACCCTGGCCGAAGCAGCGCCGACCCGCGAGTTCTCACTCGACGCCATGATCGAGAAGGCGCCGGTGACGGTGATCCTGTCGGCCAAGGGCTGGATTCGCGGGGCCAGCGGGCACGAGCCGCTCGACAAGGGGTTCAAGTTCAAGGACGGCGACGGCCCGGCTTTTGCCTTCCACGCGCAGACCACCGACAAGCTGCTGATCGCCTGCGACAATGGCCGGTTCTACACCATCGGAGCCGATAAGCTGCCATCCGCGCGCGGGTTTGGCGAGCCGATCCGGACCGTCGTCGACATTGACGCCGAGGCGCAGATCGTCGCTGTTCTGGTCCACCGGCCCAAGGCGCAGCTGCTGTTGGTATCGAATGGCGGGCGCGGGTTCGTGGCCGAATCCGATGAATTGCTGGCCGAAACCCGCAAGGGCCGCGGCGTGATGACGACCAAGCCGGGCGTGAAGCTGGCCGTGGTCCATGAGATCCCGCCCGAGCACGATCACGTCGCGGTGATGGGCGACAACCGCAAGCTGGTGATCTTTAGCCTTGAAGAAATGCCGCTGCTGGCCAAGGGGCAGGGGGTCACGCTCCAGCGCTACCGCGATGGCGGGATGGCCGATGCGACCACGCTCAAGCTGGACGAGGGGCTCAGCTGGAAAATGGGCGGGGACAGCGGGCGCACCCGCACCGAGAGCGATCTGCGGCTGTGGAAGGTGGCGCGCGGCGCGGCCGGGCGGATGCCGCCGAACGGCTTCCCGCGTGACAACAGGTTTGGTTAAGCGAGCAATTCGTCGAGCAGTTGGCGGGTCAGGACTTCGTCCGGGAAGCCGGCGGCGATCCAGCGTTCCTCCAGCGCGCGCAGGGTTCGGGCGATCTCGGGACCGGCCCCTATCCCGCGCGCGACGATGTCACCGCCCTTGAGCGGGAGGCGCGGAATTTCCCAATTGTGCAAGGGCGTTACGGACTGGCCGGCGATCAGCAGGCGGTCGATCGCTTCCTCCCGGCCGAAGCGGTAGGCCATGATGCGCGGATCATCGGCCGGTCCGGTGCGGGCGGCGGCGCAGGCAAGGCGTTTGCGCTGGGCGGTCGATAGCCGCAGCCGGGCACCGACCGCGTCGACCACGGGTGGATCGGCGGGAAGCAACGCGGCGAAGCGGCGCAGCGGGTCGGGGCCAATGCCTTGCCGGCGTTCTTCGGCGATCAGGGCAGACAGGCTTGCTGGCGCGGCTTCGGGAAGGATCACCGCCAGGACGCCGAGTTCTGCCATGCGCAGGACGGCGGGGGCCGGATCGGCGAGAGCGAGGAGGTTGAGCAGCTCCATCGCGATCCGCTCGCGCGATAGGCCCTTGAGCGTCCCGGCGAGCGTGGCGCAGGCATTTTCCGCTTTTTTATCAGCCGGTAGAGATCCGAACCTCGCCTGAAACCGGAAGTAACGCAGGATGCGCAGGTGGTCTTCGCGGATGCGCTGGCGGGCGTCGCCGATGAAGCGAACGCGCCGGTCGGCAAGGTCGGTAAGGCCGCCGAAAAAGTCACTGATTTCGCGCGTTTCCGGGTCGGCATAAAGCGCGTTGATGGTGAAATCGCGGCGGGCTGCGTCTTCCTGCCAGTCATCGGCGAAGGCGACCGTGGCGCGGCGGCCGTCGGTGGACACGTCACGGCGCAGGGTGGTGATTTCGACCGGCCCGCCGGCGAGGATGGCGGTGACCGTGCCGTGGTCGATCCCGGTGGGAACGCAGCGGATTTGCGCCGTTTCGAGCCGTGCCATCACGTCTTGCGGGCGCAGCGGCGTGGCGATGTCAATGTCCTTGACCTCGATCCCCAAGAGGGTGTCGCGCACTGCGCCGCCAACATAGCGCGCGCCGTCGGGGCCGAGCGCGGCGACGAGGGAGGCGAGGTCTGTCCGCAGGGTCCAGGGGGCGGGGGGGAGGCGGGTTTCAGTCATGCCACGATAGCCGGCGCGAGAGGTTGACGAGGAGCGCGGCGGTGACACCCCAGATGTGGTGTTCGCCCCAGCGGATCTCCCAGAGGGGGAAGGTTTCGCCCTCTTTTTCATGCATGAACTGGCTCTGGTTGGCCGGGTCGATGGCGAAATCGAACGGAATTTCAAACCATTGGGCGACTTCCGCAGGGTTGGGCGAGAGGTTCATGTCGGGCGGGACGATGCCGATGACCGGCGTGATCTCGAAGCCCGAGGCGGTGCGATAGAGGTCGCCTTCGCCGATGATCCGCACGTCGCTGGCGGCGATGCCCAGTTCCTCGTTCGCCTCGCGCAGGGCGGCTTCGACCGGGGTTTCGCCAGGGTCGATCTTGCCGCCGGGAAAAGCCACCTGGCCGGGATGGGCGCGCATGTTGGAGGGGCGGTGGATGAGGAGGAGGCCGGGGCGGTCGCGTTCGGTTATGGCGGCGAGAACGGCGGCGGGGCGGAAATCGATCAGGCCGGCGAGGCGGGGGTCTTCGTAGGCCTCGATGTCGGCGCGGGCGTGGCCAGCGTTGTGGCGTTCGGACAGGCGGGTGAAGAGCGCGCTCATGCCGGCACCAGCGGGAAATCGGCACCCTGGCTGGTGACAATCAGGCCGCCTTCTGCAAGAGCAATTTCAATGAGTTGTAGGTATGTGCTGCGATTGAGTCTGGCTTCGCAGCCGCCCCGGACGGCGAGGTAGAGGGCCGGGGCTTCCGGGTCTCCGGCGGCGCGCAGGGGGTGGTCCGGGCCGGCGATTACGGTGTCGTCGGTGTTTAGGCGGAAGGCGAGTGCTTCCTTGCGGACCACGTCGATGGCGACGAAGGCAGCGTCCTCGACCGCGATTTTCAGCTTTTGGGTGGGCGTACAAAGCCAGTGCAAGCCATCTGCATCGCGCTGCAACAGGCTTGCAAAGGCGCGGACCATCGCCGGACGCGTGATTTCGCCGCCTTCGTGGAACCAGCGGCCGTCGGCGCGGATATCCATGTGGCTTTCGCCGATGTCGGTCGGGGTCCAGTCGGCCAGCGGGGGCAGTTTGCGCGCCGCGACCAGTTCCGCGATTTCCGCCAGCGACAGGGCGCCAAGTTCGGGGGGCGGTTCATAGGGCATCGAGAGGCGATGCCAGATCACGTCACCGCCGCCAAGGGCCGAGCGTGCCTTCGGGCGGGAGGACCGCCGGATTGTCGCACCGGGCGAGGAGGCGGTGCTTCTCGAACGGGCCGGGGAGCGACCAGCCGCCGGTCTGGGTGTTGGAGAAGCCCCAGAAGCGGCCGTAGTATTCCGGATCGCCGATCATGACCTGTGGCAGGGGAGCCTCGGGCGTGATGGCGGCGAGGGCCGCGGTCATCAGCGCCTTGCCGTAGCCTTCTCCCTGAACCTCGGGGAGGACCGCGACGGGGCCGACCATGATCAGGGGGTGGGCGCGTCCTGCGGGATCGGTCAGCGCGACCGGCCAGCACTGGATCGAGCCGACCAGCAGGCCGTCTTCGTCGAGCGCGGCGAAGGACAGGGCGGGGAGCCAGTCCATCCCTTCGCGCACCTTGTAGGCGGTGCGCTTGTGGCGATCGGGTTCGAAGGCGCGGTCAAGCAGCTGCTCGACCATTGCGGGATCGACCGCGTCGAGCGGGATGAGGTTGGGACCGGACATTGGGCCGCGCGGATAGGGCCTAACCGCGCGGGGTGCAACGCTTCTCTAGCGCGGGGTGAGCTTGAGCAGGCGTGCGCCGGGGCCGTCCTCGAGCACCCAGACCGTGCCGTCCGCGCGCTCGACCACGTCGCGCAGGCGCTTGCCGAAATCGTGGCGGGCGACTTCGGTGGCGCTTTCGCCGTTGATCGCGACGTCGACGAGGCCCCGCGCGCCGAGGGCGGCGATCAGGGCGTGTCCGCGCCAGGCGGGGAACTTGCTTCCGTTATAGAACGTGAAGTTGCCCGGCGCGATGACCGGGTTCCAGCTGATCGCGGGCGGGGCAAGGTCGGGGCGGGCCGAGTGACGGGGGATGGGCCTGCCGTCATAATGATCGCCGTTCGAAACCAGCGGCCAGCCGTAGTTCACGCCGGGCTTGACCAGATTAAGCTCGTCCCCGCCGCGTGGGCCGTGTTCGAGGTCCCACAGCCGGCCCTGTGCGTCAAACTTGAGGCCGAGCAGGTTGCGGTGGCCGTAGGACCAGATCTGGGCGGAAACGCCGCCCTTGCCGGCAAAGGGGTTGCCGGGCGCGGGGGTGCCGTCGGGCAGGAGGCGGACGACTTTGCCGAGATTGCCGCCGAGATCCTGTGCGGGCGTCATTTTCTGGCGGTCCCCGGAGGAGACGAACAGGTATTTGCCGTCAGGCGAGAAGGCGAGGCGGTGCGAATAATGGCCGCCGCCGGTGACCTTGGCCGATTGCCGCCAGATGACCTGCAACCCTTCGAGGCGCGGGGCATCGCCCAGCACCAGCTTCGCCTTGCCCACGGCGGCGCCGCGCGTTGCGCCCGCGCCCGCTTCGGCCCAGCTGAGGTAGACCGTGCCAGTCTGCGCGAAATCGGGGGCGGGCTTGACGTCGCCGAAGCCGCCCTGGCCGGCATAGGCGACCTTGGGCGTGCCGGCGACGGTGACGGTGACGGCCTGCCCGCCCTCGCGCCACAGTTTCAGCGTTCCGGCCTTTTCCGTAACCAGCGCGTAGGGCGTGCCGGGGATGAAGGCGAGCGCCCACGGTTCCTCGAAGGTGCCGGCTTCGGTTACGGTGAAGGGTGCGTTTGGCGGCGTGTCCGCCGAGGAGGGCATCGAGCAGCTTGCGAGCACGACCATCAGCGGCGATAGGGCGGCGGTGAGCGAACGATTCATGCCCGTGATCTTGCCCGATTCCCCGCCCCATTCAACCGGCGGCTTGTCGCGTCTTGTCGCAGGGGTGGACGAGGCCGGGCGCGGGCCGCTGGCGGGGCCGGTGGTGGCCGCCGCGGTGGTGCTGTGCCGCCCGCGTCCGGCGGGGCTGGACGATTCCAAGAAGATGACACGGGCGGCGCGCGCCTTGCTGGAAGAACGGATCAAGCGGCGCTGCCACTGGGGCGTGGGCGTGGTCGGCGTGGAGGACATCGACCGGCTCAACATCTTCGGCGCGACCATGCTGGCGATGACGTTGGCGGTAGAGGCGCTGTGTGCGAAGCTGGGCTGCGATCCGCACGAGGTGCTGGTGGATGGCAACCTGACGCCGCACGGGCGGCGGGGCGAATGGCGCTGGCCGGCGCGGGCGATTGTTGGCGGGGATGCGTTGGAGCCGTGCATTTCGGCAGCCTCGATCATCGCCAAGGAACACCGCGACCGGATCATGCGCGAGCACGCGCTGGCCCATCCGCATTACGGGTGGGAGCGGAACGCCGGGTATGGGACGCCGGAGCATCTGGCCGCGCTGCGCGAGCATGGCCCGACGCCGCTGCACCGGCGCAGTTTTGCGCCGGTGGCGCAGTTGGTGTTGTTTTAGGACGGGCGCGCGGCAACGTTGCAAATCCGTGTCGGCGGCATGTATCGTCGGCCCATGATCTTGTGGTTTGTCATCACCGCCGCGTTGCTGGTTTGGAATGCGGTGTACTGCGGCATGAAAATCTCCGCAGACTTCCGGGGCCCGAAGCCCGCGAGCGGGGTTTGGGGCCTTTTCGCGCTGGCAGGCGCCCTTTCCGTGCTCGTCATGGGGGCGGTCGGCGTGGCTGCTGCGCTGTCAGGGATTTAGGAGTTTGCGGGTAAGCGCTCCCCGAGCCTGCCGAAACGACAGGGACGACATTTTTTTGGGAGGCGAGTCTGTGTGGCCACACCACTAGATGTTGAGTCCGGGAGGAATCGCCAGACGCCGCCTGTTGTGTGGGACTCGTTCTGTTCCGGGCTTCGGTTCGCCGGATTTCCAAGGATTCCCGGCGAGTCGCGGGTTGACGGGGAGTCCGGGATGACTCACCCTTGGCGGCTGTTACCAGGGGGTTGAGTAATTTTATGGCCGAGCTTCTGCTCAAGGATCGGGTGCGCAAGGCGCCTGCTAAGGCTCTGCGGGCGGCGAAAGGCCCGGCCGAGGTGCGCACCGCGTTGCCGGTGGGGCAGATCCTGCCGGGCGACTGCATCGAGGCAATGCGCAGCCTGCCGAGCGCGAGTGTCGATCTGGTCTTTGCCGATCCGCCGTACAACCTTCAGCTTGGCGGCGACTTGTCGCGGCCCGATGGCAGCCATGTTGATGCGGTGACGGACGACTGGGACAAGTTCGACAGTTTTGCCGCCTATGACCGGTTTACGCGCGAGTGGTTGGCCGAGGCGCGGCGGGTGCTGAAGCCCAACGGCTCGTTGTGGGTGATCGGGTCCTATCACAACATCTTTCGCGTGGGCGCGATCCTGCAGGACTTGGGCTATTGGATCCTCAACGATATCGTCTGGCGCAAGGCCAACCCGATGCCCAATTTCAAGGGCACGCGGTTTACCAACGCGCATGAAACGCTGATCTGGGCGTCGATGGGCGAGAAGGCGCGCTATACGTTCAATTACCGCGCGATGAAGACGCTCAATGATGAATTGCAGATGCGGTCGGACTGGGTGCTGCCGATCTGTTCGGGTCAGGAGCGGCTCAAGAAGGGCGGCACCAAGGTTCACCCGACACAGAAGCCCGAGGCGCTGCTCTACCGCGTGATGCTGGCGACGACCAACAAGGGCGATGTCGTGCTCGACCCGTTCTTTGGCACGGGCACGACCGGCGCGGTGGCCAAGCGGCTGGGGCGGCAGTGGATCGGGTGCGAGCGTGATCCCGGTTACCGCGAGGCGGCGCTGGAGCGGATCGAACTGGCGCTGCCGCTGGACGAGAGCGCGGTGACGACGATGCAGAGCCCCAAGGCCGCGCCCAAGGTGGCGTTCGGGACTTTGGTGGAAACCGGCTGGATCGCGCCGGGGACGGTGATTTCGGACAAGAAGCGGCGGTTCATGGCGCAGGTGCGGGCGGATGGTTCGCTGGCTTGCGGCGCGGACAGCGGGTCGATCCACGGGCTGGGGGCGAAGCTGCAGGGCGCGCCTTCGTGCAACGGGTGGTCGTACTGGCATATCGAGCATGAGGGCGTGCTCAAGCCGCTCGACGATGTGCGGCAGTTGTATCTGCTTTCGACCGAGCCTTGAGGATTCGGCTTCCCGTTGTCGTCATTGCGAGCGTGGCGAAGCAATCCAGGGCGTTGGTTCGTGACGCTCTGGATTGCTTCGTCACGGTGTTCCTCGCAATGACGGGCGGAGAGGTGCGAGCGGAGCGGCGGGG
>CAYFJH010000009.1:9681-14010 GCA_964343385.1 uncultured Novosphingobium sp. | reverse complement strand
GGGATGATCACTTACTACCTTTGGCCCATCGGTCTTGCCGCGAGCCCACAAGTCGAGGACGGCGCGGCGGTGCGGCTGGCGGGGGGCATGGTCTATGCCAGCCGGTTTGCGCTGATCGGGCGGGACGGGGGCAGGGTTGTTTCGCGCGTTTTGTATGGGGTGCGCGAACTGGAAGCGGTGCTGCCGGGGTTGCCCGAGGCGGTGCGGGGGCAGTGGGACGACCTGCGCCGCGCGCCCGAGCCCTTGCAGTTCGGGGCGCGGACGGTGCGGCTTGATCAGCCGCAGGTGATGGGCATTCTCAACGTCACGCCGGATTCGTTCTCGGACGGGGGCGAATTTCTGGACCGGCCCGACGTGGCGCAGGCCCATGCCGCGGCCATGCTTGAGGCAGGGGCAGCGATTGTCGACATCGGCGGGGAATCGACCCGGCCCGGCGCGCCGGCGGTGTGGGAAGGCGACGAATTGAAGCGCGTCATCCCGATCGTGGAGCGCGTGGCGGCGATGGGCGCGGCAATCAGCGTCGATACGCGGCGGCCGGTGGTGATGGAAGCAGCGGTGGCGGCAGGCGCGCACCTGTTCAACGATGTGTCCGCGCTGCGCCACGATCCGCGTTCGATGGAATTTGCGGCGGCCTCAGGCGTGCCGGTGGTGTTGATGCACGCGCCGGGTGAGGGCGAGGATCTGCATGGCAATGCCAGCTATGGCGATGTGGTGCTCGACGTGTTCGACTGGCTGGCGGCGCGGCGCGATGCGGCGGTGGAGGCCGGGATTGCGCGCGGGCGGATCGTGCTTGATCCGGGCATCGGGTTCGGCAAGTCGCTGGCGGACAACCTTGCGCTGATGAATGCGTTGCCGCTGTTTCATGCGCTCGGCCAGCCGATTTTGGTCGGGGCAAGCCGCAAGCGGATGATCGGGGCGCTTTCGGGCGAGGCAGCGGCGGGCCAGCGGCTGGGCGGGTCGATCGTGCTGGCGGTCAAGGCGCTGGATGCGGGCGTGCAACTGCTGCGCGTGCACGATGTGGCCGAGACGGTGCAGGCCCTGCGCGTGTGGCGGGGGCTGCGCGACGGCGCGCTAACCGATTTCGCCCACCTCCCAGGCTGAACGGGGATCGGGGCTGCTGTCGCCGTGGGGGCCGGGCGGGACGGGTTTTTGCTCGGGCACCGCTTCGATGTTGTGGCTGTCAGGCGATTGCCCCTTGGACACCAGTTTCCAACCGGTCTGAAGCGCGCCAGGGGGTTCGATGGTGGGTTGCAGGCTCATGATGCTCAGTCCGATATTCTTCTGATAAAAAACCCTCAGGATCGCGGCAGGTTCCACGGACTACCGCATATGAAAGCTCAGGCGGCGCTGTCGATCCCGAGGTCGGAGAGCTTGCGGTAGAGCGTCGAGCGGCCGATGCCGAGGCGGCGGGCGACTTCGGTCATGCGGCCGCGATAATGGCCGATGGCGAGGCGGATCACGTCGGCCTCGATGTCTTCGAGCGGGCGCAGGTTGCCGTCCGAAGTGTAGAGCAGCACGCCGGGCGAGCCGTGGACCGCGCGGTTGCCGGGGGTGACCTGCTGGTTCGAGCCGAGCAGGTTGGAGAGCTGGGGGAAATCCTCGGCCGTGAGCGCATCGCCGTCGCAGAATACGCAGGCCCGGAACAGCACGGCCTGGAGCTGGCGGACGTTGCCCGGCCAGTCATAGGCGGACAACAGCGACAGCGCAGAGTCCATGATGCCGAGCGGGCGCAGGCCGGGTTGTTCGCCGATGCGGGCAAGGAAATGGCGGGCGAGGGCGGCGATGTCGCCCGGGCGTTCGCGCAGGGCGGGGAGCGCGACGGTGGTGGGCCCGAGCGCTTCGTAAAGCTCGGGCAGGAAGTGGCCGCCGGCGACCATGTCGCGCAAGGGCAGGTTGCTTGCCGCGATGATGCGGACATCGACCTTGAAGGAATGGCGCGCGCCGATGGGGCGCACGTCGCTTCTGGCGATCGATTCGACCAGGCGGACCTGGATGCACTCGGGCAGGCGGTCGATCTCGTCGAGGACGAGGGTGCCGCCGTCGCAGTGCTGGAGCGCGCCGACCTGGCGGTCGAACGCGCCGGGGAAGGCACCCTTTTCGTGGCCGAACAGGACCGATTCGATGCCGTTGGCGGGGATGTTGCCGACGTTGATTATGCGGAAGGCGTTTTTCGAGCGGGGGCTGGCGGCGTGGATCGCGCGGACAAGCATTTCCTTGCCGGTGCCGCTTTCGCCTTCGATCAGGACCTGGCCCTGGCCGCGTGCGGCCTTGGCGGCGACGGCGAGGGCGGAGCGGAAGGCGGGTGCGGCGCCGATCATCGCGTCGAAATCGGGCGCGCCGGGCATTTTCTCGGTCAGCGGGGCGAGTTCATCGCGCGGGGTTTCGCGGGTGGTGGCGGCGCGCAGGGCCTGCATCAGGCGTTCGGGCGCGACGGGCTTGATCAGATAGTCGGCTGCACCCGCGCGCATCGCTTCGACCGCGAGGAGCGGGGAGGCGCTGGTGGTGAGCATCAGGATGGGCAGGGCCGGACGGCGGCTTTTGAGCTGAGCGATGAGATCACAGGCGTCGTCGCCCGGAACCCATTGGTCGAGGATGATCGCGGCAAGCTGCATCCCCTGCCGCGTGCCGAGCATCGCGATCGCGGTCTCACTGTCCTTGACGACGAGCGTGCGCCAGCCCTCACGCGCGGCGAGTGCCGAGATCAGCCGGCATTGCGCCGGCTCATCGTCGATCAGCATCAACAGGCGCTGTTCGAAATCGGCCATGGTTCTGGTGGAAACCCCTCTTTGCCCGGTCAGCAATAACGGCAGAGGGTAAAAAGGCGCTTAAGGTTCCGTAGGGCCAAACTGCGCGCTTGAGTGACGCTGCGCCTCGCGATAGAGCTTCTGGCAACGGAAACGGCCGGAACAGGCCAGAAGATCGGGAAGAAACAAAATGGCTTCGGCGAACGACATGAAGGCGGCAAACGAAACATACGCAAGCTTCATCAACACGGTGAAGTGGTCCACGCCGGCACTGGTGGTGATCACTGCTTTCGTCGTCTACCTGATCAGCCGCTGAGCGGCGGGACGGGTGGCCGTTCCCGCGCGTTGCAAGCAACCAGGATATGGCCGTCCGCTCCGGCAGCGGCGCACGAACGCATGGACCGCTGACGCGCCGGGCAGTTCGCGCTGCCTGGCGTTTTTGCATTGAGGAACCGGGGGGCGGAAATGGACTTCATCAGCATTCTTTCGATCTTCGTGATGGCCTGTTTCGTGGGCTATTACGTGGTCTGGTCGGTAACGCCGGCGTTGCACACGCCGCTGATGGCGGTGACCAACGCGATTTCCTCGGTGATCATCGTCGGCGCGCTGGTCGCAGCGGCGGCGGCCGGTTCGATTACGTCGAGCTGGCTGGGGCTGGTCGCCGTGGTGATGGCGAGCATCAATATCTTCGGCGGCTTTGCGGTGACGGCGCGGATGCTGGCGATGTACAAGAAAAAGCAGAAGGGCTGAGGGGGGCCGTTTGATGGAACACACGGTGCTGCCCTCGTGGGCCCTGCTCGCATACCTCATTTCCGGGGTCCTGTTCATTCTGGCGCTGCGCGGGCTTTCGAGCCCGGCGACCAGCCGTGGGGGCAACCGCTATGGCATGCTCGGCATGGGGATTGCCGTGGTCACCACGCTGGTGACCCACGTGCCGGGCGGTCTCTATTCCTCCGTGGGCGTGGCAATTGAAAACGGGCAGATCAGCCAGACTGAATCGTTCGCGTTCATTCCTGACTATGTCGCTATGGCCAAGATTATTGCCGCGATCGGCCTTGGCGCATTGATCGGCATCACCACGGCGCGGCGCATCCAGATGACGGCGATGCCGCAGCTGGTGGCGGCGTTCCACAGCCTTGTCGGCATGGCGGCGGTGCTGGTGGGCCTTGCCGCCTACCTCAACCCCGGCGCGTTCGGCATCCTGCTGCCCGAAGGGGTTATCAATCCGGACAGCCGGGTGGAGATGGGCCTTGGCATCGCCATTGGCGCGATCACCTTCTCCGGCTCGGTCATCGCCTTCCTCAAGCTCAATGGCAACATGAGCGGGGCGGCGATCATGCTGCCGGGGCGCCACGTGATCAACCTCGCCACGATCGTCGCGATCCTCGGCCTCGTCCTGTACTTCACGCACGACGAGGCCTCGTGGATCATTGTGACGATCACGGTGCTGTCGTTCATCATCGGGTTCCTGCTGATCATTCCGATCGGCGGGGCGGACATGCCGGTGGTCGTCTCGATGCTCAATTCCTATTCGGGCTGGGCGGCGGCGGCGATGGGCTTTACGCTGCACAACACCGCGATGATC
>CAYFJH010000009.1:933-9671 GCA_964343385.1 uncultured Novosphingobium sp. | reverse complement strand
GTCCGGTGCGATCCTGAGCTACATCATGTGCCGGGCGATGAACCGCAGCTTCATCTCGGTGATTGCGGGCGGGTTCGGCGCGGCACCCGATGCGAGTGCCGGTGGGGCCAAGGAACAGCGGCCCTACAAGCGCGGCAGCGCCGAGGACGCGGCCTTCCTGATGAAGGAAGCCGAGAACGTCATCATCATTCCGGGTTACGGCATGGCCGTGGCACAGGCCCAGCACGTGCTGCGCGAGATGGGCGACCTGCTGAAAAAGGAAGGCGTCAACGTCAAGTATGCGATCCACCCGGTCGCGGGGCGTATGCCGGGGCACATGAACGTGCTGCTGGCCGAAGCCAACGTGCCCTATGACGAGGTGTTCGAGCTTGAGGACATCAACGGCGAGTTCGCGCAGTGCGACGTCGCCTTCATCATCGGCGCGAACGACGTGGTGAACCCGGCGGCGAAGACCGACAAGTCGAGCCCGATCTATGGGATGCCAGTGTTCGACGTGGACAAGGCCAAGACCATCATGTTCATCAAGCGTTCGATGGGCGGCGTGGGCTATGCGGGCGTTGACAACGACGTTTTCTACATGGACCAGACCATGATGCTCCTCGCCGACGCGAAGAAGATGGTGGAAGACATCAACAAGTCGCTGGCTCACTGATGCGGGGCCGGGCGGTCATCGCGGCGGCCCTGTTGTCGCTGGTGCTGCCCGGCTGCGTCCAGAAGATTGCCGAAAGCCAGGTCCGCAGTGCGCTGGTCGATGCCGGGCTGTCCGACGGGATCAGCACCTGCATGGCGCGGCGAATGGTCGACCGGCTGACCATTTCCCAGCTGCGCAAGCTGCGCGCGTTGCAGGGGCCGAAGCGGACTATCCCCGAATATGTGGAGGCCGTGCGCCGGGTGGGAGACCGCGACGTGCTCGAGGTTACGGCCAGTTCCGCCGCGCTTTGTGCGACGGGATTCGGTTGAACAGGGCCGGGCCGAGCGTGCCAGCGCTGGACGTTGGGGCGCGGCTTTCCTAAGGCATCCCTCGAAACGGGGGTTTCGGTGACCTTCCCGGGGAGAACGACCTTGCGCAAGCTGGGCCTTATCGGCGGCATGAGCTGGCTGTCGACACGCACCTATTATGAACACATCAACCGCCTCGTGCAGGTGCAGAAAGGCAAGCGGGCGAGTGCGCCGCTGCTGATCGAAAGCCTTGATTTCAGCGACCTCCAGCGGCTTCATACCGCCGAGGAATGGGCCTGTGCCGCGCAGGTGCTGGCCGACAGCGCGCGGCGGCTTGAGCAGGCGGGGGCGACCGCGCTGCTGATCGGCGCCAATTCGATGCACAAGGTCTATGACGAGGTGGCCAAGGCCGTTTCGGTGCCGGTGCTGCATATCGCCGACTGCGTGGGCGAACGCATGGCAAAGGGCGGGGTGAAGAAGGCCGCGTTGATCGGCCCGCGCAATGTCATGACCGAAGGGTTCTACCGCAAGAAGCTGATCTCGCGGGATATCGAATTGCTGCCGCCCGAGATGAAGTTCGTCGATACGCTCGACCGGATCATCTACGAGGAACTGATGGTCGGCAAGGCGACCCGGCAGGCCGAGCGCGAATTGAAGACGATCATCGTCGAACTGCAGCGCGACGGGGCGCAGGCGATCGTGCTGGGCTGCACCGAGCTGGAAATGGTGATCGACGTCGATGCCAATGTCCTGCCGATCTTTGACTGCACCCACATCCATGCCGAGGCGGCGGCGGACTGGATTCTGGCGGGTTGACCACGCCGCGCGCGCCCTATGCCTCGGACCCGGCGCAGAGCCGGGGGCGTGAGTTTGCCGCTGACGATGGGGTGACGCGGGGGCCGCGCGGGCCCTATCAGCGCGACCGCGACCGGATCATCCATTCGATCGCGTTCCGCCGCCTGCGCCACAAGACGCAGGTGTTCATCGCGCCCGATGGCGATCATTACCGCGTGCGGCTTACCCATAGCCTTGAGGTGGCGCAGATCGGGCGGGTGATCGCGCGCGCGCTGGGGCTGGACGAGGACCTGACCGAGGCGCTGTGCCTGGCCCACGACATCGGCCACCCGCCCTTCGGCCATGCCGGCGAAGACGCGCTGGACGAGGCGATGCAGCCGTTCGGCGGGTTTGACCACAACGCGCACTGCCTGCGCACGCTGATGCGGCTCGAAAGCCCATACTGCGAGTTTGACGGGCTCAACCTGACCTGGGAACTGCTGGAGGGGCTGGCCAAGCACAACGGGCCGGTCTTGCAGCCGAACTGGGCGCTGGCGGAACTCGATGCGGCCTTCCCGCTGCACTTGCGCGAATGGTCGTGCCTTGAGGCGCAGGTTGCGGCGCTGGCGGATGACATCGCCTATGACAACCACGATATCGACGATGGCTTGCGGGCGGGTTTTCTTGACCTCGACGAGCTGCTGGCGCTTGATTTCGTGGCCGAGCAGTGGGGCGCGGTCGAACGGCGCTTTCCCCATGCGCCGCGCGACCGGCAGCTGCGCGAACTGGTGCGCGGGCAGATCGGGATGATGGTCAACGACCTTATCGGCGAGACGCGCGGGCGGGCCGGGGGCATGGCGAGCGTGGCCGACGTGCGCGCGGCGGGGCGGGCTACGGCGGCCTTTTCCGCAGGACTGGCCGAGAATGAGCGGCGGCTGAAGCAGTTCATGTATGATAAGCTCTATTACCACCCCGAGCAGCTGGCGACAGCGGAGCGGGCGCGCGAGGTGACGGCGGCGCTGTTCGATGCGTTCCGGGCCGAGCCGGCGCTGATGGGCGCGGAATGGGCGGCGCGGCTGGCGAATGAGGATGAGCCGGCGCGCAGCCGGCGTGTGGCGGACTATATCGCGGGGATGACCGACCGTTTCGCGATTTCCGCATATGCGCGGATTACCGGGATCATGCCTGAGGGGTTGAGCAATGTTTAGGTGGGCCGATGCCCAGGCCGGTTAGGATATGCCTTGTCGGAGCGACCGGGCTGGTCGGCACGGCGCTGGTGCGGGCGGCGGTGGACCGGTCGGACCTGCGGCTGGTGGCGGTGTCGCGGCGCGAGTTCGCGCTGCCTCCGCGCGCGCGGATGGAGGTCTTGCTCGCCGATCCGGAGAACTGGGGCGATGCGATTGCCGCCGCCCGTCCGGACGTGGTGAGGCGGGCGCGCGGCAGTTCATCGCGGTATCCTCGGTCGGGGCCGACCCGCAGGCCAAGGGATTCTATCTGCGGGTCAAAGGCGAGGTCGAGGCGGCGCTGGGCAAGCTGGGCTATGGCCGGCTGGATGTATTGCGTCCGGGGCTTCTGATCGGTGCGCGGGCCGAGCGGCGGCCGGCCGAGCGGGTGGGGCAGTTGCTGGCACCGGTGATGGACCTGCTGCTGCACGGCGGGGCGAGCCGGTTCCGGTCGGTTCGTGCCGACTTTCTGGCGGACGTCATCCTGGCCCTGGCGCATGAAAAGGCGCGCGGGCGGTTTTTCCACGAGCATGAGGCGATGCACCGGGCGCTGCGACGGCAGCACTATGCGGCGTCCATCCTGCGCGATCCGGCTGGCGTTGTGGATTAGTTTGGGCGTCGCCCGAAAGGCGCGTTGACTTCGCATCTGCACAATGCCAGCGAGTGGAGGTCGCTGATAGCGCGGGAGAGTTCCGGCGAATCGCCCTTCAGGGTGAGACGCCGGGCGCCGAAGGAGCAACCGCCCCGGAATCTCTCAGGCAAACGGACCGCGTGGGTCGATAGCGACGCTCTGGAAAGAGCCGTTCCCGGCGAAGGGAAGGGCCGCCGAAGGGGTAACTTTGCGCCGGTGCATTGCGCCGCGTGGAGGAAAGCTCTCAGGTTTCCAAGACAGAGGGGGCACCGGAAGGTGCCCGAGCTGTGTGGAAGGCCTGATTGTGAGCGATACATACAATACTGACAGCAATGAAGTCGCCAACGACGATGACGCTCCGGCCGAGCCGATGGCCTTGCCGCTTGACGCCTGGCACCGCGCGCGGGCGGGGCGGATGGTTGACTTCGCGGGCTACTGGATGCCGGTCCAGTATGAGGGCATCATCGCCGAACATGGCTGGACGCGCGAGCACGCGGGCCTGTTCGACGTGTCGCACATGGGGCAGCTTACCGTTGCCGGCGAGGGCGTGGCGGCGGCGCTGGAGGCGCTGTTGCCGGCGGACATTGCAGCGCTGAAGTCGGGGCGGCAGCGCTATTCGCTGCTGCTGGACGAGGCGGGCGGGATCCTTGACGACCTGATGGTGACCAGCCGGGGGGATCATTATTATCTCGTGGTCAACGGGGCGATGAAGTGGGACGACATCGGCCACTTGCGCGAGTTTCTGCCGGACGAGATCACGCTCAACCACCTTGATGAGCAGGCACTGCTGGCCTTGCAGGGGCCGGAGGCGGCGGCGGTGCTGACCGCCTTGGTGCCGGGCGCGGCGGACCTCAAGTTCATGCAGGCGGCGGTGCTGGACTGGAACGGGGTTGCGCTGGGGATCAGCCGGTCGGGCTATACCGGCGAGGACGGGTTCGAGATTTCGGTGCCGGGCGCGACGGCGGAGGCGCTGGCCGAGGCGCTGTGCGCGGATGCGCGGGTCAAGCCGATCGGGCTGGGCGCGCGCGATTCGCTGCGGCTTGAGGCGGGCCTGCCGCTTTATGGGCACGATCTTGCCGAAGAAACCGATCCGGTGAGCGCGGGTCTTGCCTTTGCGATCAGCAAGCGGCGGCGGGCCGAGGGCGGGTTCATGGGCGCTGGGGCCGTGCTGGCGGCGCTGGCCGACGGAACGCCGACTTTGCGCGTGGGCCTTGCGCTGGAGGGCCGGCAGGCCGCGCGCGAGGGGGCCGCGGTGTTTGCCGGCGAGGCCGAGGTGGGCCGGGTGACTTCGGGCGGGTTCTCGCCCAGCCTTGGCCACCCGATCGCCATGGCCTATGTCGATGCGGCTTTTTCGGCGGCCGGATCAGAGCTTTCCATTGATGTCCGGGGCAAGCGGCTTGCCGCCAGCGTTGTCCCGATGCCGTTCGTCCCCCACCGTTACCACCGCTGAGGAGCTGCCCAGTGACGACCTATTACACGACCGACCATGAATGGATCGAAGTTTCCGGCGACACCGGGACCGTGGGCATTACCGACTATGCGCAAGGGCAGCTGGGCGACATCACCTTTGTCGAACTGCCCGAGGAAGGTGCGGTGCTGGCCAAGGGCGATGCGCCGTGCGTGGTGGATTCGGTGAAGGCCGCCTCGGACGTCTATACGCCGGTCAGCGGCACCGTGACCGACGTCAACGGCGCGCTGGTCGAGGCACCGGAGCTGGTCAATACCGATGCGGAAAAGGGCGGCTGGCTGTTCCGGCTGACGCTTTCGGACCCGGCGGAGCTGGGCGCGCTGATGGACCGGGCGGGTTACGACGCCTACGTCGCGGGGCTCTGAGGCGATGCGCTATCTGCCGCTGACGCCTGCGGAACGGGCGGAAATGCTGGGGGTTATCGGCGCGGGGTCGGTGGACGAGCTGTTCGCCGACGTGCCTGCCGAAGCGCGGCTGGCCGGGCCGATCGCCGGCCTTCCGGGCCATGCCAGCGAAATGGCGGTGGAGCGGCACATGGCCGCGCTTGCCGGGCAGAACCTGTCAGCGGGGACAACGCCGTTCTTCCTTGGGGCGGGGGCCTATCGCCACCACATTCCGGCGTCGGTCGATCATCTGATCCAGCGCGGCGAGTTCCTGACGGCCTATACGCCGTACCAGCCGGAGATCGCGCAGGGCACTTTGCAGGTGTTGTTCGAGTTCCAGACCCAGGTGGCGCGGCTGTTCGGGACCGACATTGCCAATGCCTCGATGTACGACGGGTCGACCGCGTGCTGGGAGGCCATCACGATGGCCGGGCGGGTGACGCGGCGCGGGCGGGCGGTCATTTCGGGTGGTTTGCATCCGCACTACATCGCCATTGCAACGACCATGGCGCGGTTTACCGGCGACGAGCTGGTGACTTTCGTGCCCGAACTCGATGCCGCGCCTGATGACGGGGCGGTGATCGCGGCGATTGACGGGCAGACGTCGTGCGTCGTCGTGCAGTATCCGGACGTGATGGGGCGCATTCCCGATCTTGCCGCGATTGCCGAGGCTGCCCATGCGCAGGGCGCGCTGCTGGTGGCGGTGGTGACCGAGCCGGTCGCGCTCGGGCTGATCGAGGCGCCGGGCGCGCTGGGCGCGGACATTGTCGTGGGCGAGGGGCAGTCGCTGGGGGTGGGCCTTCAGTTCGGCGGACCTTACCTTGGGCTGTTCGGGTGCCGCGAGAAGTTCGTGCGGCAGATGCCGGGGCGGTTGGCCGGGCAGACCGTGGATGCGGACGGCAAGCGGGGGTTCGTCCTGACGCTCTCGACGCGCGAGCAGCATATCCGGCGCGAGAAGGCGACGAGCAATATCTGCACCAATTCAGGGCTTTGCGCGCTGGCGTTCTCCATCCACATGACCCTGCTGGGCGGCGGGGGGCTGGCGCAGCTGGCGCGGGTCAACCACGGCGCGGCGCAGCGGACGGCGGCGGCGCTGGCCAAGGTTCCGGGGGTGAGCGTGCTCAACGACGTGTTCGTCAACGAGTTCACGGTGATCCTGCCGCGCGATGCGCGTGACGTGGTGCGCGAACTGGCGGAATACGGCGTGCTCGGCGGGGTCTCGCTCGGGCGGCTTTATCCCGACGCGCCGGGGTTGCACCGGGGGCTGCTGGTGGCAGCGACCGAGACGACGACCGACGAGGACATTCACGCACTGGCGACGGTGCTGGCCGACATTGTCGGCGATACCCATGAAGGAGCCCCGACATGAGCGCTGTCAACGCGGTGGGCTGGCGGCCCGAGATGGGTGAAGGTTCCGCGCCGGAAATCGTCACGGCGAGCGGTGACCGGGGCCTGATGCTGGAAGAGCCGCTGATCTTCGAGCTGGGCCGGGCGGGCACCTGCGGGGTTGATTTCGATGGGCCGGAGGGTGAAGTCCTGCCGGGGCTGGCGCGGTTCGCGCGGGCCGTTCCGGCGGACCTGCCGGGGCTGACCGAGCCGGAGACGGTAAGACATTATACCCGCCTGTCGCGGCAGAACTATGCGATCGACCTCGGGCCGTTTCCGCTGGGGTCGTGCACGATGAAGCACAACCCGCGCCTGAACGAGAAGGTCGCGCGGATGGCCGGGTTTGCGGATATCCATCCGCTCCAGCCGCAGCAGACGGTGCGCGGGGCGATCGAGGTGATCGCGCAGCTGGCCGACTGGCTGGTGACGCTTACGGGCATGAGCGCCGTGGCGATGACGCCCAAGGCCGGGGCGCATGGCGAACTGTGCGGGCTGCTGTGCATCCGCGCCGCGCTGGAGGCGCGGGGGGACAAGCGCGAGGTGATTCTGGTGCCGGAAAGCGCGCATGGGACCAATCCGGCGACGGCGGCCTTTGCGGGCTACCGGGTCGAGAACATTCCGGCCACCGCCGATGGCCGGGTCGATCTGGCGGCGCTGGAGGCGCGGCTGGGGGGGGATGTGGCGGCGGTGATGATCACCAACCCCAACACCTGCGGGCTGTTCGAGCGCGACATGAAGAAGATCGCCGACGCGGTCCACGCGGCGGGGGGCTTTGTTTATTGCGACGGGGCGAATTTCAACGCGATCGTCGGCAAGGTGCGCCCCGGCGACCTTGGCGTCGATGCGATGCACATCAACCTGCACAAGACCTTTTCCACGCCCCACGGCGGGGGTGGGCCGGGGTCGGGGCCGGTGGTGCTGTCCGAGGCGCTGGCACCGTTCGCGCCGCTGCCGTTTGCGCAGCGCGGGGCGGACGGGATCGTGCGGCTGATCGAGGAAGAGGATGCGGCGGACGCGCATCCGCAGAACTTTGGCCGGATGACCGCGTTCCACGGGCAGATGGGCATGTTCACCCGCGCGCTGGCCTATATCCTGAGCCATGGCGCGGACGGTCTGCGGCAAGTGGCCGAGGACGCGGTGCTCAACGCCAACTACGTGCTGCGCAGCCTTGAGGACGTGCTTGACGCGCCGTTCGGCAAGGCCGGGCCGTGCATGCACGAAGCGCTGTTTTCGGACGCCGACCACGGATTGGGGGGGCTGGCCGAGGGGTTCACCACGCTGGATATTGCCAAGGGACTGATCGACGAGGGGTTTCACCCGATGACGGTCTATTTCCCGCTGGTGGTGCACGGGGCGATGCTGATCGAGCCGACCGAGACCGAGAGCAAGGCCGGGTTGGACCGGTTCATCACCTCGATGCGCAGCCTTGCGGTGCGTGCCCGTGCCGGTGATGCCACGTTGAAGTCCGCGCCCCACCTTGCGCCGCGTCGGCGGCTGGACGAGACGCAGGCAGCGCGGCGGCCGGTGCTGGTGCAGCCGCGGGGGTGACCCCGCGCGCCGGCTTTACTTGTTGATGGCATCCGAGCCGGCTTGGCCCACGGATTCGATGTCGCGGCCCGCGCCCTTGACGGTATTGCAGGCGGTGGCGGTCAGGGCGATGCCGGTGACCGCGAGGGCGAGAAGCATCTTGCGTAGCATGGTCATTTCCTTGTCGTCGGCGCGCGGGTTTTGCGCGGTCCTTACTGGCTGCTAACGGTTGGGGAAATGGCCGGTTCCGTCAAGGCCCGTCGCATCGGCTCCGGCGGCGTGGTTCAGCTGCCAGTGGGAAGCGCGCTGGGGCTGACGGGCGTGCGCCGGTGCAGCCGGTGTTCACGCCATGCGATGACGAGGCCTGCAGCAACGATCAGCGGCGCGCCGAACCATGTTGCGGCGGG
>CAYFJH010000009.1:0-923 GCA_964343385.1 uncultured Novosphingobium sp. | reverse complement strand
CCCCACAGGGTTGACCAGGCGAGCTGGGAATAGTCCATCACGATCACCGCCGCGACGCTGCCGTAACGCAGGGCGGCGGTCATGAATAATTGCGCGAAAAGGCCGGTGAGGCCGATTCCGGCGATCAGCAGCCAGTCGCCGAGGTCATGTTCCCCTCCGAACAGCAAGATGCCGGGCGAAAGGAGGACGGTACTGATCGCCGAAAACCAGAAGACGATCCGCACCGAATCCTCTGTGCGGCCAAGGTCGCGCAGCTGGATGGAGACGAGCGCGACGAAGAAGGCGGCGCCGAGGCCCACGGCGAGCCCTGGAAGGGGCAGGTGCCCCCGGTCAGGCCCAGCAATGATGACGACCCCGATCAGGCCTAGGCCGACCGCGCTCCATCGCCAGATGCCGACGTGTTCGCGCAGCAACAGCGTGGCGAGGATGACAGCGAAGACCGGGGCGGTGAAGCCAAGGATCGTTGCTTCGGCGAGCGGCAGCAGGCGGACCACGCCGAGAGTGAGGAACATGCCCAGGGTGCCGATGACCGCGCGGCGGGCGTGGATCCACGGACGGTCGGTTTTCAGGGTGGCGAACTGGCCGCGCAGGCCGAGCCACATGGTGAGTGCGGCGGTTGGGAGGGCCTGGCGCCAGAACAGCGTTTCGGGGAGCGAGATGCCGCGCTGGCCAGCGAGCTTGACCAGCAGGTATGTTGACGAAAGCAGGGCCATAGCCAGCAGGCGAAGGCCGAGAGCCAGGATCGGACGTTGTCGCACTTGCACAATTCGGCTTTAGCCGGGCGGGGACTTGAGGCAAGGGCGGAGCATGGATTTCCTTGCCGATCACCCTGCTCTTGCCGGCGGCGTGCTTGCCCTGATGGTTGCGCTTGTCGCCTGGATCGGTGACCGGCGGCGGCGGCGGCGACGTGATCCCGACCGGGA
>CAYFJH010000008.1:59622-69952 GCA_964343385.1 uncultured Novosphingobium sp. | reverse complement strand
CGCCGGGGGGCAGGGGGCCGTCGGGCGGGGGATTTGGCCGGTTCATCAAGCGCGTCCTGGCCTGGACCCTTGCGCTGGGCGTTGCCGCCGTGATCGCGCTGGGCGTGGCGGTGCTGGTCGCGGCGCAGTCGCTGCCGGGCTATCAGGCGCTTAAATCGCAGACGCAGGGGCAGATGATCGTCGTGCGCGCGCGCGACGGGCAGGAAATCGTCTCGATCGGGCCGAGCTTTGGCAAGTGGCTGCCGATCGCGCAGATCCCCTCGACGATGAAGGACGCGATGATTTCGGTCGAGGACCGGCGCTATTACGACCACTACGGCGTCGATCCGGTGGGCATCCTGCGATCCTTGTTCGTGCGCGTGCAGAGCGGCAAGTGGCGGCAGGGCGGATCGACCATCACCCAGCAGCTGGCGCGCAACGTGTTCCTCAACAACAACCGGACCTTCACCCGCAAGGCGCGCGAGGCGGTGCTGGCGATCGCGCTGGAGACGAAGTTTTCCAAGGACCAGATCCTCGAGCTTTATCTCAACAAGGTCTATTTCGGCGGCGGCGCATACGGGATTGACAGCGCCAGCCGCAAGTTCTTTGGCCATCCTGGCAATGACCTGACCCTGCCCGAGGCGGCAATCATTGCCGGCCTGGTCAAGGCGCCCTCGCGCTATTCGCCCACGGCGGACCAGTCGGCGGCAGTGTCGCGCGCAAAAGTCGTGCTGGAGACGATGCAGGACGCCGGGGCCATCGGCGCGGCGGAGGCGGCGGCAGCGGACTTTGGCGAGGTCAAATTCGCGGCGGAAAGCGGGCAGAATTCGGTGCGGTATTTCACCGACTGGGCGCTGCCGCAGCTGGACATGCTGGTGCCGGAAAACAATGAGCCGATCGAGGTGTGGACCACGCTCGACATCGACATGCAGCGCGCGGCGACGGCTTCGGTGGCGAAGAACGCCCCCACGGGCGCACAGGGCGCGCTCGTTTCGATGGACCGCGACGGGGCGATCCTCGCGATGGTCGGCGGCACCGATTACGTCACCAGCAACTACAACCGCGCGGTCAACGCCGTGCGCCAGCCGGGTTCGGCGTGGAAGCTGTTCGTCTATCTTGCCGCGCTGGAGGCCGGATACAAGCCGGACGACGCCGTGGTCGACGAGCCGGTGACGATCCAGGGGTGGAGCCCGCACAACGACGGCCGCAACTATGCCGGCAAGATCGACGTGCGCACTGCCTTTGCCTATTCCAAGAACACCGTGGCGGCGCAGCTTGGCAACGAGGTGGGGTTTGGCACGGTGGCGGGGATGGCGCGGCGGTTTGGCATCACCACGCCGGTCAACACCACGCCCTCGATGGTGCTGGGTACGTCGGACGTGCGCCTGATCGACATGACCCGTGCCTTTGCCGCCGTTTCGGCCAAGGGCACTTCGATCGAGCCTTATGGCATTTCCAAGGTCGCCACGACCGACGGGCGCGTGCTTTACGAGCACCGCTCGGCCCCAGGCCAGCCGCTGGTGCCGGACTATGTCGCCGCCGGGATCACCGACCTCCTGCAGACCGCGGTCAACATCGGCACCGGCCGCGCCGCGCAGATCGGCCGCCCGGTCGCGGGCAAGACCGGGACGACGTCTTCGAACAAGGACGGCTGGTTCATCGGGTTTTCCTCGGGCGTGACCACCGGGGTGTGGATGGGCCGCGACGATGCCCGGGCGGTGCCCGGCCTGATGGGCGGCACGGCCCCGGCGCGGGCGTTTTCGCAGTATATGCGGGTCGCCACCGCCCGCCGCCCGGTCGAACAGTTCGACACCCAGTTGAAGCTGCCCGAATGGCAGCTGGAACCGGACGACGAGGCCAACCTGAACCAGAACCCGGAAGACTATTACTACGTCGACGAACAGGGCAACCTGATCGACCCGGCAAGGCGCCCTGCCGCGCCGGGCGAGGTCGCACCGGGCCGGCCTGAGGACAACGGCGAGCTTCCGGAGGAGGATGGCGGCCCGCCGCCGGCTGCGGTGGGCGACGATTTCCTCAACCAGGCGGTGGGCAAGCAGGCGCGGCCGGTGCGGCAGGGACTTTGAGGCGCTGCGCACGCGGCTGAGCGTCTGCGCGAAGAAGGTGCGCCATGCCACGTGGGAGGATGCGGTTGCCGCCGCCTTGCGCGCGGACATCGAGCTTCGGCCCTATCTTTGCGACCGCTGCCGCCGCTATCACCTGACCAGCCGCACCAAGGGCAAGCGGGCGCTGCGCGACACCGCGCTGGCCATGCCGCCCCCGCCGCGATAGGGCGAGCGCAGGTTCAGGCAATTCAGGCAGAGACATGGCCCGCAAGCATTCGAAACACGGACCCTATGCCGACCTGGGCGAGGAGGAAGAAGCGCCGCCGCCGGTGATCTGCTGGCTTTGCGGGCGGGCCACGGGCAAGACCGTGGTCCTGCACCATCCGGTGCCGAAAAGCCGGGGCGGGCGCGATACCGTGCCGATGCACCCGATCTGCCAGCAGACGCTGATCGCCAATTTCACCAATTCCGAGTTGCAGCGGTATGGGATGGATGTGGAAGGATTGCTGGCCAATCCGCCGATCCGCAAGTTCGTGGACTGGGTGGCGAACAAGGACCCGGATTTTACCGCGACGACGGCGAAGAAGCAGCGTTGAGCGGGGGAGTGGGCTGGTGCCGCTTCCACGTAAGTGGAACAGACTCTAAGCAATCCAGAGCGCCGCGCGCAACGCCCCTGGATTGCTTCGGCTTGCGGCCTCGCAATGACGAATGGATGAGATAGCACGAAAAAGCCCGCCACCTTGCGGGTAGCGGGCTTAGCTGTTTTCGGGCTTGTGAGGCTTAGCGGATGCGGATCGGCAAGTAGGCTGCCGGCTGGCCGCGCCGCTGGACGCGCAGCAGCAGGGCGTTGCGGCCTTGCGTTTTCGCGGCGCGGACGATGGCTTCCATCTGGGTGATGGTGGCGATCGGCTGGTTGTTGGCGGCCAGCACGATGTCGCCGCGCTGGAGGCCTTTTTGGCCGGCGTCCGAGCTGCCATCGACCACGGTGATGACAAGCCCGGTGGTCCCCTCGGTCGCGCCGATCTGGCGGGCGATCTGCGGGGTGAGGGGAATGGCCGAGAAGCCGAGCGACTGCTCGATCACGCCTTCGCCCTGCTTTTTCGGGGTGCCGTTGTAGCCGTCGCCCTGGCCCTGCCCTTGCGGGTCAAAGCTTTGCTGGGCCAGTTCGTCTTCGCTCGGCCGCTTGGCGACCACGGCGCCCAGGGTCAGGCGCTGGCCGTTGCGGATGACCTCCAGCGGGATGCGCTTTCCGGGCGGGGTGTTGGCGACGATGAACGACAGGGTCTGGTCGGGGGTGACTTCCTTGCCATCGACGCGGAGCACCACGTCGCCCGATTGCAGCCCGGCGCGGGCGGCAGCCCCGGTCGGCTCGACCGACTGGATGAATTCGCCCCGGTTGTGCGGGATGCCGAGCGAATCCGCGAGATCCTCGTTCATGCCCTGGATGCGCACGCCAAGGTAGCCGCGTTCGATAGCCTGGCCGTTGCGGAGCTTTTCGACGATCGGCGCGGCGATTTCGGCGGGAATGGCGAAACCGATGCCGACGCTGCCGCCGGTGGGCGAATAGATCGCGTTGTTGATGCCGATGACCTGGCCCTTCATGTCGAACATCGGCCCGCCCGAGTTGCCCCGGTTGATCGCCGCGTCGGTCTGGAGGTAGCGGTCATAGGCCGAACCCGTGCCGGTGGCCCGGTAGACGGCCGAGATGATCCCGGCCGTCACCGTGCCGCCAAGGCCGAACGGGTTGCCGATGGCCACGACCCAGTCGCCCACGCGCGCGTTCCGGCTGTCGCCGAACTTGACGAAGGGCAGCGCCCTGGGGGCGTTGATCTTGAGCACGGCAAGGTCCGAGGCGGCATCGCGGCCGATCAGCTTGGCGGGATACTCGGTGCCGTCGGGCGTGGTGACGGTGATCGATTCGACCTGTCCCTGACCCTCGGCGGTGATGACGTGGTTGTTGGTGACGACGTAGCCGTCCGCCGAAATGACGAAGCCCGAACCGAGCGACTGCGCCTCGCGCGTTTGAGCGCCGCCGCCGTTCTGGTCACCGCCGCCGAACAGGTCGGCGAACGGCGTTCCGGCAAACGGATTGGCCTGGGCCGCAACGCGCACCTTTTGCCGGGTGGAGATGTTGACCACCGCGGGCTGGAGCTGCTGCGTCAGGTCGGCAAAGCTGTTGGGCGCGCCGGCACGGGGCACGACCTGCTGCATCTGCTGGGCGTCGTTCTGGGCGACCTGGGCCCCGGCGGGAAGGCCGGTGACGAGCGAGACCGCAGCGCCGCCGAGCAGCAGCGCCGATGTGATTCCATAAGCGTATCGCACGGGCTTCACGTCCTTTGTCATCCTTCGATCTTGCGCGCTTTCGCGCTGCATGGGTCCGCGCCACATCACGGTGTCAGGCCTGAACGCAGATTGAATGACAAGGTTCTCCGGAAGGTCCTTGCCAAATTGTATCCGCGCCGGTTTCTACTGGCCTTGCTTCCCCTTGAACTGGCGAAGATAGTCACTGTCCGGCGACAGCAGGATGCTGCTCTGGCCCTCGTTCTTGGGATTGGCGAAGGTTTTGTCGTAGCTCTGCATCGCGCGGTAGAAATCGTAGAACGCCGGGTCCTTGTTGAAGGCATCGGCATAGGTTTTCGACGCGGTCGCCTCGGCAGTCGCCTGGATGATCTGGGCGGCCTTCTGGCCCTGGGCGATGATCGTCGTCGCTTCCTGGTCGCGGGCGGCGGCCATGCGGGCAAAGGCGCTTTCCAGCGGGGTGCCATTGGGCAGGTCGGCGCGCTTGATCCGCACGTCGATGACCTGCGCGCCGTATTCGCGCGCCTGCCGGTCAAGCCCGTCCTTGATGTTCTTCATCGCCTGCCCGCGTTCAGCGGTCAGCAGCGACTGGAACGTGCGCTTGCCCAGTTCCTGGCGCAGCACCGAGGATAGGATCGGCTGGAGCTGTTCGCTGACCCGCTCGGTCGTGCCGGCGGAGCGGACCATCCGCACCGGGTCGATCACCCGGAAACGGGCATAGGCGTCAACCTCGATCCGCTGCTGGTCGGTCGACAGCACCTGCTGGCGCTCCATGTCGACCGAGAGCACGCGCTTGTCGATCCGCACCAGCCGCTCGGCAAAGGGAATCCGGAACGAAAGCCCGGCGCCGGTCATGCCGAAGTCGGCATTGGGGCGAAAGCGGTTGATGACCCGCACCGGGTCGCCAAAGCGGACCACCACGGCCTGTTCCGTCTCGGGCACCACGGTGACCGAAGACAGTGCCGCCACGGCCAGCACGACCGCGCCGATGATCGCCGGCTTGTTGTCCATCCACAGTGTGCGCAGCATCACGGGGCACTCCCTTCGGGCGCTTTGCGGCGCTTGATTTCGGGCAGCGGGAGGTAGCTTGTCACCCCCGGCGCAGCGACGATTACCTTGTCGTTGGCCGACAGGACCCGTTCCATCGTTTCATAATACATGCGTCGCCGGGTCACTTCGGGGGCGAGCCTGTACTGTTCGAAGACCTTGTCGAACAGCGCAGCCTCGCCCTGGGCGCGGGCCATGACCTGCTGGGCATAGGCCTGGGCGTTGGAGCGGGCGCGCTGGGCGTCCTGCTGGGCGGCGGTCACCTTCTGGAAGGCGTCGATCACCTTGTTAGGCGGATCGGCCTTTTTCACCTCGACGCCCTGGATCAGGATACCCGAGCGATAGGCGTCAAGCACGGCCTGCATCCGCACGCGCACGTTCTGTTCGACCGTGGCGCGGCCGGTGCCGCCCATCGCGTCGGACAGCGGCACCTCGGCGATCGAGGCGCGCATCGCGGCCTCGGCCACTTCCTTGACCGTGGACTGCGGGTCAGCCAGCTGGAAGGAATAGAGCTTGAGGTCCTTGATGTTCCACCGCACCAGATAGCTGATGTCGACCAGATTCTGGTCGCTGGTGAGCATCAGCTTTTCAGCCTCGCCCTCGGGAATCGTATCGCGCTTGATCGAGGTGACGTCCTCGATCCGCACGTTTTCCAGCGGCCAGGGCAGGGTCATCGACACACCCGGATTGATCGTGCGCGAATACTTGCCGAGCGTGGTGACGATCCCCTGTTCCTTGGGGTTGACCATGTGGGTCGTGCTGAACGCCAGCCAGACAACGGCCACCGCGCCCGCGATATAGGGAAACCAGCTGCTGCCATCGGCGCGCTGGGGCATCTTCGGGAACGAACCGCCGGGGCCGCCCGGACCGCCGGGGCGGCTGCGGAACAGGTCTTCGAGGCCGGAAACGCGGCGCGGCCCTTCGCCGGTGGGGCGCTGCGAGCCGCCCGACGACGGGCCGCCGCCGCCCGGAAGCCAAGGATTGCGCGGGCCCCTGGGGGCCGCGGGCTTGTCGTCGGCCGGGCCGTCGTCGGGTGGGCCGGACGCGGGTTCGCCGGGCTCGCCGCCTTGCGGCCTGCCCCATGGGCTGGCCTTGCCGCCCCCTCCCTTGTTCCCGTCGGGCTTGCCGCCAGTGGGTTCCCCGCTCATGGCCAGGCGGCCACGGGCGATTGCATCGCTGATAAGCTTCATGTCGACCTGTATAGGAACGACCCGCGCACAAAAACAGTGCCCCGTGATGCATTTTCATTGCACAGCTTTCCTTGCTAGGGCGCAACCGGTGACAATTTGCGGGAGCAGGCATGAATACCGATAGCGGCGCGGCACTGAAGACCCTCCTGCCCGGGGACGCGCAGGAGCGGCTGGGCGCGCTCAAGCTGGTGGACGGTGTGGCTACGGTGGTGCTCGACGTGGCCGGGCTGGACCGGCTGGGGCGCGACAAGCTGGAGATCGCGGTCAAGGCCGCCCTGCGCGCCGCGCCCGGCGTGACCGAGGTGCGGGTCGCAATGACGGCAGACCGTGAAGTGCCGAAGAAGCGCCGGATCGTCGCGGTCGGGTCGGGCAAGGGCGGGGTCGGGAAATCCACGCTGTCGGCCAACCTTGCGGTCGCGCTGGCGCGGCTGGGGGTCAAGGTCGGGCTGGTCGATGCCGATATCTATGGCCCCTCGCAGCCGCGTTTGCTGGGGAACGAGGGGATGAAGCCCGAACTGTCCGGCAAGCTGCTGGTCCCGGTGCCGAGCGCGTGGGGCGTGCCGGTGCTGTCGATGGGGCATCTGGTCGAACCGGGCAAGGCGATTGCCTGGCGCGGGCCGATGGCCTCGGGCGCGCTGGGGCAGTTGATGGACGCCGAATGGGGCGATGCCGAGGTCATCCTGATCGACCTGCCTCCCGGCACCGGCGACGTCCAGCTGACCATGGTGCAGAAGCACAAGCCCGACGGGGCGGTGATCGTTTCGACCCCGCAGGACCTTGCCCTGATCGACGCGACGCGGGCGATGAATTTTTTCGAACAGGCCAAGGTTCCGGTGATCGGAATGGTGGAAAACATGTCGGGCTATGTCTGCCCGCACTGCGGCGAGGAGAGCGATCCCTTTGGCCACGGCGGGGCAGAAGCGGTTGCGCGGACGATGGAGGTGCCGTTTCTGGGGCACGTCCCGCTCGACATGGCGATCCGCATCGACAGCGACGCCGGCCGGCCCCCGGCAGCGGGCGACAGCGCGCAGGGCAAGGCGTTCCTGACCATCGCGCGGCGGCTGGCGCTGTGGTTGCAGCAGACCGCCTGAGGTGGCGCTGGCGCTCCCCCGCATCACCCGGCGCGCCATACTGGTCGGCGCTGCGGCGGGCGGCGGGCTGGTGCTCGCCTGGGGACTGCTGCCGCGCCGGTTTCCGCTGCCGCTGCCGGGGGCGAAGGACGAGACGGTGTTTTCCGCCTGGCTGAGGATTGCCCGCGACGGGGTGGTCACGGTGGCGGTGCCGCAGCTGGAGATGGGGCAGGGGATCACCACGCTGATCCCGCAGGTAGTCGCGCAGGAACTGGGCGCGGACTGGCGGCTGGTGGCGGCCGAGCCCGCGCCGGTCAGCGGGGAATATGCCAACGTGCCGCTGGCGGCGAAATGGGCGGCGCTGTGGATGCCTTTTGCGGTGGGGCTGGCCGAGGGCGACGATCCGCTGCTCGCCCGCCGCCATGCCGAGCGCACGCGCTTCATGGCGACGGCGGACGGCACTTCGATGGCGGCCTATGAACTGCCTGCGCGAGAGGCGGCCTGTGCCGCGCGGACCTTGCTGATGCAGGCGGCGGCGGCGCGCTGGGGCGCGGACTGGACTGAGTGCAAGGTGGAAGGCGGGGTGGTCAGCCACGGCACCAACCGCGCCCGGTTTGGCGAACTGGCCGAGGAAGCGGCGCGGTTCGATCCGCCGTCGACACTGCCGCTTGGCCCTGCGCCCGGCGACGGCGGCGACGGCCCGGCATTCCCGAGGATCGACGGCCCGGCCAAGGTGCGCGGGGCCATGTCCTTTGCCGCCGACGTGCGCCTGCCCGATATGGTCCACGCCGCGATCCGCCACGCCCCGCGCGCCCGTGCGGCCGAGCTGGGGCGGCACGATCCGGCCAAGGCCAACCTCCCCGGCGTGCGGCTGGTCAAGGGGCCGGACTGGATCGCCGCCACCGCGCCGACCTGGTGGGCGGCCGAACAGGCGCTGGCCGCCATGGCCCCCGAATTCGTCGTCCATGGCCCGATCGACAGTCCGTGGATCGACGCCGCGCTCGACAAGGCCGTGCGCAAGGCGCGGACCCACCGCATGGCCACTGTGGGCGATCCCGACGCGGTCATGGGCGGGCAGCCCTCGCTGATCGCGCGCTATGACATCGCGCCGGGGCTTCACGCCTCGCTCGAAACCGCCAGCGCCACGGCGCGGCTGCGCGATGGGCGGGTTGAGCTGTGGATCGCGTCGCAGGCACCCGAATCCACCCGCGCCGCCGTGGCAAAGGCCCTGGGCATCAGCCGGGGCAGTGTGATCCTTTATTCCGTGGCCGCGGGGGGCAGCTTCGATGCCCGGCTTGACACGCCGCACGCGGTGGAGGCGGCGCTCATCGCCCGCGAGGTGGAGCGGCCGGTCCAGCTGACATGGTCACGCTGGCAGGAACACCTTGCCGGGCTGCCGCGCGTGCCGGCTTCCGCCGTCCTGTGGGCCAGGACCAATCCCGATGGCGGCGACGTGCTGGCCTGGAAGACCCGCATCGCCACTCCGGCTTCGGCGCGCGAGTTCGGCCGCCGGCTGTTCGGGGTGATGAGCCCGGCCGCGGCCCTGACCGCCAGCCGGGGCGAGGCCGATGCCATGGCCGTCGCGGGCGGAATGCCGCCCTACGGCCTGCAGAGCGCCAGCCTTGACCACGTGCCCGTACGGACAGGTATTCCTGCGGGCCGGCTTCGCGGCAATGCCCACGCGATGACCGCATTCTTCACCGAAAGCTTTGTCGACGAACTGGCCCGCGCCGCCGCGCGCGAACCGCTGTCCTACCGGATCGCGATGCTGGGCGCGGACGTGCGGCTGGCCGAATGCCTTCAGCGCTGTGCCGCGCTGGCGGGGTGGGACGCGGGGGCCGACGCCAGCGGACAGGGGCTTGCCTGCCACCGCATGGGCGATAACGACGGCGCGGCGGGGCGGATCGCGGTCATCGCCATCGCCCGTCGGTCCGAAGCAGGGGTCACGGTCGAGCGGATCAGCGCGGTGGCCGACATCGGCCGGATCGTGAACCGCGACATCGCGCGCCAGCAGATCGAGGGCGGGCTGGTCTTCGGGCTCGGCCTCGCGCTTGGAGCCAGCACGCCCTATGCGCGGGGCCTGCCGGTCATCGGGACGCTGGGCGGGCTGGGCCTGCCGCTGCTGGGCAATACGCCCGACATCGCGGTGGAATTCATCGAGAGCACCGCGCCTTCTATCGATCCGGGCGAGCTTGGCGTGGTTGCCGTCGCCCCGGCCATCGCCAATGCCCTCCACTCCGCAACCGGGCTCCGCTTTCGCAAGTTGCCGTTTTTTGCCGAGGAAGTCTGATGAAACCCGCTGAACATCCCGCTGCGCCAGTGGGCCGCGTGGGCGTGCTGCTGGTCAACCTTGGCACCCCCGATGCGCCGACCCCGGCGGCGGTGAAGCGCTATCTGGCCGAATTCCTGTCGGACCGCCGCGTGGTCGAAATCCCGCCGCTGGTGTGGCAGCCGATCCTGCGCGGGATCATCCTCAGGACCCGTCCGAAGAAAAGCGCCCATGCCTATCAGCAGGTGTGGGGCCCGGATGGCTCGCCGCTGGCTGCGATCACCAGGGCGCAGGCGGAGGCGCTCCAGGCGCGGCTGGGTGAGGGCGTGATGGTTCGCTGGGGGATGCGTTATGGCAACCCGGCGATGGGCGCGGTGCTGCAGGACATGAAGGGGCAGGGGTGTGAACGGGTGC
>CAYFJH010000008.1:49982-59612 GCA_964343385.1 uncultured Novosphingobium sp. | reverse complement strand
GGCGGGGATGCGCTGGCAGCCCGCAGTCCGCACCCTGCCGCCCTATTACGACGATCCGCTGCATATCCGGGCGCTTGCGGCTGATACTTCGCGGCAGTTGTCCGCGCTTGCGTTCCGCCCCGAGGTGCTGGTGCTGTCGTTCCACGGGATGCCCGAGCGGACGCTGATGCTGGGTGATCCCTATCACTGCCAGTGCCGCAAGACCGCGCGGCTGTTGGGTGAAGCGCTTCAGGCCGAATGGGGCGACGTGCGGGTGGAGGTGGCGTTCCAGTCGCGCTTTGGCCGGGCGAAATGGCTTGAGCCTTCGACCGAGGCGGTGCTGGCGCGCGAAGGGGCGGCCGGGACGAAGCGGCTGGCGATTGCCGCGCCGGGGTTTTCGGCGGACTGCCTTGAAACGTGCGAGGAACTGGCGATCCGGGGGATGGAGCAGTTCGTGGCGGCCGGCGGACAGGACTTCGCCGCGCTCGATTGCCTCAACGCCGGGGAGGCGGGGATGGAGATGCTCGAAGGGTTGGTGCGCCGCGAACTGGCGGGGTGGGTGTGAGCGGTTTCTGCAAATCGAGCCAGCTCCACGTCCGCTCATCCTGAGCTTGTCGAAGGATCATGCGCGGCGCTTGTCCGCTGGGGGCTTCGACAGGCTCGGCCTGAGCGGACCGGGCTAAGGAAAACGGGCGCAGGCGGTGCCGGGCCGGGCGGGTCAAAAATCGACGGCGATGCCGTTCTTTTCCCAGTCGCCGTAGCGGGTGGGGGACAGGCCGTCGGGATCGGGCTCGCCCTTGGGCGGCTGCGGGGCGGGGGCCGGGTCGTTGGTCCAGTGTGCCGGCTTGGTAAAGCCGGTGGGCCGCTTGGTGGCGCGTGTCGTCATGGCGCTGAAATGGGCGCACTGGCGCGTGAAATCAATTGCCTCTAGGGGGCAGCGATGGATATTCCCGGTCTTCCCGCGCGCCGTGCAGCGCTCAAACTTGTCGATGCCGTCCTGCGGCGGGGCGAGACGCTCGATTCTGCGGTTCACAACGCGGTTCAGGGCGTCGCGGCGGACAGCGACCGGGCGCTGGCCCGCGCCATCGCGGCCGAGGCGCTGCGCTGGCAGACGGATTTCGACGCGCTGATCGACAGCGCCACGGCCCAGCCGCTGCCCGACGATGCCAAGCCGCGCGCGGTGCTGCGGCTGATGCTGGCGCAGTGGCTGCGCCTTGGCACCCCGCCCCATGCGGTTGTGGCGACCGCGCTGCCGCTGCTGGTTGGCGGGCCGAAGCGGCTGGCCCACGGGGTGTTCGCCGCGCTGACCCGGCGCGGGGCGAGCCTGCCCGCCTCACCCACCCTGCCGCCTGCCGTGACCGCACGCTGGGGGGATCGGGCCGAGGCGATTGCCGCCGCTCTGGCCGAACCGCCGCCGCTTGACCTGACGCTGAAAGACCCCGCGCAGACCGCGGCGTGGGCGGAAAAGCTGGGCGGCGTTTCGCTGATGCCGGGCCATGTGCGCCTGCCGCGCGGCGAGATGGTCGACCGGCTGGAGGGGTTCCGCGAGGGGGACTGGTGGGTTCAGGACCTTGCCGCCGGCCTGCCCGCGCGGCTGATCGGGGCCGGCAATGGCCGCGCGCTCGACCTGTGCGCCGCGCCGGGGGGCAAGACCCTGCAACTCGCCGCTGCGGGCTGGCAGGTTACCGCGCTCGACATTTCGGCCAAGCGGCTGGAGCGTTTGCAGAACAACCTTGATCGCTGCGGGCTTGCCGCCGAAATCGTCGCCGCCGATGCGCTGACGTGGGAGCCGGAAGGGCCGTTCGACGCGATCCTGCTCGACGCGCCGTGCACCGCCACCGGCACCTGCCGCCGCCATCCCGACGTGCTTCACCGTATCGGGGAACGGCACATTGCGGAGATGGCCGCGCTCCAGCAGGGCCTGCTTGAACGCGCCGTCCGCTGGCTCGCGCCGGGCGGGCGGCTGGTCTATGCGGTGTGCTCATTGGAAGAGGCCGAAGGGGCCGGACAGGCCGCCCGCGTTGCGCTTGCGCCCGATGCGATCCGCGCCGACGAACTGCCGCAGGGCCTTGTCCCCGATGCCGCCGGATGGGTTCGCACCAATCCCGGAATGCTGCCGAAATACAAGGGTCTGGACGGGTTCTTTATGGCGCGGTGGCAGGCCGCAGCATAAACCTCAAGTGGACCTTACCTTGGCCGAAAAGCTCTTGCGCAGCTTGCTGAGCTTGGGCGGAATCACCGCCAGGCAATAGGGGTTGCGCTGGCCTTCGCCGTCCCAGTATTCCTGATGGTAATCCTCCGCCGGATACCACGGCGCGGGGCCTTCGATGGTCGTCACCACGGGGGCGGCGCGGTCTTCCTGCGCGCGGACGATCGCGGCCTCGGCCTCGGCCTGCTGGTCATCATCGAGCGGGAAGATGGCGGAGCGATACTGCGTGCCGACATCGCCGCCCTGCCGGTTGAGCTGGGTCGGATCGTGGGTTGCCATGAACATGTCGAGCAGGTCGCCATAGGAGACGACATCGGGGTCGAAAGTCACCCGCACCGCCTCTGCATGGCCGGTGTTCCCCGAACAGACCGCGCGGTAGGTGGGATCGGGCACGCTGCCGCCGATATAGCCGCTTTCGACCGCGCGCACCCCGATCACGTCGCGCAGCACCGCCTCTGTGCACCAGAAGCAGCCGCCTGCCAGTATTGCCTGTGCCATTCTCGTTCCTTCATCGCGCCGCCGGCCAAGATAGGAAGCCCCCCGCCGAATGTCATCCGGTGGACTTTGCCGTGCCCCGACCTTAGGTGAGTGTCCATGACCGAGATCACCGTCGCCGCCCTGCAACTCCCGCTCGGCTCGCCTGACGAGCAGGACAACATCGCCGCCGTCTCCGCGCTGGTCGAGCAGGCCGCGGGCGAGGGGGCGCAGATTATCCTCCCGCCCGAGCTGTTTTCCGGACCCTATTTTTGCCAGGTCGAGGACGAGGCGCTGTTCGCCCTTGCCCGGCCCACGGCCGAGCACCCGTCGGTCAAGGCGATGCAGCGCCTTGCCAAAGGGCTGAACGTCGCGATCCCGACCAGCTTTTTCGAGCGCGATGGGCACCATTACTACAACACGCTGGCGATGATCGGCCCCGATGGGGAGATCCTCGGGACCTATCGCAAGAGCCACATTCCCGACGGTCCGGGCTATGAGGAAAAGTTCTATTTCCGCCCCGGCAACGACGGGTTCAAGGTCTGGGACGTCATGGGTACGCGGATCGGCGTCGGCATCTGCTGGGACCAGTGGTATCCCGAATGCGCGCGGGTGATGGCGCTGATGGGAGCGGAACTGCTGTTCTACCCCACCGCCATCGGCAGCGAGCCCTATGACAGCGATCTGGACACCAGCAGGATGTGGCGGCGCGCGATGCAGGGCCATGCCGTGTCGAACTGCATGCCGGTGATCGCCGCCAACCGCATCGGCAGCGAGGGCGCGCAGCGCTTTTACGGGCACAGCTTCATCACCGACGAATGGGGCGATTTCACTACCCAGTTCAGCGCGGCGGAATCCGGCGTCCTGACCGCCCGGATCGACCTTGCCCGCGCCGCGCGGCACCGTGCGGGCATGGGCTTTTTCCGTGACCGGAGGCCGCAGCTCTATGGGCGGATCTGCCAGGACATCTGAGCCGATGGTCCACCGCTACCTCATCGGCCTCGGCTCGAACCAGCGCCACGCGCGGATGGGCGGCCCGCGTGCGGTGATCGCGGCGGCGCTTGGTGCGGTGGAGCGGGCAGGGGCAAAAGTCGCGGCCATGTCGCCGATCATTGCCAGCCGCCCGCTCGGCCCTTCGGCACGGACTTTCGCCAATGCCGCCGCCGTGGTCGAAACGCCTTTGGAGCCGCCAGAAATGCTCGCGTGCCTGCAAGGGATCGAGGCGGCATTTGGCCGTTGCCGGCGCGGCCAGTCATGGCGAGCACGGGTGATCGACCTTGACCTGGTGCTGTGGGACGGGGGCTGCTGGGGCGAACCGGGCCTCGTCATCCCCCACGTCGCCTTCCGCCAGCGCGGATTCGTGCTGACCCCGGCGGCGCGGATCGCCGGGCGCTGGCGCGATCCGCTGACCGGGCTGATCCTGCGCCAGCTTGCCGCGCGTCTGAACAAGCCGCGCCCTGCCAGCAAGGCGGCCAAAGTGTAACCGCCACTCCTCAAAAACAATTTCAAGGATGTCCCGGCCCGGCGTTATCTGTTCGACGACCTGCTGGCCGACATTTCTACCGGCCACGACATTCGCCGTCGACCGCACCGCCAGCCGCATTTACGCGATCTGAAATGCGAAAGGCGGTCACACCGCTTGACCAGCCCGCCCACCCTGCCTAAGCCGCGCCCCAGCCGACCCTGTCGTCAGGCGGGCCCTTAGCTCAGTCGGTAGAGCAACTGACTTTTAATCAGTAGGTCGCTGGTTCGAACCCAGCAGGGCTCACCATTCTCAGCAGGTGCCGCATGGCAGCCTTCAACCCGGCAGGCCTGCCGTCTGGCGCAAGGCTTCGCCAAGCGCGATTGCCGCTGATGTGGCAAGGTTCATCGAACGCACCTGCGGCCGCATCGGCACGCGCACCGCCGCATGGCAGGCTTCGGCCACGGCGGCGGGGACGCCTGCGCTTTCCTTCCCGAACAGCAGGACATCGTCCGGAGCAAAGGCGAAGTCGTAGCACCGCCGGTCTGCTTTCGTGGTGAACAGGACCAGCCGGCGCGGGGTGATGGCGGCCCGGAAGGCGTCGAAACTGGCGTGGCGGGTGATGGCGACATGGTCGATATAGTCCATGGCGGTGCGCCGGACCCGGCGGTCGTCCCAAGCGAAGCCCATCGGCTCGATCAGGTCTACCGCCGCGCCCAGACAGGCACCGAGGCGCAGGACGGCACCGACGTTTCCGGCGATTTCTGGTTCGAACAGGGCAATGCGCATCGCGGCTGATTGCCGCCGGTCGGGGCATTAGGCAAGGCCTGCCGTCAATTGCCGGGCAGGCGCTTGCCCATCCGGATCAGCGGCACCGTCACGCCGTCAATCGGGGCCGTCGCGATCCGTTCGATCGGGGCGTAGCCGCAAGCCCGGTAAAGCGGCTCGCCCGCGAGGGTTGCCATCATCTCGGCGCGGCGGAAGCCCTGCCCATAAGCGGCCTGTTCGCACAGGTGCAGCACCCTGCGCCCCACGCCTCGCCGCGCAAAGGCCGGGTCGGTGTACATCGCGCGGATCCGGGCGGGCTGCGTGTTGGGGTCGAGCACCGCCGCCTCGCGCGCGATCATGCTGGCGTCTCCGCCGTAGAGCGTGGCGCGAAAGCTCCATCCGCCGCAGCCGGCGAGCACCCCGTCATGCATGACGATCAGGTAGGTGCCGTCGCGCAGCAATTGCGTGTCGAGCCCCATGACCATCCGGCTAGCGGCGACTTGCGCCGGGCTGAGGAAATCGGCCTGAAGCGCCAGGATAGCCCGGTCGATCAGCGCGAGGAGCGCCGGAGCATCGTCTGCCCCGGCGATCCGGTGGGCGAAGCCCATCCCGCGCCGATCAGGCAGAAAGCGCCCGCTGGTGAAGCCGCGTGACCGCATCGAGCGCCGAGGTGGCCGCGCCTTCCTGCCAGCAGCCGTAATAGGACACGTGTTCGCCCGCCAGCACGATCCGCCCGTCGATCGAGGCGAGGTTCTGATAGTGCTGGGCGCGGGTCTGCTCGGTCCATTCGGCGCAGCAGCCCATGATCCACGGCTGCCGACTCCACGCGACGGAGACCCCGTTGAGGAATTCGGAGGCGTATTCCTCATGCAGCACGCTGCCCTGCTTCAGCGCTTCCTCGATTCGCTTTTCAGGCGTCATCCCCGACAGCATGTAGGCCCCCAGCCCGAACGGATAGCCGCCCAGGAGGACCGCCGGCCCCTTGCCGAAAAAGCCCGAGGAGGGATAGGAAATCAGGCTGATCGCCTGGTCGGTGAAGCTGTGGCCGCCGTAGATGTGGTATTTCTTCTCCCAGAACCGGCTCTTCATCTCCAGCCCCAGCTTGACCGAGGCGTTGTAGGGCAGGGCCTTGATTGCCGCCTGCTTGGCGGCGGAAACCTGGATCGGGATCTGGGCCAGCACGCTGGCCGGGATGGTGCAGACCATGAAATCGGCCTTGGCCACGCCGGTCTGGCCGGTCTTGGCGTCGGTCCATTCGGCGGCGACGCCCTTGTCGTCCTGGGTGATTTTGGTGACGCGGGTGTCGAGGCGGATCAGGTGGCCGACTTTTTTCGCAAAGGCGTCGCCGATCCGGCCCATCCCGCCCTTGGGCTGGAACATGGTCTGCTGCATGACATATTCGAGGTAGAACCCGATCAGGTTCCACACCTTGCTGTCGAGCACGTCGGACAGGCTGTTCACCGCCGAGGCCGTGGGCGCGCCGCCCACCCCGCCACCGGGCGCGCGATCATAGCCGCGCCGGTCCGATACCGCGAGGCTGCTGGTATAGCGCATCGATTTGTCGAGCACGCCCCATCCGCGCATCGCCTCGATCAACTTTTCCTTGTCCTCCTTGCTCACGGTAGTGTCGAGCGCGCCCTGGTTGACCGCCTTGGCCATCAGTTCGCTGATGTGGCCGTTGAAATCGACCACCAGTTCGCGGTGGCGCTGCGGTTTGCCGCCAAAGGTCTTGCTGGAGTGGATGAAGGCGTTGTTGTTGAGCTGGACGAAGGGCTCAAGCTCGACCCCCAGTTCGTCGCAGTAATGCAGTATGGTCTGGTGGTGATAGGGCAGCCGCCACGGACCAGGGTTGAGATAGTTGCCCGGGGCGAAGCCCACTGTCTACGTCATTCCGCCGATCTCGGTCACGGTGTCGCCGCCGCGCAGGGTCCAGTTGCGGCCCCCGGTGCGGCCCTGGAATTCAAGGATCTGGACCTTGTAGCCAGCCTTCATCAGTTCATAGGCCGAAAGCATCCCGGCAATCCCGGCGCCCAGCACCAGCACGCTGGCACCGGGCCGCGCGCCTGACAGCTTGGGCGGGCCGGCGAACTGTGTGTCGGCGGCGTGGCCGAGCGAGGTCATGGCCTGATACATGGCCATCGTGCCGCCCGCCTTGCCGATCATGGCCAGCAGATCGCGGCGGGATGGCGAGGTGGAATCATCGAACATGGGAGTTCCTTTGGAAAACAGGGGAGTGCAGGAAATCAATGGGTGCAATTGCAGGCGGCCTTGGGCGGCGGGCCTTCGGTGGCGGCGGCAACGTCGGCCACGGTCACGGCGTCGGGCCAGGCGTTGAAATGGCCGCGCACATAGGTCAGCACGGCTGCCACCTGCGCGCGCGAAAGCATCGTGCCAAAGCGCGGCATCCCGCCGTAGCCGTTCCACACCCGGTCGATCGCGAAGTGCTTGTCTGCCAGGCGGGGATTGCCGGCGAGGCCCGGAACCCCGGTGCCCGCGCCGCCGCCGCCATTGGCATTCGCCATGTGGCAGGCCTGGCAGATCTGCTCATAGAGCGCCTTGCCCTCGTTCTCCGGTTCGACCGCGGTCTTGTTGCCCGGATTGTCCTGCGCCATCAGCAGGGCGGGCGCGCCGGCCATGACCAGCAGCGCCGCCGCCCCGCCAAGGGCCGCGCGGGGAAAGTTTCGGGATGTCAGGGGCACGGGTTACTCCATTGGTTTGATGGGGGCGGGACGTCGTCGCGCCAGCCGTGCAGGGCATCGCCCAGCGCGGCTTCGAGCGGGCCAAGCCACGGCGCGAAGGCGCGCCAGTGGTCGAGCCCGGAGCGGTAGATCGGCTGGCGGACCTGCTCCGAACTCACCGTGCGCACGGCGCGGTCGTTCTCGAAGAAACGCAGGCAGGCAGGCTCGAACGGCAGGGCGAGGGCGGCGAGCAGGTGGCGCACCTCTTGCTCGGTATCGGCCACGAGGTCTTCGTAGACCAATGTGTGGACGCTGCCGGGTTGGACCGCTGCGAAGTGCCGGATGACCGTCAGGTAGTGCCGGTAATAGCGGCCCAGGTCGCCCAGCTCGTAGGAGAACTCCTGCCCTTCGGCGAAAAGCTGCTTGTAGGCGGAAAAGCACGCGGCCATCGGATGACGGCGCACGTCGACGATCCGCGCCCGCGGCAGGATCAGGCGGATCAGGCCGAGGTGGCGGAAGTTGTTCGGCATCTTGTCGATGAAGCGCGGCCGGCCCAGCCGGCGGTGCGGGGCGGCGAGGGCAAGGTATTCCTCGCCCCAGCCGCCGAGGTTGGCGGCAGAGGCGGCGGCGAGGCGTTCCGGCCCGCCCTCGCGCTCGATCCGCGCGGCGATCGCGCCGATGTAGGGCAGTTCCATCGTCCCTTCGACCGCCGGGTGGCTGGCGAGGATCTGTTCGACCAGCGTCGAGCCCGAACGCGGGAGGCCGACGATGAAGATCGGCGCGTCGCTGGTTGCGCCCGCCCCGGTCCGCGCATCAAGGAAGGCGGCGGTGAACTGCGCGGCGGTTTGGGTTGCGGCGGCGGGATAGTCGCAGGACGCCGCCCCGGCGCGCATCCGGGCGAGGGCGGCTCCGGTGGCATAGTGCGGAAATGCCTCGGCCGGCCGGCCGGTGTCTTCCAGCCGCCGTGCCAGCGCATAGCTCAGGTGCATCCGGTCCTCGTCCGCCAGTGCGCCGGCAAGCTGGCGGGTCATCGCGGCCTCGTCCGCTGCGGTCAGCGCCCCGACCTTGAGGTTGGCGAGGCTCCACCATGCCTCACCCAGCGCAGGGGCCAGCCGCGCGGCGCGGCGGTAGGCCGCGATGGCGGTGTCGCGCTGGCCGGCGGTGCGGGCGGCGTGGCCATGGTTGACCGCGATGCTGGCATTGCCAGGAAAGGCGGCGGCCAGCTCGGCGTGGATCGCCTCGGCCCCGGCATCATCGCCCAGCAGAGCGAGGCAAGCGGCGTGAAGGTTCCGGTAGGCGAAATTGGCGGGGTCGGCGGCGAGCAGGGGTGCAAGTTCCTGCATCGCGGGCCCCGCTTGCCGCCCGGCATAAAGCGCGTGGGCGAGGTCGAAGCGGATGCGGACATTGCCGGGGGCGAGGGTCAGGGCATGGCGCAGCAGGGTTTCCGCCGAATGGACGGCGCGCAAGGCAAGCTGGCAGGCGGCCATCAGCCGGAACGCCTCGGCATTGCCGGGCCGGACGAGGCAGATGCGCCGCAGCAGGGGTTCGGCCTCGGCATGGCGGCCCAGCATGACCAGCTCGGCGGCCTGGCCCAGCGCGGGGTCGCCTGCATCGATCCGTGCCAGCGCTGCCCGTGCGCGGGCCTCGCGGGCCGCGTCGCCCGCGGCAAAGGCGCGTTCGGCAATGGCGCGCCAGCTTTCGGCGTGGCGAGGGTCCAGCCGGACGGCTTCATCGAGTTCGCGCTCGCCCTCCGCCGCCCGGTCCGAGGCGCAGAGGCTCAGCCCCAGTTCGAACCGCGTCCGCGCCGCCCCTGGATAGGCGCGGGCAAGCGCGAGCAGGATCGGCAGCGCCTCATCGGCGCGTCCTGTGCGCCGCAGCGCCGAGGCAAGGATCAGCTGGGGCCGGGGATCGGCGGGCGCGCGGGCGATGATCCCCCGTGCGATCCGCTCGGCAGCGGCCGGGTTCGCCGCCAGCGTGGCGGCAGCCTGTTCGAGCGGGTCCTGTGTCACGACGGACATCGGTGCCTCATGGCCGGAACGGGGCGGGCGTCCTGAACGAAC
>CAYFJH010000008.1:24154-49972 GCA_964343385.1 uncultured Novosphingobium sp. | reverse complement strand
TGAACGAACGCCCGCCGCAGCAACTCAGAAGGTGAAGGTGGCACGGGCGTAGTAGTAGCCCCCGTTGATCCCCCAGGGGGTGATCGTCATCGGCGCGTCATAGACGTTGCTGCCGTTGGCGGGCCTGCCGCCCACGTTCGGCACCAGCGGGGCCTTCTTGTTGAACAGGTTGTTCGCGCCGACATCGAACCGCAGCCCGTTGTCCAGCTTGTAGCCGACATTGAGGTCGGTGATCGCGGTGGTCCCGATCTTCAGCTCGGTCGCGCCGCCGCCGGTGCCGCTGCCGCTGTAGCTGGTCCACTGCGCGGTGCTGCCATAGATGTTCTCGCGCAGGTTCACCGAGAGCCGGCCCATGGTCCACAGCGCGTTGGCGATGACCTTGACCTTGGGCGTGGCCCGCGTCAGCCCGTCGCGCGAATTGAGGTCGAGCAGCGCGGTCTGGCCATAGGCGACGTTGGTCACCTGCGCCGGGAGCGGATAGACCTTGAGCAGCTTGGTGGTGTTGTAGTTCGCCCCCAGGGTCCAGGCGACCTTGCCGGCATCGCCAAAGTCGCTGGTATAGTCGAGCGTGGCCTCGACCCCGCGGGTGCGGGTATCGGCTCCGTTGGTGAAGATGTTGATCCCGGCATAGGACGTCGCATCGGTGGTATCGACCCCGCGCGCCACCAGGGCTGCCATGATCGCCGGCGAAACCGTGCCGAACGCACCGTCAAAGCCAAAGATCGCCGCCGAAGGGACAATTCGCTTGGTCAGCTTGATCTGGTAGGCGTCGATGATGAACTGCAGGCCGGGCAGCGGATGGGTGACGAACCCGAACGAGAAGTTGGTCGATTTTTCCGGCTGCAACGGTCCAAAGCCGAGCGCGGCGGAGGCCGGCGAGTTCGGCGGAAACTGACCGAAGATCGTGCCGGGGCCGACGTTGACCGAGGAATAGTATTCTTCCGCCAGGGTCGGCGCGCGGAAGCCGTTCGACACCGTGCCGCGCACCGCGAAGGCCGGGCTGAAATCATAACGGCCCGTAGCCTTGCCGGTCCACACCTTGCCGAAATCGCTGTAGTGTTCATACCGCCCGGCGAAATCGAGGCTCAGGCCCTCGACCGGCTCCAGCGCGAGGTCGATATATCCGGCATAGGCGGTGCGGAAGTTCGAGCCGGTGTCGGTCGGCGAAAATCCCGGATAGGACTGCGACCCGCCCTTGTAGTAGGACCCGATCTCGCCCGCGGTGATCTTGTAGTTGTCGCGGCGATACTGGCCGCCGAAGGCCAGGGTGATCGGCGAGGCGAGGCCTGCGTCAAACTCCCTGGTCACGCCCGCTTCGACCGCCCATTCCGAGTTCGACAGCGTCCCGGCGTAGAAATCGGTCTGCGGCCGGATCAGCGTGGGGTTGTTGAGCTGCAGCTCGGCATAAAGCGCCGGATTGACCGACTTCACCGTATAGAGCGCAACCGCATCCTTGCCGTAGGTCAGCGACAGGTCCCAGTTCCAGCCCGAAACCTCGCCCTTGAACCCGCCGGTGAACGAGAAGTCCTCCTCGCGCAGGCTTTCCTGCGGATTGAACCCGCCGGGGAAGGGATAGACCGTAGCACCCGTGCTGGTGGTTCCGGTCACGCGGGTCGCGCGGCGATAGTTCTCGTTGGCATAGGAAACGCGGTTGCCATAGCTGCCAAAGGCATAGGCGCTGAGCGCGTCGCTGAACTCATACCCGGCGTTGAACACCACATTGTAGAGCTTGTACGTGGCGTCGCCGACGATGCTGTTGACGTTGGGCGAGAGCGGATTGAGCAGCACCCCGGCGGCATCGACCGGATTGATACCGGCCAGGACCTGGCAGCTCTGCGTGAAATAGCGGCGGTCGCAGGTCCCGCGCTGGGTATAGTCGTGGTATTTGTATTCGCCGGTGACGTTGAGGAACCCGCTTTCGCCCAGCTTGAAGCCGAAGTTGGCCGCCCCTGCGATCGTCTCGCCGTCGCCCTCGAAGGTCTGGCCGCCGGTGACCGTCAGCAGCCCGCCGTGCGTGTCGCTCTTGAGGATGATGTTGACCACCCCGGCGATGGCGTCCGATCCGTATTGCGCTGCAGCGCCGTCCTGGAGCACTTCGATCCGGCCGATCGAATTGGTCGGCACGAAGCTGAGGTCGGTGGTCGCCGCGCCGGAATAGGGCGAACCGCCCAGCACGGCGAGGTTGGCGGTAAAGTGGCGGCGCTTGCCGTTGATCAGGACCAGCGTGTCGTTGGGGCTCAGCCCGCGCAGGGCGGCGGTCAGGGTGAGGTTGGCGGTGTCGCCGCCAAACGACTGGAAGTTCAGCGAAGGCAGGCTTTGCGCCAGAACCTGGGTCAGGTCCTGCTGGCCGACCGAACGCATGGCTTCCGATCCGATGACCTGGATGGGGGCAGCGCTGTCTTCGGCTTTCATGCCGATCTGGCGGGTGCCGGTGACAATGATTTCGCCCGCCGGTTCGTCAGCAGGGGCCATCTGGGCATGGGCAGCAATCGGCATCGCCGCCACGATGGCGGTCGAACAAAGGAGCGTGAATTTCATGGCAGGAGCCTCCGGAAACCTTGCGGGAAGCCCGCGCCCATCGGTTATCCACGCTGCAGCGCAGCATCGTATGCTCCTTTCTGCGTATTGCCCTTCCGCCACGTTTTGTGGCCAGCCGATTTCCCGTCACGCTTGCGTTCGACGCACCTGTGCGGACGCGGTTGCGCCGGATGCACGTGGGCCGAAAACGCGGGGGCTTGCCCTGGTCCCGCCCTCAGGCCTTGCGCCCGCCCAGCTTGGCCGTGCAGTCCGCCTCGATCTGGCGCAGCTCCTCCATCGTTTCCTCGAGCGCGAGTCGCTGCTGTTCAAGGTCGGCCAGCCGCTCGCGCGCCATCCGCCGGAGCCGCGCGGTCTGGCCGCTGCGGTCCGGGTCGGTGTCATAGAGGTCGAGGAACTCGCGGATTTCGCGGATTGAAAAGCCCAGGCGCTTGCCCCGCAGGATCAGCTGCATCCGCCCGATCTCGCGCCGCGAATAGACCCGCGTCGCGCCGATCCGCTCCGGCTCGATCAGCCCCTGCTCCTCGTAGAAGCGCAAGGTCCGGTGCGTCACGCCGAGTTGAGCGGCCACTTCCTGGATGCCCTTGAAGGCCTGCTGTCCGTTTTCATCGTTCATGGATGCATCCTGCACCAGATTCTGCTTGACGTATAGGTAAGCTCTTGACCTTTAGGTTAAGTGGCGCGGAACCGTGATTCCGTGCATCAACACAGCTTGCGGGCACGTGACCCGGTGGAGAGACTTGATATGCGCAACGTCGTCATCGCGGGCTACGTCCGTTCTCCCTATCATCTCGCGAACAAGGGTGCGCTCGCCCGCGTCCGGCCGGACGATCTCGCCGCTCATGTTGTGCGCGGCCTCATTGTGAAAACCGGCGTGAACCCCGCCGACATCGAAGACCTGATCATGGGCTGCGCCTTTCCCGAGGGCGAGCAGGGCTCCAACGTCGCCCGCCTTGTTGGCCTGCTGGCCGACCTGCCGCTCAAGGTCGGCGGGATGACGGTCAACCGCTTCTGCGGCTCCTCGATGAGCGGGATCCACTATGCCGCAGGCCAGATCCAGCTCGGCGCGGGCGAGGTGTTCATCTGCGCCGGGGTCGAATCGATGAGCCGGGTGCCGATGATGGGCTACAACCCGCTCCCCAACCCCGATCTCGCCGCCCGCAGCGCCGCCTACATGGGCATGGGTGACACCGCCGAAAACGTCGCGTCTAAGTATGGCCTGTCGCGGGCCGACCAGGAGGCCTTCGCCGTCGCCAGCCAGCAGAAGGCCGGAGCCGCGCAGGCCGCGGGCAAGTTCGTGGACGAGATCGTGCCCATTCCCACCAAGGGCGGGCTGGTCGAGGTTGACGGCACCCCGCGCCCCTCCACCACTGCCGAAACGCTCGCCGGGCTCAAGCCCGCGTTCCGCGCCGATGGCAGCGTCACCGCCGGGACATCCTCGCCGCTGACTGACGGGGCCAGCGCGGTGCTCGTGACCAGCGAGGACTATGCCCGCGCCCACAACCTGCCGATCCTCGCCCGGCTGAAATCGGTCGCCATTTCCGGCTGTCAGCCTGAAATCATGGGCATCGGCCCGGTCGAATCGAGCCGCAAGGCCCTGTCGCGCGCCGGGATTGATGCCGCTGATCTTGACGTGGTCGAACTCAACGAAGCCTTCGCCAGCCAGGCGCTGGCCTGCATCGCGGACCTGAAACTCGATCCGGCCAAGGTCAATCTTGACGGCGGGGCCATCGCCATCGGCCACCCGCTCGGCGCCACCGGCGCGCGGATCGTGGGCAAGGCGGCCAGCCTGCTCAAGCGTGAAGGCGGGCGCTATGCCCTTGCCACCCAGTGCATCGGCGGCGGGCAGGGCATCGCCACCGTGCTGGAAGCCGCGGAATGAGCGCCGTTCCCATCCGTAAGGTCTGCGTGATCGGTGCCGGCACCATGGGGGCGGGCATCGCGGCGCAGGTTGCCAACGCCGGCGTCCCGGTGCTGCTGCTGGACATCGTGCGCGATCCGGCTGACCGCAATGCCGTCGCCGCCGGCGCGGTCGAGCGGATGCTCAAGACCGAGCCGGCCGCCTTTATGTCCAAGGCTGCCGCCCGGCTGGTCGAGGTCGGCAACATCGACGACGACCTTGCCAAGGTTGCCGAATGCGACTGGATCGTCGAGGCGATCATCGAGCGGCTCGATCTCAAACAGTCGCTCTATGAAAAGATCGAGGCGCACCGCCGCGATGGCACGGCGGTTTCGTCGAACACCTCGACCATCCCGCTCGAAACCCTGATCGGAGGGCGCAGCGCGGGCTTTCGCCGCGATTTCCTGATCACCCATTTCTTCAACCCGCCGCGCTACATGCGGCTGCTCGAAGTCGTCTCGGGGCCTGAGAGCGCCCCCGCGCTGGTCACCCGCATTGCCGATTTCGCCGACCGCAAGCTGGGCAAGTCGGTGGTCCGCGCCAAGGACCGTCCCGGCTTCATCGCCAACCGCATCGGCACCTTCTGGCTGCAGGCGGCGGTCAATGCCGCGTTCGATCTGGGCGTTACCGTCGAGGAAGCCGACGCGATTGCGGGCAAGCCGATGGGGGTGCCCAAAACCGGCATCTTCGGCCTGTTCGACCTCGTCGGGATCGACCTGATGCCGCACCTCCAGGTCAGCCTGACCAGCACCCTGCCCAAGGACGACGCCTATCAGCCGATCGCCCGCAGCGAGCCGCTGATCAACAAGATGATCGCGGATGGCTATACCGGCCGCAAGGGCAAGGGCGGATTTTACCGGTTGGGCCGCGAGGCCGGAAAGCGCAAGGAAGCGATCAATCTCGTCACCGGCGAATACGCACCGGTGGCCAAGGTTGCTGACCTTCCCGGCGCGGCCGGCCGGGGCGACCTGAACGCGCTGATCGACCTGCCGGGCAAGCCGGGTGCCTATGCCTGGGCCGTGCTCGGCCAGATGCTCGGCTATGCCGCCAGCCTCGTCCCCGAGATTGCCGACGACATTTCCGCCGTCGATGCGGCAATGAAGCTCGGCTACAACTGGAAATGGGGTCCGTTCGAACTGATCGACAAGATCGGTGCGGCCCGGCTCGCCCAGCGGCTCGCCGCCGATGGCAAGCCCGTGCCCTCGCTGCTGACCTTCGCCGGGGACCGCAGTTTCTACCGCGTCGAGGGCGGCAAGCGCCAGTTCCTCGGGCTGGACGGGGCTTATCACGATGTCGTCCACGCCGATGGCGTGCTCCTGCTCGAAGACATCAAGCTCACCACCAAGCCGCTCATCGCCAATGGTTCCGCTGCGCTGTGGGACATCGGCGACGGCGTCGTCGCGCTCGAATTTACCGGCAAGATGAACGCGCTCGACGGGGCGGTCATGGCGCTCATCGGCAAGGCGATCCCGCTGGTGCAGGAGCGTTTCAAGGCGCTGGTGATCTATAACGAAGGCAGCGCGTTTTCCGCCGGGGCCAACCTCAGCCTTGCCATGTTCGCGCTCAACATCGCGGCCTGGGGCGAGATCGACAAGCTCGTGACCGGCGGCCAGCAGGCCTACAAGGCGCTGAAATACGCGCCGTTCCCGGTCGTCGCCGCGCCTGCGGGGCGGGCGCTGGGCGGCGGGTGCGAAGTCGTGCTCCACGCCGACGCGATCCAGGCCCATGCCGAAACCAACCTCGGCCTGGTCGAGGTTGGCGTTGGCCTCGTCCCCGGCTGGGGCGGCTGCGGCGAGATGCTCGACCGCTGGCAGAAACACCCCGCCATGCCCAAGGGGCCGATGCCGACCGTGGCCAAGGTGTTCGAAATAGTGTCGACCGCCACAGTCTCGAAATCCGCCGCCGAAGCGCAGGAGCTTGGCTTCCTGCGCCCCGCCGACGGCATCACCATGAACCGCGACCGCCTGCTCGCCGATGCCAAGGCCAGGGCGCTGTCGCTGGTCGATGGCTACACCCCGCCGCATCCGCCGACCTTCCGCTTGGCCGGTGCCAGCGGCCGCGCCGCGCTCGACATGGCCGTCGCGGGCTTCCGTGCGCGGGGCCTCGCCACCGAATACGATGTGGTCGTCGCGGACAAGCTGGCCGAAGTGCTGACCGGCGGTGACTTCGACCTCGTCGATACCGTCACCGAGGCCGACCTGCTCGGCCTCGAACGCAAGGCCTTCCTGGCGCTCGTCCGCAACGGCGGGACCCAGGCCCGGGTCGAATATATGCTTGAAAACGGGAAGCCGCTGCGTAACTGACGCGCGGCTAGCCGACGCTGGAGAAGAATGCGATGCAAGTCTACAATGCTCCGCTGCGCGACATGCGCTTCGTCCTCAACGAACTGCACGCTGATGACGGGTTCGGCGATCTCTCCCACTATGCCGAGATCACCCCGGACCTGACTGATGCCGTGCTCGAAGAGGCCGGAAAGCTGTGCCGCGACGTGCTCCTCCCGCTCAACCGCGTCGGCGACGAAGTCGGGCTACGGCTGGAAAACGGCTCGGTGAAAACCCCGGCGGGCTTCCGCGAAGCGCAAAAGGCGTTCTCCGAAGGCGGCTGGACCTCGCTCGCCGTGTCGCCTGAATGGGGCGGGCAGGGGCTTCCCCACGCGGTCAACAACCTCGTCGAGGAAATGCTCTGCTCGACCAACGTCGCCTACAGCCTGTGCCCCGGCCTGACCCACGGCGCGGCCAAGGCGATCGAGGGCTACGCCACGCGCGAACTCGCGGACATGTATCTGCCCAAGATGGTCAGCGGCGAATGGGCGGGGACGATGTGCCTGACCGAGGCCCAGGCCGGCACCGACCTCGGCCTGCTCCGCACCGGCGCGGTCCCGGCGGATGATGGTTCGTTCCGCGTCACCGGTTCAAAGATCTTCATCACCTGGGGCGACCACGACCTTACCGACAACATCATCCACCTCGTGCTGGCTCGGCTCCCCGATGCTCCTCCGGGGGTCAAGGGCATCAGCCTGTTCCTCGTTCCCAAGTTCCTGCTGAACGATGACGGCACCCCGGGCACCTTCAACAACGTCCTCGTCCGCCACGTCGAACACAAGATGGGCATCATGGCCTCGCCCACCTGCCAGCTTGATTTCGACGGGTCGACTGGCTGGATCGTCGGCGAACCGAACCGCGGTCTTGAAGCCATGTTCAAGATGATGAACGTCGCCCGCGTCGGCGTCGGAATCCAGGGCCTCGGGATAGGCGAGGCCGCCTACCAGTCTGCCGTGTGGTATGCGAAGGACCGCGTCCAGGGCCGCGCCGTGGCCGGAACCCAGCGCCCCGACCTTCCGGCCGACCCGATCATCGTCCACCCCGACGTGCGCCGGATGCTGCTGATCATGCGCACCAGCAACGAAGGCTGCCGCGCGCTTTCTGCATGGATTTCCCGCGCGATCGACGCCCAGTACCACGGCGACACCGAGGAACAGCGCAGCCGTGCAACCGACTTCGTCGCCCTGATGACCCCGGTGGTGAAGGCGCTGTTTACCGACCTCGGCTTTGAAACCGCCAACCATGCGGTCCAGGTCTATGGAGGCCACGGCTACATCCGCGAAAGCGGCGTCGAACAGTTCGTCCGCGATGCCCGCATCGCCATGCTCTATGAAGGCACCAACGGCGTGCAGGCGCTCGACCTCGTCGGCCGCAAGTTGCCCGCCAATGGTGGCCGTTCGCTCAGGACCCTGTTCCACCCGATCTCGGAGTTCATCGAGGCCAATTCCGGTGAGGGTCCGTTGCAGCCGTTCGTAACCGCGTTGCAGCAGGCTTTCGGCGCGTTGCAGATGGCCACGGGCCTCGTCGCCGAACGCGGGCTCAAGGACCGGGAAGAGGCCAGCGCCGCCGCGACCGACTACCTGCGCCTGATGGGCCTCGTCGCGATGGGCTTCTGCTTTGCCAAGGCCGCCAAGATTGCCGTCGCAAAAATCGCCGAAGGCGTTGAAGACAAGGCGTTCTACGCAACCAAGCTCAAGACCGCGACCTTCTACTTCGAACGCGTCCTGCCGCAGGCCACTGCGTGCTTCCTGTCGATCAAGGCCGGCAAGGCCTCGATGATGGCCTTCGACGAAGCTGAATTCTGAAGTAAATCATTGGTTTGGTGCGGAAAGCTATCCGGCTTTCCCTTTGCGGCACTGGCCCACTCCCGGCATGGCGGGGGAGTGGGCCGGTGCCGCAAGCCCTTGGCGGATGCCAAGGGCGCACCCTGTAAAGACTCAGTCCAGACCCAGCCGGACCGTGGTGGTGGCAAGCCCCGCGATCTCGGCCGGGTCATGGCTGACATACAAGATCGGCAGCTTCAGATCGTCGCGGATGCGGGCGATCACGGGGACGATTTCCGCGCGCCGCGCAAGGTCGAGCGAGGACAGCGGCTCGTCCATCAGCAGGAATTGCGGCCCGGACAATAGCGCCCGGCCCAGCGCCACCCGCTGCGCCTCGCCGCCTGAAAGCGTGTCCGGACGGCGCGCCAGCAGGTGCCCGATTCCCAGGAATGCCAGCGCTTCGTCCAGCGAAATCCAGCGGTTCTCCGGCGCGGCGCGGTGCCAGCCGAACAGCAGATTGTCGTGCACTGTCCGGTGCGGAAACAGCCGCAGGTCCTGAAACACATAGCCGCAGCGCCGCGCCTCGGGCGGCAGGTCGATCCCGGCGGCATGATCGAATAAAGTCCGCCCGCCCACCACGATATGCCCCCCTGCCGGGCGCAGCAGCCCCGCCACGGCATCGAGCAGCGAGGTCTTGCCCGTCCCCGACGGCGCGACCAGCGCGGTCAGCCCGCCCTCGGCCCGCACCGCGGCATGGATCGTCCGCTTGCCCCGGACCAGCGTGACGCCAATATCGAACGAGGGCGTATCAAAGGACATGGCGGTCCTTTCCGGCACGGCGCGCCAGCGCCTCGGACGCAACCAGCGCCAGCAGCGACAGCACCACCGAAATCACCGCCAGCCGCATCACCATGGCCTCGCCCTCCGGCCTCTGGAGCGCGGCATAGATCGCCAGCGGCAGGGTCTGCGTCTGGCCCGGGACGTTGGAAACAAAGGTGATCGTCGCGCCGAATTCGCCGAGCGAACGGGCAAAGCCCAACACCGCTCCGGCCAGCACGCCCGGCAAGGACAATGGCAGGGTGATCGCCGCGAAAGTCCGCCACGGACCGGCGCCGAGCGTCCGTGCGGCGTTTTCCAGCCGGCGGTCGACGCCCTCGATCGAGATGCGGATCGCCCGCACCATCAGCGGCAGGGCCATGACCGCCGAGGCCAAGGCCGCCCCGGTCCAGCGGAACATGAAGCTGAGCCCCAGCCAGTCGGACAGGAACCGCCCTGCCGGACCGTTCCCGCCGAACGCGACCAGCAGCAGCCACCCCGTCACCACCGGCGGCACCACCAGCGGCAGGTGGACCAGCGCGTCGAGCAGGACCTTGCCCGGAAAGCTGCGCCGGGCCAGCACCCACGCCAGCGCGAATGCCAGCGGCAGGGTCAGCCCGATCGCCACGGCGCTGACCTTGAGCGACAGCACGACGATGTCCCATTCCTCGGGCGAGGGGAGGTGCAGCAGCCCGGCCATTCAGCGCGTCCCGAACCCGAACTGCCGGAACACCGCCTTGCCCTTGTCCGACAACAGGAAGCGTCTGAACCCTTCGGCCTCCGGATTGGCCGCCCCCGTTCCCGCCCCCGCGCCCGCCAGCACGGCGAGCGGATAGGTGATCGGCGCGTGGCTGCTTTCAGGAAAGGTCCCGACCACCCGGACGCCGGACGTCGACCTTGCATCGGTGGCATAGACGATCCCCAGCGGTGCCTCACCCCGCGCCACCAGCAGCAGCGCCGCCCGGACGTTCTCCGCCCGTGCCAGCCGGCCCGAAACCGCTTCCCACGCGCCCAGCCGGGTCAGCGCTTCGCGGGCATATTTTCCGGCCGGAACGCTGTCTGGATCGGCGATTGCCAGTCGCCCCGACCCCAGCGCCTCAGCGAGGGCAAAGCCAGGCCCGATCGTTACCGTCACCCTGCTTTTCGCCGGCGCGACCAGCACCAGCGCATTGGTCAGAAGGTTCGTCCGCGTCTCGCCGCGTAGCAGCTTGCGCGTAGCCAGATAGTCCATCCATTCCTCGTCGGCGGACAGGAACAGGTCAGCCGGTGCCCCGGCGGCAACCTGCCGGGCCAGCGCAGAGGAGGCCGCGAACGACACCACCGGACGGGGATGGCCCTTGCGCGCCCAATCATCGGCGGCGGCGGTCAGCGATTCCTGCAGGCTCGCGGCGGCCAGCACGACGGGCGGCCTTGCTGCAGGCTTATCAGTTACCCCGCACGACGCGAGAACCAGCCCCGCCACGAGGCAGGCCAGCACTGATGCCGCGCGTCTCCGATGCATGGACAGCGAACTCCCTGAACCGCGCCGCAGCGCTTCGGAAAGCTGCTTACTATACTCGCGCGTATATAGGAAGGGGCGGTTTACGACCGCGCCAGCCCAGTTGGGTCAGGCTGCGGCAGTTTGGCGAAGACACCTGCCCCAGCTTTTTGTCCGTCCAGCTTCGTCGCTCCGAAAGCGCCCCCTCAGGCCGTTTCGAGCAGCATCGTCGCCGCCGCCGTGTTGGAAATCGGGACATGGTAATTGCGGTGGATCTCCCGCGCACGCGCCCCCAGCGCCCCGCGCGCCGCGATCCAGTTGAGAATCTCCACCCCTTGCGTCCCCGCCAGCCGCACCATTTCATGGATCGAATGCCGCGTCAGCGCGTCGGGATCGCTGGCCAGGTGGTCCATGCAGAACCGGTCATAGTCCGGGTTGATGAACCCGGCGCGCTGCCCATCGAGTTGGTGCGACAGCCCGCCTGTGCCGATCACCACGATCCGTTCGGCCCCGGTCCAGCTTGCCAGCGCACGGTGGACGCTGCGCCCCATCGCCAGGCATCGCTTCGCCGAAGGGAGCGGATGCTGCACGGTATTGATATGAATCGGAACGAGCTTAACCGGCCAGGCGTCGGCATCGGGCCAGGCCAGTTCGAAGGGAATCGACAGCGCATGGTCGACCACCATCTTCTGGCAGGTGGTAATGTCGAACTCGTCGGCCACCAGTTGCTCGATGATGTGCCAGCTGAGCTCTGGAATGCCCTGGAACGGCTTGTAGAGCGGCAGCCCCCAGCCTTCGTCGGCGTTGGCATATTCCGCCGCCGCGCCGACGGCAAAGGTCGGCAGCTTATCGAGGAAGAAGTTGAGCCCGTGGTCGTTGTTGAAGACCACGGCAACGTCCGGCTTCACCTCGGCCAGCCATTCGTGGACCTTGGGGAACCCGTCGAAGAACGGCTTCCAGTAGGGTGTCTGCTGATCTCCGCGATGGATCGCTCCGCCGATGGCGGGCACATGACTGGTGAAATAGGCGCCTACGATCTCGGCCATCTCAAGCCTCCGTTTTCCGGTTCTGGGGAGCTTGGTCAAGCAGCATCTGCTTGAATTCGGCGACGCTCATCCCGGTCTGGAGCGCGCCCACATCCTGCACGTTGAGGCCGAGGATTCCGGCGAACTTGGCGAGGTAATAGATGTTTCCGCCGGCTGCGATCATCCCCAGCACGTTGCGCGTGGCGATGGCTTCGTGCTGTTCCGGGGTCAGGGCGAACTTCGTGCAATAGGCGTTTTCGTCGCGGGTGAATTCTGCACGGTTCGCCGCTTCGTTGAACGAAAAGCACATTGCGTTGAGCGCGAAGCCCTTGGCGGCGGCCTTGCCGTCGAACAGCGTTGTGCCCGCGATGGGCTCTTCGCCATTTGCCTGTGCCCTAATTTCCGGTGACATTGTTCCGCTCCCTGGCAGTGGTTGCCCGGGCGGTGTCCTGTTTTTGCAAGCTTGCTGTTGATCTGGATCAAGCGCAGCGCGCAGGCTGGCCCTGCGCACCTTCAATCAATCGGATCGAGCTAAAAACTTATGCTCCCGACGGTCATCCCCACAGGGCGTTGAGGCTCGACACGAACGCTTCGCGATGATGCGCCGGGATGCGGGAAATCAGGTCGTTCTCGAACGCGTGCATGATCCCGCGGGCGATTTCCAGCCGCTCGACGCCGGCATCGGTCAGGATGATGGCCGAGGACTTGCGGTCGATCGGCTTGCGTATGATAAGGTCGGATTGCTCGAGCCGGTTGAGCAGCGGCACCATGTTTGCCCGCTGGATGTCGAGCACCTTGCCAATCTCGCTTGAGGTCAAGTCCGTGCGCTTGCCAATGATCATCAGCACCGAGGCATCGGAAATACGCAGGTCCGCTTCGCCGAGCCTGGTGGCAAGGTCGGACATCATCGCATTCGCCGCGCGCCGCAGGGCATAGCCCGGCAGGTTTGACAAAACGTCGCGTTCGTCGCGATTGGGCACACGTTTCTCCGAATAGGTTATTGACTATAGCAATTTTGCGATTATTGCAATTAGCAAATACAACTCCTGTAGAGGAAATCCATGTCTGATCGTGCTGAAGCTGACACCGTCGCCGTCGTTGTCGAGAACCGGATCGCCTGGGTATCATTCAATCGGCCTGAAAAACGCAATTGCATGAGCCCGCAGCTCAACCGCCAGATGCGCCGCGTACTCGACGATCTCGAATTTCGCGAAGACGTCGGCGTGGTGGTCCTGACGGGCGAGGGGACTGCCTGGTCGGCCGGCATGGACCTCAAGGAATACTTCCGCGAGAACGAGCAGAAGGGCCTTGGCGCCACGCGCAATGCCCAGCGCGAAGCCTATGGCTGGTGGGAGCGCCTGCGCTGGTTTGAAAAGCCCACCGTGGCCATGATCAACGGCTGGTGCTTTGGCGGTGCCTATGGTCCGCTGTTCGGCTGCGACCTGGCGATTGCCGCCGAAGACGCGCAGTTCGGCCTGTCGGAAATCAACTGGGGCATCCTCCCCGGCGGCGGCGCAAGCAAGATCATCGTTGAACTCACCGGCTTCCGCAACGCGATGTACCACGCGATGATGGGCGAGAATGTCGACGGCAAGAAGGCCGCCGAATGGGGCCTTATCAACGAAGCGGTCCCGGCCGAACGGCTCAAGGAGCGCGCGACCGAGATCGCCAACGTCCTCCTCGGCAAGAACCCGGCCGCCCTGCGCGCCACCAAGTGGGCCGTCCGCCGCGTCCGCGAAATGACCTATGATAACGCGCAGGATTACCTGATCCGCGCGCAGGAGGCGGCCAACTACTTCGATTCCGAAGGCCGCAAGGAAGCGACCCGCCAGTTCATCGACGACAAGACCTTCAAGCCGGGTCTTGGCGCCTATGACCTCACCCGGCAGCGCGACTGAGCTACGAAAGCGGGAGAGGTAGGCATGGCAGGTGTAATCGGCGCGGGCGCAATTGATCGCCTGCTGCGCCCCGCTTCGGTTGCGATCGTCGGGGCTTCGGACAAGCCGGGCGCGCTCGGCGCATCGGTGCTCGGAAACCTGGAGCGGAACGGGTTTGGCGGGACGATCCACCTGATCAACCCCCGCCGCGACGAGATTGGCGGGCGTCCGTGCCTGCCCTCGGTCGATGCCCTGCCCGAGGGCGTCGACGTCGCCGTCCTTGCCATTCCCAAGGTTGGCGTGCTTGACGCCGTGCGCGGTCTTGCCGCGCGCAAGGTTGGCGCGGCGATCATCTTTTCCGCCGGTTTTGCCGAGGACGGCGAGGCGGGGATGGCCGAGCAGGCCGAGATCGCCCGCATCGCCGCCGAGGCCGGGATGGTCATCGAAGGCCCCAATTGCCTTGGCGCGGTCAACCATGTCGATGGCACGGTGCTGACTTTCGTCGAGACGAAGACCGCTGCGCCGCAGGGCCGCGCCATCGGCGTTGTTTCACAGTCGGGGGCGATGTCCGCCGTGCTCTGCACCACGCTCCAGTCGCGCGAGATCGCGCTGAGCTATGCGGTGTCGACCGGCAACGAGGCCGCCAGCGGGGTCGAGCACTATGTCGACTGGCTGGTGAACGAACCCCACACCCACGTCATCGCGATGATCGTGGAACAGTTCCGCGATCCGCAGGCCTTTCTCGCGGCCGCCCGCCGCATCCGCGCGGCCGGCAAGTCGATCGTTTTGCTGCACCCCGGCACCTCCAGTGCTGCACGTGAATCCGCCGCCACCCACACCGGCGCGATGGCCGGCGACTACAAGCTGATGCGCGCCAAGGTCGAACGGGCCGGCGTGGTCTTCGCCGAGACGCTCGAGGAACTGGGCGACATCGCCGAAATTCTCGTGCGCTGCCCGCCGGTGGTCCGGCGCGAACTGGCGGTGCTGGGCGAATCCGGCGCGTTCAAGGCGCTGACGCTCGACCTGGCCGAAGCGCTCGACGTTCCGCTGGCCGAACTGACCAACGACAATGCGCCCGCGCTGCGCGCGGCGCTGCCTGCTTTCGTGCCGGTCAGCAACCCGCTCGACATCACCGCGCAGGGGCTTTCCGAACCGCGCATCTACACCGAGGCGCTCGGTTCCCTGCTCGATGATGACCGCGTCGGTGCGGTCATCGCCGGGATTATCCAGACTGACCCGGTGACCTGCCGGATCAAGGTCCCCGCAATCCTCGCCGCGCTCGACGGACGGACCGTGACCAAGCCGCTGATATTCGCCGGGCTCGACGAGGGCGGCGCCATTCCCGCCGAATATGTCTCTACCCTGCGCGCCCGCAACATTCCGTGGTTCCCCACGACCGAGCGCGTGATGCGCGCGATGGCCCGGCTCGGCCGCCTTGCCGTGCGCGACCTGACCGACAATTCGCCCGCGCCGGTCAAGCTGCCGGGCATCGCCGACCTGTACGGCACGGTCCCCGAATACAGGGCCAAGCAACTGCTCGCCCCGCTCGGCGTGCCGTTCCCGCCGGGTGCCTTCGCCGCCTCAGCGGACGAGGCCGTGGCTGCTGCCGACGGCGTCGGCTATCCGGTAGCGATGAAGGCCCAGGCGGCAGCCCTCGGGCACAAGTCCGACGCCGGCGGCGTGCTGCTCAATCTCGTCGATGCTGCAGCCGTCCGCACCGCCTGGAGTGACATTCACGCCAACGTCAGCGCCTATGATCCTGCCCTCGAACTCGCCGGCGTGCTGATCGAGAAGATGGGCAAGCGCGGCATGGAAATGATCGTCGGCGCGCGCAACGATCCCGAATGGGGTGCTGTCATCCTCGCGGGCTTCGGCGGGGTCACGGCGGAGATCCTCCAGGACGTGCGCCTGCTCACCCCGGACCTGTCCGAGGAGGCGATCCTTGGCGAATTACTGCAGCTGAAGTCAGCCCCGCTGCTCACCGGCTATCGCGGGTCGAAGCCGCTGGATATCGGGGCGCTGGCAAGGCTCATCCGCAGCATCTCCGCCGCCCTTCTGGGCGAGCCGGGCATTGCGGAAATGGACCTCAATCCGGTGATCCTGCATCCCGAGGGCGAAGGCGTGGTCGCGCTCGACGCCCTGATCCACCTCGCCCACTAGGAGCGCGGACGATGAAGGCCCAGGTCGCGATCATCGGTGCCGGCCCCGCCGGACTGCTGCTCGGACACCTGCTGCGCGCCGAGGGCGTCGATTGCGTCGTGATCGAACGCCAGACCGGCGACTATGTCCTCTCGCGCATCCGCGCCGGGGTGCTGGAACAGATCACCGTTTCGCTGATGGAACGACTTGGCCTTGATGCGCGGATGAAGGCCGAGGGATTGCCCCACGGCGGGTTCAACCTCGCGGACGGCGAACGCCTGATCCGGATCGACATCGAGGGGCTGACCGGCAAGCGGGTCATGGTCTACGGCCAGACCGAGATCACCCGCGACCTGATGGAAGCGGCCGCCCCGCGCGGGCTTGAAGTCATCTATGGCGCAGCCGACGCCGCGCTCCACGACATCGAGAGCGACGCGCCCTATGTGACCTACACCAGGGACGGCACCGTGCACCGGATCGACGCGCGGTTCATCGTCGGCTGCGACGGGTTCCACGGGCCGAGCCGGCAGGCGATCCCGGCCAGCGTCGGCCGCAGTTTTGAGCGGGTCTATCCATTCGGTTGGCTCGGCATCCTGGCCGATGTGCCGCCGTGCAACCATGAACTGATCTACGCCAACCACGAACGCGGCTTTGCGCTCGCCTCGATGCGCAGCGACACCCGCAGCCGCTACTACATCGACGTCCCCCTGACCGAAAGGATCGAGGACTGGTCGGACGAGCGCATCTGGGACGAACTCGCCGTCCGCCTCGGCCCCGAAGCCGCCGCTCACATCACCCGCGGCCCTTCGATCGAGAAATCCATCGCCCCGCTGCGCTCGTTCGTGTTCGAACCGATGCGCCACGGCAGCCTGCTGCTCTGCGGCGATGCGGCGCACATCGTTCCGCCGACGGGGGCCAAGGGTCTAAACCTCGCCGCCTCCGACGTTCATTATGCCGCAGAAGCGTTGACCGGGTTTTTCAGGCGTAGCGACGCCGCGGGCATCGGGGATTATTCCGCCAAGGCGCTCGCCCGCGTGTGGAAGTCCGAACGCTTCAGCTGGACCCTGACCAAGCTGATGCACCGTTTCCCCGAGGACGGCCCGTTCGAACGCCGGATGCAGGTTGCCGAGCTGGACTACATCGCCTCCAGCGAAGCCGCGCAGAAATCCATCGCCGAAAACTACGTCGGCCTGCCGGTTTAGCACTGCCGGTCCTGGCAGGGAGATCAGCGGCTGAGCGCAGTGACCAGCTTGACCATGCGGCCATGGATCCAGGTCATCCCGACGCCGTAGGTGATCACCGGCGAAAAGCCGGTCGCCTCGGCGCTGTCGGTTGTTTCGACCACGCGGTCGGACTGTTCCGGCAGGATCGAGAAGCGGTCGCCGGTGCGCACCAGCAGCGCGACGGTCTCGCGGTCCTTCGCTCCTGGATAGCCCGGATGCACCCGGCCGGTGGTCAGATACAGGTCCTTGTCGGGAATGCCGAGCAGCCGCAGCGCTTCCATCTTGGCGATGGCGACGTCGAAGCAATCGCCAAGCCCCCTCGCCAGGGTTTCGTTTGCCGGCGCCCAATAGCCATCGTCCGAGCAATTGATCGTCGTGGCGGGCGAGCGGACCGCCCGGTTCACGGTGGCCTGGATATAGGCGATCTGTTCCGGCTGCGGCATGCTGCGGGCGGTTTCCGCCAGATGCTGCAACACCGGCTGCGCCAGCGAGGCATTCATCAGCTTGGCCCAGCGGGTGCTGGTCGGACGCGGATTGAGCGGCAACGGGATCGTGCCGAAAATGGCAGGTTGTTGCGGCCGGTCGGCAACGGCAAGCGGAATAACCGGCATTGCCCAGTGCGTGACGATGCCGGCTGCTTGCGTCTGGGCGGCGAAGCCCAGCGACGCTACGCCAATGGAAAAAATGCCCGAAGCAAGCTTCAAGCCGACCCCAAACCGCGCAGGCGCAGGCGCCCGCTTCCGATTGATCCCCACCCTGTGCCCTCGCGTCCCGTTATAGGACATTGATACGCTGCAGGAAACAATTCACGCAAGAGGACGATTCGATGGCCGGTCGCGTGCTGGCGTCCGTCTGTCGCAAACGAATGCTGTTTATGTGTGGGTCTCAAAGCTCCTCGGGCCAGTAGAGCCGCATCGGGTTGGTCACCAGCAGCTTATGCTGCAGCACGGCCGTGGGCGCGATGCGCGGAATCATGTCGACGACATGCCCGTCGTCGGGGATGTTGGTTTCCATGTTCGGGTGCGGCCAGTCAGTGCCCCAGATCACCCGGTCCTGGTAATCGGCCACCAGCGGCGCGACCGCATCGGCGAAGGCGTTCCACGGATCGCCCGTCTGGTCCAGACGGTCGGGGCAGGTGGGCTTGAAACAGATGTCCGGACGGCTTTCGAGCAGCCTGCGAAACGCCTTCATGTCCGCCCCGTCCGGTCCCTGGGTGACGTCGGGGCGGCCCATGTGGTCCACCACCACCGGCACCGGAATGGCGTCGATGAACGAGCGCAGTTCGTCGAGGATATCGGCCTCGAAATAGATCACAACGTGCCACCCGGCAGGCAGGCGGCGCGCGACATCAAGGAACTTGTCCTTGGGCGCGTCATCGACCAGCCGTTTCAGGAAGTTGAAGCGGATCCCGCGCATCCCCCCTTCGTTCAGCGCCGCGAGTTCATCTTCCGAAATCGCCGGGTCGACCACGGCAACCCCGCGCGCCTTTCCGCCCGAAATGGCAATGCCGTTCAGCGTCGCGGCGTTGTTGGTTCCGTGGCAGCTGGCCTGGACGATGACATTGCGCGAAAAGCCGAGGTGGTCGCGCAGCGCGAACAGCATGTCCGGCCCGGCATCCTCGGGGTGATATTTCGCCTTGGGGCTGAACGGAAACTGCGCCATCGGCCCGAACACGTGGCAGTGCGCGTCGATTGCGCCGGCGGGCGGGGTGTAGCGCGGCTTTGACGGGGCGGCGTGCCAGGAGGTGATGCGGTCGGTCATGTCTTGGTTCCTTGCCTCAGCATGCGTGGTTTGGCCGGATGTTGTGTGCGGTGGTTCGACAGGCTTGGCACGAGCGGGACTGGTTCAAGTTCAATTTCCGCTCAGCCTGAGCCTGTCGAAGCCCCATCAGCCGAAAACAATGCCATCCATCAGTTTGCGCGCGGTGCGCAGCAGGGCGGCGGTCACGACCACACCCTGTTCGTCCACTTCCAGCACGCAGCTCATTTCGCCGGTCGGGTGCTCGACCGAGAGGGTCTTGCGCGGCCCTTCGGGCACCTTGGCCACCTCGGCCGCAGGCGAACCGGGGATCAGGCAGGCCGTCGCCACGCTGACCGCGCCGAGCACGCCGATCGTGGCATGGGCGCGGTGGGGGATGAAGCTGCGCACCGTCACTGCGCCGCCGTGCCGGGGCGGGGCGACGAGCATCATCTTGGGCACCGATTTGGCCGCGACATCGCCGAGGTTCATTCGCCCCCCCACGGCCAGGCGGATCGCCTCGATCCGGGCCTTCAGTTCGGCATTGCCGTCAAGCTCGTCGCGGGTTTCGTACCCGGTGATGCCCACGTCGGCGGCTTTCATCACCACGCAGGGCATGCCGTTGTCGATCAGCGTAACCGGGATGCCGTTCACCACATCGACCGCGTTGCCGCTCGGCAGCAGCGCCCCGCACGAGGACCCGGCGGTGTCGCGAAACTCCAGCGGGATCGCCGCATGGGTCCCCGGCACGCCGTCGATGGCGGCGGTCCCGGCATAGGTCACCCTGCCGCCCGGCGTCGCGACCGTTGCCACGGCGGCCTGCCCGGTGTTTTCCATGTAGATCGCAACACGGGTTTCATCGCCGCTGGCCGCAACCAGCCCGCGCTCGATCGCGAAGGGGCCGACGCCCGCAAGGATATTCCCGCAGTTCTGCGCATCGGTCACGATCGCCTGATCGACGAACACCTGCAGGAACAGGTAGTCGACGTCGATCCCCTCGCGCGCCGATTTCGACACGACGGCCACCTTGCTGGTCAGCGGGTCCGCGCCGCCCATCCCGTCGATCTGGAGCGGATCGGGCGACCCCATCACCGCCAGCAGGAAGACATCGCGCAGGCCCTTGTCCTGCGGCAGGTCCAAGGCGAGGAAATAGCCGCCCTTCGACGTGCCGCCGCGCATCCACATGCACGGGGCGGAAAGGCCCGGCAGCCGCTCAGACATACTTCAGCCCTTCAGCCGCCAGCCGCTCGCGCATCTTGTACATGTCAAGGCCGAGCACGCCCGAGGCCAGCTTCTCGCGCTTGTCACCCTCGTTCGCCTCGCGGGCGCGGGCGGCGGCGAGCACTTCGGCGGCCTTGGCGCGCGGCACCACGCAGACCCCGTCGTCATCGGCCACGATCACGTCGCCCGGCTGCACCGCCGCGCCGGCGCAGACCACCGGCACGTTGACCGAACCGAGCGTGTTCTTGACGGTCCCTTGCGCGAAGATCGCCTTGGACCACACCGGAAAGTTCATCTCGGTCAGATCGCGCACATCACGCACGCCGGCGTCGATCACCAGCCCCCGGCATCCGCGCGCCTGGGCCGAAGTTGCCAGCAGGTCGCCGAAATAACCGTCCTCGCACGGCGAAGTTGGCGCAAGCAGCAGGATGTCGCCCGCCTGCAACTGCTCGATCGCGACGTGAAGCATCCAGTTGTCCCCCGGAGGCGAGGAGATCGTCACCGCCGACCCGGCAATCCGCGCCCCGCGATAGATCGGCCGCATGTAGCTCGCCAGCAGTCCGGTGCGTCCCTGTGCCTCATGCACGGTGGCGACGCCGCAGGCCGCAAGCCCTTCGATCACGTCGGCCGGCGCGCGCTCGATGTTCTGGACGACAATAGCGCTCATCTTCGACTTCCTCGGCTGGTAAGACTGGTGTTCAGCGTGGGATGATCCGGCATCGCCCGCCATACAAATGGGAAGGTGGCAGCGGGCATAATTTCTTGCTAACCGTCGGCCCATGTCGTCCGGCCTTGCCAATGATCGCCAGCCCAATATCCGCCATCTGGCGGCCTTCGTCGCGACCGTGCAGAAGGGCTCTGTCACCAAGGCCGCGAAAACGGTCAACCTCACCCAGCCTGCGCTGACCCAAGCCATCGCCCGGCTCGAGGCCGACCTTGGTTGCATCCTGTTTGAGCGCGGATCGGGCGGGATGGCGCCGACGGAGCCTGCCCGCCTGCTCGTCCCCCGCGTCGAAGCCGCGATCGAACTGATCGGCTCGCCCCGCGTCACCGGCACCCAGATGCGCGCCTTCCTCGCCGTCGCCCGCAGCGGAAGTTATGCCGCGGCGAGCAAGGCCACCGGCCTGACCTCGGCCTCGCTCCACCGCGCGGTGGCGGATCTTGCCGTGGCGCTGCGCCAGCCGCTGGTCGACCGGCGCGGACGCTCGGTCCAGCTCACCCCCGCGGGCGAGCGCCGCGCCCGCGCCTTCGGCCTCGCCATGGCCGAACTGCGCGCCGGTTTTGCCGAAGTCTCCGCCTGGCATGGCCGCGACGGCGGGCGGATCGTGGTCGGGGCCATGCCGCTGTCGCGCGCGCAGTGGCTGCCCGAGGCGCTGCTGCGCTTCTCCCGCGCCCACCCCGGCATTGCGATCTCGGTTGTCGAAGGCAGCTACGGCGAACTCGTCGGCCCCTTGCGCGATGGCGAAATCGACCTCGTCCTCGGCGCGCTGCGCGATCCGGCGCTGACCGCCGACCTTGTGCAGGAGCGCGTGTTCGACGATTTCCCCGCGGTGATGATGCGCGCCGGACATCCTCTCGCATCGTGCAAGAACCTTACCGCTTTCGACCTGCTCGACCATCCGTGGATCCTGCCCAACCGCGCCACCCCGCTGCGCGCCTACTGGGAGGACATGATGCGCGCCGCCGGGGTCGAACCTCCCCCCGTCCTGATCGAATGCGGCGCGGTGCTGACCATCCGCCAGCTGCTGGTGGGCAGTGAACGGTTGACCATGCTCTCGCCCGCGCAGCTTGCGGTCGAGATCGACGCCGGGCTGATTGTCACGCGGCCCCCGCCGGTCAAGGTTGTGCGCCCGATCGGCATCGTGCACCGCTCCGGCTGGCGTCCGACGGAGATGCAGGCGGCATTCCTGGCCGAGCTGAGAAGCCCGGAAATCCTGATGAACTTCGTATAATCTTATCGGATTTGCGCCCCTATTCATTTGCGCGGTGGTGCTCGCACGGCCATCGTCGCGGCAATGGAGAGTGTTCCTGCCCTGATCGGCTTTGGTGAAGCCGGGTCCACCTTCGCGCGTGCCGCCGGCTGGCCCGCGCGCGCGTTCGACATTGATCTGGCCCGAGCCGCGGTCATGGTGGAACTCGGCGTCACCCCTTGCACCGCCCGCGCCGAAGCCGTTGCCGGTGCGGCATTGGTCCTGTGCCTTGTCACCGCCGATGCAGCGCTCGCCGCCGCGCGCGAATGCGCCCCATTTCTTGCCCCCGGCGCGCTGTGGTGTGACATGAACTCCGTCGCCCCGGAAACCAAGCGCGCCGCCGCCGCCGTGATCGAGGCTGCGGGCGCACGCTATGTCGACGTCGCCGTCCTCGCCCCGGTCGATCCCGCGCGAATGGCCGTCCCGCTGCTCCTCTCCGGAGCTTCGGCGGCACAGGCAGAACCCCCGCTGCGCGCCGCCGGATTTACCAACACCCGCTGCGTCGGAGATGAAGTGGGCCGCGCCTCGGCGATCAAGATGATCCGCTCCGTCATGGTCAAGGGGATCGAGGCGCTGACCGCCGAGATGATGCTGGCCGCGCAAGCCGCCGGGGTGACGGACGAAGTCCTCGCCTCGCTCGACGCCAGCGAAAGGGCCAGGCCCTGGGCCGACCGCACGGACTACAACATTGAACGGATGACCACCCACGGCCTGCGCCGTGCCGCCGAAATGGAAGAATCCGCGAAAACCCTGCGCAGCCTCGGGGTCGAGCCGGTGATGACCGAGGGCACCGTGATCCGCCAGCGCCAGATGGCCGGACAGATATTCCAGAGGAGACCCGCGTGAGCCTGATTATCGACTGCCACGGCCACTATACCGTGCTGCCAAAGGCGCACGACGCCTGGCGCGAGGAGCAGAAGGCTGCGTTCAAGGCGGGCGTCGCCGCGCCCGCATATCCCGATATTTCGGACGACGAGATCCGCGAGACGATCGAGGCTAACCAGCTGCGCCTGCTGCAGGAACGCGGCGCGGACCTGACGATCTTTTCGCCCCGTGCCAGCGCCATGGCCCCCCATGTCGGCGACCAGACCGTCGCCGTGAAGTGGGCGCAGGTCTGCAATGACCTCATCGCGCGCGTGGTCGGGCTTTACCCCGAAACCTTCGCCGGGGTCTGCATGCTGCCCCAGTCGCCCGAGGCGGACATGACCAACTCGATTGCCGAGCTGGAACGCTGCGTGGGCGAACTCGGGTTCATCGGCTGCAACCTCAACCCCGATCCGGGCGGCGGGCGCTTTACCCATCCGCCGTTGACCGATCCCTACTGGTTCCCGTTCTACGAGAAGATGGTTGAACTCGACGTGCCGGCGATGATCCACGTTTCCGGTAGCTGCAACCCGGCGATGCACGCCACCGGCGGCTATTACATCGCGGCCGATACCATCGCCTTCATGCAGCTGCTCGAAGGCGACCTGTTCAGCCGCTTCCCCACGCTGCGCTTCATCATTCCGCACGGCGGCGGTGCGGTGCCCTATCACTGGGGCCGCTATCGCGGGCTGGCCGACATGCTGAAGAAGCCGGACCTGTCGGGCCACCTGATGAACAACGTGTTCTTCGACACCTGCGTCTACCACCAGCCGGGGATCAACCTGCTGGCCGACGTGATCGACAACAAGAACATCCTGTTCGGCAGCGAAATGGTCGGCGCGGTGCGCGGGATCGACCCCACCACCGGGTTCTACTTCGACGATACCAAGCGCTATTTAGACGCGCTCGACATCCCGGACGCTGAGCGCCACGCCATCTTTGAAGGCAACGCCCGCCGCGTTTTCCCGCGTCTCGACGCCAAGCTGAAGGAGCGGGGCCTGTGACCGGACCGCAAGACATCCACCAATATCTCGCCGAGTTCGACGATATCCCCGGCACGCGGGTCTACACCGCGGCCCGCGCGCGCAAGGGCTATCACCTCAACCAGTTCGCGATGAGCCTGATGAAGCCGGAAAACCGCGAGGCGTGGAAGGCCGATGAAGCCGCCTATCTGGCCAGGTGGCCGATGACCGAGGAGCAGAAAGCCGCCGTCCTCGCGCGGGACTACAACCGCCTGCTCGACCTTGGCGGCAACATCTATTTCCTCGCCAAGGTCTTCTCGACCGACGGCCTCAGCTTTGTCCAGGCGGTGAGCACGATGACCGGGATGAGCGTCGAGGACTATCAGGCAATGATGAACGCCGGGGGCCGTTCGCCCGAGGGCGTCCGTTCGATCAAAGGACACAACTGACATGGCCCGCATCACCGCTGGCGTGGGTTCAAGCCACGTGCCGCTGCTTGGCGTCGCCCACGATCAGGGCAAGGACAAGGACGCCTATTTCGGCCCGATTTTTGCCGGATATGACTGGACGCGCGAATGGGAAAAGGCAGAAAAGCCCGACGTCATCGTGCTGGTCTATAACGACCACGCATCGGCCTTCGACGCCAACATCATCCCCACTTTCGCCATCGGCACGGGCGAGCGCTACAAGCCCGCCGACGAGGGCTGGGGCCCGCGCAAGGTGCCCGACGTCGAAGGCCACGCCGACCTTGCCTGGCACATCGCGCAGAGCCTGATCCTCGAAGAATTCGACATGACCATCATCAACGAGATGGATGTCGATCACGGGCTTACCGTCCCGCTGTCGATGATGTTCGGCCACGTCGACAAATGGCCGGTCAAGGTCGTTCCGCTCGCGGTCAACGTCGTCACCTACCCGGTCCCCTCGGGCAATCGCTGCTGGGCGCTGGGCGAGGCAATCCGCCGGGCGGTGCAGTCCTATCCCGACGACCTCAACGTCCAGGTCTGGGGCACCGGCGGGATGAGCCACCAGCTGCAAGGCCCGCGCGCCGGGCTGATCAACAAGGAATGGGACAACGCCTTCCTTGACCGCATGGTCGGCGATACCGACGAACTGCGCCATATCCCGCACATCGAATACCTGCGCGAAACCGGCAGCGAGGGGATCGAGATGGTGATGTGGCTGATCATGCGCGGCGCGATGGGCAAGGAAACCCGTCTGCTCCACCGCCACTATCACGTCCCCTGCAGCAACACGGCCATCGGCCACATCGTTCTGGAGCCTGTAGAATGACTACCCGCATTGCCCCCATTCGTGTCGCTCTGGCGGGCGCAGGAGCCTTCGGGGAAAAGCACCTCGACGGCCTGAAGAACATTGCCGACGTCGAAATCGTCTCGATCATCAGCCGCACGGCCGAGCAGGCCGCCGCCGTCGCCGCGAAATATGGCGCGAAGCACTCGTCCACCGAACTGGCCGATGCGCTCGCCCGCGATGACGTGGACGCGGTGATCCTTTGCACCCCCACGCAGATGCACGCCGAGCAGGCCATCGCCTGCATGAACGCGGGCAAGCATGTGCAGGTGGAAATCCCGCTGTGCGACACTTGGGCCGATGCCGAGGCGGTTGTGGCGAAGAGCCGGGAAACCGGCCTCGTCTGCATGGTCGGCCATACCCGCCGCTTCAACCCGAGCCACCAGTATGTCCATAACGAGATTGTGGGCGGCAAGCTCAACCTCCAGCAGATGGACGTGCAGACCTATTTCTTTCGCCGCAAGAACATGAACGCCAAGGGCGAGCCGCGGTCGTGGACCGATCACCTGCTGTGGCACCACGCCGCCCACACGATCGACCTGTTCGCCTACCAGTCAGGCAGGATCGTTGCCGCCAACGCGATCCAGGGGCCGAAACACCCGGAACTAGGCATCGCGATGGACATGTCGATCCAGCTCAAGGCCGAAACCGGGGCGATCTGCACCCTGTCGCTGTCG
>CAYFJH010000008.1:9734-24144 GCA_964343385.1 uncultured Novosphingobium sp. | reverse complement strand
CAACAACGACGGCCCGCTCGGCACCTTCTTCCGCTACATCGGTGACACGGCCACCTACATCGCCCGTTACGATGACCTCGTGAACGGCAAGGAAGAACCGGTCGACGTCAGCAAGGTCGCCGTCTCGATGAACGGCATCGAACTGCAGGACCGCGAATTCATCGCCGCCATCCGCGAAGGGCGCGAGCCGAACTCGTCCGTGGGGCAGGTGCTCGATTGCTACCGCGTGATCGGCGAACTGGCGCAAAGCCTCGAAGCGCAGGACGGCTGGTCCTGAACCCACCAAGGCCCGGGCGAAAGTCCGGGCCCTATTCGACCCCCAGCGCGATCTGGTTGTGGGCCGCGTCATAGCGCAGGTCGATACCCGCCTGGCGGACCGTGTCGAACTCGACATAGTCGCCGGCGCGCGCCGACGCGGAAAACCGCGCGAACTCGGCCGGTGCCATCTGGGCCCGCACCACTTCGAGCAGGTCGCCCAGCCGCAGCCACAGCCGGTCATCCGCCGTCACCCGTAGCCCGATCGCGCCGCTTTGCGCGCCATTCACCCGCGCGGCTAGCGCGAACTCGATGACGTTGTCCTTGATTGAATAGGACTTGTTGCCGTTCATCGAACCGGCAAGCGGCCTCTGCGCCGGGGCTGCGGCAAAGCGCTGGGCGGGCGTGCTGGCCGCCTTGCTGACCAGTTCCGCCCGATCCGCCGGCACAGGCGCAGCCGTGGTCGGGGCAATTTTCGGTGTTTTCGCCACCCGAGCCGCCTTCACCGCGCCCAGCGCCAGTTCGGGTTTCGCCGCTGCGGTCGGGGCCGTAGCCAGTTGCGGCACCGGTTGTACAACCGCCACCGAAATGAACTGCACCGCATCCACCGGCGCGGCTATTGCCGATTCGGGCAGCGCTGTGGGGGCCGGTTCTGCGGGCTGCGGCAGCCGCAGGTTGCTCAGCTGCGCGGCAAAATCCGTCTCGCCCGCATCCGAAGCCGGCGAAATGGTCTGCTGGATCGCGGGAATGATCGCACCCCACGTCGTAACGGCAAATTGCGCGCCCGGCGCGGGCTCGACCGCCGGTTCCGCCGCGACGGCGCTCATTTCGGGAGTTTCGGGAAAGGCCTGCACGAAGTCAGCGCTGTCGGCCGGCTCCGGCACCGCAGGAACTGCGGTCGCCACCGCCGGTCGCGCCCGCTGCGCCAATCGGGCGCCCGGCACGGCAACCGCCGTCAGCGTGGCCGTCTTCAATGCCGGGGCGGTCGGATCGAGCAAAAATCCCGGCGCGAGAGTGGGCCGAAGCTGGGGCGGCCGAACCGGCGGCGCAAATGCGCGCTCCTGCACGCCATGACCGCCAATCCCGCCCACTGCGGCCACAACCAGCATCGCCGGCTTCGCCAAGGTCCAGGAAATGCTATCGCTGGAAATCAGGAACTTGCTGCTCACGACTCGGTGCCCCCGTTACGCTGCAATCCCCAGTATAGCTGAAACCGGCACCCGGCCCGAATCAATCCGCAGAATACACCTCAGGCGACGCGGGGGGATTGGCGCGGGGCAAAACTGTGCTAGCCACATGGCGCTAGTTACAGGCCGCGGCATGCCAGCCGCAGGATGACCGGGGGAAATTGGTGAAGATCGCAGTCGTCAAGGAACGTGCCCATGGCGAAACCCGCGTTGCGGCAACGCCGGAAACCGTGAAAAAGTTCATGGCGCTCGGCGCAACCGTTGCGGTCGAGCCGGGTGCGGGGGATACAGCCTCGATTGCCGATGCGGATTATGCGGCGATGGGTGCCGACGTATCCGCCGACGCGGTCAAGGGCGCCGACATCGTGCTGGGCGTGCAGGGGCCGGATGTGGCCGCACTGGCTGGCGCAAATCCCGGCGCATGGGTCGTCGCGGGCCTGGACCCGTTTGGTCAGCGCGCGAAGATCGATGCCTACGCCGCCGCCGGGCTTGAGGCGCTGGCGATGGAATTCATGCCGCGCATCACCCGCGCGCAGTCGATGGACATCCTCTCCTCGCAGTCGAACCTTTCCGGCTACAAGGCGGTGATCGAGGCGGCTAACCTCTATGGCCGCGCCTTTCCGATGATGATGACCGCCGCCGGCACGATCAGCGCCGCCAAGGCCTTCGTCATGGGCGTGGGTGTTGCGGGCCTTCAGGCAATCGCCACCGCCCGCCGCCTCGGCGCGCAGGTTTCGGCCACGGACGTTCGCTCCGCCACCAAGGAACAGATCGTCTCGCTTGGTGCCAAGCCGGTCTTCGTGGAAAACGTCGCCGGCATCGAGGGAGAGGGCGCGGGCGGCTATGCCACGGAAATGTCGGAGGAATACCAGAAGGCCCAGGCCGAACTGGTGTCCAGCCACATTGCCAAGCAGGACATCGTCATCACCACCGCGCTGATCCCCGGCCGCGCCGCGCCGCGCCTGATCTCCGACGTGCAGATCGCGACGATGAAGCCCGGCAGCGTGATATTCGACCTTGCCGTCGCCCAGGGCGGCAATGTCGAGGGTAGCGTTCCCGATCAGGTCGTGGTCCGCCACGGCGTCAAGATCTTCGGCTATTCCAACACCCCGGCCTCGCTCCCGGCCGATTCGTCCGCCCTGTTCGCGCGCAACCTCTACAATTTCCTCGCCGCGTTCTGGGACAAGGAAGCCGGAATGCCCGTGCTGGACGAGGAAATCGGGGGCGCCATCCGCCTTACCCAGGGCGGAAAGGTCGTGAACCCGCGCCTGCTGGGCTGAAGCCATTGCCAATGCCCTGTTGTGCGGTGCAATAAGTGTCGATGCGGATAGCCATCATCGACGAAAGCGCGACTCGCGCGGCAGTGATCCACGAGGGTCTGGCCGAGCTTGAGGACTGCGAGATATTCGTCGTGACCGAGCGGCGCGGCCTTGTCGCGCGGATCGGCGAGATCGCGCCGGACATCGTGCTGATGGACCTCGGCAACCCCTCGCGCGACGTGCTGGAGGAATACTTCGCGGTCAGCCGGGCGCTCGACCGGCCGATTGCGATGTTCGTGGACGAGAGCGACGATGAGGCCATTGCCGCCTCGATCGACGCGGGCGTCTCGTCCTACGTGGTCGACGGCCTTGCCCCGCACCGCATCCGCCCGATCCTCGACCTTGCGGTGCGCCGCTTCAACGCCTTCTCCCGGCTCCAGTCCGACCTTGCCGAAGCCAAGGGCAAGCTGGCCGAGCGCGACGCGGTGGACAAGGCCAAGCGCATCCTGATGGACAGCAGGGGAATGCCCGAACCCCAGGCCTATGCCGAACTGCGCAAGGCCGCGATGAACCAGGGCCGGCGCATCGCCGACATTGCCGAGGCGGTCATCACCGCCCACCAGCTGATGGGAGGTCGTTGATGCCCCTGGAACTTTCCATCGGTTTCCTGCCGCTGGTCGATGCGGCCCTGCCGATCCTCGCCCATGAGCACGGTTTTGCCGAGGAGGAGGGGCTGTCCCTGCGCCTCGTGCGCGATATGTCGTGGGCCACCGTGCTCGACCGGCTGCTCTATGGCCATACGGACGCGGCCCACATGGTCGCCCCGCTGGCCATCGCCACCACGCTCGGGCGCGGGCGGCCCGCCCAGCCGCTGGCCGTGCCCTTCGTGCTCGGGCTCAATGGCAATGCCATCACCTTCCGCCCCGAACTGGCCGAGCGGCTGACGACGCCCGGCCGACTCGGCGATCCGGTCGAGGCCGGGCGGCGGCTGGTGGAAATCGTGCGCGGATCGGACCGCAAGCTGCGTTTCGGCGTGGTCCACCGCTATTCCAGCCATAACTACATGATGCGCTATTGGCTCGCCGCCTCGGGCATCCGCCCGGACGAGGACGTGGAAATCACCACAGTCGCGCCGCCCTATTGCGCCGACGCGCTGGAGGCGGGCGAGGTCGACGCGATCTGCGTGGGCGAACCGTGGAACTCGGTCGCGGTTGAGCGCGGGGCAGGGCAGATCGTCCTCGCCACCGCCCAGATCTGGCGGCGCGGGGTGGAAAAGGTGCTCGCCCTGCGCCAGTCGGTGCTCGATGAAAAGCGCGAGGCCGTGGAGGCGCTGGTCCGGGCGCTGGTCCGCGCGGGCCGCCATTTCGTCGATCCCGCCAACTGGGATGCCAACGCGGCGATTCTCGCGCGCAGCGACTATCTCGACGGCAACCCGGCACTGATCAAGCGCGCCATTGCCGACCGCCTCCTGCTCAAAAAAGGTGGCGATGTGGTTCATTTCGCCGACTTCATGTTCCAATATCGTGAAGCGGCGAACTTCCCGTGGGTCAGCCAGGCCGAGTGGCTCTACACCCAGATGGTTCGTTGGGACGGGCTCGCCTTCTCCGCCGCGGACGCCGAAAAGGCCGCCCGCGTATTCCGCCCCGACGTCTATCGCAGCGCACTGCTCGGCACCCCGGAACCCTTGCCTGGAGCCAGTTCCAAGGTCGAAGGCAGCCTTGTGCGGCGCACTGCCGTCACCGCCCAGCAGGGGGCCATGGTCATGGAAGACAACCGCTTTTTCGACGGCGTTCCATTCGATCCGGCCGACCTCGCCGACTATCTCGGGCGACTGCCGTGACACAAAATTTGTGCTGCACCGCAAAAAAGGGCTTGCAGGGGACGGGGCGAATCGCTTAGCCTCCAGAACAGGAAGCAGGTTGCGCCGCCCAAGGATGGGCGAACCCGCGTAGCGCTTTCCATGACTTTAACATTGCGTGGCAACGTCGCCGCCCGAAACTTTCCCATCCGGGGATTGGTTCGAGGCGGCTTTTTTGCGTTGTCATCGCGCTTACCAACGGGGACGGCAGATGAACAGGACGGGGAACGGGTTCAAGACCACCATGGCACGTCGCGGCATGATCGCGGTGTTGCTGGCCAGCGTTGCGCTCGCCGGTTGCGGCAAGGACAGCGGCGGAGTTCCCGCCGGCGACGGCGACATAGCCAAGATCGCCGCCGCCAACGGCATCGAAAAGCCCAACCTCAAGCTCGGCTTCATCAAGCTGACCGACATCGCGCCAATGGTCGTCGCCAAGGAAAAGGGCTTTTTCGCGGAAGAGGGTCTTAACGTGACGCTTGAGCCGCAGGCGAACTGGAAGGTTCTGCTCGACGGCGTGGTTTCCGGCCAGCTCGATGCCTCGCACATGCTCGCCGGCCAGATCCTCGCTTCTGGTGCCGGCATCGGCGCCAAGACCAAGCTGATCACGTCCTTCAGCCTCGACATCAACGGCAAGGCCGTGACCATCTCCAACGCGGTCTACGAACAGATCGCTCCCAGCCTCGCCAAGGGCCCTGACGGCAAGGTGATCATGCCTGTCTCCGCCTCGGTGCTGAAGCCGGTCGTCGCCAAGTTCAACGCCGGCGGCAAGCCGTTCAAGATGGGCATGGTCTTCCCGGTTTCGACCCACAACTACGTCCTGCGCTATTGGCTGGCGGCCGGCGGCCTCAACCCGGGATACTACCTCCCCGCCGACACCGCCGGCACCACCGGGGCGGACGTCCAGTTGTCGGTAACCCCGCCGCCGCAGATGCCTTCCACCATGGAAGCCGGCACGATCAACGGCTATTCGGTCGGCGAACCGTGGAACCAGGCCGCGGTGAAGAAGAAGATCGGCGTGCCGATCATCGTCGATCCCGACATTGCCGGGACCACCGGCGACAAGGTGTTCGGCATGACTGAAGCCTTCGCCAACGCCAACCCCAAGACCGTGCAAGCCATGCTCCGCGCCCTGATCCGCGCCTCGCAGTGGCTCGACGCTGAAAACGGCAAGAACCGCGCCGAAGCGGTGAAGATGCTGGCCAAGTCGAACTACGTCGGCGCGGACGAAGACGTGCTGATGGCCTCGATGACCGGCAAGTTCACCTTTGGCGCCGGCGACACCCGCGACACGCCGGAATTCAACATGTTCTTCAAGGATGGCGCGTCCTACCCCTACTACTCGGACGGTATCTGGTACCTGACCCAGATGCGCCGCTGGGGCCAGATCGCCGAAGCCAAGCCCGACCAGTGGTACATGGACACGATCAAGTCGGTCTACCGCCCCGACCTCTACGACCAGGCCGCCAAGGCGCTCGTCGCGGCAGGCAAGGCCGCGGCCGGCGACTTCCCGCAGACCGACGGCTTCCGCACCTATTCCCGCAAAGCCATCGACGGCGTGACCTACGACGCCCGCCACCCGGCCGCCTACGCCGCCGGTTTCGCCATCGGGCTCAAGGACGGCCAGAAGGTCACCCCGGCCGGCGTCAAGTAAGCTATAGACTGCAAGGAACGACACGATGACCGCCGCACCGCTCCGCAAGGACAATTTCGACATGGACCAGGAAGTTGCCCCCCAAGCAGACGCGGCGGTCGTCGCCCTGCCCATCCCCGAACAGGCGCTGCCGCGCGCCGCTGCGCTGGCGCGCCTGTTCCCGGACGGCGTAAAATTCCCCTCGGCCCGCGCTATCTATGACGGCATGTGGCCGCCGGTGCTCGGCGTCGGCATCTTCCTCGCCCTCTGGGCCGTGCTCGCCCCGATGGTGGAAACCTCGCTCGGCGCGCTGCCCGGTCCGGGCGACGTGTGGACGGCCTTCACCGGCCTGATGGGAGAATGGTCCGCCTCCAAATCCGAACAGGCGGCGATGGAAGCAGCCGGCGGCACATGGTCCGGCGCGCCGACATTCGTCGACCAGATCCTTACCTCGCTCAAGACGGTGGGCATGGGCTTCGTGCTCTCGTCCATCGTCGCGGTCCCGCTCGGCCTTGTCGCGGGCATGTCGAAGACCTTTAACGCCGCGATCAACCCGCTGGTGCAGGTGATGCGCCCGGTCAGCCCGCTGGCCTGGCTGCCGATCGTCACCATGGTCGTCTCCGCGTCGATGACCAGCGAAGACCCGGCGATGTCGAAGAGCTTCGTGATCTCGGCGGTCGTGGTCATGCTCTGCTCGCTCTGGCCGACGCTCATCAACACCGCGATCGGCACGGCCTCCATCGACAAGGACCTCATCAATGTGGGCCGCGTGCTCAAGCTCGGCTGGGCGCAGCGCCTGACCAAGCTCGTCCTGCCAAGCTCGCTGCCCTACATCTTCACCGGTATGCGTCTTTCGCTGGGCGTGGGCTGGATGGTGCTGATCGCGGCGGAAATGCTTTCGCAGAACCCCGGCCTCGGCAAGTTCGTCTGGGACGAGTTCCAGAACGGCAATGAAAAGTCGCTCGCCCGGATCATGGTCGCGGTGCTGGTGATCGGCCTGATCGGCTTCGCGCTCGACCGGATCATGATGGCCCTCCAGGCCTTCGTCTCCCGCAACCGCACCTTCTGAGGAGCACAGGCGATGACCACGATCCTCTCGCTCAAAGGCCTGACGAAGAGCTTCACCGGCAAGAATGGCACCACCGACGTGCTCGGCGGGATCGAACTTGACGTCCGCGACGGCGAATTCATCGCGATCCTGGGCTTTTCCGGTGCCGGCAAGACCACGCTGATCTCGGCCATCGCCGGCCTTACCGAGCTGGACGGCGGCGAAATCCTCCTGCGGGGTGAGCCGATCAGCGGGCCAGGCAAGGATCGCGGCCTTGTCTTCCAGTCCTACTCGCTGTTCCCCTGGCTGACCGTCGAACAGAACGTGCGCCTCGCCGTCGATGCGGTCCACAAGGACCGCAACCAGTCCGAACGCGATGCGCTGGTCAAGCAGAAGGTCGAACTCGTCGGCCTTGGTCACGCGATGGAGCGCAAGCCGGCGCAGTTGTCCGGCGGGATGCGCCAGCGCGTCGCGGTGGCCCGCGCGCTGGCCACCGAACCTGAAATCCTGCTGCTCGATGAACCCCTGTCTGCGCTCGATGCCCTCACGCGCGCGAAGTTGCAGGACGAAATCGAGCGGATCAGGAACGAGGAGAAGCGGACCATTCTCCTCGTTACCAACGATGTCGATGAAGCCCTGCTGCTGGCCGACCGTGTCGCCGTGCTCACGCCTGCGCCGTCTGCGAAAATCGGCCAGATCTTCGACGTCACCCTGCCGCGCCCGCGTGACCGTGAGGCGGTGAACGACAGCCCCGAATTCCAGGGGCTGCGCACCAAAATTGTGGACTACCTCGGCTCGCTCGCCAGCGGCGGGGACAAGCTGGGCGCGAGCGGGGAGGGCCTCCCCAATGTCACCCCGCTTGATCTCGCCCCGCCGCCGCAGGCCTATCTCGATGCCGCCAAGGGCCGCAACGCCCGGCGCTATCTGGAGTTCTACAAGCTTTACAAGACCTACCCGACCCCCAAGGGGCCGCTCACCGTGGTCGACGATTTCAACCTCTTGATGGACAAGGGCGAGTTCATCTCGCTGATCGGCCACTCGGGCTGCGGCAAGTCGACCGTGCTGACCATGGCCTCGGGGCTGAACCCGATCACCAAGGGCTCGATCATCCTCGACAACCGCGAGGTCGATGCCGCCGGGCCGGACAAGGCCGTGGTGTTCCAGGCACCCAGCCTGATGCCGTGGCTCACCGCCCGCCAGAACGTCGCATTGGGGGTGGAGCGGGTCTATCCCCACGCCACCCGCGCCGAACGCCGCGAGATCGTCGACTATTACCTCGACCGCGTCGGCCTCGGTGATGCGCGTGACAAGCTGGCGGCGGAAATGTCCAACGGGATGCGCCAGCGTGTCGGCATTGCCCGCGCCTTTGCCCTTTCGCCCCGACTGCTGCTGCTCGACGAACCCTTCGGGATGCTCGACAGCCTGACGCGGTGGGATTTGCAGGATGTGCTGGTCGAAGTGTGGAACCGCACCAAGGTCACCGCGATCATGGTCACCCACGACGTCGACGAGGCGATCCTGCTGGCCGACCGCGTGGTCATGATGACCAACGGGCCGAACGCCACCATCGGCAAGATTTTGAAGGTCGACCTGCCGCGTCCGCGTGACCGCAAGACGCTGCTCAAAGACCCGCAGTTCTACGCCTACCGCCAGGAAGTCCTGCACTTCCTCGCCGAATACGATCACGGCCCCGGAGTAAAGGCGGCCTGACCATAGCTTGAGAGGATGCCTGGGCGGCACCGGAAAACACCGGGTCATTCAGGGGAGTCAATGACGATGATGAATTACAAAACCGTGGCGGCGCTGCTCGCGCTGCCGTTGACGCTGGCCTGCGCCTCCGCCGCCCATGCCGCACCGGGCGATCCGGTGAAGATCGGGGGCGGGTTCTCGCTCGATCCGATTTTCGAGGGACGCCTGCGCTACGAGAACGTCAACACGCCGACGCTTGACGCCGACGCGGTCACCGTGCGCCTGCGTGCCGGGGCGGAACTGAAGCACGCCAGCGGCTTCTCATTCCTCGCCGAAGGCGAAGGTGTTCTGGCCGCGGTCAACGACTACAACGCCTTTCCCTTTGCCGTTGCCAGCCGCCAGCGCCGCACGCAATACGCCGTTGTGCCCGACCCCGAAACGGTTGGTCTCAACCGCCTGCAGGTCCAGTGGAAGGGCAAGCCCGGTTCGCTGACCGTCGGCCGCCAGCGCATCAACCTCGATGACCAGCGCTTCGTCGGGTCGGTCGGCTGGCGCCAGGACGAACAGACCTTTGACGCCGTGCGCGCCGAGGCCAAGCTCGGCCCGGTGATGTTCGACGCGACCTATTCCAACAGCCAGCGCTCGATCTTCGGCTACGACGCCGGCCCGCGCCAGGCCTATGGCGGCGACTTTGTCTTCGCCAGCGCCGCAGCCAAGTTTGGCCCGGTCAGTGCCAAGGCCTTCACCTACCTGCTCGACTACAACGAGGCGTTTTTCTTCGCCAACTCTTCGCAGACCTACGGCGCACGGGCGACCAGCACCCTGCCGCTGTCGAAGACCGTCAAGCTGAATCTCGCCGGTTCATATGCTCGGCAGACCCGCTACGGCACCAACCCGGTATCCTACTCGGCGGACTACTACCTCGCCGAAGCCGGCATCGCCACCAAGGCGCTGACCGTCACGGCGGGCTACGAAGTGCTTGGCGGCGACGGCAAGGCAGGCAAGTCGTTCCAGACCCCGATGGCGACCCTCCACAAGTTCAACGGCTGGGCCGACCTGTTCCTGACCACTCCTCAGACCGCAGCCTACGGCGGCCTGCGCGACGCCTATGCAGGCATTGCCTACAAGCTGGAGGGGGTGAAGGCGCTGCCGGGCCTCAACGCGGCGGTCACCTACCACCGCTTTGACAGCGACTATGGCCACGTCCGTTACGGCGACGAATGGGACGCCAGCGTCGGCTTCAAGGTCAAGCGCCTGAACCTGCTGGCCAAATACGCGGCCTACAACGCCAAGGGCTTCGGTGCCGACAAGAAGATCCTCTGGCTCCAGGCTGAATTCGCCTACTGAGGTCAAAAGGGGTGGCGGGACATGCTGCGCTGCAAAACGCGCTTGCCTGCCACCCCGACCTGAGCTACACTGAGTCCTGTTGGAACCCTGCGGCCAAAGTTGGACGCAAACGAAGGCTTCCGCCACTATCACAGATCATCGCGTGGCAACGTCGCCGCCCGATCCGTGCCTCATCTGGGCCGGACCGAGGCGGTTTTTTCGTGTTTGCGCGGTGCACAACGGAGAATGCGACGTGAATGCGCCGATGACATTCAGGGACGATCGGGCCGGCAGCGCAACGCGCGAACGCCTCGTGGTGATTGGCAACGGCATGGCCGGCTGCCGGGCGGTGGAGGAAATCCTCGCCCGTGACGGCAATCGCTATGCAGTCACGATCTTCGGTGCCGAACCGCGCGTGAACTACAACCGGATCATGCTGTCGCCGGTGCTCGCGGGCGAAAAGGCCTTCGAGGACATCGTGATCAACGGTGCCGAATGGTACGAGGACAACGCGATCACGCTGGTCTCGGGCGATCCGGTCGTCGGGATCGACCGCGAAAAGCAGGTCGTCGTGGCCAAGTCCGGCCGGACCGAGCCCTATGACCGGCTGCTGATCGCCACCGGCTCCGATCCGTTCATCATCCCGGTCCCAGGCAAGGATCTCGACGGCGTCGTGACCTTCCGCGACCTTGATGATGTCGACAAGATGCTGGCAGCGGCGGAAGCTGGCGGCCCAGATGGCAAACCGGGAAGGGCCGTGGTGATCGGCGGCGGCCTGCTCGGGCTGGAGGCTGCTCACGGCCTCAACCTGCGCGGCATGGACGTTACCGTCATCCACCTCATGCCGACCCTGATGGAACGCCAGCTGGATGAGGCCGCGGGCTGGCTGCTCAAGTCCGAGCTGGAACGGCGCGGCCAGGTCATCCTGACCGGCGCCAACACCAAGGAAATCCTTGGGACGAACGGCAAGGTGTCGGGCGTGCGGCTTGAAGACGGCACCGAAATCAAGGCCGACATCGTCGTCATGGCGGTCGGCATCCGCCCCGCTACCGGCCTTGCCAAGTCGGCCGGCCTGGAGGTCGAACGCGGCATCATGGTCGATGACCACATGCTCACCTCGGACCCGGCGATCATGGCTGTGGGTGAATGCGTCCAGCACCGCGGGGCCTGCTACGGCCTCGTCGCGCCGCTGTGGGACATGTGCCGCGCGCTGGCCGACGCCGCCTGCGGCACCCCTTCGGGCTACGAAGGCTCGGTCACTTCGACCAAGCTCAAGGTCTCGGGGATCGACCTGTTCTCGGCCGGTGACTTCTCCGGCGGCGACGGGGCGGAAGACATCGTGATGCGCGACGCCGCGCGCGGCATCTACAAGCGCGTCGTGGTCAAGGACAGCCGTCTCGTCGGTGCGGTCCTCTACGGCGACACCGCCGATGGCTCATGGTATTTCGACCTGCTGCGCAAGGGCGAGGATATCGCCGACATCCGCGAAGCGCTGATCTTCGGCCAGGCCTTCGCCTCGGGGGGCGCCCTCGCGGACCCTAATGCCGCCGTTGCCGCCCTTTCCGACGATGCGGAAATCTGCGGTTGCAACGGCGTTTCCAAGGGCAAGGTTGTCGAAACCATCCGCGCCGGGGCCTGCAGCCTCGATGCCGTCCGTTCCCAGTGCAAGGCCAGCGCCTCGTGCGGGTCGTGCACCGGCCTCGTGGAAAGCCTGCTCACGCTGACGCTGGGCGACGAGGTCCAGCAGGGCGCGCGCACCGTGTGCAAGTGCACCAGCTTCGGCCACGACGATATCCGCCGCCTGATCCGCGAAAAGCACCTTCGCGCCATCCCGCAGGTCATGCAGGAACTGCACTGGACCACACCGGACGGCTGCGCCTCGTGCCGCCCCGCGCTCAACTATTACCTGCTGTGCGAATATCCGGGCGAATACCACGATGACCAGAAGAGCCGCTTCGTCAATGAACGGATGCACGCCAACATCCAGAAGGACGGCACCTATTCGGTCGTTCCACGCATGTGGGGCGGCCTCACCAATCCGCGCGAACTGCGGGCGATCGCCGACGTGGTGGAAAAGTTCAACGCCCCGATGGTCAAGGTCACCGGTGGCCAGCGGCTCGACATCTTCGGCATCAAGAAGGAAGACCTGCCCGCCGTCTGGGCCGATCTCAACGCCGCCGGAATGGTCTCGGGCCACGCCTACGGCAAGTCGCTGCGCACGGTAAAAACCTGCGTCGGGTCCGAATGGTGCCGCTTCGGGACGCAGGATTCGACCGGGCTCGGCGTCAAGCTGGAGCGGATGACCTGGGGCAGCTGGATGCCGCACAAGTTCAAGATCGCCGTGTCGGGTTGCCCGCGCAACTGCGCCGAAGCCACGATCAAGGACTTTGGCGTGGTCTGCGTCGACAGTGGCTATGAACTGCACGTCGGCGGCAACGGCGGGATCAAGGTGCGGGCGACGGATCTGCTCACCAAGGTTGCGACCGAGCAGGAAGCGATGAATGTCTGCGCGGCCTTCATCCAGCTCTACCGCGAACAGGCCTGGTATCTCGAGCGCACCGCGCCGTGGATCGAGCGCGTCGGTCTTGATCATGTGAAGGCCGGCCTGTTCGACGATCCCGAGGCGGTGGCCAAGCTCGCCGCCCGGTTCCGCTACTCGCAGCAGTTCATGCAGGATGATCCCTGGGCCGAACGTGCCGCAGGCGCCCATGCCGAACTGCACCAGCACCTTGCCGAGGTGCGCCCGCTTCAGCTGGAGACGCTGTAATGATCGGAGATTGGCTCGACATTGGTCCGGTGGACCAGATCTCCCCCGGTAACGCCCGCACGCTGCCAGTGCGCGGGGGCGAGGAAATCGCGATTTTCCACACGCTGGACAACCAGTTCTACGCGCTGGTCAACAAGTGCCCGCACAAGCACGGCCCGCTCAGCCAGGGCATTGTCCACGGCAACGTGGTGACCTGCCCGCTGCACAGCTGGAACATCTCGCTCAAGTCCGGTCAGGCGCTGGGCGAGGACAAGGGCTGCGTGCCGGTGATCCCGCTCCGTGTTGACGCAGGCCGCATCTATCTGCTGCGCAGCGCGGTGGTCGGGGCCGTCGCGCCCGAGGTTCAGGCCGCATGAAACAGCGCCTGATCCGCACCACCTGCGCCTATTGCGGCGTCGGCTGCGGCATCGCCGCCACCGTCGCGGGCCAGCGCGAGTTGCGGATCAAGGGCGATCCGGCCCATCCGGCCAATGCGGGCAAGCTCTGTTCCAAGGGCACCCACCTTGGCGAGACGGTCGGGCTTGAGGGTCGCCTGCTCCACCCCATGGTGGACGGACAGCGGGCGACATGGGACGATGCACTGGGCCGGGTCGCCAGTGCCATGCGCGATTGCATCGCCCGCCACGGGCCGGACAGCGTGGCCTTTTACGTCTCGGGCCAGCTGCTGACCGAGGATTACTACGCCGCCAACAAGCTGATGAAGGGCTTCATCGGCAGCGCCAACATCGACACCAATTCGCGCCTGTGCATGGCCAGCGCCGTCGCCGCGCACAACCGCGCCTTTGGCGAGGACGTGGTGCCGTGCTCCTACGAAGACCTCGACGAGGCCGACCTGATCTTGCTGGTCGGTTCGAACACCGCATGGTGCCACCCGGTCATCTGGCAGCGCCTCGAAGCCGCCCGCGAAGCACGCGGCACCAAACTCGTCGTGATCGACCCGCGCCGCACCGAAACGGCCGAACAGGCCGACCTCCACGTGCCCCTCGGCCCCGACGGCGACGTCGCCCTGTTCAATGCGCTGCTCGTGGAAATGCGCGCGCGGGGCCTCGCCGATGCCGATGGCCTGAGCGTTCCGGACAATTTCTGGCAGGATCTCGCCGGCTCCCCCCTTGCGGCCGGGGTCGAACCCGAAGTCTTCGCCGCGCTGGCTGACCTCGCCGCCGCCCACCCGCGCATGATCACGCTGTTCTCGATGGGGGCCAACCAGTCCACCAGCGGCACCGACAAGGGCAACGCGATCACCAACCTCCACCTTGCGATGGGCCGGATCAACACCGCCGGGGCAGGGCCGTTCTCGATCACCGGCCAGCCCAACGCGATGGGCGGGCGCGAGGTCGGCGGGCTTGCCTCGAGCCTCGCCTCGCACATGGACTTCGCCGCCGAGAACGTCA
>CAYFJH010000008.1:6770-9724 GCA_964343385.1 uncultured Novosphingobium sp. | reverse complement strand
CATGGGTGGGCGCGAGGTTGGCGGGCTGGCCAACATGCTCGCCTGCCACCTCGGATTTTCGGACGAGGAACGCGCCGATGTCGCCGGCTTCTGGGCTGCGGAACGCATCTGCACCGGCCCCGGCCTCAAGGCGGTCGATATGTTCCGCGCGGTCCACGATGGGCGAATCAAGTTCCTCTGGGTCATGGCCACCAACCCCGCCGTCTCGATGCCCGACAGCAATTTCGTCCGCGAAGCACTGGCGCGGTGTGAAACCATCGTCGTGTCCGAGGCCATGGCCGACACCGACACCACCCGGCTCGCCCACGTCCTTCTCCCCGCACTGGCCTGGGGCGAAAAGGACGGGACCGTCACCAATTCCGAACGCCGCATCAGCCGCCAGCGCGCCCTGTTCGCCGCGCCGGGCGAAGCGCGCGCCGATTGGGTGATCATGGCCGAGGTGGCTGGCCGCCTTGGCTGGGGCGGGGCTTTCGCGTGGGACAGCCCTGCCGCGATCTTCACTGAATATGCCGCGATGACCGCGCTTTCCGCCCGGCGCGGCAAGGCACTCGACCTCACGGCCTGGGGCGGGCTGACCTCGGCCGAATACGACGCGCTCGAACCCTTCCAGTGGGGCGGCCGCTTCCCCCTCGCGGCGGGCTATCCGACCCCCGACAGCAAGGCCCGGCTCGTGCCTGTCACGATGCCTGCGCCCGCCGACATCGACCCCGAATTTCCCCTGCGCCTCAACACCGGGCGCTACCGGGACCAGTGGCACACGATGACCCGGACCGGCCTCTCGCCCACGCTCGCCCAGCACCGGCGCGAGCCGCTGGCCGAAGTCCACCCGCGCGACGCCCGCCACTTTCAACTGGTCGACGGCGGCCTCGCCCAGGTCACCACGGCGCAGGGCGCCTCCACCTTCCGCGTCAAGCTCAGCGACGGCCAACGCCCCGGCGAAGTCTTCGTCCCCATGCACTGGACCGACATCAACGCTGGCGGCGGCCGCGCCAACCGCCTGCCCACGCAGGGCGTCGATCCCGTCTCTGGCCAGCCCGGCTTCAAGAACAGCGCCGCCCGCATCGCTCCGGTCACCCCGGAATGGCGCGGGTTCCTGGTCCGCTGCGACGAAATCGTGCCCGCCGGCCTGCTGTGGTGGTCGCGTTCGGCGGTCAAGGGCGGCTGGCTGACGGAACTCGCCGGCACCGGCACGATCGACGTCGACGCGCTGCTCCCCGCCGGGACCCGGATGGAAGCCGCCGACACCGCGCGCGGAATGCGCCGCGTCGCCGTGATTGGCGCTGACGGCACGCTTGTCGCCGCGCTCTACCTCACCCGCAGCGGCGTCCTTCCCCCGCGTGAGTGGGTTGCGGCGCAGCTTGGCCAGGGTGAAGCGGGCGCCGCCGAACTCCTCGCCGGGCGGCCCTCGGCAGGCGTCCCGGATCGCGGACCCGTCGTCTGCGTTTGTCATGGTGTCGGCGAAAAGGACATCACCGCCTGCGGCGGTGCCAACCTCGCCGAAGTCGGCGCGGCGACGCGGGCGGGGACCAATTGCGGCTCGTGCCGTCCGGCGATTTCCCGGCTGCTCGAAGTCCTGCGCGAACTGGAGACGGCGCGATGAGCGACTTCCCGGCAGGAATGGTCTGGCTGGTCGGCGCTGGCCCTGGCGATCCCGAACTCCTCACCCGCAAGGCCGAACGCCTGCTGCGCGCGGCCACCGTGGTGTTCTACGACGCCCTTGTCGGCCCCGGCATGCTCGACCTTGCTGACGGCGCGCGGCTCGTTCCCGTCGGCAAGCGCTCTGGCCGCCATTCGAAGGATCAGTCGACCATCGACGAACTGATTGTCGAAGCTGCGCTCGCCGGTGAGCGCGTCGTCCGGCTCAAGGGCGGTGACCCCTCGATCTTCGGCCGCGCGACCGAGGAAATGACCGCCTGCCAGGCTGTTGGCGTGCCCTTTGCGGTCTGCCCCGGCATCACCGCCGCCAGCGCCGCCGCCGCCAGTCTCGGTGCATCGCTCACCCTGCGCGGCCTTGCGCGCAAGCTCACTCTCGTCACCGCCCACGCCCGCGCTGGCGAGGCGCTCGACCTCGATTGGCAGGCCCTGGCCGACCCTCAGGCCACCCTCGCGATCTACATGGGCAAGGCCGCCGCGCGCGAAGTCTCGCAGAACCTGATTGCCGCCGGGCTCGCCGCGGACACTCCCGTCGCCATGGTCGAAAACGCCAGCCTCCCCACCGAACGCATCTTCCGCACCCGCCTCAGCTTGCTTCCGCTCGCCGCAAAAACCGCGCTCGGCGGCGGCCCCGCGCTGCTGCTGATCGGCGCGGCGATGGGGCAGGGGGCCGCGCCCGCAAAAATCCGGCAAGCGGCCAAAGTGGACGCTTTGCCGCTCGGATAACCATGATATGGCAGCCTCCGGATCGCATACCCGGAGTCTCGTTGTCATGAAAACCCGCGCCGCCGTCGCCTTTGCTCCCAAGCAGCCGCTCGAAATCGTCGAACTCGATCTCGAAGGCCCCAGGGCGGGTGAAGTGCTGGTCGAGATCATGGCGACCGGGATCTGCCACACCGACGCCTATACCCTCGACGGGCTCGACAGCGAAGGGCTGTTCCCCTCGGTGCTCGGCCATGAAGGCGCTGGCATCGTTCGCGAAGTCGGCGCCGGGGTCACCAGCGTTGCGCCGGGCGACCACGTGATCCCGCTCTACACGCCGGAATGCCGTCAGTGTAAGTCGTGCCTCTCAGGCAAGACCAACCTCTGCACCGCGATCCGCGCCACGCAGGGGCAGGGCCTGATGCCCGATGGCACTTCGCGGTTCAGCTACAAGGGCCAGACCATCTTTCACTACATGGGCTGCTCGACCTTTTCGAATTTCACCGTCCTCCCGGAAATTGCTGTGGCGAAAATCCGTCAGGACGCTCCGTTCAAGACCGCGTGCTACATCGGCTGCGGCGTCACCACCGGGGTCGGCG
>CAYFJH010000008.1:0-6760 GCA_964343385.1 uncultured Novosphingobium sp. | reverse complement strand
GCGGTGGTCAACACCGCCAAGGTGCAAGCGGGAGACAACGTCGTGGTGTTCGGCCTCGGCGGGATCGGGCTCAACGTGATCCAGGGCGCGCGGCTGGCAGGGGCAGGCCGGATCGTCGGGGTTGACCTCAACCCCGCGCGCGAGGAATGGGGCCGCCGGTTCGGGATGACCCATTTCCTCAATTCCAAGGGCTTGAGCCGCGAGGAAGTCGTCGCCGCGGTGGTCGCGCTGACCGACGGCGGCGCCGACTACACCTTTGACGCCACCGGCAACACCGAGGTCATGCGCACCGCGCTCGAAGCCTGCCACCGCGGCTGGGGCACCAGCATCATCATCGGCGTCGCCGAAGCCGGCAAGGAGGTATCCACCCGCCCGTTCCAGCTCGTCACCGGGCGCAACTGGCGCGGGACCGCGTTCGGCGGGGCCAAGGGCCGCACCGACGTGCCCAAGATCGTCGACTGGTACATGGAGGGCAAGATCGAGATCGACCCGATGATCACCCATGTCATGGGCCTCGAGGAGATCAACACCGCCTTCGACCTGATTCACTCCGGCGAATCCATCCGCAGCGTCGTGGTGTTCTGATGGAGCAGGATTCGGCGGCGCGCAGCCACGGCGGCACGCAGGGCGTCTATACCCACCGCAGCACTGCCACCGGCACGCCGATGACGTTTTCGGTGTTCGTTCCCGACCATGCTCCGGGGACGAAGCTGCCGGTGCTGTGGTTCCTTTCGGGGCTGACCTGCACCCATGCCAATGTTACGGAAAAGGGTGAATACCGCACGGCATGTGCCGAAAATGGCGTTATTTTCATCGCGCCGGACACCAGCCCGCGCGGGGAAGGCGTGCCTGACGCCGAAGGCTATGATTTCGGGCAGGGGGCCGGCTTTTACGTCGACGCCGCGCAGGACCCGTGGGCCGCGAACTTCAGGATGCGCACTTATATCGAGCGGGAACTCCCTGACTTGATTGCCGAAAACTTTCCTGCCGACATGACCCGGCAGGGCATCACCGGCCATTCGATGGGTGGCCACGGCGCGCTCACCACTGCGCTGCGCAGCCCCGACCGCTTTCGTTCGGTCAGCGCCTTCGCTCCCATCGTCAGCCCGATCAACTGCCCATGGGGCCAGAAAGCGCTCACCGGTTACCTCGGCGATGACCGCGCGGCTTGGCGTCCTTACGATGCTTGCGCGCTGATCGAGGATGGCGCGCGGCTTCCGGAGTTGCTGGTCGATCAGGGGGAGGGCGATGCTTTCCTGCATGAGCAGTTGAAAACCGGCCTGCTCGTCCTTGCCGCGCGCAAGGCGGGGATTGCCGCGACCGTGCGGATGCAGCCAGGCTATGATCATTCGTATTACTTCATCTCGACCTTCATGGCCGATCACGTCCGGTGGCACGCGGAGCGGTTGAACCGCCGGTAAATCAGTGCGTTACGGGCCATTTCTCGGCCAGCATCCGGGTCAGGACGCGGACCCTCTGGCGGGTTCCGACCCAGTCCCGGCCGGGGTTCTCGCGCCCCGTCTGCGGGTTCCAATTTGCAACCACACTGCAACGCCATTGCAACGACTTGGCATCGACGTCCGGCGGGGCTAGGCCATGCCATGACCATTGCCCCCAGGATCATCGCCGCCGCACTGCTGGCCTCGCTCGGTGGTTGTGCTTCTACTCCCGCGATCGAGACCGCGCTCAGCGGTGCCTTGCCCGCGGGCAAGACCTATGCACTTGTCGATGCGGGCAAGTACTACGGCACGGCCCCGCTGCCTGTCGCCGCCGTGACAGAGTGCCTTTCGCAGGTCGGGATGAAGCCCGCCGCCGGGGCCGAAACGCTGGTCCACCTTGCCGCCACGGTCCGCCCGGTCCGCAGCCGCGTGATCGTGGGTGAGGAAGGCAGCGCGCGCAAATTTCGCTCGGCGAAGGAACGGGAGGAACTGGTGCTGGGCGTGACCGATGCCGCGTCCGGCGCGCTGCTGGTTCGGGCCTCGGCGGCGCGGGTCTTGTCTGCAGGTGGTCAGCCCCCCGCCGATGATGTGCTGCCCCGCGCGCTGTGCGGCGTGCTTAGCGCGCCAGTGGCAGGACCGCGCTGAAAAAGGTTTCGCCGCCGGCGCTGCAGCACTCGGCCCGGCCGCCGTGGCGGCGTGCGGCGACGTGGACGAAAGACAGGCCGAGGCCCACGCCGGGCGTCCGGGTAGTCTCCAGCCCGCCGCGCGAAAAGCGTTCGAACAGTTCGCACTGACGCTCGGGCGGGATGTCCGGCCCGGCGTTGATGACGTCAAGCCGCGCCTCGTCCCTGGCTGCGCCGACCACGATCCGCACCGGCGCTCCCGCGTTGCCGTATTTGAGGGCGTTTTCCGTCAGGTTGACGATCATCCGCTGAAGTATCGCCGGCTCGCCCATCACCAGCACTTCGTCGCCGTCCACTTCCAGCGCCGCCCCCCGGTCGCGCGCCTGCGCCCAGACCGCGTCTGCCGCGTCGCGGGCAATCTCGGCGAGGTCGACCAGTTCGGGCACGAATTCGAGCAACTGTGCCCGCGACAGGTGAACGAACCCGTCCGACAGCGCCAGCGTCCGCCGCGCATGGTCGGCGATCCGTCGTGCTTCCTCGGGATCGAGTCCGCCCCCCTCGCGCGCCGCCACCAGCGAGAGGATGGCGCTCTGCGGGCTGCGCATGTCGTGGCTGAGCAGGCGGATCACCTCGTCATGTTCGGCCCGCAATTGCCGCTCGCGCGAAGCCGAGGCTTCGAGCAGTGCCAACTGTCGGTCAAGGAAACCAAGGCCCGTGGCATCGTCCGGGGGCAGGGCGGTGCCGTGGTGCTGCGCCGTGCGCTCCAGCTCGCGGGCGATGAACCGCCCGGCGATCGCCAGCTTGCGCCAGGCCCACAGCGGCCAGGCCGGCGCCAGCGCCGCCAGCGCCGTCACCGGGGCGATCCACAAGGCCCCCAGATGCAGCAGCAGCCACGAAGCCAGCACCACGCCCAGCCCCAGCGCCGCTGCCACCGGCCCGGTCCGGCGCGGCGGCAGGTGCCGCATCGCCGCGAACAGCAGCGCCAGCGGGATCAACGCCAGCGCATAGCCCAGCCATGTCGGGGCCGGGCGAACCGGATGGGCCGCGCGCAGGGTTGCCAGCACGTTGGCCTGTATTTCCACCCCTGCCATCAGCCCGCCGCCGGTGGGCACGGCGTGATAGTCGCCCAGACCGCTGACGGTGACCCCCACGAGCACGTCCTTGCCCGACAGAAGGCTGGCCGGAACCTCGCCCCGCAGCACGGCGCCGGCAGGGACCGACGGCACCGTGCCGGGCGGCCCGGCATAGTCGATCAGCAAAGGTTCTGCCGCGATAAGCGCCGGGCCGGAATTGGCTTGCCCAGAAAGCTGGACCGGCCCCAGCATCTGCTGCGCCAGCGCTGGCCATTCCCCGCCGCCGCCGCGAAAAGTCCGGTGCATCCGGCGGATCACGCCGTCCGGATCGGGCGAAAGATTGACGTGCCCGGTCAGCACGCCGTCCCGGCCGAACCGCTCAAGCGGCGCGTCCACCCCGAAGGATGCGCCATTATCGCCCGGAACACGGAATGCCACCGGAAGCACCACCTGGGTCCCAGTCCGTGCGGTCCCTGCCAGCGCAGCGGCCAGCGCGGCGTCTTCCGCTTCGCCCCGCGGTTCGCTGAGCAGGATGTCGAGCGCCAATGCGCGGGGCCTTCCTGCGGCGATATTGCGGACCAGCCGCGCCTGCGCGTCGCGCGGCCACGGCCATGCGCCCATTTCGGCGAGGCTGGCATCGTCGATCGCCACAATGAGGGTGGAATCGGGCACCGGCCGTTCGTGCAGCCGCAGCGCCAGGTCATAGGCGGCAAAGTCGAGCCGCGCGGTCCATTGTCCGTGCACCGCCAGCGCGGCGAGGGCGAAGGCCGCTGCCAGCACCAGCCACCATTCCGCGCTGAGGCGGGCGCACCGGAGCAGCGCCCTCATCGGCGGCGGCTCATTTCCGCGCCGTGACCTCGAAACCCTGCTCGCCCGACCACGCCGCGATCACCCTGGCTCCGTGCGGCACGAGCGACAGCACCCGCCAGCCATATTCGCCGGCGGGGAGGCTGGTGACGGCAAGTTCGGTCGCGGTCCCCAGCGGTTCATCGACCACGGGACGGTTCGGATCGTCCTTGCGCGCGAGCTGGAACCGGTATTGCGGGACGCCGTCCGCAGACCCGCTCCACTTGAATTGATAGCGTCGCTCGAACCCGGTCCCGCTCGTCCCCATTGCGCCGGCCACCGTATTGCGCACGCGGTCGAAGGTATAGGTGCGCGGCAGTCCTTCGAGCCCCGCCGGATCGAGCGCGGTAATCCGCACGAACCACGTTCCGGTGGAGAGGCCGGGCAGGGTGAAGGCGGGGCCAGGTCCGCTGTCCTCGGCCACGAGGTCGAGCAGCCCGGCATCGCGGGCGACCTGGATGCGGTATCCGGCGGCCCCGGCCAGCGGCTCGGCGGTGAAATGCAGGTCATCGGCAGTCTGCGCGGCGTCGGGATCGAGCAGCCTTGGCGCGGCGAGCAGCGGGGTGAACCCTTTTGGCCCATCCGCACCCGAAATCGCACCGTTGCCCGGCGTGACCATCACGCCGTTGTCCACCGCTTCGCCGGCGGCAAAGGCGACGTTGCCGTCCTCCACCTCTGTCGCCGCGCGGGCGGCGGCAGGGTCATAGCTGACCCGGAAGCTGGTCCCGCGCACCGCCGAAACGGTGATCGGGGTGCGCACCTCGAAATTGCTGCCGGGATCGGGCATCGGCGTGACCGTGGCGCGCAGGCGTCCGCTTTCCGCCGCAAAGCCGCGTTCGACCGCGCCGGTCATCAGCACGCGGCGCAGGCGGACGATCCTTACCGCGCTTTGCGAGGGCAGGGTAACCACGCTTTCATCGGCCAGCCGCAGCGAGATGAACCCGCCGCGCCCCGTGCGGATCAGCGTTCCTTCGCCCAGCATGGCGCCGGTGCGCGCCGGGAACGGCGTTCCGGCCGGCTGGACGAGGACATCGCCGCTGAAGCTTTCGATCCGGGCAAAGCTCTGCACATCGGACAGCACGCGGCGTGGGACGACCAGCGTCCTGCCGGTCAGAATTCGGCGCGGATCGGCGATGCGGTTGATCCGCTGCACCGTTTTCAGCGCGGGGGTGCCGGGAAACCATTTGCGCGACAGGGCCCAGAGCGTATCGCCCTTGTTGACGGCATAGATCACATCTGCAGGGGAGCGGGGCACCTGCGCTGCTGCGGGAACCGCGAGCAGCAATGCGGCGATGGTCCCCGTCAGCGCCGCCAGCCGTTTCACGTAAAGTGTTCCTCCAGCCGGTAACCATATCCATAAACCGGCGCGAGGCGAAAGCCCGATTCCGGCTTCAGCCTCAGCTTGGAGCGGATCTTGGAGATGTGGATGTCCAGTGTGCGCGTCGAGAGATCAGGGTCGATCCCCCAGATCGTCTCGAAGATATAGGTCCGCGAGATCGCCCGGTTGAGGTTGCGGAACAGCAGCAGCGCGAGGTTGAATTCCTTGGGCGTCAGGTGCAGCGGCTGGCCCTGCGTTTTCAGGCTTTTGCTGGTCAGTTCGAACTCGTAGCAGCCGAAGCTTTCGGTCGTGCGGCTGAGGTTGACGGCCGAGCGGCGGGCCAGTGCCTCGACCCGGGCGAGCAGCACGGCGGGGGCGAAGGGCTTGGTCACGAAATCGTCGGCCCCGGCGCGCAGCGCGATCACCGCGTCCTCGTCGGCAACGCGGTTGGTGAGGAGCAGGACCGGGGGCTGGGTGCCGATCTGGTTGCGGATCCATTCGACGACGCTGATCCCCGACAGGTCCGGCAGGTGCCAGTCGATCACGAACAATTCGAAAGTATCGCGGTGCAGCGCACGCACAAGATTGCGCCCGCTGTCGAAAGCGGTGCATCGAAAGCCTGCCGGCGTCAGGAGAGCGGCCACCGCGTCGAGCACGGCGGGATCATCGTCGAGTATTGCAACCTTCATACATGACCGTCCGCGCTTTTCGGCGGACCTCCAATCTTCGAGCAGGCGTTCTTGACCCGAGCACTAGCAGAAAATCGGCTTTGCATACGAATTGCGACACGCTAGTTTACAATTGTTCACAAGTGCTACCAAACGCGTGAATGAACTGCCAAGTAGCTGACAAAGCAGGAATACGTATTAGCTATCAAGCCCCGGCAAGATCGAGGTAGTGCGCCACGTCGTTATCGGTGGCGATCCACAGTCCGGACTGGATTTCTTCGGGCTGGCCGGCAGCGAGCGCGAGGGCCTGTTCCAACGGGCCATAAAGCAGCGTCGTCGCCGCCCCGCCTTCGGCCGCATCGTCAAGGTGATAGAGCCGCACGGTTACCCCGGAAAAGGTTGAACGCATCAGGGCTTCTCCGGTTCGGTGCCATGCGTGCGGCGCGCGTTGTCCACCGTGCGCTCCAGCCGCTCGCGCCCTGCCTCGGCGCTCCGCCGTTCGGCCAGGGTCCGGCCATGGGCGGCACGGTTGTGCGCGGCGACCTCGGCGCTGGTCCGGCGCTCGCGGGCCTTGCGGGCCATGCGGAGGTTGACGATTTCGGCCATCCTCGCTGTGTAACCGATCCCAGCCTGCCGCGCCACTGGGGATAAGCGGTCCCCGCGCGGTTGAGCGGGGGCGGCCCATGGGCAAGAGGTGCCCCGGTGAGCGCATCGGTCATCATCGGCACGGAACCGTCGGGCGCGCCCCTGCGCATCGACATCGAGGAACTGCTCGCGACGCGGCTGCTCGTCA
>CAYFJH010000007.1:36274-77530 GCA_964343385.1 uncultured Novosphingobium sp. | reverse complement strand
TGGCCGGGCGGGGGAGTGGGCCGGTGCCGCTTCCACGTAAGTGGAAAAGACTCTAAGTTGGATGCGTTCGCCGCCGGGGAGGCAGTTATCCGGAGTCGCAGGTTCGGCAGCTTTGCCGCCCGGTCCCAGCGTGAGGAGCCTGGGCGGCGAAAGCGAGATTCATTTTCCGTCGACGGAGAAGGCCAGCATCAGGTTGCCGGGCTGCGCCTGGCGGCCGCCCGAGGTGACGAGGACCATGCCGGCGGCGATGGTCTGGCCGCCGTGGTCGACCGAGCCGCCAGTGGCGGTGACGCCGTTGACCGCCGGGAACGGCCGGGCCGTGTTGAACTCCCACAGCTGCGCGCCTGTGCTTGACGAGAAGGCGCGGATATAACCATCCCACGCGCCGGAGAATACCGCGCCCGGGATTGCGGCCGAGGCGGAGGCAAAGGCGGGCGCACAGAACGCACTTTCGAATGAGCACTTCACGACCAGGGCGGGGGTGTGCCAGACAACCTTGCCGGTGGCGGGGTCGAGCGCGTTGAGGCCGGGGCTGACCGGGAAGGAGGGATCACCCGAGGCAGGCTTGCCGGCGTAGGGCGCGTCGCTCATCGGAACATAGATCAGCTTGCCGTCCCACGCGATGCCCCATTCCAGCCCGCCAAGCAGGCCGCCGCGGCCGAGCTTGGTTTCCCAGACTATCTTGCCCCTGGCATCGGGATCGAACCCGAAGGCGATGCCGCCCTTGTTGACGGCAACGAGGATTTCCTTGCCGGCAGCGGTGCGGACCATCACCGGCGAGGCACCGAAGTCAAAGTCAGGGCCGATCCCTTCCTTGGGGCAGTTGACCGTGCGGCTGGTGGGGGTGCAGCCGCCGACGAAGATGTCGTTCGCGACGACCTGTCTGACCCAGCGCTTGGCACCGGTGGCGAGATCGAAGGCGACGATCGCGTCGGATGAACCAGTTGCCGTGGTATAGTCATCGCCCGAGGCGGTATAGATCAGCCCCCGGCGGACATCGATCGTGGGCGACATCCACAGGGCGGCACCGGACGGGCCATAACGGTGGCCATCGCCGGGGATCGGGGCCGGGGCCTTGTCGATGGTATAGGTCTTCCACAGCCGCTTGCCGGTCGCTGCATTGAAGGCGCTGAGGCTGCCGCGGAAGGTGCAGCAGACATATTTCGGATCGGCGGCCAGGCCTTCCTCGCCCGAAGAGGCGGGAACGTAGAGGCGGCCGGCATGGAGCATTGGCGAGCCGGTGAGGCGGACGGCACGGTGATCGTCCACGGTGGCCGACCAGATTTCCTTGCCAGTGACGGCGTCAAGCGCCAGCAATTTGCCCTGCCAGGTTGTGACATAGGCGGCGTAGCGGCCCGAGGGAAGCTTGCCGAGGCTGATCATCGTGCGGGTCGGGACGCCAAGGTCTTTGGTCCAGTAGGTGCAGCCGGTCCTGGCATCGAGCGCATAGGTGATGCCGGTCATGCTGGAGACGAAAATGCGGCCGCCCGCGACCGAAGGTTCGTTCGAGACGCCGCCGGGAAAGGCGAAGGCCCATTTCAGCTTGAGCTGCGCAGTCTGGTCTGCGGTGAAGCCGGGATTGGCCTGGAAGCGCGCGTTGTTGACGCCCGCGCCTCCCCAGCCGTTCCACGTCGAGCCGGTCAGGGTCATCGCCGGACCGGGGCCCTTGCAGCGGTTGGCCTCGATCTTGATTTCAGACGCACCGCCCGGAGGGTTGCCGATCAGGTAGGTGGCGACGGCCTTCTTGTCGGCGATGCTGACGTTTGCGGTGACGTCCTTCATCACGCCCGCAGTGAGCGCCCGGTAGATGTAGTCCGGCGAGCGGGTCTGGGTGAGGAAACCGCGGGTGGGCGTCCTGCCGGCGGCATTATCGTGGCAGGCGGCGCAGGTTTCGGTCCAGACCTGCTCGCCGCGCGCGCGCATGGCGGCCACTTCGGCGGGGCCGGGCTGCACGGTTGGCGCGGGCCCATCAGCGAACGCGGCGCCAAGCGGCAAGGCAGCGGCCGCCGCCGCCAGGATCATCGAAAAGCGCATCGGTGGCTCACCCTCTCTGGCCCGGTATGGCGACCGGGTCTGTTTTCCCGTCGCCCCGCGCGACCGGTTGACCGGCGCAGCTGGGACGCAGTGGCATCTAGGCCGGGAAAAGCGGGAAAGGCAACCGCCTGGTGCGCAAATGCGAAGTTCAGAGCGAAAATACGGCGTTTATCTGGCCGGTGCCGGAGGAACCGAAGTAGGGGGTGATGATTTCCGCCTTACCCTTGTAGTCGGACCAGCCGAGCGCACCGAGCATCATCGCGGTATCGTGCATGTTGCCCTCGCCGTGGCATTTGGCGGTGTATTCGGGGAGCATTTCGCAGAATTCCGCCCACTCGCCGGCTTCCCACATGCGCACGACCTCGTGGTCCATGCGTTCGAGGAAGGGGCTCCACAGCTTGTGCATGAATGCCTCGGCATGGCGGTTCTGGGCGAAGCGGTGCGAGAGCGAGCCGCTGGCGAGGAGGGCGACGGTGCCGTCATATTCGTTCTCGATTGCCTCGCGCACCGCGCGGCCGAAGGTGGCGGAATCCGCCAGGTCATGGACGGTGAGCAGGGCGGCGACCGAGATGACCTTGAAGTGGTTGTCCTCGTTCATGTAGCGCATCGGGACCAGCGTGCCGTATTCGGGCGGGAGAGAGGCGACCTCGTGGGCACGGGTGTGGACGTCGGCGCGGGTTGCGGCAGCGGCGATCAGATGGCCGAGCGCGGGGTTGCCGTCGTAGGCAAACGGCAGGTCCTTGATGAAATGGGGCAGCTCGTTCGAGGTATAGAGCCCTTCCCAGTGCGCTGCGCAGTTGACATGGTAGCCCGAGTTGGCAAGCCAGTGCGTGTCGAAGACAACAATGGTGTCGACGCCAAGCTCGCGACAGCGGCGGCCGATTTCACGGTGTCCGGCGATCGCGGCGTCGCGGCAGCCGAAATGTTCGCCCGGCAGTTCCGAGAGATACATCGACGGAACGTGCGTGATCTTGGCGACGAGTGCGAGCTTGCCCATAAATCCTCCTCAATTATCGGCCACATGCTTATTGTGATAAGTTACTTGTCTGCATTGATCTGGGTCAAGGTAGGCCGATGTGCGAACCCCGCCGCGGTCTTTCAACCGGGCGGGGCGCGTTAGGGCCAGAGGCCAGTGAAGCCCTGCTGGATCAGCTGCAGGTGAAGGCGGTGTTGCGCGCCTCGGCGATGGTCTTCTGCGCGTCGGACTGGAGCAGGAAGCCGTCTTTCTGCGCCTTGCGGGTGACGGCGACGACCTTTTCGACGTAGCCGGCGTGGCTGCCGTAGCGGTCGCACATTTCCGCCGGGGTATAGTCGATGTGGTAGCCGGGCAGGGGGCAGGGGAAGGAGCCGCCGTTTTCGCCGATGTTCTTTGCGCGCGGCGCATCGTAGGCGGCGAGGCGGATACCGCCGGAAACCCGGCCGTCGGCATCGCGGTAGAGCTTGCCCGCGTCGTCGGCCCGGAGGCGTTCGGTAATTGGCGGTGCCTTGCCGGTCGTGACCCAGCCCACCAGCGCCTCGACCGCCGTGTCGAGCACGTGGCCGTTGGGCACGCGGCTCCACAGCGGGTAGGTCTGGCAGCCGGCGAAGTTGAGCGAGAAGTTGTGCGGCTTGCCGTCGGCACCAACCATGAGGCCATTCCGGAAGACCTGTTCCTCCAAGTAGGGCACGACTTCGTCGTAGCTGATGTGCGCCGCGCCTGCAGGCTCCCACACACGCAGGTGCTCGTTGTCGGCCGGGGCCGGGCCAAACCCGTTGCGCACCACTTCGGAACCGACGGTGATCATCTTGGTGCCGACGTCGGTGCGGAATCCGGTGAGCAGGCGGTCATAGAGAAGGAAGCCGTCCCAGGTGCTTTTCGTCATGGGATAGACGGTGTTGTAATACTGCGAGAGTCGCATGGCCGACTGGCTTTCGCCCGACGCGATGATCATCTTCGGCTTGAGTCCGCCGAGCGGATCGACCTTGCCGGGACGGCGCAGCATGTTGCCGATCTGGGTCCAGGCGTCCCAGCCGAGCACGTCGCCGCGTTCATCGAGTTTCCCGCCGCCGACCGGGTCGGTGTTGTCTACTGAGAGGCTGAGCTTGCCGTAGCGCGCCGGGTTGACCTTCTTGAGCGCGTCGATGCCTACCAGTTGGGCCGAGACGCCAACCCAGGCATAGCCCTGATCAAGCAGGTGTTCGCGCACGGCGGCATAGAGGAACTCGATATCCTGCATGCCGGTAACGTTGAACCATTCGACGATGACCGTGCCATTGAACTTCTTCGGGTTCGTCGGTCGGCGCACGAGGATGCGGGTCTTGTAGGCGTGGCCGCTGTCGACGATCTCGGCGTTTTTCGAGAACTTGGCGTCGAGCCGGTAGCGGTTAGCCGTGCCGGAGACGAAGAATTCCTGCTCGACATAGCCACGCGCCGCGAGGTCTGTCGCGGTCTTGCCGAAGGGGGTGCCGGTGTTCGCGGGCGGCAAGGAGACCTGGGCGGCGGAGAGGGCCCTGGTGTGGGCGGGGGCGGGCGCGCGCTTGGCCTCGGCGGAGAAGCCCGGAACGGCGGCGAGGCCGAGCAGGGCGGCCCCGGCCAGAAGACGGGCAGTGGAGACGAAGGGGCAACTGGTCTTGCTGGTCATGGGGAGTTTTCCGTTTCTTCAAGCGAGTAACAGACTTGCGGCCCGGCTCGTCAACCGAACCGGGCCGCATGCCTAAGTCAATTGTCGTGCGGTTCGGATGCGGATCAGAACGTGGCCTTGACGCGCATCCCGTATTCGCGCGGCGCGCCGATGAAGCTGCCGGTCGACTGGCCGACGATGTAGACCTTGTCGGTCAGGTTCGTCCCGTAGAACTGGACCTGGACGTTGTTGATGTCGACATTGATGTTCGCCGAGAGCAGCCCGCGTGCCGCCAGCTGATCGCGCTGGGGATCATAGGCGATGTAGGTGAACTGCGGCCCGACATAGGCGTAGCTGACGCGCGGGGTGATCGAGGCGGAACCGGCATCGAACTTGTAGGCAGCGCTGACGTTCCAGGTCCACTTGGGCGAGAACAGGTTCGGACCCGCCTTGGTGTTGATAAGGTACGGCGTGTAGTCTTCACAGGTCGGAGGCGTGCCTGGGCTTTGACCCGGCGCGCACTGGCCCAGATTTGTCGGCCGACCATCAGCGGCAAAGCGGCGGGTGTCGATCAGCGTGGTGTTCGGGTTCAGGCTCGAGTCGACATAGGCGAAGCCTCCATCGAATATGAAGCCACCGTGGTTAACCTGGATCTGGCCTTCGATGCCCTTTACCGTGGCCTTGCCGATGTTGAATACGGCGTTGAGCCCGGTGCTGCGGTCAATCGCGTCAAGCTGGAAGTCGTTGTAATCGTAATAGAACGCACCGATCTGGGTCTTTGACGTGGCGATCAAGGAAGGCCGACTTCCAGCCGAATTCATAGTCGATCACGGTCTCGGGCTTGAAGGTGCCCAGCGGCGGCTGATAGCCGCCAGCCTTGTAGCCGCGGGCGACGAAGCCGTAGACCAGATTATCGGCATCGGGCTTCCAGTTCAGCGCGACCTTGCCGGTCATACGGCCGTCACGTTCACGGCCGCCCGTATTGGGGACAATGGTGCCGCCAGTGGGCGCAAACTTTACATAACCGTAGGCGTCGACCCTGTACCACGAGTGCCGTGCGCCGGCGTCAAGGCTGAGCGTATCACCCAGCGGAACGGTCACCTGACCGAAGACGCCGGTCGTGGTCTTGGTCGGGCGCAGCAGGATGTTGAGGAACGGCGCCGGGGTGAAGTCATCGATGTAGACATCGATGATATTGCGCTGGAAGTAGCCGCCGACAACCCATTTGAAGGGCTTGTCGGGAGAGATCACGTTGACTTCCTGGACCAGTTCGCGTTCGTTGATGAACCAGCGGCGCCGGCGGCTAGCGGCGTTGCCGACGTCGAAATCATCCATGTTGTAGACGCGCTTGCGGGTGAAGCCCGAAAGCGAGCGCAGGGTGACGCCCCCACCGGTCACGTAGTCGAGCTTGAGGGTGCCTTGCCACGAACGCTCGTCGTTCTGGGTTTCGGTATTGTAGTTGAGCTGGAAAGGATCGCTCGGCGCAGGAACGCCGGCAGATGCAAGCCGCGGCAGCGGCTGCCAAGCGTAACCGCCGGTTTCCTTCGCGGCCAGCTCGATCTTGAGCACCGCGCTGAAGTTGCTGGTTGGCTTCCAGTTGACGCTGAAGCGTTCGGCCAGTTCGTTCAGGCGACCGGGCCGCGAGGCGACGCCGGCACCATTCTTGAAGTAGCTGTTGCGGTTCATGTAGTAGACCGCGCCGCGTACTGCGAGCGTGTCGCTCAGCGGAATGTTGATGGCACCTTCGGCACCCATCCGGCCATAGCTGCCCCAGGTCATCTGGCCGTAACCATTGATGCTGTTCATGTCAGGATTGCGGCTGTTGATGAACAGCGCGCCGCCGGTCGAGTTCGAGCCCACGAAAGTGCCCTGGGGGGCCGCGGAACACTTCGACGCTGGCGATGTCGAAAAAGCTGTTGGTGGTCACCACCGCCGGCTGGAACATGCCGTCTATGTAGGTCGCGACGCCGTTGGATGCGCTGGCGTTGCCCGAGGCGAGGCCGACGCCGCGGATGTTGACGCTCTGCGTCACGCCCGAGGTCGCGACGGTGAGCGAGGGGGCGACCGTCTGCAGGTCATCCAGCCGGCCAACGGCGCGGTCTCCTTCAGCGCGGCACCGCTGATGGCGGTGATCGCGGCAGGGACGTTCTGGACGTTTTCATTGCGCTTTTGCGCGGTGACGATGATTTCATCCGGGTCGGCAACGGCGTCTGCCGCCCAAGCTGCCGATGACCCGAGCGCGGAGGCCATGACGATGGCTGCAACGCTCCTCAAATATCTGCCCTTCATAGTGATACCCTCCCTGTGACCAAGCGTGCATGGCGCTCAATTCAGTTATCACGCTAATTAGGGGTCGCGGCGACCGTCAAGCGTTAGTTCTCACGTTAATGATCGTTCCAAGCTTTGTGCAGCATTATAGGGAAAAAGTGCAACAGGTTGTCCGGTTTCGTTCATTGCCGGTGGTCCGGAGCGGACGCTATGGATGGGCTGACCGGGCAATGGCCCCGGGGTGAGGCGACGCCGCGCGGCGACCAGGGAGACACTGCATGACGGCACGGACGGGAAGCCAGTTCATCGAAGGCCTGCGCGACGAGCGGCAGGTGTGGCTGGCGGCCGAGCGGATCAGTGACGTCACCGCCCACCCCGCGTTCGCGGGTTCGGTGGCCGGGATGGCGGGCTATTTCGACTGGCAGCACAAGTATGCCGACGAGTGCCTGACCACCGACGAAGTCACAGGAACGCCGATGAACGCCAGCCTGATCGTTCCGCGCAATGCGGCCGATCTGGAGCAGCGGCACAAGGCGTTCGACCGGTTCGCGCGCTATTCGTGCGGGATGTTGGGGCGCACGCCGGACTATGTGAACGTGACGCTGGCAGGTTTTGTTGCGCGCAGCGACATCTTCATCCGGAACGGCGACACCACGGCCTATGACCGGCTGTGCAATTTCTACCGCGAGGTCGTCGAGGGCGACCTGTCGATGACGCACACGATCATCCAGCCGGCAATCGACAAGAGCATTGGCGAACTCGCTGGAATCAACGGCGAAATCGCCGCGCGGGTGGTTGGCCGGAATGAGCGCGGGGTGATCGTGCGCGGCGCCAAGATCCTCGCGACCCTGGGGCCGTTCGCGGACGAATTGTTCGTCTACCCGGCCGGCCCGCTGGCGCCGGGCAGCGCGCCGGAATACGCGGTGATGTTCTCGATCCCGGTATCGACGCCGGGTGTGATCCAGGTCTGCCGCGATCATTACGGTACGGAGCGCAACGTGGCGGACCACCCGTTCTCGAGCCGGTTCGACGAACAGGATACCTACGTGATCTTTGACGATGTCGAGGTTCCTTACGAGCGCCTGTTCATCGACTGCGACCTGGACGCCTATAACGCTCTGCGCGCCGCGGGGTGGGCGGCCAACGTGTTCCAGCAGACATCGACCCGCGCGGCGGTGAAGCTGGAGTTCGCCTATGACCTGTGCACGCGGATGTCGCAGCTGACCAACACCGAAAAACGGCCCGACGTGGCGATCCGACTGGGCGAGCTGTGGTCCTATGCGCAGCTGACCCGCGCGGCCACGGCGGCCGGGATGGCCGGGGCAAAGGACTGGGGTTCGGGAGCGTTCTTCTGCGATGACCGGCCGCTGCGCGCATTGCGTTCACAGATGCCGCACTGGATGACGCGGATGTCGGAGCTGGTGAAGTCGCTCGGCGGGCACAACCTGCTGGCGACGCCGTCGCTGGGCGCGTTCGACGATGCAGTGATGCAGCCGCTGCTTGAGAAGTACATGCCGGATGCCTCCGGCAATCAGGCGAAAGAGCGCGCGCGGATTTTCCGCATGGCGTGGGACTTTGTAGGGTCGGCGCTGGGCGGGCGCGTGGACCTGTATGAGCACTTCTATCTGGCGAGCCAGCCGACCAACTTCATCCGCGACCATATGCAGACGCTGGGCGAGGGCGGGTTCGGCGTACTGGACGAGTTCCTGCGCGAAGGATGCAATGCCTGACGTTTCCGGGAGCCGGTGCCTTGCGGTGCCGGACCCAGAGTTCTTCGCGGTTATTGCCGCAGAAAAAAAGGAGTGCAGGGATTTCCCTGCACTCCTTTTTTTGCATTGTTGACGGGCTCGCGACGGGGCGCGTCGCTCTAACCCCTGACCGAACCTACCAGAGCTTGAGCGCCGGACAGCAGCAGGCCGATGTCGGTGCCGATCGAGAGGAAGCGGAAGCCCTGCGCGATGCGGGTGCGGGCGTCTTCTGGGTTGAGGGCGAAGATGCCGGCGGGCTTGCCGGCGGCGTCGATCCGGGCCTTGGCGTGGGTGATCGCCTGCTGCACTTCGGGGTGCAGCGGATTGCCGAGGTGGCCAAGCGAGGCGGCGAGATCGGCCGGGCCGATGAACAGCGCATCGACGCCAGGAGTGGCGGCGATGGCGTCGATGTTTTCGAGCGCGGTTCGGCTTTCGATCTGGACGATCAGGGTCAGGCGCTGCTCGGCATCCTTGAGATAGGCCTTGTCGGTTCCGAACCCGGTCGCCCGCGCCGTGGCGCTGGCGACGCCGCGCACGCCGTGGGGCGGATAACGGGTGGCGGACACCACAGTCGCAGCCTGCTGGGGCGTGTCCACCATCGGGACCAGCAGGGTCATGAAGCCGAGGTCGAGGTATTGCTTGATATTGACCGGGTCGCCCGAGGGGACGCGGGCGATGGCTTCGACCGGGAAGGGCGCGACTGCCTGGAGCTGCGACAGCAAGGTCTGCGCGGTGTTGGGCGAGTGTTCGCCGTCAAACAGCAGCCAGTCATAACCGGCGCGGGCGCAGATGTCGGCGGTGTAGCCGCTGGCGAGCGCCTGCCACAGGCCGAGCAGGGCCGGGCCGCCACCCTGTTCAACGGCAGCGAGCTTGTCCTTGAACGCGGTCATGTGAAGCGCACCGAAATGCCGCCGAGCGGGCCGTAGTCGGCGTGGAAACTGTCACCCGGGCGGGCGAAGACCGGGGCGGTGAAGCTGCCGCCGAGCACGATCTGGCCCGGCTCAAGGCTTTCGCCGTAGGGGGCGAGGCGGTTGGCGAGCCATGCGACGCCGTTGCCCGGGTGGTTGAGGACGGCGGCGGCAACGCCTGATTCCTCGATCACGCCGTTGCGGTAGAGCAGCGCGGAAACCCAGCGCAGGTCGACCGCGTCGGGCTTGACCGGGCGGCCGCCGAGCACGATCCCGGCGTTGGCGGCGTTGTCGGAAATGGTGTCGAAGACCTTGCGGGTAACGCCGGTCTTGCGGTCGATCCGCTCGATCCGGGCGTCGATGATTTCGAGCGCGGGGGTGACGTAGTCGGTGGCCGAAAGCACGTCGTAGAGCGTGCAGTTCGGCCCCTTGAGCGGGTGCTTGAGGATGAAGGCGAGTTCAACTTCGACGCGCGGCTCGATGAAGCGGGCGCAGGGAATGTCGGTGCCGTCCATCAGCAGCATGTCGTCGAGCAGCGTGCCGAAATCGGGCTCGGTCACGTTGGACGAGCGCTGCATCGCGCGGCTGGTGAGGCCGATCTTGTGGCCGATGACCCTGCGCCCGGCGGCGAGCTTCTGGCTGACCCAGGCGCGGCTGACGGCGTAACCGTCTTCGAGCGTCATTTCCGGGCGTTCGAGCGAGAACTGGCCGATCTGGGTGCGGGTCTTTTCCGCGACATCGAGGCGGGCGGCGAAGTCTTCGATGGTCTGCTGGTCGAGCGGCATCAGCTGGCCTTTTGCAAGCGGTGGTGGATGGTGTTGTGCTTCCAGCCTTCGGCTTCCTCGACATAGAGCGTCAGGGCAAGGGGCCGGGCGGCGGAAAGCGCGGCAAAGAATTCAGTAATGCGGGCGAACAGCGCGGTGAAGTAGGCCTTGCGGAACTCCTCCGGCCGGCCCGCGCCCATCTTGACGTCAAAGTTGACGAAGGCGTCGTCGGGCCCGGCATTGTCGGCGATGACGTAGTCATCGGCGCGGTAGGCGCGAACGCGGATGCCGCCGACCGGAAAGACCCCGCCGGCGTTCTCGCGCATGTCGTGGGCGATCATTTCCATGAGCGCGCGCAGGTCGAACTGCCCGGCAAGGTTAGCGGTCCATTCAATGGTGACGTGGGCCATCAGACGATACTCATGGTTGCGACGGTGCAGCCGACTGCGAAGACCGGGATGGGGCGGTAGAAGTGCAGCGTACCCGGTCCGCCCGCGGCTGCGGCGGCGGCGATGAAGGTGCGGATTTCAAAGCCGCCCTGTCCCGCATCGCGGTAGGTTTCGGCGTCGGTATAGTGGAGCAGGCTTTCACGGTCGTTCGCGAGCCAGCGGGTGAGGAAGTCACGGTCCCACGCCTCGTTGATCTTGCCGCTGTCGGGCGTGGCCGGCCAGTGCGAGATGCCGCCCGTGGCGACGAGCGCGATCCGTTCGGGCACGGCATCAGCGGCGCGGCGCAGCGCTTCGCCGAACGCCCAGGCGCGGTGCAGCGGGGTCAGCGGCGGGCCCTGGCAGTTGATGTTTGCCGGGATCACGGTCAGCTTGTTTTCGGGATCGAGCAGGTGAAGCGGCACGATGATGCCGTGGTCGAATTGCCATTCCTCGGCATAGGCGACGTCAACCGTCTGCAGCATTTCGCTGATCAGGCGCTTGCCGAGGTCGGGTGCGCCCTTGACGGCGCGGTGGGGAATTTTCAACCAGTCCGGGTCCTCGATCGGACCGGAATAGGCTTCGCCCATGCCGATCGCGAAGGCTGGCATGTTGTTCATGAAGAAGTTGGCGAAATGCTCGGCGGCCAGCACGATGACTGCGTCGGGGCGGGCTTCTTCGAGCCTCTCCCGCAGATCGCCCATCGCGGCGTAGAGCGCATCGCGGTCGGCCGGGTCGGCCATGTCGGCGCGGGCGGTGATGCCGGGGGCGTGGCTGCAGATGGCGGTGAAGACGAGGCTCATAGTCCGGCGACCTTTTCATCGGTGCCGGTGGTCATCGCATAGAGACCGCCGCGCACAGGGCCATATTGCGTGACGCCGTCGCGCATCGCCTGAAGGTAGTCGGCCCAGGCGATGCCGCACAGCGCGGCGAAGTGCATCAGAATCTGGCCATTGACGCCGAGCACGTAAAGCAGGCCGATATCGTGTTGAAGCACGGCCCCGCGTTCCTCGGCCGACAGGGGAAACTGGTCGGCGAGGCTGGCGGGATCGGTCTTGAACCTTTCCTTGGCGGCCTCGTCCCGGTTCAGGACGTAGAGCAGTTTGGAAAGCTGATAGAGGCTCATTCCGGCACCAGGTGATTGACCAGACGGGCGACGCCTTCGACTTCGGTCACGACGGTGTCGCCAGGGTTGCAGAAGTGGACGCCCTGCGGCGTCCCGGTAAGGATCATGTCACCGGGAAGGAGCGTCGTCACGCCCGAAAGATAGGAGACGAGCTGCGCCACCGACATGATCATGTCGGCCGTGGTGCCGTTCTGGACCAGCGTGCCATTGACCGTTGTGGTGATCTTGAGCTTCTGCGGATCGGGCACATCGGCGGCATCGACGATCCACGGGCCGATCGGCGTGGTGGCGTCGCGGTTCTTTACCCGCGCGTTCGGGCGGTAGTAGTTTTCGAGGAATTCGCGGATCGCGTAGTCGTTGGCGACGGTATAGCCCGACACGTAGTCCAGCGCTTCCTCCGGAGAGACGTTGCGGGCCGGGCTGCCGATGATCGCGACCAGTTCGCATTCCGGGTGCATCTGGTTTCCGTCTGCCGGGCGGGGGGTGTCGCCCTCGTGGCCGACGAAGCTGTTGCCGCCCTTCATGAAAATCAGCGGGACGGCGAGCTTGGGGGCGAAGCCCAGCTCCTTGTTGTGGTCGGCGAAGTTGAGGCCGAGCGCATAGGCGGCCGCGCCGGGGACGACCGGGGGTAGCCACTGGGCTTCGGCCACCGGAACGCGGGTGCCGCAGGGCAGGACAAGGACGCTGTCATTGTCAGCAAGGGCCGCCCAGACATCACGGCCGCGATAGTAAATCCGGGCGCGCTTCACGATGCGGACTCCTCGAAATGGACGGGTAGCGGGGGGAGGCCGGAGGCGGTGACGGTGACGGTCTGGCCGGCCTTGACCACGGGGGCGTCGCCGGGGAGGCCGATAAGGAGGACATCACCCGCGCGCAGGGTCATGAAGGCCGAAAGGTCGGCAATCAGCGCGGCGGAATCGCGGACGAGACGCGAGAGCGGCCAGGCGTGGGCTGGGATGCCGTCGATTTCGGTGGCGATTTCGGTCACCGGGGCGACCGGCTGCCATGGGCCGAGGGCGATGAAGCCGTCGCGGATCGCCTGGCCGACGGCGGGGCGATAGTAGTTGGCCTGGGGCGCGGTGACGTCGAGGGCGAGGGCCACGGCCCCGACGCTGGCCAGTGCGTCTTCGGGCGCGACACGGGAGGCGTCGTGGGCGAACAGCAAGGCGAGCGTTGGCGAGGCGACTACGCTTTCACCGGCCGCGATTCGAACCGGGCCGCTGGCGAGTGAGCCGCGCGGCTTGATATAGACCACCGGGGCAAAAGGCGGTGCGTTATAGGGCGTAACGCCGAACTGGGGTTCGAGCTGGGTACGTTCTGCGCTGTCGTTCAGAACGACGCCATACAGGGTGCCGGGGAAAGTCATTCAAATGCCCCCTTGCTTCTCAGGCTTATCACGTGAAGTATCCTTGTTGCCATACCGTCAGATTGAGAGAAATTTCGTTGCGCAAGCCGACTACGGGCCTTCAGCCCTACCCAAAATCCCTTGCCGGTAGTTTGTTGGCGGCGCGCGAAGCGGTAATGGCGCCCATCCGTCCTTACCTGCGTGCTGCGAATGTCACGGAACAGCAATGGCGGGTTCTGCGGGTACTTTCCGAGGCCGAATTTCTTGATGCCAAGGGTATCGCCGACCAGGCTTTGCTGCACGCGCCGACGGTGACGCGCATTCTCAAGGAACTGGGCGACCGCAAGCTGATCGAGCGGACGATCGACCCGGCGGACGGACGCCGCTGGATCGTCTCGATTACCGATATGGGCGGCCAGCTGGTCAGCGACACGGCCAAGCACACGCGAATCCTCCTCGCAAATTACGCCGACGCGTTTACCCAGGAGCGGCTCGACGCATTCCGGGTCGAAGCGCTGGCGCTGGCCGACGCGCTCAGGCCGTTTCGCGGGGGCGACTAGCCGCACGGCCACGGCCAGTGCCATCGGCATCCCCATCGGCCCGGCTCAGACGCCGAGCCGTTGGGTCTTGTGGGTGCCCCGGGCGAGCGCAACGTTTTTCGTTTCCATGTAGAAATCGAAGCTCCAGTCCCCGCCGTCGCGGCCGATGCCGCTGGCCTTGACCCCGCCGAACGGGGTGGGGAGGTGGCGCACGTTCTCGCTGTTGACCCAGACCATCCCGGCTTCCAGCGCATCCGACACGCGCAGCGCGCGCTGCAGGTCCTTCGTCCACAGGTAGCCGGCGAGGCCGTATTCGACATCGTTGGCGATGGCGATGGCGTCGGCTTCGTCCTTGAACGGGATCGCGGTGAGGACGGGCCCGAAGATCTCTTCCTGGGCGATGCGCATCGACTGGGTGGCGTTGGTATAGAGCGTGGGCTGGTAGAAGTAGCCCTGCGCGCCTTCGACCGGGGCACCGCCGGCAGCGACGGTTGCGCCGTCGTTCCTGGCGATCTCGGTGTAGCTGGAGACCTTGCCGAAGTGGCGCGGGTGGATCAGCGGGCCGACCTCGGTGGCCGGGTCGAACGGATCGCCGACCTTGAGGTTTTTCACGCGAGTCGCAGCCCTGGCGACGAACGCGTCATAGATCGATTCCTGCACCAGCAGGCGCGAAGACGAGGTGCAGCGCTGGCCGTTGAGCGAATAGATCATGAAGATCGCTGCATCGAGCGCGGCGTCGAGATCGGCGTCGTCGAACACAATCACAGGGTTCTTGCCGCCAAGTTCGAAGTGGACGCGTTTCAGCGTGGCCGCGCCCTGGCGCATGATTGCCGAGCCGGTCGAGCTTTCGCCAACGAAGGCGACAGCTTTGATATCGGGGTGTTCGGTCAGGCGCTTGCCGGTGGTTTCGCCGAGCCCATTGACGAGGTTGAGCACGCCTGCGGGCAGTCCGGCCTCGAAGGCGATTTCAGCCAGCAGGCGCGCCGAATAGGGCGACCATTCGGCCGGCTTGTGGACCACGGTGCAGCCGGCGGCGAGCGCCGGGGCAATCTTCCACGTGGAAAGCATGAACGGCGTGTTCCACGGGGTGATCACGGCCACCGGACCGATCGCGCGGCGCGTCGTGAAGTTCACGTGCTCGCCGGTGGGGAGCGCTTGGCCGTCGGTGGCGCTGGGGGCCTTGTCGGCGAAGAAGCGGAAGTTTTCCGCGCCGCGGATGGCGGCCTTCGACATGAAGCGCCAGCACTGCCCGGCGTCGAGGCATTCGACTGCGGCGATCTTGTCTGCATTGGCGACGATCAGGTCGGCGACGCGGTTCAGGATGCGGCGGCGTTCCTCGGGCGGGGTGGCGACCCAGCCGGGGAAGGCGGCCTTGGCTGCGGCAACTGCGGCGTTGAGCTGGTCTTCGCTGGCATCGCAGGCCTGGCCGAGCACCTCGCCGGTACTAGGCTCGAAAATGTCGAACGGGGTGCCTTCGCCGGCGACGTTCTGGCCGGCGATAAAGTGACCGAGGGGCTGCGACTGGAAGGGTGCGATGGCAGCGACTGCCAACGCGCGTTTATCTGACATGACGTACTCCGGAGCCTGAGCGGCCAATTTAATCGTGGATTACATGGAGCGAAACGAACTCATCAAGTCCGTGCGGGCCGAATTCGACCCCGAAGCCCGAGGATTTGACCCCGCCGAATGGGGTGTCGGGGCGCAATGCACCGTGCTTGTTGACCCAGGCCGTGCCGCATTCGAGTTGCAGCGCGATGTCGCGGGCGCGGGCGATGTCGCCTGACCAGACCGAGCCGCCAAGGCCGACGTCGAGGCTGTTGGCCTGTTCGAGCGCACTGTCCAGGCTGGAATAGCGGATGATCGGCAAGGCGGGGCCGAACTGTTCTTCGTCAACCAGGGTCATCCCGGCTTCACAGTCGGCGACGAGGGTGGCGGGATAGAAGTAGCCGGCGTTGGCAGTGGGGGTGCCGCCGCACAGGATGCGCGCCCCCGCACCGCGCGCTTCCTCGACCAGACGCGAGACCTTGTCGAACTGCATCCGGTTCTGGATCGGGCCGAGCAGGCTGTCATCGTCGAGGCCGTTGCCGGTCTTGATGTTGGCGGCATAGGCGGTGAGCGCGGAGCAGACGCCGTCATAGAGGGAGTCGGGCACGTAGAGCCGCTTGAGCGCGGCGCAGGTCTGGCCGTTGTTGATGAAGGCGCCCCAGAACAGCCCTTCGGCAATGGCGGCGGGATCGCAGTCGGGCAGAACGATGCCGGCGTCGTTGCCGCCAAGCTCGAGCGTCAGACGCTTGATCGTGGGGGCGGCGCTTTGCATCACTTTGCTGCCGGTGCGGGTCGAGCCAGTGAAGCAGATTTTCGCTACGTCGGGGTGAGCGGTGAGGATCGGCCCGATGCTGTCCGGGCCGGCGACCACATTGAGTACGCCGGGCGGGAGCGCCTGTTGCAGCAGATCAGCCAGCTGCAGGGTCGACAAGGGGGTATAGGGCGAGGGCTTGATCACCACGGTGTTGCCCGCCAGCATAGCGGGCATGATGTGCCAGATCGCGATCATCACCGGCCAGTTCCACGGGGTGATGGATGCGACCACGCCCAGCGGCTTGCGGTGGATGGCGACGTGGGCCTGCGAATCGTCCTGGATCAGTTCGACCGGCAGTGACAGGCTGGTGGTGTACCGCGTCCACGCGACCGCGCCGCCCAGTTCGAAGCGCGAGCCCATGCCGCCCAGCGGCTTACCCTGTTCGCTGGTGAGGAGCCGGGCGAGGTCTTCGGAATTGGCCTCGATGATGTCGGCGCATTTGGCCAGGGCAGCGGCGCGTTCGGCCAGCGGGCGTGCAGCCCAGCCGGGGAAGGCAGCCTTGGCGGCGGCAACGGCGGCGAGGGTATCGGCTTCTCCCGCGCACAGCACGGTTCCTGCAAGGCCGCCGGTGGCCGGGTTGAGGACCTCGAGCACGTCGGCGCCGCCAATGCTGCGCCCATCGACGATCGCTCCTGCCAGCTCCATTCGGTACATCCCCACTTTTTTGAGACTATGTTGCGGACGTAAATTATCATGATAAGTTGTGCAAGGCTGATGTTGCTCGTTCGAGGCGCGCCGTGAGAGGGAGGATGTTATGAATGCGAAGGTTTGGGGGGCTGACCGCGTCAGCGCCGGGGGCCGCGTGCTGCGGGCGCTGGGTCTGTGTGCGGTGGTTTCCCTTGGCGCCCTGCAGCTTGGCGGGTGCGATCGCCTTTTGCAGGAGGCCGCCGCGCTGTCGCAGCCGGCAGCGGGCGAATGGGGGCGGCATGGCCACGACCTTTCGGAAGGACGCTTCAGCCCGCTGGACATGATCAACGCCAGCAACGTCGCGGGGCTCAAGCTGGCATGGTTCTATGACCTCGACACCAATCGTGGACAGGAATCGACCCCGATCATGGTGGGTGGTAAGCTGTTCACCACGTCTGCCTGGTCCAAGGTGCAGGCGTTCGACGCGGCGAGCGGAAAGCTGCTGTGGTCCTATGACCCCAAGGTGCCCGGCGAGACGGGCGTCAAGGGCTGCTGCGACGTGGTCAACCGCGGGGTTGCGGTCGAAGGCGGGCGGGTGTTCCTGGGCACGTTCGACGGGCGGCTGGTCGCGCTGGATGAGAATACTGGCAAGGAGTTGTGGTCCACCGTCACGGTCGACCAGAATCAGGGCTACACCATTACCGGCGCGCCAAGGCTGGTGAAGGGCAAGGTCATCATCGGCAATGGCGGCGCGGAAAACGACGTGCGCGGCTATGTCAGCGCCTATGATATGGCGACGGGCAAGCTTTCGTGGCGGTTCTATACGGTGCCGGGCAAGGCCGGGGTCAAGGACGGGGCGGCTTCGGACGCGATCCTTGAGAAGCTGGCCGGGCCGACCTGGAAGGGCAAGCCGGATGATGTCGGCGGCGGCGGGACGGTGTGGGATTCAATGGCCTACGATCCAGAGCTTGACCTGCTTTACATAGGGGTCGGCAATGCCGGGCCGTGGAACCAGGACCTGCGTTCGCCCGGCGGCGGGGACAACCTGTTCGTCGCCTCGATCGTCGCGCTGCGGCCTTCGACCGGGGAGTATGTCTGGCATTACCAGGAAACGCCGGGCGACCAGTGGGACTACACCGCTTCGCAGCACATGATCCTGGCCGACCTGACCATCGACGGAAAACCGCGCAAGGTGTTGATGCAGGCACCGAAGAACGGGTTCTTCTATGTGCTGGACCGGACCAACGGCAAGCTGATCTCGGCCGATGGCTATGTGCAGCAGACCTGGACCACCGGGGTCGATATGGTGACTGGGCGGCCCACGATGAACCCGGACGCGCTTTACAACAAGACCGGCAAGCCGTGGCTGTCGACGCCCGGATTCCTGGGAGGACATAGCTGGCATCCGATGGCCTTCAATCCGCAGGCCGGGCTGGTCTATATCCCGGTCAACGAGATCGCCACGCCTTACATTCCGGACGAAAAGTTTGTCCGCAAGGCGCAGGCGGTCAACCTTGGGGTCGATCTGGCCAAGGCGTCGATGCCGGCGGACAAGGCGATCGTCAGCGCGGTGAAGGCCGGACTCAAGGGGAGGATCGTCGCCTGGGATCCGGTCAGGCGCAAGGCGGCCTGGACCGTTGAGCTCGGCGGGCCGTGGAACGGCGGGATGCTGACCACGGCGGGCGGGTTGCTGTTCCAGGGCACGGCGGCGGGCGATCTGGTGGCCTATGACGCCGCAAATGGCCGCAAGTTGTGGTCGTTTGCGGCGCAGAGCGGAATCGTCGCACCGCCGATCACCTATGCCATTGGCAGCAAGCAATATGTCTCGATCGTGGTCGGCTGGGGCGGGGTCTATCCGCTGCTACTGGGCGAAATGGCAAAGAAGAGCAACGACCGGCCCAACCGCAGCCGGGTGCTGACCTTCACGCTCGACGGCAAGGCCGTGCTGCCCGAACAAGCGCCGCTGGAGGCGTGGAAGACGCCGCCGCCGGCGCCGTTCGGCACGCCGCAGCAGGTGGCGCTGGGCACCCAGGTCTATGCACGGACCTGCGGTGGCTGCCATGGCGACGGAGTGCGCTCGGGCGGGGTCCTGCCCGAACTGCGGCGCAGCGCGGTGGCGGGCGATGCCGCAGCGTGGCACGCGGTGGTGCTGGGCGGCGCACTGCAGGACCGCGGCATGGTCAGTTTCAAGCGTGACCTGACTGCAGTCGACGCCGAGGCGGTACGCGCCTATGTCGTGGCGCGGGCGAACGAGGACTGGAAGGCGCGTTGAGCAGCAGCAGGGCGCGGCCTGCGGGATCGTCCCTGCGGGCCGCGCGCCGTTAATTCGCGGGGCAGGGAGCATAGCCAGCATGGCGAACCCGGCATTGACCACGCTCGAAGCGGGCATGATCCCCGACATCGACCTGGGTGCGATCTACGATCCTCGCTTTGTCAGCGAGGATATCCAGTACGGGACCTTGCGGGCGCTGGCCGAACTGCTGGGCCGCACGCCGCTGCCTCACCGGCATGACGATTTCGTGCAGGTCCATTTCATCGAATGCGGCAGCTTCGAGTTGCAGCTCGATGCCGTGTTCGAGCGGGGCGAAGGGCCGGCAGTGTTCCTGACCCCGCCGGCAACGCCGCATGCCTTTACCCTTAGCAACGAGGCGCGCGGCCACGTGTTGACCGTGCGGCAATCGCTGTTGTGGAAGCTGGCGCAGGAAGATCCCGACCTGCCCGGACCGCTCGACATCGCACCGTTTTGCAGCATGCTGCGCGGGGCAGCCGGGCAGCGTTTGCGGCGCGAGCTGGCGCTGTATTTCGGCTTGCTGGCGCGTGAGTTCGAGCATGGCCGCGCTGGCGCTCCGTCGGCCCGTGCCGCGCTGGCCGGCCTGGCGCTGACGACAGCGCTGCGCACCAACCGCGAACAGGCACCGCGCCGTGACGAGGTGCCAGGCGACCTGCGAACCTATCGACGTTACCTGCAACTGATCGACCTCAACGTCGCGCGGCACCTGCCGATCGTGTGGTATGCCCGCGCGCTCGGCGTGACCGAGAGCAAGCTCCATGACGTCTGCAGGAGCTGCGCGGGCGGACCGCCCAAGGCAGTGCTGCGCGGGCGGGTGCTGCACGAGGCGCGGCGTCAGCTGGTCTTTTCCGCCGCCAGCATAAAGGAAGTCGCGGCCTGGCTGGGGTTCAAGGATGTCGCCTATTTCTGCCGGCTGTTCAAACGCTGGACCGGGCTGACGCCGTCGGAATACCGGGCGCTGGGGCGCGGCGGCGGGGCGGAGCATGCCAGTGAGGAATGACCGGTTGCGGCAGTCCGGCGCGCGGCCGCCGACGCCCGTTTGATCTGCGCGCGGGCGCAGGCTATGGGCGCGGCCATGTCGAAGCTTAACGATGAGGGCGCGGTGTGCGTTGCGGCGCTCTACCGCTTTGCGCCGTTCGCCGATCCGGCCGCGTTGAAACCGCCGTTGGAGGCGCTGTGCCGCGCCGAAGGGATTCGCGGGACGCTGCTGCTGGCCGGCGAGGGGATCAACGGCACCATCGCCGGGCCGCGCACGGGGATCGACCGGGTGCTCGACCATATCCGCCAGCTGCCGGGCTGCGACGGGCTTGAGGTCAAGTTTTCGGGTGCGGCGGTGATGCCGTTTCACCGGATGAAGGTGCGGCTGAAGCGCGAGATCGTGACCATGGGCGAGCCGGACATTGATCCGCTGGCGAGCGTCGGGAGCTATGTGGAGCCGCGCGACTGGAACGCGTTGATCGCCGATCCGGAGACGATCGTGATCGACACGCGCAACGATTACGAGGTGGCCGTGGGGACTTTCGCCGGGGCGGTCGATCCGCAGACCGGCAGTTTCCGCGAGTTTCCCGAGTGGTTCCGGCGTGAGCGTGAGCGGTTGACCGCAGGCAAGGCAAGGGTCGCGATGTTCTGCACCGGGGGCATCCGCTGCGAAAAGTCGACCGCGTTCCTCAAGGCCGAAGGAGTGGAGGAGGTCTATCACCTCAAGGGTGGAATCCTGCGCTACCTCGAAGAGGTCGCGCCGGAGGACAGCCTGTGGCGGGGCGAATGTTTCGTGTTCGATCAGCGGGTTGCGGTGGGGCACGGGCTGGCCGAGGGTACCCACGGACTGTGCCATGCCTGCCGCCGTCCGGTGAACGGGATGGACCGGGCTTCGCCGCTGTATGAAGAAGGCGTGAGCTGCCCGGCCTGCCATGCCGAGCGCAGCAATGCGCAGCGCGCGGCGGCGCGCGAGCGGCACCGGCAGGAAGCCCTCGCCGCGGCGCAGGGGCGCGCGCACATCGGCGCGGTGATCGGCGCGCATCACCACGAAGGACAGTAGGCTTCCTATTCCGGGCAGAACGTGCCCGGATCAAATGGCCTGTGTCAGGATCATTGTTGCCAAAGCTCCACCTGCAATGGCGACGCCGAAAGGTAACTTTGCGAAGTCAGTTGTTTGGGTATGCTGCCCGGTTTTCAGGGAGAGATTCTTGCGGAACGGGAACCAGACCATGAGCAGCACAAGGCCCACGAGAGAGACGCCGGTGATCAGGGCCCAGGCCATCGACAATGGAAACCACACCGCGAGTGCCGCGTAGAACTTTGCGTCTCCGCCGCCAATCCAGCCGCGCGAAAAAAGGAACATGCCTACGAGCAGCGAGAGGACGGCGTGCAACGCCGCAATGCTCGCCCAGGCAGCGCCGTGCGCAACGACACCAAGAACAAGGCCTGCACCGAATGTAACCAGGCACAACACGTTAGGGAGGCGGCGGTAGCGCCAATCGGAATAGGCACCGGCTACCGCCAGCATGGTGAGGACGGTCAGTGAGGCAACCTCGATCGAATACACTCAGCCGCCGCCCGTCAGTTCGATGAACTGAAAGTAATACGGACCGGATAGGCGGCGTTGAGGTGACGCGCGGGCTTCGCCGCCATCGAAGTCGTCACAGCAGTGTCGGAGCGGCGACGCGGGTCGGCAATTGTCCGTGTCTCGATGCGAACTTCGTTTGCGGACACCCGGATTGAGCGCGCAGTAGGCAATTCGATCCTGACGACTGCGTTGCCTCCCCGGGTTTGCAGAATCTGGCTGGTCGGAATTGGGTTACCCTGAGCCGCTAGTCGACCGCTACGGTCCGATTTCACGGCAAGTGCAGGGACCGTCTCATAGAACTTGTTGAGGTTCGCCTGATAACGACTATCGCCGGGAGCTTCCAGGACGGCCTGCTTGAAATAGCGTTCCGCAAGATCGGGACGGCCGATTTGCGAGTAGCCAATCCCAAGACCATTGTGCGCCTCGGCAGCGACCTGAGGCAGGTGCTGCGCATTGCGGAATGCTACGATGGCCTGCCCGTAAAAGCCCTGATCGAGCATTTCGCGCCCCAGGGCGAGTTGCGAAGCGCCATAATTCTCCGGGCTTAATTGGTCGGGAACCCTGATCCTGACGTCGGCAAGGTTGGACTTTTGGAAAATGGCGCAGCCTGCCAGCAAAGGCATAATCATGACTGCGGTTGCGATGGCGCGTTTGTGGATCATGATACTATCATCCTCTCATCATCGGGATCACGGCCCGGACGACCATGACAACCGCTGGCAACATCAAAACGCCGATCATTGTCGGCAACATGCACGCGACCAAGGGAATTGACAGCAGAACCGGCAAACGGTGTGCTTTTTCTTCCGCGCGCATTCTGCGCTTTTCACGCATTTCTGCCGCGTAGACACGCAATGTGGCGGAGACGCTGGTGCCAAGCTTGTCAGACTGGATCATCAATGTCGTGAAAGAACGGATATCATCGACACTCGCCGCGTCGGCAAGCTTGCGGAATGCTTCTTCACGCGATGCGCCGGCGCGCAACTGAAGCGTCGTGATCGACAGGAGTTCGGCGACCAGGGGATGAGAGTTTACCATTTCCCGGCCCACACGGTCCATTGCTGCCTCGATGCCTAGGCCCGCCTCGACACAGACCAGCATGAGGTCGAGGCAGTCGGGAAATCCATTCACGATTTCTAGATGACGACGGTCGGCTTTGGCCTGCACATAGAGACTGGGCAGGTAGAGACCCAACAACGCCAGCGCGGAACCGATGAGGTAGAGTTCCATGAAACTCGGTGGCTGCGCGCTCGAATAAGCCAATGCGATGTAAGCGACGGGCAACAAAAAGATCATCGCCAGTCGCGTCAGGGTATAGACCCGCGGCGCCGCTGGTGAAGTATACCCTGCCGTCCTGAGCTTTTGAGTAAGCCTTTCGTTCTTCGTATCCGTCAGATCGAGCCCGGCAGCCTCCACTGCAGCGGCGAGCCTTGCCCACGCGCTGTCGTTCTGGCGGGCCCGCAAACTCGTGGCGTGGATCAAGGCGCTGGTCGTGGTACGGAATTGATCTAATCGGGACCGGACAGCGACACGGCGGTTGAATGCGGCGACACCGGCAAATGATACAAGGGCGGTTATGAAGAATACCGCCAGGAGCGTTGCAATTCGGATGGCGCCGTTGCCGGCAATGATTTCCAGCATCGTTCAGACCTTAATATCCACCAACTTGCGGATCCAAACGAATCCGACCAGGTACAGAAGCAGTAGCCCCGGGAAACCGAAAAGGAAAATCGGATCGCCAGCCACATCCAGGTAAAAACCCGGGTTGACCAAGAACATTGAGACCATGGTAAAAATAGGCAGGACGGTCAGTATCCATCCTGTCATGCGCCCCTCCGAACTGAGTGCGCGCACCTTCATATAGAGGCTTGCCCGCGCGCGGATAACCTCGCTGAGGTTTTCCAGAACTTCCGCCAGATTGCCCCCAGTCTCCAGTTGGACCGACAGCGACACCACGAACATTCGGATGTCCTCAAGGTCCCACCGCTCCGCCATCGCCTCAATTGCGTCGGTCAACTCGGCACCATATGAGACTTCGTCGGCAACGAGACCGAATTCGCTGCCGATTGGATCTTCCATTTCCAGCGTCAGCAAGTCGATGGCGGCCGCTATTGGGTGACCGGACCTCAAAGCGCGGACGAAGATGTCGAGTGCAATCGGAAATTGCTGCTCCATGCGCTTGCGGCGACGTTCGGCCACGTGGCTGAGGAACGTCAGCGGCAGTCCTACAGCCACGGCAACCGCAAGAATTACGGAAAACAGCACGACGCCTGCGCCGAGCGCAAATCCCGAGGAACTCGCACTCACCAAAATGATCACAAGGAGCGCCAGGGATCCAACGGCCATCGCCAGCAAGAACTGCGGCAGGCTCAGCGGGAGAGCGCTCGCCAGCAACATCCGCTGGAATGACTGCAGGATTCCGGCGATCGGACCCGGCAGGTGGGCAAAGTCCTTCGGCGCATTCTTGCGCAGGGTCGCCACAATTTCATCCCGCGCCCGGCCTTCGCGGATCAGCCTTAGACGCCTATTGACCGCTGCGAACCTTTCGCGGCTGCGCCAGCCGACCGCCAGCACGACCTGGGCGATGCCAAACACCGACGCGAAGATTGCGAGCAGAACACCAAGACGGAGGAGCGATTCAAGCATCTCAGGTCAACTGGGTTTCGGGCCGGAAAAGCTCGGCCGAGAGATGGATGCCGTAAGCTTGCGCTTCAGCGAGAATCTTGGGGCGAATGCCGGTTGCCTCGAAACGGCCCTCTACCTTCCCATCTTCCGAGCGGCCGGTCATTTTGTAGCGGAAAATCTCCTGCATGGTAATCGTTTCGCCCTCCATGCCGGTGATCTCCTGCACGCTCACCACCCGGCGATGACCATCGACAAGGCGCGCAACCTGGATCACCAGATTGACTGCCGAGGCGATCTGGTTGCGGGCCGATCGTGGCGAGATGTCGATTCCGCTCATCCCGATCATCTGCTCGATGCGGGAAAGTGCGTCGCGCGGCGTGTTGGCGTGAACTGTCGTCATTGAACCGTCGTGCCCCGTGTTCATCGCCTGAAGCATATCGAATGCCTCGCCGGAACGCACTTCGCCGACGATGATGCGGTCGGGGCGCATGCGCAGTGCGTTCTTGACGAGGTCGCGTTGGGAAACCTCGCCCTTGCCCTCAATGTTCGGGGGACGAGTTTCAAGCCGGGCAACATGTTCCTGCTGTAGCTGCAGTTCCGCCGAATCTTCGATCGTGACAATACGTTCGCGATGTTCGATGAACGAAGACAGGGCATTGAGCAACGTTGTCTTGCCCGATCCTGTCCCCCCCGAGATCAGCACGTTGCGTCGCGCGCGGACGGCCGCTTTCAGGACTTCCGCCATGGCGGTAGGGATCGAGCCGAATTCGATCAGGCGTTCCATGCTGATCCGCTGCCTGGCGAACTTGCGGATCGAGAGGAGCGAGCCGTCGATCGCCAGTGGCGCGATGATCGCATTGACGCGCGATCCATCAGCCAAGCGCGCATCGACGAATGGCGAAGATTCATCGATGCGGCGACCGACTGCGCTCACGATCTTCTGGATGATGCGCAGCAGGTGACGCTCGTCCTGAAAGCGGGTCGCCACTTTTTCGAGCAACCCGCGCCGCTCGACAAAAACCGTCTCGAAGCCGTTCACCAGAATATCGGTGATCGTATCGTCCTTGAGCAGAGGTTCGAGCGGACCGAGGCCGAGCAGTTCGTCGAGGACTTCAGCGATAAGTGCTTGGCGTTCGCGCGAATTCAGGAGTTCTCGCTGTGATTCGAGAAGTTCGGCAACCAGTTCGCCGATTTCCGCCTGAATCTGATCATGGGACAGCTGCTCAAGGGCCGAGAGGTTCAGCCGGTCCAGAAGGGCGCGATGAATCGAGACCTTGAGCGTGAGGTTGCGAATCATCAGGTCGGGTTCGGTGTGTTCGGCAGGCCGGGCTGCGACCGAGCCGGCCATTTCCGGAACGGGAACGTCAGCCGCTTCGGTCGATGGCTTCTTTACTTTCCACATCGACATGTCGCCTACCCCTTCTTTTCCGTCAGAAGACGGGCCAGCGTCCGGATATCGGCGCCAAATCGGCATTTCGGGCTGATTTCTGTAAGGAGTAGCCCCTGATCCTGGGCAGAGCTGATCGATGCCCCTTCCGCCGCAAGCGTTGTCAGGACATCACAGTCCAGCGCCTCGCGCACTTCGGCAACGCCAATCGGCTTGAATAGCTTGCGCTCGACACGGTTGACGACGACTTTCATGTGCTGTGCCGTCACGCCAACGTACGCGAGAAGTTCAATCCGGCGCTTGGCCTGCTTCAAGCTGGCGATCGACAGGTCCGTGATCATGATGACATCGGTTGAGGCCAGTGCCACGGACAGCGTCCAATTGGTCCAATCCGTAGGCAGGTCCAAAAGGACGTAGTCGAACTCGGTGCGCACCGATCGAATGAGATTGAGGAGTTGCTCTACCTCGACATCCTCGAGCGGCATAATGTTTGACGGCGCGGAAATGATCGAAAATCCGCGCTGGCTGTCAATCAGTGCATTGCGAAGCAACTCATGATCAAAGCGTTCGCCCGCTTCGAGCAAATCGGACACGGTAACGTCCGGCGTCTGACCGAGGTAGGATGCGACTTCGCCGCATTGCAGATCAAGGTCGATTACACAGATCTTCTTGTGATTATCGGCTTGAGCTAACGCCGCCGCGAGGTGCGTGATGACCGATGTCGCGCCGCAGCCGCCGATGCTTCGCACAACCGTAACCATCGGGCAAAGCGCGGCATGGGCAACCTTCTTTTCGATCTTCGCGAAAGCGTCGATGATCTGCGCGCTCAGTTCCTCAGGCACGAATGGCAGAACGGCAACGTCTGATATCCCCTGCCGTACGAGCGTGCGGACCAGCGAGATGTTGGCGTCCTGAATTGCCGCAATGATCGGCAAATCGCTGCGTTTGGAGCGGATTTGGGAAAGCCGGCGGACTGAAGCGAGGTCATTGGGATTGACTTCCAGCACCAGCACCCGCGCATCCGCTACGAGATTGTCAGGCAACGGGGCTTCTACGGTGAGGGGCGTAAAAGCCGAAGTCCCGAAGGTGTCCGACGCGGAACTTGCGCGCAGCAGAGCGATGTCCGCGGGATTGGCGACAATGAAGACACCGCCCGGAAGGGCCTGCCCTCCCGCCGAATCCATTTTGAAAAGTCCACCAAGGTTTCCCATAAATACTGCCTGTTTGACCGTCGGTTCACCAGTTCCGTTTTCAGACACCGGCTTGCCTTCCGTTTGTTTGCGTTGTTGCCTTTATCTCCAAGAACAGTTGCGAACCCTTCAATAATAACCGACCGTTCCCTGGCCGTCTTCCATTGTAAGCGAATAGCTGAACGACGGCATGGGGAGGCTGCTCACCCCGAATACAAGCAGGCTGAGCGGCCTGAACGTCGCATTGTGCAGCCGTACATTAATTATTGGCGCCACGTCCGGCCCGTTTGGATCGCCGGCATAGCCGAGGCCCGAATTCCCGTAACTCACCGCGACATTCGCTTCGCCGATGTCCTGCTTGATCGTTTTCATCCGAACGACGATGTCGCGAAAAGTAGTGGCATTAGGGGTGGTCGCAAAACTGCACGTTCCACCCGACGCGCATGTGCAGGTTACGGTCGTGCCATTGCTCTGACATAGCACGCCGGGAAATGCGCTAACCGGAACGGGCGAACCCTGAGGAATGCCACCCGATACCGCAAAGCTGTACGTCGCAAGCCCGCTCGGCACCAGGTCGGTAACCGCAGCCCAGCGCGCGCCGACCTGAGTTGCCTTTTCTGCCTTGTTGAATGCCCACGCAAACCGCCCAACATCGATGATCGCCAACAGCAGGAGGATGACCACCGGAAGGACCATGGCGAATTCCGCGGCGGTCGCTCCGCTAGCGCTTCGTAAGGTGCGACGAAGCAGCCTCATATTCCCATCACCGCGCTTTCTGCCACCGCCCTGAGACGAACCTGGGCTCCGGTGAGCCCAACGATCCTGAACAGCGAGGGGTACGCGACAGAGGCGTTGACCCTTATCCTTGGCGCATTGCCACCTACGGACGTGTAAAGCCCGCCCTGACCGCTGACGCAGTTGACAGTCACGGTAACATCGCCGGTATTCCAACCGCCGAGCACCGGGTTGTCGGTTCCGCCGAGGTCCGGGTTGTCGCCATTGGGAAAGCCGGTCCGGGTAATCTGCTGAATCTGCGTGAGCGCCGTGCTGTCGATCGGCCCTGACGGGCAGGGGAAGTTAGAGAACGGCAGCCGTGCGGCATACCGGGCGCCGTCGCGCACGCCCTTGCTGACCTTGTGTTCGGCATAGAGGAAGTGGCCGCCTTCAAGGGTGACGAGAATCAGCACCAGGATGAAGGGCAACGCCAAAGCCAGTTCGGCGGCGGCGGTACCGCTGCGATCGCTCGTGAATGTTCGCAGCCAGCCCATCTTCACCGCACCAGGTACGGCATGTCGCGCCGGATCGACTGCGGCGCAGCCCCATTGCCCGATATGGTCGCCTCGCTGATCACTTCGGCATAGATGTCACCGGCATGTGTTCGCGCGCGTTGGAGCGATGGCTCAACCAGGAAGATGTCGATCCATTTCTCCACCGGCACATTGGTTGCGCTGCCATTTACGCTGTTGCCCGTACAGTTGATGACCGCAACGGTCAGCTTGCGCCGATCTACAGTAGCCGGACCCGGAGTGACGCCTGGCGTACTACAGTAAGGCGCGCCGCGTGCCTTGAGCGCGTTGCCGCCGGTGCCGCTGACAGTTCTTGTGCCGAGCACCGTTTCTCCGCCGATCGTCTGCCCTGTATGGGCCAGCTCCCAGTTGTAAACCTGATAGCGCGTCGCGTTTGCGGACAGGCCGGTGTTCGATTGCCACGCGCCCGCCCAAGCTGGATAATTGACGGCGAAATAGGCGTCGCGGTCCCATGCTCCGTTGCCGAAGGGTGTGCTGCAGTAGCCAGTCGTGCCGGAATCGATGGCGTGACAGATATCGCGCGGATGCCCCATCGCGTCGGGCAGTGCCTGGGCCTGGGCCGCGAGCGTTTGATTCTGCGCCGGAAGATACGGGCTGTCGGAGACCTTCCAGCCCTGGGGTCCATCGCCGCATGCGTTCCCGTTTGTTCCATCCTTCTTGACAAGATCCTTGACCGCATTGGCTGAGGGCGAACATGTGCCGCCACTAGGGCAGCTTTGCGGTTCGTAGATGTCGAACCGGGTATTCAGCGCCCCCGTTACCGACGTCTTCGCGCCTGGCTCGGTATCGACGCCGGTGTATTCATAGCAGTCGGTCGGAGCCGACTCCCAGCCCAGCGCCTCGCGCAACATCGGCGTCCCGTTGCTTTCGGACGGGACGTCGAGATAGCCGAAATTGCCCGGTGCCCACGCGCCGCTCGAGCCGTTGTAGTTATCCACTTCCTTGCCGTTCTGGGTGGTGTTGCCGCCAACAGTAACCAGCCTGAGGCCCTTGCCTATATAATTGCCGACCGTGAATGTCGGATCGTTTGTCTCCTCCGGATTGCAGATCATCACTGGCGGGACCTTGCAAATGGCCTTGCCGACGCCGGCCATCGCCGCTGCCGCAATTGCGCCCGAATTGAACGCCCCGACAATCGGCGTGAATACATACTGCACCGCCCGCACGTCTACCCTGACTTCGATGAAGTTGGCATTTGCGTCGCTGGTTGCGGCGATCGACTTGTCGCGATCCTGCCAGAACATGATGTTGCCGACCGCATCGCAGGTGGTTTCGTTGGCGAGGGTGATGGCGTTGCTTGTGCCATCGTTGGCGAGGAGAGTGACATTGCTCACCAGCGAGCGGGCTGCCGTTGCGGCGCGGGCGCAGGCACCGGGAACCAGGCCGACAGCGGCCCTGCCATCCAATTGACTGGCCCCAGCCAGCGCGGCTTGATCGGCGCCGTTTTGTAACTCGGTATCCATGCCGACTAGACGGGCGTAGTCAAAACCCACGCCGGCAATCGCGACCAGCCCCGACAGCGCGATCGCGAATGTGGCGGCAACCGCGCCTTGCTCATCGTCACGAAAAGAACGGTCCAACTTCGACATGTCCGAACCTCATCTCCTTCTAGCGACCGCCGCCACCACCGCCGGAAATCTGCGTACTGGTAACCCTTTCAGGCTGTTTGACCGCGCCCTTGCGATAGCGCTCGATCGCCTGCGCGGCGTGCTCGCCGCTCGTGGCGGGATCGAGATACTCGTATTGCGGGTCGGGATTGACGACTTGCGCCATCATGGTCTGGCGGTTGGCCTCGCCAAATGCGGAGGCCGATTTGACGTCGCCGAAACCCTCCTGGCAGCCGGCGAGCAGCGGCAGCGCAGTCAGGGCCGCCAGCAAGCGGAGGCGATCAATACGCATAACCCTGCTCCTTCGCTGTCTTCGCTTGCCCGATTTGCGGCGCGGGTGCGGTCGCATCCGCGGGATTTCCCGCCTCCGACGCCTTCGGGGCCGCAGGCTGCGGCGCCAATGCTTTTGGCCGATATCCCTCGCCATCGATCAGCACGTCGATGGGCCTGGGATCGTCGATCCGGTCGGTCGGCAGGCGCACTTGTTCGGGGCGGATCGGCGAAACCAGCCGGGGCGTGACGACGATCAGCAGTTCTGTCTCGCCCTTTTGGAAGCTTGACGAGCGGAACAGCGAGCCAATGATCGGGAGCGAGCCGAGGATCGGGAGCTGGCGGACGGTCGTCTCGAAATCGCGCCTCAGCAGTCCGGCGATGGCGAAGCTTTCGCCGTCGCGCAGTTCGAGCGTGGTGCTGGCCCGCCGGGTCTGGAGGCCGGGGACGACCAGGCCATTCACCGATACCGAAGCGGTCGGATCGATCGAGCTGACTTCGGGTTCGACGATGAGATTTATCACCCCGTCGCCCAGCACCGTGGGCGTGAAGCCAAGACTCACGCCGAACGGTTTGAACTCGATGGTGATGGTATTGCCGCCGTCGGTACTATTGCCGGTCTGCGCGACCGGGATCGGAAATTCCCCGCCCGCCAGGAACGAGGCTTTCTCGCCCGAAAGTGCGATCAGCGTCGGTTCGGCCAGTGTCTTGGCAAGGCCGCGACGCTCAAGCATGTCGAGTTGCGCAGTAATATTGACGTTGCCGATGCCGAACGTCTTGGTGAAGACGCCGAAGGCGTCGGTGATGACGTCACCGGAACCAGTCTGCGCCTGGAAGCTGCCGTTGTTCGACAGGCCAAAGCCGCTGACGCCAAGCTTTTCGCCGATCTGGCGTCGCACTTCGGCAAAGCGCACTTCCAGCATCACCTGCTGGCTGCCGCCGACAGTGATGAGGTTGATCACCTTGTCGCCGGCATAGGCCTTGGCGATCTGGGCGGCGCGATCGGCCGCGCCGGGATCGGTGACGATGCCGGAAAGGATGATCGATTCGTTGGAAATCCGCGCTTCGATGTTCTGCCCGGGGATGAGCCGTCCGATCTGCTGGCTCAGGCCATCGACATCGGGGCCGACCGCGATATCCATCACCGCCAGCACCATGTTGTTGCGATCGTAGAGCGTGAGGCTGGTGGTCCCGAACTTCTTGCCCAGCACATAGACCGAGCGTTCGGACAACGGCAGGACATCGGCGATTTCCGCGTTGCCGACCAGCGCCTTGCCGATGGCCCGGTCGGTCGAGACGACCTTGCTCTTGTTCATCGGCACTTCAAGCGCGCCGGCGTGGAGCGAGGCGGCGGCTTGCTGGGCGAGGGCGGGGGCCATGCCGCTCATCGCCGTGATGAGCGCGAGCGCGGAGAGCGTTGTCTTCAGCATGAGCGTTACAATCCCCCCTGACGGCTTACCGGATAATCTGTCGGATTTACGCCGCGAACCACTACCATGCTGTTACCCCGATAAGCTGCAGGCACGTTAAGCGCCGTGCCCACGGCGCGGCGCGGAGCGGAGGCCATGCGAATTGCAGATGGCGCCGGACCGGTCGGCCGACCGCGAATGAGGAAGCTGGGCCCCAGCGCGCGGTTGGTTGTCGTGTTGCGGGCGGGCACCACGGCGAGCTGGCCGGTAGTGTCTTCGACCTTGCGCAGCGCGAGGCTGAGCGTGCCGATCTTTTCGGCGATGGCGAGGCGCTGCGCGTCGTTGATCGTGACGGAAACCGTCGCCGTGTTGCCTGGCATCGGATCGCCGCTCTTGTCGTTGACCGACTGGTTGATGCCCAGAACCTGCACATTTTCGAGAATGACGTCGGAGCGCATATCTTCGGAAGTGGACCCGTCGCCCTGGATCCGGCGCGTCAGGAGCACGTCAACCAGAGTACCAGGCAAGACGAACCCGGAAACGCCCGTTGTCGCCCCGATCGGGATCGAGACGGCGCGCATTCCATCGGGAAGCAGCGCGGCAAGGGTGGCGCGGCCATCGGTGCCGGAAACCTTGTGCGCCAGCACCGGTTCATTCGGAACCATTGGGCGCAGCGCGACGCGGCCATCCTTGAGGGCATCGGCAACGGTGAGGAAGGCGCCTTCGGGCACCGCATTGGCGGGCCAGGCGAGGAGGCGCACGTTCTGGTCGGTGAGTTTGGTGCCGAAATCGAGCGGCTGGGTGGCGACGGCGATGCGCGTCATCTGCTGGGATTGCACGATGCGTTCCGTCCGTTCTTCAACCCCCGAGAAATAGGCGTTGGCGAGAACGACGGCGAGCAGACCGAGGCCGACTGCTATCGCGAGAATGATCCAGTTGCGCTGCATGGTTCCCCCCATTCGGCCCCGTTTGAATGCCGAGACACGCGTGGACTACACTTTAGTGCAGCGTGACCCCGGCGCAAAGGAAAAGGAAGCGGCCCCGCCGCTGTGGCGGGGCCGCAAGTCCTTAGCAGGTGGCGGGAGCCACCGTGCCTGTGGTGGTGTTGGTCGGGTTCGAGCAATTGTAGACGTCGGCAGCGGCATTGGTGATAGCCAGCTTGACGTTGTTGCCAAGCAGCACCGCCGCAGCACCAATGGCGACGCCCACGATGGCGAGGATCAGGGCGTATTCGGCAGCCGAGGCACCGGATTCGTCATTGATGAACGTCTTGAGGAAAGTCTTCATGGTTTAACCCCTATATTTCATTCGGCGGCACGTCGGCCGTCACGATGTTTGAGACATGGCTCCGGCATCTATTTCCGGTTCACCCGTCCGAGGGGGGCATCCATGGAACGGCGCGACCTATTTTCTGTTGTAATAACCGACACTTGCGCCGGCCAACGAAACGCCTGTTCCCTCGGTGAAACAATGATCAATCACTTCGCCCCCCGGGTCAAACTAAATAAGTTAGCGAAATTTTAACCTGTTTTTGCAATGACTTAGAAGTCAAGTCCGTAAACAAGCAAAGTTAATGACGCCATGAACCGGTCTGGAGGCAACGGAATTCGTCTTGCCCGAGCGACTCAGGCAAATCGCCTGAGACCGGGCTTGACGTACGACGCGCAAAGGGGTTGAAAATGGGATTGTTCGAAAAAGTTTCGACGGGAACCGGTAACTTGGCAAGCAAGATGCAGCCTGCGTTCGCTGAATATGCGCGAAATCTTTCGCGGCGCAGCGCGTTGGTTGCCCGATCGCTGCATGGCCGGATAGAAGCGATCACCGTGGCCTGGGCGGCGGTGTTCATCTTCGTCAGCCTGCCCAAGATGATGTTCCCCGCCACCTTTCCGCGCGACCTTGGTGATGTCTTGTCGGTGACGGTCCCCTACCTGTTGATCGCCTTCGCGCCGATCGCGGGCTATCGCCTTGCGGCCGCGAGCTTTCCGAACGGCATCCGCACTGCGCAGCCCGATATCCGCCTGTCGATCTATGGCCGGTGGCGGCGGCTCAGCATCCTCGATGCCAAGGCCAATCCCGCGTTCGGGCCGGCCGGCTTCATGGCCTCGCTGCTTATCGGGCTCCTGCTCAACATCCCGGTGCGCAGCTTCGAATTCCTCGTTGCCATCCCGGCAATCAGCGGCAACGCCCCGCACTGGGGGCAGTCGCTGTTCCTGCTGCTCGCCGCCGATGTCGTGGTGATGAGCTTCTTCTATATGGTCTGCTTCGTCCTGGCGCTGCGCACCGTGCCCTATTTCCCGCGCATGTTGCTGTTCGCCTGGGCGCTCGACATCGCGGCGCAGATGATCATCGCCCAGCAGATCGGCGCGATGCCCGGCCTGCCCGAACAGGTCGCCGTGCCCTTGAAGCAGCTGCTCGAAGGCAATATCACCAAGGTCCTGATCAGCGCCTTCGTCTGGCTGCCGTACCTGATCCTGTCCGAACGCGTGAACGTCACCTACCGCCAGCGGGCCTCGGCAGCGGCGTGATCGGGATCGGGGGGCCATTTCACTTCATCGCCAGCGGGACCCGAAGGCACGAAGGATGCTGAATCAAGTTCAGTATGACAGCTGAATTGTGCAATCAAAGTGACTTGTCACCAAAGGATACCCTTTTCCATATGGAACAGTCAGCAGTCGGCGCCGTCGTTGATATCACCGGCAGCCGGGCGTCGTGCCGGCTTGATCTTGCCGCCCTTGTCAGGCTGCGCGGGGAAGCGGAAAACTCGCTGACCGCCGCAACCTCGGTCGGCGGTTACGTCAAGATCGACCTGGCGGGCGAGTGGCTGCTCGGCACCATCACCGAGATCGCGGCTGTGCCGGGCGATCCCGCAGCCGTGATCGCCGAAGTCGATCTGATCGGCGAAGGCGCGAAATCCTCGGACGGCAGCCTGGCGACGTTCCGGCGGGGCGTGACGGTGTTTCCCCATCCGGGCGACCGGCTGTTCATGGCCGCTCTTGCCGATCTCGATCGGGTCTATTCGCCGCAAGACGAACTGCACATCGAGATCGGCTGCGTCCACCCGACAACCGAAGTGCGCGCCTCGATCCTTGTCGATCGAATGCTCAGCCGCCATTTCGCCGTGCTGGGGGCAACCGGCAGCGGCAAATCGACAACCGTGGCGCTGATGCTCCACCGGATCATTTCGGCCTCGCCTGAGGGGCATATCGTCATGCTCGATCCGCATGGCGAGTATTCCTCTGCCTTCCCCACGGTCGGGCAGGTCTACAATGTCGACAACCTCAAGATCCCGTACTGGCTGATGAACCTGCAGGAACATTGTGAGGCTCTGATCCATACCGAGGAAGAAAGCGCCGCAATCGACGCCAACATCCTCGCCAAGTGCCTGCTGGTGGCCCGCATGCGCGGCGAGATGGGCAAAGGCGCGAGCAAGATCACCGCCGACAGCCCCGTTCCCTATGCGCTGGGCGACCTGATCGAAGCGATCGACAGCGAGATGGGCAAGCTGGACAAGGCGGCCGACGCCTATCGTTATACCCGCCTCAAGGTGAACGTGCAGCAGCTGTTCTCGGACAGGCGCTACCGCTTCTTGTTCAGCAACGAGTTCCGCACCCACTCAATGGTCGATTTCATGAGCGAGATGCTGCGCGTGCCTGCAAATGGCAAGCCGATCTCGATCATCGACCTGGCCGGGGTTCCGTCTGAAATCGTCGATGTGGTTGTTTCGATCCTGACCCGGCTGATCCTCGAATATGCAATCTGGTCGCCGCGAGACGATCGGGCTCCGATCCTGCTGGTTTGCGAGGAGGCCCAGCGCTACCTTCCCGCTGCCCATGCCGGTGCGACGATGTCGGCCGAACGCCAGCTCGCCCGGATCGCGCGGGAAGGGCGCAAGTACGGCGTTTCGCTCGGCATCATCACCCAGCGGCCGTCCGAGCTTTCGGAAACCGCGCTATCACAGTGCGGCACGATCTTCGCGATGCGGCTCAACAACCTCAACGACCAGGCCCGTATCCGCGATACCCTGCCCGAGGGCGCGCGCGGCTTCGTCGATCTGATCCCGGCGCTGCAATCGCGCGAATGCATCGTCAGCGGCGAAGGTGCGCCCGTTTCAATGCGGGTGCGCATCGACAACCTCGAAGCCCACTTGCGGCCGGCTTCGGACGATCCCCTGTTCAGCCGCATGTGGGGCCAACCGCGCAAGGGCAACGAACAAGTGGTTGAAACAGTGCGCCGCTGGCGCGGGGAGAGTTGAGGGGGCGGCTTACTTTTCGGTTTTGCCGCAGTCGCCGTAGATAAGCATCAAATCCGAGCGTATCAATTCATGTGATAACTGCGCGTCCACCTGGCGGCAGTTCTTGTGCACATACGCAAGCACCAGACTCCACGCTTCCTCGTTGCGGGGATTTCGATTTGTGGCTGGGACCATGACTACGCCGGGTCGGTTATCGAGTATTCGGATCAACTCGGTTTGCGTATCAAGATGGCTGACATTCCTCTCGATGTTGTAATTAAAATGGGAGGGCAAGACGAGCGGGCTGGGGAATTTCTTGCCCGAAAGCTCGTAAAGCAAGGGTGGCCCGTCAAACAGGAACAATCCACCGCCGCTGTCGTGCTCACGGATCGATTGCGCCATATGGCCGAACGCAAGCCGGGCAGACCGCGTGTAGCCGAAGCCAAATGGATCGTACCAATGGAATGCGAGCGTAGCGACCGCGCCGAAAGCAACGATGCCAAGGTCCCTTCGTGCGAAGAACGCCGCTGCAGCCACGCTTAACGGCACGAGCAGCGGGAGCGCATAATGCATGTAGAAGTTCGGAACCGCGAGGAAGCCGATCACGGCAGCAAGCATCCATCCCGCCACGAACCGCCGTTCGGTAAATGGCTTGGCCAGACGGGATCGCAGAATTAACCCCATGAATGCAATGCACGCTAGGGGCGCCAGCCTGATGTAAAGTCCAAGGAGGCGAGCCGCTATCGTTACTCCATTGGGTTTGAGTTTGGCGAAATTTGATGTGACCATTGCGTGCCAGTATTCAAACCAGTTCCCAGTTAAATAGTAATATGCCGAAATGATGATCGTGGGAATTGCGCCGATAATTGCAAATGCGAGGAAGTAATGCATTACCTTCCGGAAAGTGGCGCCGGACTTATTGATCATAACGATCAACACCAGTCCGAAGTAGGTCGATTCGAAAATCGTAGTCTGCTTAATGGTGATCGCCATTCCGCATAACGCCATCGCCAGATAAGCGCGGGACGGAACTTTTCCTTCCTGCAGCGCGGGCAGGGATTCCAATACCAAAAGCGCCGCCACCGCGATGAACAGATTGTAGAATACGGGCGCTTGACCGCCAAATCCCCAGAGTGGAGCCAGCATAAGCAGATAGGCGAGGCCGGCCAAAACCGAACCGAGGCGACCCGCCCAGCGGGCCGAGATTGCGCAAATGACAAATGCTGTCGCGCCGGCAAAAATTGCAGCGGTGATCTGATAGGAAATTACTGAATCTGAAATTCCCGCTATCAAATAGAAAATCACAAACAGGCCGACTGGCTTGCGGTCCCAGATATCCACATAGGGCACCGCCCCGTGATGCATTTCTTGCCCAACGAGGAAATAGAATGCTTCGTCACCATCAGCATTCGGATGGCCGAACGTGGCAACGCGCAATGCAAATGATACAATGGCGAAAAGAAGGAATTGGGTCGGGAGGCTGGAAAGCGAGTTGGCAATCCTGGACGTGATCTGCCGCGCATTCATCATCTGATCCCCCAAGCCTCGATTCATGCATCGTGACCGCGCCGTAGGTCAATCGTCGCCGATCCGATTTTGTGAGTAGTCTCGCATTGAACCAGAGGGCGGCGATATTCGCCTTGGATGATTTCCCGTCCTGTATTACCTTGCCGGCACCGTTATTGGTGATTTCCCCGGACATGAGAAAGCCACACTTCGCGACGTAAGGAACGCTCATGCTGCGCTTCAGGAATTCCGGCGTTTCATGGATGTTCCTTGCTCTTGCCGTGTACGCATGTCTCGATGCCGGTTCGGCAATGGCGCAATCGACCGACAGTGGAATTGTGCATTGGCCCAAGCGGTGGCGCGAGACGCAAGTCAAGAAGCCTAATCTGCCGGGCGACCAATTGCTCGCGGGTTCAGCCGGCGAAGCTGCCGTTCGCGTGGGAGTGGCCGTTCCCTCGGAGCCAACCATCCATACCATCAGCCATGCGGCAGGTTTGTCTAGCGTAACGGTACTGGATGCATTGACAGGCGGACCAGTCATGGTGGGCAGGGCGCTCGATGCAACGGGCGCGCCGATCAATCTGTTGCATCCCGGTCTGCGCGCCCGCGTCGCCGGATCGGGCGCGCTGTCCCGTTCGGGCGGCCTCTCCCGTCAACTGCCCTTGCGAGGAGCCTACCTGTCGAGCGGCTTCGGGATGCGCATGCATCCGGTTCTGGGCGGATGGAGGCAGCATAGCGGGGTCGATCTCGCCGCACATGCCGGAACGCCGGTTTTTGCGTCGGGCGCCGGAACTGTGCGCATGGCTGACTGGAATGGTGGCTACGGCCTCATGGTAGCGATCGATCACGAAGGAGGCCTTCAGACTCGCTATGGCCACATGTCGCAAATAAGCGTAACTCCCGGACAGCAATTGCGAGGCGGCGAAGTGATCGGCTATGTTGGCTCAACCGGTCGCTCAACTGGTTCTCACCTGCATTACGAATTGCGAATGGATGGTCGCCCGGTCAATCCCTTGCCGCGGCCGTAATCGCAAAAATGACATTGTTTCTTGCTGTGAGGGGGCCTGGGTTTCGTGTCCGGGCATTATGGGTGCCTCCGGCCTTTACTCCTGGCATCGTCTCGGCCTCCCGGGTGTACGTCGACAACGGGGGGCTTGAGACGCGTTATGCTCATCTATCCCGGATCAATGTCACGCCGGGGCAGAGCGTCCGGCGCGGCCAATTGATCGGCTGGACGGGCCCCACCGGTCGTTCGACCGGCCCGCACCTGCATTATGAAGTCAGGGTAAACGGGCGTGCCGTGAACCCGCTGGGGCGTTAGCGGGCAGCGAAGCGGAAAGTAACGTTTGCAGTAACGCTGGATGCCGCGGCGCAACAAATTAAAGTTGCGTGGCAATAAGAAGCGGTGCGCTCACGCTTCAAACCCTGTCCGACAATGCACGGAACCGCTTCAAAACCTTTTTAAACGGTTTGCGTGCCAAAGCGTTCCATAAAAGCACAAAAAGACTTGCATCCGTAAATGTCCTGTTGGGCCGAGGATTCCCTGGGGCGGGGGTCCTATTGCGAGTCGGGGGAGTAGGCCATGCAATTGCGGTGGACTGTTAACCAAATACGGTAAGGTTTTTACACTTCCAATTCGGCCATGCAGCATTTTAAATGTTCAATAAAACCATTTGAAATCAGTTCATTGCGCTGCGTGCACGGGCGTACGTTGTGCGTATGCGAACCAAAAGTCCGCCAAATCCTAAAAAAAAGTTGATTTCAAATCTAAACAGGCGCGTATTTGGCTTTGACGCAGATCCTAGCAAACACCGTGGTCTCGCCGACAATTCATAGGCAACTCTTGCTCATTCGCAGGAGGGGCACCGGGGCAGAGCCATAAAGCAGGCTTGAGAAACAGGAGAGAGCACGTGATTGCGCGGCTGCGTTCTTGCGCCAATTCGGCGCGAACATTGATGAGCGGGGTTGGTAACTTCCGGCTGGACGGCTTTTCGGTGCGCGGCTGCCAGGCAAGCTCCACTTTCTGCGCCCAGGCGCTTCATAAGTCCTCATTCGGGCGCAAGGCCTTCCGTCCTTGCTCACCACGTCCTCTGCGCGTGCGCGATCGCTGCCTTGCAGCGGTCTCGTCGGCGGCTGGGTCAGGTCCCATCGCGTTGCCTTACGGAGGCGCGCGATCGACCAGGCGGACGCGTCTCCACCAGCCCCTCGGGGCGACCCAGCCGATCCGGCGCACTCCCGCGCCCTTGTTTCTGCGCCCGCCTTTGGCGGCCGCAGCATACCGTGACTGTTGACCGGGGTATTTGATGAACAACCGGAATCCCGCAGCGCCGATGACCACCGCAAGCGCCCGTGCGCATGCGGGTCGTTGCCGGGATTCCCGCGCCCATGGCCATTGGATGGCCGGCGAAACAGAGGGTTGAACGATGGACTTCGATGGCTCGCGCAATAGCGCTCACGACAATGACGCTGCCGATCTGGTGCATGGGACTGCTGCCGCTGCAGTCGCCAAGGGCGCGGGCAAGCCGGCCATTGCGGCAGTGCCTGCCAACGCGATTCCGTTGCCGGCCGGACCGGACGGGACCGTCGTTCTTCCCGAAGGCGCGCAACTTGACGATATCACGGTCATTGGCCGCGATCTGATCGTCACGCTGGCGAACGGTCAAGTCTATGTGATCACCGACGGGGCGATCTACGTTCCGCAAGTCGTGGTCGAGGGTGTGGCGGTTCCGCCGCTGAACCTTGCCGCGCTGCTGGTCGGGAACGAGCCGCAACCCGCGGCCGGCAGCGTGTCCAGCTCGGGCGGCAATTTTGCCGATCCGGTCGGCGACATCCAGCCAGCCTATGACCTGGGCGACCTCTTGCCCTACACCGATCTGGCGTTTCCCGAGCAGCCGGTGCAGGAAGTCCTGCCGGGGCGGATCAACCACACGCCGGACATCCTGGTCCAGGACGGTGGCCCTGCCGCGCGGGACGTGACCGACACGGTCAGCGAAGCCGGCCTTCCCAACCCGCGCCTTGGCGGGGCTATGGAATCGCCCGGTTCGGCGGTGGGCAGCGGATCGCAGGCGACGACTGGGACGATCTTTGTGGATTCGCCCGATGGCATTGCATCGCTTACCATCAACGGCGTGACCATCACCGGCGTGGCCGGCCAGCAGATCGTGACCGACAAGGGCACGCTCGCGCTGGGCGCCCTGGCCAACGGGCAGATTTCTTACCTCTACACGCTCGCCGACAATACTTCGGGCGATGCGACGACCGATCCGTTCACTATCATCGCGACCGATACCGACGGGGACGTTGCAAGCGCGCGTCTCACCATCGCGATCACTGATGACGTGCCGACTGCGCGCAACGATACCGACGATGTGGCCGCAGGCAGCCGCGCGCCGATCACCGGCAACGTGCTGACGGGTGCCGGGACCACGACGGGTACGTCCGGGGCGGATACGCTGGGCGCGGACGGGGCGGTTGTCTCGGGTATCCGGGTTGGCACGACGGGTGAGTTCGCCGGGATCGGGTCATCGATCAACGGCCAGTATGGCGTGCTTACGATTGGTGCGAATGGCACCTACACCTACACCCGCAACGCCGACACGCCCGGCGGCGTGAGCGATCTGTTCGGCTACAGAATCAGCGATGGCGACGGCGATACGTCGACCGCGACACTGCGGATCGATATCGCCGATGGCGCGGCGGCCATCACTTCTGTGCCTGCCGGGCAGGTGGATGAAGCCGAACTGGCATCGCGCGGCAGCGAGCCGCAGGGTTCGGCCTTTGACGGCAACGCGGAAACCACGTCGGCGACGATCACATTCTCCTCGCAGGACGGGCTTGGTTCGGTGTCGCTGGCCGGGACCGTGATTACGCCCGGGGCCCTGCCGCAGCAGGTGTTTTCGGACGCGACCGGGACGTTGGTCGTCACCGGGTTCACCTTTGATGCGGCGACCGGGCTTGGTTCGATCACCTATCTCTACACGCTGCTCGACAACACTGCGAACACGGCTGGGACGTCGCTGTCGTTTCCCGTTTCGGTGACGGATAGCGATGGCGACAATGCCCAGGACTCGCTGGTGATCTCGATCGTCGACGACGTGCCGACCGCGCGGGCGGACGTGGACAGCG
>CAYFJH010000007.1:0-36174 GCA_964343385.1 uncultured Novosphingobium sp. | reverse complement strand
GCGACGGGTCGACCGACACCGCCAGCCTCGACATCACCGTGGTCGATGATGTGCCGAGCGCGGCGGGCGATGCGGATGCGATTGCGGCGGGGGCCTATGGTCCGGCTGTGGGCAACGTGATCACCGATGCCGAACTCGATGGCGGCAAGGACACGACCGGAGCCGACGGGGCGACGCTGGTGGCGATCTCCGGGGTTGCTGCGGGCGCCGTGGGCGGCACCACGCAGGGCCTTTACGGCGTCCTGACGATCGATTCTGCCGGCAACTACAGCTACGTCCGCAGTGCCGGCACGCCGGGCGGGGTGCAGGATACCTTCTCCTACACGATCCGCGACGGCGACGGCGACGTTGCCAGTGCGAACCTGGTGATCACCATCGGCGACAGCCCGACCTCGCTGAACCTGCCGGTGGCAGGGACGCCGGGCGTCACCCAGGTGCTCGAGGAAGGCCTGCCGACCGGTTCGGCGGCGGCCACCAATGGCGAGTTTGCCAGCGGCACCTTCACCTTCTCCGCGCCTGACGGCCCGGCGACGATCACCATCGGCGGCACCGCGCTGACCGGCGGGGTCCAGCAGTTCACCGGCGCGCACGGCACGCTGACGATCAACAGCGTCGTGGGCAACACGGTCAGCTACAGCTACCAGCTGACCAGCAACACCTCGGGCGAGGGCACGTTCGACAGCTTTGCCGTGGTCGTGGCCGACAAGGACAACGAGAGCTCGTCGGGCAACCTGGTGATCTCGATCGTCGACGACGTGCCGACCGCGCGGGCGGACGTGGACAGCGTGACCGAGGACCTGGCGACGGTCGCCAACGGCAACGTGCTGACCGGCGCTGCGGTGGCGAGCCCCGATGCCAACGGCACCGACGGCGTGGCCGACGTGCAGGGCGCCGACGGGGCGAGCGTCACGGCGGTGTCCTTCGTGCCGGCAAGCGGCCCGGTGGTGGCCGGGACGGTCGGCTCGGCGCTGAGCGGAGCCTATGGCTCGCTGACTCTGGCGGCAGGCGGGGGTTACACCTACACCTTGAACAATTCCAATCCGATTGTTCAGGGCCTCGACGGCAACGACACGCTGACCGAGACCTTCCGCTACACCATCACCGATGGCGACGGTGATCCGTCGGCCACGACGCTGGTCGTCACGATCAACGGCAACAACGATCCGATCACGATCACCGGGCTCGACGGCGAAGGCGCCGAGGAGACCGTCTACGAAGCGAACCTCTCCGACGGCTCCGCGCCGCTGGCGGGCGCACTGACCCAGACCGGCACGTTCGAAGTGACCGGCACGGACGGCATCGCGACCATCGTGGTCGGGGGCGACACCGTGTTCACCGGCGGGGCCTTCGTCCCCGGGCAGACGGTGACCACCGCCTATGGCACGCTGACGATCACCGGGGTCACCCCGGTTACCGACGCTGCGGGCGATGTGGTCTCGGCCACCGTTGCCTACAGCTACGTGCTCCAGGACAACACCCTGCTGCACAGCGTGGCGGGCAACGATGTCAGCCTGACGGAAACCATCGCGGTCTCGGTCACCGACAGCGACGGGTCGACCGACACCGCCAGCCTCGACATCACCGTGGTCGATGATGTGCCCCTGGCAGTGAACGACGGGACATTTACCGTCGCGGAACAGATGGCGCTGACGATCAATGCCCTTAGCAACGATACGTTCGGTGCTGACGGCGTGTCCTACACCACGGGCGTCACGCTCGGCACCCTGCCCACCAAGGGCACCGTGACATACAATTCGGCGACGCATCAGTTCACCTATACGCCGACGCCCGGCGCGTCCGGCGCGGACAGCTTCACCTACACGATCACCGACGCCGATGGCGATCCGTCGACCGCGACGGTCTCGCTGATGCTTGCCGAGGATTCGGTGCCAAACATCCTTGGCACCACCAATCTTGCGGTGGACGAGGATGGGCTCCCCGGTGCCAACGCCGACGCGAACCCGCTGCAGGGCGCTCCCGCAGAGGTCGCCGGAACCGGACTTGCCAGTGCCACCGGCACGGCGACCGTCAATTTCGGCGCCGATGTGCCCGCGAACCTTGCCGCCTCGATCATCCTCCTGGATACGGCCGGCCTCGACACGCAGATCAAGACGCTCGACGGCACTTTCGTGACTTTCGCGCTGGAAAGCGGCGCGCTGGTCGGGCGCAGCGGCGGGACCGAAGTGATCCGCATCGCGGTGACCGACGCCGACGCCGGCACGAACCCGGGCGACGTGGTCTACACCTACACCGTCACCCTGTCGCAGCCGGTGCAGCACGCCACCGCGGGCACCGAGGACACGATCCCGCTCAACGGCATCAGTTTCCGGGTGACCGACAGTGACAACAGCCAGGCCACCGGCACCTTCAACGTGACCGTGCGTGACGACGTGCCTTCGATCGACGTGGCCAAGGGTGCGGACGGTGCCGTGGTGCTGACCACGCGCGATGCCTATACCGATGGTACTCCCACCAACGAGGACACCGCGGCGAGCACGGCCAACTTCAGCAGCGTCTTCTCGTCAAGCTCCACCGTCGGAGCTGACGGGCAGGCCAGCCAGTCGCTGACCTATGCGCTGAACGTGACCGGACCGGCTTCGGGACTGACCAGCCACGGTGCCGCGATCACGCTCTACAAGCTGGCGAGCGGCGTCATCGTCGGGACCACGGCGGCGTCCATGCCGACGACGGCAACCGATGCCTCGGTGGTGTTCAGCATCGCCGTATCGGCCGGCGGCGTGATGACCGTGACGCAATACCAGCAGGTCGATCATGACCTGCCGGGCGCGGCGGCCTCCCCCTATGACACCCAGTTCGAACCGCTCGGCGACGGACTGGTCACGCTCACTGCGACAGGGACGATCACCGACCGCGACGGCGATGTCGCGACCGACAGCGAAACCGTCGATCTTGGCGGCAACATCCGCTTCGCCGACGACGGCCCGTCGTTCAGCGGGGTCAGCGCGGGCGGCAGCGTCTCGCTTGACGAAACCACCGCAGCATCGCCGGCGGGCTTTGGCGTCGCCGGGATCTCGGCGACATCGGCCGCGGCGATGATCAACGCCACGGCGGCGTTTGGAGCCGATGGACAGGCGGCCTCTGGCGCGCTGGTCTATGGCCTGGCGATCACCGGCGGCGGGGCGACCCCGCTCAGGACGGCGATCGGCGATTTCGCGATCAGCCTGGTCCAGGTCGATGGCGATACGGTCGAAGGCCGCTACACCGACGGCACCGTAAAGGTCGCCTTCCGCCTCGACATCCTCGGCGACGGCAAGGTGACGGTCACCCAGTTCGTGCCGCTTGAGCATCTGGTCGATGGAGCCACGGCTGCCGATCACAACGACCCGCTGACGCTGACCGACGCGCTGGGCACCAGCCTGCTCACAGCCACAGTCACGGCCAAGGACTTTGACGGCGATACCGCCAACACGTCGGTCGCCATCGGCGGCAACATCACCTTCCGTGACGATGGCCCGGACGCTGTTGCCGATACTGACAGCATCGCGGCAGGCAGCAACGGGCCTGCGGTTGGCAACGTCATCAGCGGCGTCGGCACGCTCAACAACGGCGTGGACTATGGCGGCGCGGACGGCGCGTTCATCTCGTCGGTGACGGGTTCGGTGGGGGCTACGGCCATCGCCAGCAGCGGCGATACCGTGGTGCAGGGCCAATACGGCGTCCTGACCATCAACGCGCTGGGCGCATACTCCTATGCCCGCACGCCGGGGCTGGGCGGCGGAGAGACGGAAACCTTCACCTACACGCTGACCGATAACGACGGCGACAGCGACACCGCAACGCTGGCAATCTCCATCGGCGACCTCACCCCGACCGCGACCACCGCTTCGGCGGCGGTCGACGACGAAGGGCTGACCGGCGGTATCGCGGGCGTTCTGGCGAATGGCGACATCGACGCCAACAGCGGCGATCTCGATGCAACCAGCGAGGCGATCTTCAGGGGCGTGCTTGGTGCGACGCTTGGCGACGGCACCAATACCTTCCTGTTCCAGTCCACCCTGAACACCACCACGCAAGTGATCGGGCAGGAAACGGTGACCTACACGGTATCGGGCGACGGCTCGCTGCTGACCGCCAAGATCACGACCTCCGCGGATGGCGACAGGGTCGATACCAACCTGTTCACCGTGCAGATCACCAACCAGGCGACTGGTGCCTATACGGTCACCTTGTTGAACAACGTGCTGCACCCGGCAGCGGCAAACGAGAACAACGTCGATATCACGATACCCTATCAGCTGCGCGACGCGGACAGCGATTTCTCGGTTGTCGCGGGCACTCTGTCCGTGCGTCTTAATGACGACGTTCCGGTTGTGCTCAATTCGGGCAACGCCACGATTTCCGGCAGCAACCTGAGCGGATCGGGCGCATTCAGCTACGGGATCGGAGCGGATGGGCGGACGAGCTGGGATTCGGCCCACACCGACCTTGCGGTCACCCTTACCGGGGCGGTCGGCGGAACCGCCATCCTGAGCCCGAGCGTGACCTGGTTCTCCGAGACGGACCTGGAGGCGGTCTTCAACTTCACGTTCCAGTACGATTCGGATCCTACCCGCACCACCGATCCGCTGGTGAACGAGACGGGCAAGATCACCTTCGACAAGGATGCGGGCACCTATACCGTAACCTTGGATCAGGCGATCCTGTCGTACAGCACCAGCCAGACGAGCAACGTCGTCGGCACGCGTACTGAGTATAATCTCGACGGGCAGCCGCAGGCCGAGGTCGTGGTGGCCCAACTGGCAGGGAGCGACCCGGTCTTCGTGCAATCAAGCGGCGGCGCAGGAAACCTGACGGCCGGGGTGACTTTGCCCGGCGCGTTCGTCGCAGGAGAACTTTTCTCGGCCGACCAGTCCTACGTGACCGTTTCAAACACGAGCAACGGCGTTTCGGGCGACACCATTCAGGGCCAGGGCGACGAAGTATTCGATTTCGACCTGTTCTCGAGCGATCCGGGCAGCAATCTTGCAACCACGACCAATGCAGTCGGTGCGATCGGCCTGACGATGAAGCTGTTCGGCGTCAACAATGGCGACGACTATATCGTGGTGCTCAAGCTTGCCGACGCGAGCGATCCGTCCACGGTGCTGACCACCAAGGCGATGGTCATCTCGTCCGGGGATGTCTATTCGACCACGGCTTCGATCCCTGCCGGCTATGCACAGACCCTGGGTAACCAGGAAAGCCTGATCATTATTGAAAGCAATGACTTCAATTCCGACACCGATGCCAACGGAACCGCAAACTATGTGATCGTCGGCGCCCAGTTGCTGGCTTCATCCGGTGGCATCACCGGCTCGGGCATCAACCTGAACGGTGCCGTCGGCGATGCCGGTGCAAGCTCCGGAACGCTGGCCTTTGATGATGACAACGAGGTCATCAAGGTCAACGACATCGGGATCATCCGCACGGTCACGAATACGCAGGCGCTGACCCTCGATTTTGCGGTAACGGTTACCGATGCCGATGGTGATGCGACGACGACCTCGCACTTGCTGGTAAACCCGGTTCCGCCGGTGGTGGTCGACCTTGACGGCGACGGAGCCGAGTTCCTCGCGCTTTCGGCGGGCGTCACCTACGATTACTTCGGGCAGTCCGTGGCGACGGCCTGGGCTGGGGCGGACGACGGCATTCTTGCAATCGACCTCAACCATGATGGCAAGGTTTCGTCGAGCGCGGAGTTCGTGTTCGGCGGCAACGGCCTCACCGACCTGCAAGGTGTTGCTGCGCAGCATGACAGCAACCATGACGGCGTGCTCGATGCCGCCGATCAGGCATTTGCTAGTTTCGGCGTATGGCGCGATGCCAATTCCAACGGCGTCGCGGACGAGGGCGAGTACCGCTCACTGACCGAACTGGGCATCAAGTCGATCAACTTGGCGTCCGATGGCAAGGCCTACACGGCGGCTGACGGCGACGTGACGGTCGCGGGCACTACTACCGTAACTTTCGTCAACGGAACGACGACTACAGCCGCCGACGCGAGCTTCGAAATCGCTCGGCTCAGCCAACAGGTCGAAGGTGCGATCACGGCGGCTGCGGCAAGCAGCCTGGTGGCCGCCTCGCTTGCTGCGGTGGTGGTGACGACGGACGCGCCCGTGGCCCTCGCGGTCGAGACAACCGTTGACGTTGCCAGCGCATCGGAGACGACGCTTGCCGAGCCGGACGGTTCGGTTCCGCCGGTCGACTTCGCCCAGATTGCCGACCATGTGGCCGCCGTGGTGCCCGAAGCCGCGCATGCGGTGCAGCATCTGGCTGAGATTCTGGCCCACTTCGGCGGGTCGGAGGAAGCGAGCGACGCATCGGAGGTCGCAAGCGATCTTGGCGGTTCGGGCTACGGGGCCGGGCTTGCCCATGCCGGTGCGATCGTGTTCGACGCCCCGGAAAGCGTGCAAGCGATGGACGCGTTGCTGGTTGCGGCGGCCAATGTCGAGGAACAAGCTCCGCAAGTCGCAGGCGAGGCTGCAATCGCGATCCAGCAGGCCCTTGCTGACGGACACGCCGCGAACTTCGTCGACAGTCTGATCGACGGCGTGCTCGGCGCGGGGGATGCGGGTACGTCGCATTCGGTTGACCTTGCCGCCCTGCTTGGCGCTCAGGTCGGTTCGGGTGGGCAGGACGCGGGCATTCCGCCGATGGCATTCGATTTTGCGCAGGCTGCCATGGAAATGGCCGCGGTGAGCCACGCCTGACGGGCGCGGTGAACATGAAGGGGCTGAAAGGGGACAGTATGATGCTGCACAAACTATCCGGCATGATGACGGGAGGCGCGCTCATCGCACTGGCGTGCGCTGCACCCGCCAGCGCCCAGGACGCTTCCGGCGACTTGATGTCGCTCGATGGGTCGACGCTTCGCGGCGAGATCCAGTCCCGCTACGACGAGGCGCTGGGCCTGACCAACGATCCGGCCATTGTCGCGGGCGACAACAACCGCTTCACCTGGGCGTCTCAGGCCAAGGCGCAGTGCGGCATCGCCCTGGGCTTCCTGAAAAGTGGCACCAAGGATCCGGTCAGCATCGGCAAGTGCGGCGATGCCGCGATGCGGATGCGCATGATCCCGGTGCCGGTCGTGGTGGCAGCTCCGCCGGCTCCGGTGGAGCGTCCCGATGCCTGCAACCAGCCGATCGCGGGCATCGTGTTCTTCGACTGGGACAGCGCGGTCCTCCCCGAATCGACAGGCCAGACGCTCGATTCCGTGGTCAACTACACCAAGGTCTGCGGATGGAACCGGCTCGTGATCACCGGGCACGCCGACCGTTCGGGCAGCGATGCCTACAACGACGCGCTCTCGGTTCGCCGGGCGCAGGCGGTCGCCGGACAGCTCGGCTCGATGGGGATCGGGCAGGACGTGCTCAACGTCTCGGGCAAGGGCGAAAGCGAGCCGAAGGTGCCCACTCCCGATGGTGAGCGCAATCCGACCAATCGCCGTGTCGAGATCACGGTCCAGTAATCCGGGTGGAGGCAACCATGAAGACCATCAAGCACATCTCGAGCGGCCTCGCCGTCCTGTTGGCGGGCACAGCCCAGCTGGCTTTCGCGCAGAGCACCCCGATCGGGCTGGTCGAGGCGATCACCATCGCGGTGAATTCCAATCCGCAGATCGCGCAAGCCCAGTACAACAAGGAAGCCATCGAGTTCGAGCGCAAGCAGGCGCAGGGGCTCTATGCTCCGCGCGTCGACATCGAAGGCTCGGGGGGAATCCGCAGGCTGGACAACACCACCCGGCGCACGCTGGGCATCGCCGACAACGAGCTCTATCCGCTTGAAGCGCAGGTGCGTGCCGACTGGACCGTGTTCGATTTTGGGCGGCGGCGCGGTGAGCTGCTGCGGCAGTCGGCGCGGGTCGACGGGGCCTCGCTGCGGGTGCTTGAGCGGTCGGAATACATCGCGCTGCAGGTCACGCGGCAATACCTTGACATCCTGCTCCAGCAGCGCGTCGTTGCGGCGACGCAGGACAACGTGACGTTCCATCACAGCCTCGCCGGCGATCTTGCAACGGGGGTGAAACAGGGTTCCATCTCGGTTGCGGACCAGCAACAAGCCGAGGAACGTCTCCAGGCCGCCGTGGTCCGCCAGACGGAAGCCGAACAGGATCTCGCCGAGGCGAAGATCAAGCTGCAGCACCTGACCGGGCTGGATATCAGCGACGTCATGATGCCGCCGGAAATGACACCGAACCTGCCCGTTTCCATCGAGGAAGCGGTCGGCCTGGCGCGCTCCCAGAACCCGCTCGTGCGTGAGGCGGCGGCCGATGTCGATGCCGCCAATGCCTTGGCAGCAAGCGTCAAGGGCGACGGCTATCCCAAGATCGGGGTGGAACTGACCGGACGGATCGGCGACGATGTCGATGGATTCCGCGGCCGGACGACCGACCTGCAGGCCAAGGGATATCTGCGCTGGAACATCTTCGACGGCGGGATCAATCGCGCCAATTACCAGGAGATGGTCCGCCGTTCGAGCGAGGCCCGCTACAAGCTGTACGAAATCACCCGGCAGGCCGAGGACGACGTGCGCACCGCCTGGACGACCCTGCGCACGCAGGGCCGCCTGGTTGGCGCGATCACGACCCAGAGCAAGGTGAGCGACGACCTGCTGCTGTCCTATCGCAGCCAGTTCAACGTTGGCCGCCGTTCGCTGCTTGACGTGCTCGACGCGCAGAACACGCGCTACAACGCGCAGGTCCGGCTGGAGACGGCGCGCTTCTCGGAAATCTTCGCCAAGTACCAGACCCTTGCGGTGACCAACAAGCTGCTGACGTCGCTGGCGGTCACTCCCGGCGCCGGTGCCGGAGCGGGTGAGCGGGCACGGTTCAACTATGGGCCGCCTGTGCCAGCCGAACTGCAATATCGCACGATGCCCAAGTAGGTTCTGCCTGCCGGGGCCTCGTTCGAGCGCAGGTTAAAAGGGAATGCCGATGGCCGATGGGCCGGATATTGGAACCGTCACGCAAGACAGCTTGCGCGCGTGCATTGGGCAATTGGCGGATCGGTTCGGCCTGCCGTTCGGGCCGGGACAATTTGATTCCCTTGCGCTCGATGGCGGCGGGCGTTTGCCTTTGCACCAGGCGGAGCCGGCGCTGGAACTGGTCGGGCTGAACTGCGACGTGCGCCGGGCGGCGCGGATGCCGCGCCGGGGGGAGGCCTATCCGGCCATCGTCCTGCTCACCGATGATGCCTGCGTCGTGGTCCACGAAGTCCGCGAGGGCGATGCGCTGGTCTGGCGGCCCGAGCGCGGGACCGCGGCCTGGGAGCCGATCGACGATCTCGACCAGTCCTATGGCGGGTGGATCACCTCGGTCTTTGGCGATTCAACCGCTATTCGCGATGGCGCGCAGCCGTGGCAGGCGGCGGCGCAGCGGCACTGGTTCTGGAGTGAAATCTACAAGCTGAGGAACCGCTTCGGCAGCGTGCTGGTCGCCAGTGTGCTGATCAACGTGCTGGCGCTGGCGCTGCCGCTGTTTTCGATGAACGTCTATGACCGGGTGATCCCCAACCGCGCGCAGTCGACGCTGTGGGTGCTGGCGATTGGCGTTTTTCTGGCCTTTGCGTTGGACTATGCCTTGCGCCGCGCACGCACGGGGGTGATCGATCATCTCGGGCGCGAGCTGGACCTCAAGCTTTCGCAGAAAATCTACGCCAAGATTCTGGCCGCGCCGCTGGTCGAACGCAAAGGGCACACCGGCAATCTGGTCGCGCGTGTCAGCGAATATGCCATCGTGCGCGACTTTTTCACTTCGACGACGATCGTACTGGTCGTCGACATGGCGTTCCTCGTGCTGTTCGTGGTTCTGATTGCCTATCTGGCGGGGTGGCTGGCGCTGGTGCCGCTGGTGGCGATGGCGATCATGGCGACCCTGGGGCTGAGGCTCCAGAAGCGGGTTGAGCGCAGTGCGCTGGAGGCGCAGGCCGATCACGGGTTGCAGCAAACGCTGCTGGTCGAATCGATTTCCGGGCTGGAAACGCTGAAGAGCATCGCCGGCGAGGGCGTGATGCTGGGGCGCTGGCGCCGGCTGGCGGAGCTGGGCGCGCGTTCGCAGGAGCGGCTGCGCGATGTTTCGACCACCGCGATCGGGGCGGCGGCGACCTGCCAGCAGGCGTGCAACGTCGCGCTGATCCTGGGTGGATACTATGAGTTTGACGCCGGGCACATCACGATGGGGGCGATCATCGCGATCGTGATGCTGTCCTCGCGTTCGCTCGCCCCGGCGGCGCAGCTAGCGTTCCTGCTGACGCGGGGACAGCAGGCGCGCCAGACGCTGAATTCATTGCAGACCCTGTGGGAAGGCGAGGATGAGCGGCGTAAGGGATCGGCCTCGCTGACGCCATCGGTCCGCACGGGCGGAATCCGGCTGGAAGGTGCCACGTTCACCTATCCGGGCGCGGCGCAACCGGCGCTCGAAGGGCTGGACATGGTGATCCGCCCCGGCGAGCGCGTGGCGATCATCGGACGCGTGGCCTCGGGCAAGTCGACGCTGGGACGGTTGCTGTGCGGGCTGCATGAACCGACCGGTGGGGCCATGATGATCGACGGGCTCGACAGCCGGCAATACCGGCCTGGCGATATCCGGAATGCGTTCCGGTTTGTCGGGCAGGATGCGGCTCTGTTCAGCGGCACGATCAAGGACAACCTCGCGCTTGGTAGCGCCGATGCCGATGAGGCGGCGATGCTGGCGGCGCTGGAAGCGGCAGGGGCCGAGCAGTTCCTTGCCCGCGACGAAGGCGGGTTTGACCGGATCGTGGGCGAGTCCGGTGGGCGGCTTTCGGGCGGGCAGCGCTCCTTCCTGACCATCGCCCGCGCGCTGGTTCGCCCGTCGAAATTGTTGTTCCTCGACGAACCGTCGGGGGCGATGGACAGCCAGAGCGAGAAACTTCTGGTCGAGCGCCTGTCCCGCTTCCTGACACCCGCGCAGACACTGGTTATTTCGACCCACCGACCGGCGCTTTTGGCAGTGTGCGACCGCATCGTGGTGCTCGACAAGGGGCGCATCGTGGTCGACGGTCCGGCGAAGGACGTGCTTGCGCGCGCGGGAACGGAGATCGGGCAATGATCCCGTCAGGACTGCCAATTCTCGACCTTGCCCAGCTCGAAGGCCCAGCCGGGTCCAGGCGCGGTGCGACCCGCCGCCGTTCGGCAGGCATTGCCGTGTTTGGTGCCGTGGCCATCGCCCTGCTCGCCGGGACGGGGTGGCAAAGTGGCTGGCGTTGGCCGCAAGGCACCGAGGCACCGCCCGCGCTGCGGCTCGATCTTCCGCCGGCGCACAGGATTGCGGCGCTCACGGTCGACGATCCAGGACAGATCATTGCCGAAGGCGGCGATGCGGCGGCCCGTAATGCCCGCATCCCGTTTGCGGCAGGCGCGGCCGTGCCGATGCGCTCGTTCCTGATCGACACGTCGGCGGCAACGGGCAACAGCGCGCTGCGCTGCCTGACCCAGGCCATCTATTACGAGGCGGCGATTGAGCCGGTCGAGGGCCGCCGCGCGGTCGCCCAGGTCGTGCTCAACCGGGTGCGCCACCCCGCCTATCCCAAGAGCGTGTGCGGCGTGATCTATCAGGGCGCGGAACTTTCGACCGGGTGCCAGTTCAGCTTCACCTGCGACGGGGCCTTGCTGCGTGCGCCGATGGCGCGGCCCTGGCGTGAGGCGGAGGCGATCGCCCGCGAAGCGCTGGCCGGGCGGGTCGAGGCCGGAGTCGGGACGGCGACGCATTATCATGCGGACTATGTCCTGCCGCGCTGGGCGTTCGAGATGGACAAGATCACCCGGTTAGGGCGGCACCTGTTCTACCGGTTCGAGGGAACCTGGGGGCGCCCGGGCTTCTTTGGAGGGGTCTACAGCGCGCACGAGGTCATTCCGGCGCTCGATTTCTCGCGGTTGAGGGCGCGGCTACTGGCCAGCCATGAGGATGTGCCCGAAGCCGTGCAGTTCACGCCCGGCCTGACCGTGGCACCGGCCGCGACGGACCGGCACGCGGAGAACGACGTGGGCGGCCGGATTGACATGACGCGCGAATGGCGGCTGTCCATTCCCGATCCGGTGGCGGCGAGCAGCCGATACCGGGCGGCTATCGGTTCGGAGCCGGCAGCTTCGGCAACGCAAGGCGAAGCGGCCGAGGTCACGCGATGAGCGCGCCGGGTGGCTGGCTGTCGCGATTCTGGCGCTGGCATCAATGGGATCCCAACCAGCGGTTGATCGCCGTTTCGGCGCTGGGGCTGGCGCTGGTGATCGTGTGGGCGGCGATTGCCCCTGTTGACGAGATCACGCGCGGGATGGGCAAGGTGATCCCGTCAAGCAAGGTGCAGTTGATCCAGGCGTCGGAGCCGTCGGTGGTTCGCGAAATCCTTGTCCGCGAGGGGCAACTGGTCAAGCAGGGCCAGTTGATGGTCCGGCTCGACGATTCGCAGTCCGCCTCGCAGCTGGGGCAAATCCAGGCCGAGACGCTGCGGCTGGCGGCACGGGCGGACCGCTTGCAGCGTGAAGGCACCGGGCAAAGCGGCGGCTGCGCCCAGGGCACCGTCTGTGCCGAGGAAGACGCGCTGGCGACCATCCGGCGTGCGACCTCGCAGAGCAAGCAGTCCGCGCTGGCCGCTGCGGTGGAACAACGACGCCGTGACCTTTCCGAGGGACAGGCGACGGTGAGTTCGCTCGAGAACTCCTTCCGGCTGGCGCAGGATCAGGTCAACATGCTCGCCCCGCTGGCAGCGAGGGGCATCGTTCCAAAGACCGAATTGCTGACCGCCCAGCGCGAAATGGTTGATGTGCAGGGGCGGCTGGCCGCCGCCCGCCAGGGCGTGGGCCGCGCGTCCGCCTCGATCAACGAGGCGCAGGCGCAGCTCAGCGAAGCTCGGCTTGATTTCCGGCAGCAGGCGCTGAACGAACGGAGCGAGGTAGCGACCAAGCTGGCGGTCAACGAGGAGACGATCAAGGGCGCGTCGGCCCGCCTGCAGCGCAACGAATTGCGCGCGCCGGTGACCGGGCTGGTCACCGACGTGCAGGTGACCACGGTGGGCGGCTTCGTCAACGCCGGCGAAAAGGTGATGCAGGTCGTTCCGATCGGGGATCGTCTGCTGGTCGAGGCGCGGATTTCGCCCAAGGACATCGCTTTCCTCAAGATCGGCGACCGGGCGAACGTAAAAGTCACCGCCTATGATTTCTCGATTTATGGCGGGCTACCGGGGCGGGTGCGGAACATCAGCGCCGACAGCATCTATGACGAGAACGAGAAGCAGGCCTATTACACGGTCATCGTCGAGACCGACCTTGCCTATCTGGTCAAGAACGGGCGCAGGCTGCCGATCATGCCGGGGATGGTGTGCGACGTGGAGATCATCACCGGCCGGAAGAGTGTGCTGGCCTATTTGATGAAGCCGGTGATGCGGGCGTTCAGCGAGGCTTTGACCGAGCGTTGACAGTGCCGATCAATAGCCGTGGAGCCACTTTCCGGTTTCGCTGAAGGAAAAGATCGGACGGTAGTCCTGGGCGCTTGCGGCGTCGGACAGGGTGTCGGTCGCATTGTCGAGCAACCAGTGGCGGTCGCCATCGCGCACGATCAGCAAGGCGTGGTCGGCGTGGCGGGCAAGGTCGCGGGCGATGGTCAGGAACATCGCGCTGCGCGGAACCCCGACGGCGGCGAGCAGCTGCATCTTCAGGATGGCGATGTCCTCGCAGTCACCGGCACCGCGGCGCAGGGTCTGGGCCGGATCGGCCCAATAGTCAGCCTTCCCGTATTGCTGCGCGTCCTCGGTATAACGGATGCGGCGGTTGGCCCAGGTGTTCACCTGTTCGAGCCGGGCACGCAGCGTCATGCCTTCGGCGGCAAGGCCGAGTTTGCGGACGGTGCGGCCGCGCAAGGCGGTATGATTCACCCGCTCCCACTGTCCGTCGAACGAAGTGCGGGAAATCATCAGGCGGCGACTGGACAGGAAATCGTCAGGCGAGGTTGGCACTGCGCTACGGAACGGCACAACCGCTGCGGACATGGCCGGGCCGGGGGCAGGGGTCAGCACCAGCGCGGTCGAAGCCGAAAGTGGAGCCTGTTCGCCGCAGGCCGCCATTCGCGGCGGTTGCAGCGATGGACTGGTCGATGCAAGTGCCGGGCCCAGCGCGGGCTGCACGCCGCCTTGCTGCAGCAGGATCATCTCCATCCGGCTGGGTGCGCCCCCCAGGATGCTCGATGCCTTGGACAGGACCGGGCCGGCTGCGGGCGCAATCGGGGCCGCAGAGGAGGCGGCCATCGTCAGGCACGGCAGCGCCGCACGCGGGCCGGTTCCGAAGACGAGGGCTGCGGGCAGCATGCCGAAACCTGTGGCTGCCTGCGCCGGGGAAACGGCGAGGGCAATCGCGGCCAGGGCCGGTGCCAGGGTCATCACACGGAACTTCATGCGCCGAACCATGACGGCGCGAAGTCACCATCCGGTGCAGTGCTTTGGTTAACGGTCGGACAGAATTAGCCCGCAAAGATGACCGCCATGACGGTCAGACCGAATAGCCTTCGCGCGTGATCGGCAGGCTGCGGATACGGTGGCCGGTCGCGGCAAAAATTGCGTTGCAGACGGCGGGGGCCAGCGGAGGGAGGCAGGGTTCGCCCAGACCGGTCGGCGGATTGTCGGACTGGATGAAGTGGACATCAACCTCGGGAGTGATGCCGATCCGACCGATCGGATATTGATGGAAGTTCTTCTGTTCGATCTGACCCTTCTCGATCGTGACTTCGAGCCCGAGCGTGCTGATCGCGTCGATCACCGAGCCTTGCGCCTGTCCTTCGGCACCGGACAGGTTCACGATCGGGCCCACATCGGCGACCACCCAGACCTTGTGGACCGTGACCTTCTTGTCCGCTGCGACGCTGACTTCGGCGACTTCGGCGACATGGCCCTGGTGGCTGAAGTGAAAGGCGAGGCCGAGGCCGCGCCCTTTCGGCACCTTGCGCTTGCCGTAGCCCGAACGGCTGACGACCTCGCGAACCACCGCGCGCGCCCGTTCGCGCGAAAAGTTTGCGAGCGGGCTTGGTGCGGGCGGTGTGCTGCCGGGGGCGGCCGGGGCGGTGGATGCCAGCACTTCGTCAAGGAATTCGGCGTGGCCCCGCCGGGCTGCAAGGGCCAGTTCGTGGATGAACGACTGGACCAGCCAGGCCGAGGTGTTCGCGCCCGGTGCCCGCCATGATCCGGTCGGGATCTTGAGCGGCAATTTGGTCTGCGAGGCGTGGTAGTTGGCAAGGTGGTTGGCGGGAAATTCGCCGGCGGGCCAGTTGGCGGCGGTAATCGCAGTGCTGCCCTGGCTGTTGAAGTGGATGAGGTGCGACATCCACCCGGTCACCGCGCCCTTGGGGCCAAGCGCAGCGCGGAATTTCATGAAGCCGCCCGAACGCAGGAAGTCATGCTCGAAATCGTCCTCGCGGGTCCACATCAGCTTGATCGGGATGCCGCCCGCCTGCCGCGAGATGAACGCAGCTTCGGCCATGTAGTCGTTGTTGAGCCGCCGTCCGAAGCCGCCGCCGATGCGTTGCTGGTGGATCGTGACCTTGTCCAGCGGGAGTTTGAGCAGCCCAGCGACGAGAGCGCGGCCGTTGGTCGGGGTCTGGGTCGGGGCCCAGAATTCGACGCTGTCCCCGTCCGCCCCGGTCTTGTACCAGGCGGTGCAGTTCATCGGTTCAAGCTGCCCGTGGGCGACGAAGCTGTAGGTGTAGTAGGCCTCGACCGCCTTGTTGCCGGCCATGGCGGCACCGGCGTCGCCATTGGCGCGGACCAGCAGTTCCCCTGCCTTGGCGGCGGAAAGTTGCCGGGCCTTGGCGGTGATCGCCTTCCAGCTGTCGGTAGAGGCCTCGGTCAGGTCCCATTCGACTTGCAGGCCGCGCTTGGCGAGGAGCGCGGACCAGGTGTCGCGGGCAATGATCGCAACGCCGCCGAGGACTTCGGCCGGCTTGCCGGTGCCTTCGACGACGAAGGCGTCGAGCACGCCGGGCATGGCCTTGACCGCGTCGAGGTTGGCCGACTTGACCCTGCCGAACACGGTCGGACACTTGCTGAACACCGCGATGCGCATGTCAGGGATGTTGACGTCGATCCCGAACAGCGGCTGGCCGGTGACGATCTTGCGGCTGTCGACCTGGTTGTGGCGCTTGCCGAGCAGGGTGAACTGGCCGCGCCCCTTGAGCGGCAGGGTGGCGATATCGGGCGGGGGCAGCTGGGCGGCGGCATCGGCGAGCGAGCCGTAGCTGGCGGTGCGGCCCGAGGCGGGGTGGCGGACGGTGCCGGCCGACGTGGTGAGTTCGGCCGCGGGGACGTCCCATTGGCGCGCGGCGGCCGCGACCAGCATGGCGCGCGCGCCCGCGCCGGCCTGGCGCAGCGTGGTCCAGTTGAGCGTGATGGAGAGCGATCCGCCCGCCATCTGCGCGCCGTAGCGGATATTGTCGATATCGGACTGGACAACCGTGACGGCGTTCCAGTCCGCATCGAGTTCTTCGGCCAGAACCAGCGCGAAGGCGGTCTTGATGCCTTGGCCCATGTCGGGGTTCTTGGCGTAGAGGATGGTCTGGCCATCAGGCTTGATCTGGACGTAGGCCGCCGGCGAAACCGGCGCAGCGACTCCACCTCGCGCGGAGGATTTGCCCGACAGGCCGACCCCGAGCATCAGCCCCGCACCGGCACCTGCCGACATGCGGATGAAGCTGCGCCGTGATACGTCGGCAAGAATGGGGAGTTCGGCGACGGTTTCACCGGTGGGCTGTGCGTCCCAGTCGTTCAGTGGCCCGGTCATGCCTTGGCTCCCGCCTTGATCTTTGCCGCGGCGAGGTGGATCGCCTTGCGAATGCGGATGTAGGTGCCGCAGCGGCAGACGTTGCGGTCCATCGCTGCGTCGATCTGCTCGTCGGTCGGGCTGGGCGTGCGCCGAAGCAGTTCGGTCGCGGTCAGCATCTGGCCAGCCTGGCAATAGCCGCACTGTGCCACGTCTTCCTCGACCCAGGCCTGCTGAACGGCGCTGAGCTCGTTGTCCTGGGCAAGGCCTTCGACCGTGGTGATCTCGTGGCCGGCAGCGTCGCCCGCCGTCAGCTGACACGACCACGTGGGCGCGCCGTCAAGCAGGACGGTGCAGGCCGAACATTGCGCCATGCCGCAGCCATATTTGGTCCCGACCAGCTTGAGGTGATCGCGCAGCACCCACAGCAGCGGGCTTTGCGGGTCCGCTTCCACGCTGTGCTTGGCTCCGTTTACAGTCAGTTCCAGTGCCACGTCATCGTTCCTCTGCGAATCCGCCCATTCGGCCGGTGCGTCCTTGTCGATCACTCGGGCTTTTGGTGCAACCGCCTCATGGGGAGGGAGGTCCAAAGTTCTGGCCTGGATATGGAGCGCCAACAGGTTGCTCATCGAGCGATGTGATGATAGAGATTGTCTTGCACATTATGATGTGACAAGTCGCGGCCATGACAAAAGACCTCATCGAACGAATCACCACGCTCGTCACCGAAGGCGGGATGACCCGTGCCGGGCTTGCCCGCGCGGCTGGGCTGCACGCCAATACCCTGCGCGATTGCGGCGAGCCCACCTGGAACCCGACGGCCGAAACGCTGGGCAAGCTGGAGCGGTTTCTTTCCGCCAACGACGACAAGCCGGTGCTGGTCCCGATCGAGGAAATCATCGATGAGGCGCGCAACGGGCGGATGTTCATCCTCGTCGACGACGAGGACCGCGAGAACGAGGGTGACCTGATCATCCCGGCGCAGATGGCGACCCCGGATGCGGTGAACTTCATGGCAACGCACGGGCGCGGGCTGATCTGCCTGACGCTGACGCGCGAGCGCTGCGAGCAGCTAGATCTCAAGCCGATGGTCCGCAAGAACGGCACTGTGCTGGGAACGGCCTTTACCGTCTCGATCGAGGCGCGCGAGGGGATCACCACCGGGATTTCGGCCGCCGACCGCGCCCGGACGATTTCGGTCGCGATCGACGGGACCAAGGGCAAGGCCGACATCGTCTCGCCCGGCCATGTGTTCCCGCTGCAGGCGCGCGACGGCGGGGTGCTGGTGCGGACCGGACATACCGAAGCGGCGGTCGACATTTCGCGCCTTGCCGGGCTCAACCCGTCGGCGGTGATCTGCGAGATCATGCGCGACGATGGCGAGATGGCGCGGATGGATGACCTGGTGTGTTTTGCCAGGCTGCATGACCTGAAGATCGGGACGATCCGCGATCTCGTTGCCTATCGCAGCCGCCATGACCATCTGGTCGAACAGCGGGCCGAGACGCGCTTTACCAGCACCTGGGGCGGCGAATGGGTCGTGCGGACCTATTACAACAAGGCGACCGGCGAGGAGACGATGGCCCTTGTCAAGGGCCGGGTCGATCCGGGCAAGCCAACGCTGGTGCGGATGCATGCACTGTCGGTGTTTTCCGATATCCTGTGCGAGGCCGGCGACCGCGCGCAACTGCTCCGCCGCTCGATGGAGATCATTGCCGAGGAGGGCAGCGGGGTGATCGTCGTGATCAACCGCGCGCGCGACTACCGGGTGACAACCGCCATCGCGACGCGCGAGCGGATCGAAGCCGGCGATATGCCGCCGATCGAGGAACTGCGCGACTACGGCGCGGGCGCACAGATCCTGGTGGAGTTGGGCGTGCACGACATGGTCCTGCTGACCAACACGCACCATTCGCTGATTGCGCTCGATGGCTATGGCCTGTCGGTGGTTGGCGAGCGACCGATCGGCTGACCGGCCAATCCTTTATACGAACAGGAACAAGACTGTGGGCAAGATTCTGATCATCGAAGCGCGTTTTTACAGTCATCTCAATGACATGCTGGTGTCGGGCGCCAAGGCGGCAATCACTGCGGCGGGGCACAAGGCCGAGGTTGTCACGGTGCCCGGCGCGCTGGAAATTCCGGCGGCGATTTCGCTCGCCGACCAGTCGGGCGAGTATGATGGGTTCGTCGCAATCGGCGTGGTGATCCGGGGCGAAACCTATCATTTCGAGATCGTCGCAGGCGAAAGCGCGCGCGGGATCATGGCATTGACAATGGATGGAATCGCTATCGGCAACGGCATCCTCACGGTCGAGGACGAGGCTCAGGCGCTGGTCCGTGCGGACCCGGCGCAAAAGGACAAGGGCGGCGAAGCGGCCAAGGCGGCGCTGGCGTTGATGGCGCTGAAGGAACGTTTCGGGGCCTGAGCTGCCGGGCATTGCGCTTGTCGCCAATGTCGATAACAGGTTGATGTGCGGCTGAAGATCGCAGGTTATCGGTGTTGGTGGAGCGTTGCCGGATGGGTATGGGTCACGAAGAGCAGGACGATCGTGCGGACGGCGGAGTGGCATTCGACCGCCGCAGCGCGCTGAAGGGAGCTGGATTTCTGGCCATCGCGGCGCTGCCGGTGGGCGCGTTCCCGGCTGGGCCAGCCCGGGCGCAGGAAGAGGGTGGTCCCGTCCTCGACCCCAAGCGGCCTACCATTACAAAGACCATTGCCGAATACGCCGCTGCGACTGACGCGGGCCAGTTGCCCCCCGAGGTCAAGGAACGTGCGCGTAAGGTCATTTTCGACGAGATGTGCGCTTGCTATTTCGGCCGGATTAGCCCGGGTGGGCGGCTCGCCGCAGAATATGTCAAGCAGATGGGCTATGCCGGAGAGAGCGGCGAAGCGCGGATATATGGCACGGAAATGCGCGCTTCCGCGCCGTTTGCGGCCATGGCCAATGGTACGGCCGGGCATGGCGACGAGGTTGACGGGACCCATGTGATCGGCGGCCATCCGGGCGCTTCGATCGTTCATACGGCCACCGCGGTGGCGGCGCGGCAGAACGCTTCGGGCGCGGAATTGCTGAATGCCGTGGTGCTTGGCTATGACGTCGGGGTGCGGATGGTCGAGGCTTGCGGGGGCAAGTTCAAGGTTCGCGAGAGGCTGAAGCTGACCAGCGATTTCCTCTATTCGATGGGGTCGACGGCGGCGGCTTCGCGGTTGTTGAGGCTCAGTCCGGAGCGTTTGCGCCATGCCTTTGCGCTTGTGACGTTCCAGGTGAACGGGCTTAACGCATTGTATGCAGAGCAAAATCACGTCTCGAAGTCGTTCCTGAACGGGCAGTATGCCTATGCCGGGATCAGTTCGGCGTTCATGTCGCTGGCGGGGCTTGAGGGCAATGACGACATCATCGGGTATGACGAGGGTGTGCTCGACGCCTGGGGCGTGCCGCAGGCGCGGGGGGCGGCGGTTGCGGAGCTGGGTTCGAAGTTCAAGATCATGGGCGCAAACTTCAAGTTCTATAACGCGGGGCAGCCGATCCACACCTCGATCGAAGCGGCCATTACGTTGATAACGCAGCACAAAATTGCGCCGAAGTCGATCAGGTCGCTCCAGATCGGGATGCCGGCGGAGGCGATGAAGACCGTGTTTGGGCGGGCGATGCACAACATCAACGTGCAGGACATGGTAGCTGCGAACGTGGTGCGGGGCGGGCTCAAGCTGGTCGACATGCCGTTCCCGCGCATCCTGTCAGACCCGCTCTACAAGCAGGTGCGGAGCCGGACGACCGTGGCCGTAGACCCTGAAATCAATCGGGAATTTCCCGATGGACGGGGCGGCCGGGTCACGATCACGACCAATGACGGCAAGGTTTATTCGCTGCGGATCGACAATCCCAAGGGGCACTCCCGGCGGGGTGAACCGAGCTGGGACGACCTGCATGGTAAGTGGCAGGGTTCGCTGGCGACGTGTGACGTGGCGCAGGCAATTGAGATTGCACGAAAACTTGATGAACTGCCGGCCGCGCAGAGGTTGTTTGACGCATTTGCCGGGGTGATGAAGGCCCCTGCCTGAACGCGATTTGCAACGGCACTGCAACGCCGCTGCAACCCGGCCCAGCGGCCACGTGCCGTATTGAATGCAATTTTCGCCTCCCGGCGGCCCCGCCGTTGGACGGAAACAGGCGGGTCGGGCGCGCGGAAGTGAACTTTGACGCCGGCGTGAAGACCGGACTTGTGGTGAGGGAATGCATGAGCAGTTTCGGTGATCGCCGGCAGGGTTGGCAGCCAGGCAGGCGCGGCGTTCTGGGCGGGATCGGTGCAGCGGTGCTGTCGGGCCTTGGCGAAATGCCGGCACTGGCGGCGGCGGCGCGCCCGGTTGTCGAGACCCGGTCTGGCAAGGTGCGGGGAACGTGCGAGGAGGGCGTGCAGGTGTTCCGCGGGCTCCCCTATGCGGCGAGCACCGGCGGGGCCAACCGCTTTGCCGCGCCGCAGCCGCGTGCGCCGTGGGCAGGCATCCGCGAGGCGGCGAAGCCCGGGTTCTCTCCCCCGCAGGTCGATGTCAGCCCGTTCGGCCTGGCGTCCGCCATCGAGAAGATGGACGAGGACTGCCTATTCCTCAACGTGTTCACGCCGGCCGCGAGCCGGCAGAAGAAGCTGCCGGTGATGGTCTGGCTGCACGGCGGCGGATGGTGGGTTGGCGCGGGTTCGAGCCTGGGTTCGCAAGGGCACATGCTGGCGCGGCTGGGCGATGTGGTGGTGGTGACGATCAATCACCGGCTCAACCTGTTTGGGCACCTGAGGCTGGAGGACGCGGGCGAGCTGTTTGCCGACAGCGGCAATACCGGCGTGCTGGACATGGTGGCGGCGCTGCGCTGGGTGCGCGGCAATATTGCGGCATTCGGCGGCGATCCGGGGAACGTGACGATCTTTGGCCAGTCGGGCGGGGGATCGAAAGTGGTGTCGCTGATGGCGGCACCGGCGGCGAACGGCTTGTTCCACAAGGCGATTGCGCAGTCCTGCAGCGGGTCATTGCGCCTGGCCGGGCCGGACGAGGCGGCGCGGATGGCGCAGGCGCTGTCGGCGCAGACCGGCGTGCCGTTGAGCGACGGGAAGGAGTGGCAGGCGCTGCCGATGGAGACGCTGGTCACGGCCCATGCCAAGGTCAATCGTCCGTTCCGACCGGTGCTGGACGGGCGGACATTCAAGCGCCATCCGCTTGATCCCGATGCGCCGCCGACCGCCGCCGGAATGCCGTTCATGACCGGCAATACCGCGACCGAGACCTGGCACGCGCTGCGCGGCAATCCGAAGAATTTTGCGCTGGAGATCGGTGACGTGGAGAACCGGCTCGACCGGTTTTTGCACACCGACCGCGCGGGGACGCGGCGGATTCTGGACCTGTGCCGGGGGCTGAACCCCACCGCATCGCCTTCGGACCTGCTGGCGATGGTGACAACCGAGCAGATGTATGTGCGCAACACGACGCGCGGGGCGCTGCTGCAATCCCGCAATGCTGCGCCGGTCTATGGCTATATCTTCGGGTGGGAGACGCCGGTCGATGGCGGGCGCTGGCATTCCCCGCACGGGCTGGAACTGCCGTTCATCTTTGGGCCGAAGACGTGGGAGTTCCTGACCGGGACCGGGCCTGACATTGCGCCGCTGACGCGGATGATGATCGCGACCTGGGCGGCGTTTGCCCATACCGGAAATCCGAACAACCGGTTCCTGCCGGCATGGCCGCGGTTTGACGGGGCAAGGGCGGCGAAGATGGTGCTGGGGCTGCCGGGCAAGGTGGTTGACCATCACGGGCAGGCCCTGCGCGAGGCGCTGAGCGGATCGCCCTATTTCGAGTATACCGAAGGGGGAAATTTCGTTCGGCCTTGAGGGGGTGGGCGGGGTTCGCGGGCGTGGTAGATTGCGCTCTGGAATGCTTCGTGCCGCCCGCAATGACGAATTGGGAGGTAAGAGGCTGAAAGGGATCGGATGAGCGAGGCGGTGTTCGATGTTGCGGTCGTTGGCGGGGGCGTCAACGGCTGCGGCATTGCGCGGGATGCTGCGGGGCGGGGCGCGAAAGTGCTGCTGCTGGAGCGCGGGGACATCGCGCAGGGGACTTCCTCGGCCTCGACCAAGCTGATCCACGGGGGCCTGCGTTATCTGGAGCACCGCGAGTTTGCGCTGGTGCGGGAATCCCTCGCCGAGCGGGAGCGGTTGTGGGGAATCGCGCCGCATATCGTGCGGCCCGCGCGGTTCGTGCTGCCGTGGGTGAAGGGGCTGCGGCCGCGCTGGCTGCTCAGGCTCGGGCTGTTTGTTTACGACCATATCGGCGGGCGTCGGCGGTTGGCGTCGGCGGAGACGGTGGACCTGCGGCGCCACATCGCGGGGGCGGCGCTGAAGGCCGGATTCTCGACCGGGTTCGTCTATTCCGATTGCCGGGTGGAGGATGCGCGATTGTGCGTCCTGAGCGCGCGGGATGCGGCGGATCGGGGGGCGACGGTGCTGACGCGGTGCGGCGTGACGGCGCTGCGGCGGGTGGACGGTGTGTGGGAGATTTCCACGGAGCGCGGGCTGTTCCGGGCGCGGGCGGTGGTCAATGCGGCCGGGCCGGGGGTGGGCGGCGTGGCCGCGCTGGCGGGGGTGCCGGGGCCGGCGCTGCGGCTGGTGCGGGGATCGCATATCGTGGTGCGGCGGCTGTTCGACCATGACTTTGCCTATTTCTTCCAATTGCCGGATGGGCGGATATTCTTTGCGATCCCGTTCGAGCGGGATTTCACGCTGATCGGGACCACCGACCGCGATCATGAGGGCGGGCTTGAGGATGTGCGGGCGAGCGCCGAGGAGGTGGCTTACCTGTGCGAGGGGGCGAACCGATATTTTGTGCAGGCGATCAGCCCGGCGGACGTGGTGTGGACCTATGCCGGGGTGCGCCCTTTGGTGGGGGACGCAGCGGGACGGCCCGAGGCGGCGACGCGGGGATACCGGCTGGAGCTTTCGGAGGAGGGCGAGGGCGCGCCCTTGCTGACCGTGCTGGGGGGCAAGATCACGACCTATCGCCGGTTGGCGGAGGAGGCGGCCGGGCTGCTGGCGGCGCGGTTGCCGGTGCTGAAGGGCGCGGGGTGGACGGGGGATGCGGCGCTTCCGGGGGGGGATTTTCCGGAGGGCGGCGTGGCGGCGCTGGAGGCCGGTTTGCGGGCGCGGTATCCATTCCTGGAGGCTGAATGGGCCGCGCGGCTGGTGCGCGATCACGGGACTTTGGCGGGCGGGATGCTGGGTGATGCGAAGGCGCTGCCGGACCTCGGGGTGCATTTCGGGCACGGGCTGACGGCGCGCGAGGTGGGCTGGATGATGGCGCGCGAGTGGGCGGTGACGGCGGACGACGTGTTGTGGCGGCGGACCAAGCTGGGGCTGCGGTTTACGGACGAAGAGGCGGGGGAACTGGCGCGGTGGATGGCGGACCAGCAAAGATGAGCGGGGACCTGATCCTGGTGCTCGATGCGGGGACGACTTCGACGCGGGCGCTGCTCTATGCGCCGGACGGGACCGTGCTGGGCATGGCGCAGGCGGCGATCACGCAGTTCTATCCGGCTCCGGGCTGGGTTGAGCATGATGCGGTGGAGATTTTCGACCTGTCGCTGGCCTGCCTGCGCGAGATGGTGGCGCTGGCGGGGGGTGTGGGGCGGATCGCCGGGCTGGGGATCACCAACCAGCGCGAGACGGCGGTGGCGTGGGACCGGGCCACGGGGCTTCCGGTGTGCCGGGCCATCGTGTGGCAGGACCGGCGGACGGCCGCGGTGTGCGAGGCCTTGCGCGCGGGCGGGCAGGAGGCGGCGGTGCAGGAGCGCACCGGGCTGGTGCTCGACCCGTATTTTTCGGGCTCGAAGTATGGGTGGGTCCTGCGCGAGGTGCCCGAGGCGGCGGCGCTGGGCGGGCGGTTGGCGCTGGGGACGGTGGAATCGTGGCTGGTGTGGAAGCTGACGGGCGGGTTGCATGTCAGCGATGCGAGCAATGCCAGTCGCACTTCGTTGATGGCGCTTGAGGGGCACGGGTGGGACGCGGGATTGTGCGACCTGTTCGGGGTGCCGGTGGGGGCCTTGCCCGAGATTGTCGGCTGCGCCGAAGTTGTGGGGACCGTGTTGCCGGAATTGCTGGGCGGCGCAGTGGCGATTGCGGGGATGGCGGGGGATCAGCAGGCGGCGACGATCGGGCAGGGGTGCCTTGCGGCGGGGCAGGTGAAGGCGACGTTCGGGACCGGGGCTTTCGTGCTGGCGAGCACGGGGAGCGCGGTGCCGCGTTCGGGGCACCGGTTGCTGGGGACGGTGCTGTGCGAGGTGGGGGGTGTGCGCTCGTTCGCGCTGGAGGGGGCGGTGTTTGTCGCCGGGAGCCTGATGCAGTGGCTGCGCGATGGGCTGGGGGTGCTGGGCAATGTGGCCGATAGCGCGGCGATGGCGGCTTCGGTGGCGGATAGCGGCGGGGTGGTGATCGTGCCGGCGCTGTCGGGGCTGGGGGCGCCGCACTGGCGGCCCGAGGTGCGCGGGGTGATCGCTGGGTTGAGCCACGGGACGGGCCGGGCGCATATCGTGCGCGCGGCGCTGGAGGCGATGGCGCACCAGTGCAGCGACCTGAAAGCGGCCTTTGCCGCGGACGGGGCGGACTGGGACCTGCTGCGGATCGACGGCGGGATGAGCGCGAACGACTGGATGGCGCAGGACCTTGCCGACGTGCTGGAGGTGAGCGTGGAGCGGCCGGCGGACATCGAGACGACGGCGCGCGGGGCGGCGATGCTGGCAGGGGTGGGTGCGGGGATTTTCGCCGGGCTGGACGAAGCTTTTGGCGCGATGGGTTCGCCGGGGGTGCGGTTCGAGCCAGCCATGGCGGCGGCTGTGCGAGAGGCGCGTCTCACAGGGTGGCATGGGCAGCTGGCCCGGCTGGAAATTGGGGAGTGAACGTGCTTGATGACGGCAAGGCCTTGAAGACCAAGGGGATGACGATGGCGAAGGTGAGCGTGGCCGTGCAGGCTTTTGCAGTGGCGGCGGGTCTGGCGGCGGCGGGACCGGTGTCGGCGCAGACGCCGCCGCCGCCGCCCACGACCGACGGATGCGCCGCCGAAGGACAGGTGCGCTATATCTGCGGGCAGGCGGGGCCGGAGGACCTGGTGCAGGTGCCGGGGACGCGGTGGGTGCTGGTGTCGTCCTATGCGAAGGCGGGGATCAAGATCATCGACAGCCGCAGCCGCACGAGCAGGACGCTGTTTCCCGCGGCGGAGGCCGGGACGCGGTTCGATGCCAGGACCTATGCCGGGTGTCCGGGGCCGCTTTCGCCAGGGGACCTGGCGGCGCTGAACACGCATGGGCTCGCGCTTCAGCGGCGCAGGGCGGGGGGATACACGCTCTATGCGACCCATCACGGCGAGCGCGAGGCGGTCGAGGTGTTTGTGCTGAACGTTGCGGGGAAGGTGCCGCGCGTGACCTGGGTTGGCTGCGTGGTTGCGCCGATGCCGCTGGGGCTGAATTCGGTGGTGGCGCTGCCGGGGGGCGGGTTCATCACCAGCAACTTCCGCCAGCGCGGACCGGGTGCGGCCGAGGCTCGGGCCTTGATGGCGGCGGGCAAGGTCAACGGCGAGCTGTGGGAATGGCAGCCCGGCCGTGAGCTGGTTAAGGTGCCGGGGAGCGAGGCTTCGGGCGCGAACGGGGTGGAGCTTTCGCGCGATGGCAAGTGGCTGTTCATGGCGGGCTGGGGGAGCCAGACTATCGAGCGGATTCGCCTTGGGGTCACGCCGGTGCAGCGGGAAAGCGCGCACGTGGGGTTCAAGATCGACAACCTGCGGCTGGGCGCGGACGGCCAGATTTATGGCGCTGGGCAGCCCGAGGACGGGGGCGTGCGGGTGATCCGGGTCAATCCGGGGACGCTCAGGGTCACGCCGCTTCTGAGTATAGGAAAGACGGACCATTTCGGATTTGCGACCGCAGCGATCCCGGTGGGGCGCGAGGTGTGGGTCGGGTCGGCCTATGGCGACCGGATCGGGATTTTTACGCCGAAGCCCTGAGCCGCTTGCCAAGCCTGGCGGGCTGGTGGAAAAGGGGGTGATAACGGTTACATTTATGCACGGGCTGCGCCAAGCGCGGGAGATTCGGGTGAAGGTTGAGCGGGTTCTGGGCTTGGCGGCGCTGGTTTCGGCGGCTGGATTGGCTGGCGGCGCGGTGGCGCAGGGCGGGGCTGCGCCGTTCGGCGGAACCGCGCCGGGCTATACGGCGGGGCAGGCGGAACGCGGCAAGGCGGTCTATGAGGGCAATTGCCTGGCATGCCACGGCGTCGACGCCGCGGGCGGGCAATTTGGCCCGCAGCTGCGCGGGGCTCCGTTCATGGCCCATTGGACGGGGCAGCCGGCCTCGGCGCTGTTCAGCTATATCCAGACCAACATGCCGCCCGGACGACGGCTGAGCGCAGGCAATTATGCCGATGTCGAGGCCTATCTGTTGCAGCTCAACGGGATGCCGGCGGGCGAGGCGGAACTTGCTGCGGAGGGTTCTGCCGGGGCTCCAGCGCCGGTCGCAGCCGTGCCCGGGGCACCGGCCGGGGCCTATCGCAGCCCGGCGGGTTTTGCCCGGCCCGAGCCGAACCGCGATGCGTTCTATACCGCCGAGATGGCGCGGCGCGCGGACAAGCTGGCGAAGCTGCCGCTGGTCACCGAGGCGATGCTGGCCAATCCGGCCCAAGGCGACTGGCTGATGTGGCGGCGCGCATGGTCGGGGCAGGGTTTCAGCCCGCTGAAGCAGATCACGCCGCGCAATGCCGGCAAGCTGCGCCAGACGTGGAGCGCGACGCTGCGACCCAGCCTTAACGAGATTACGCCGCTGGTTCACGACGGGGTGATGTTCGTGTTCAGCGGCGACACGATCCAGGCCTATGATGCGGCCAATGGCGACATGCTGTGGGAATATGTCCGGCCGCTGCCCGATGCGCTGAACGGCGGGCGCAACCTGCGCAACAAGTCGATGGCGATCCACGGCGACACGATCTACGCGCCGACCGCCGACATGCACCTGATCGCGCTGGACATGCGGACCGGCAAGCTGAAATGGGACCACGAGGTTCTGACCCCGGAGCAGCGCGCCAGGGGCGTGCTGATGAACGGCGCGCCGATCGTGGCCAAGGGCAAGGTCATGATGGGCGTGAGCCTTTCGATCAGCCTCAAGGGCGGGTGCTGGAGCTTTGCGCTGGACGAGGCGACCGGCAAGGAAGTGTGGCGGTTCGAGACTATCGCCAAGCCGGGAGAAGTGGGTGGCGACAGCTGGAACGCGGTCCCGCGGGATGAGCGTTTTGGGGGTGCGGTGTGGACCATGGGAAGCTATGATCCGGCGCTGAACCTTGTGTATTTCGGGGTGGGCAACACCTATGACACCGAGGCGCTGCTGACGCCGAAGCCGGAAACGAGCCCGGCGAATTCCGGGCTGTTCACCGAATCCACCGTGGCGATCAACCCCGACACCGGCAAGCTCGCCTGGCATTACCAGCACATGCAGCGCGACGTGTGGGACATGGACTGGGCGTTCGAGCAGACGCTGGTCGACATGCCGGTGGCGGGGCGGATGCGCAAGCTGCTGGTGACCGGGAGCAAGCTGGCGATCTTCGATGCGATCGACCGCACCGACGGGTCCTATGTCTTCTCCCGAGACCTGGGTTTCCAGAATCTCGTGAGCGCGATTGATCCGAAAACCGGGGCAAAGAGCATCAATCCGGCTCTGACGCCGGAGGCCGGAGTGACCAAGCTGCTGTGTCCGGGGGCCAACGGCATCCGCAACTGGCCGGCTACTGCCTATGACCCGGTAAGTCATATCCTATACGTGCCGGCGGTTGACGCCTGCTCGAACTTTACCTGGTCCCCCAAGGGGACCGGGGTGCGCGGGGGCAATGACCAGCGTTTCCAGACCCGGACCAACCCCAAGGGCGACGGCATGATCGGCATGGTCGAGGCGATCGACCTGGTGAGCGGCAAGACTGTGTGGCGGGACAAGCGCCGGGCCGCGATCTCCAGCTCGATGCTGGCGACCGGCGGGGGCGTGGTGTTCAACGCCGGACGGGACCGGTATTTCCGGGCTTTTGACAGCAAGACCGGCAAGGTGGTGTGGGAGACGCGACTGGACATGCCGGCCAGCGCCTCGCCGATCACCTATAGCGTGAACGGCCAGCAATATGTGGCGGTGACTGCTGGCGGCGGCAATCCGCAGGATACCGCCTTTGCCCCGCTGACGCCGGAAATCGTCAGCCCGGTGACGGCGGTTACCCTGTGGGTGTTCAAACTGCCGTAAATACGCACACCGATGCGCCAATTTGGCGTTGACCGGGGCGCGGCGCAGCGCAAGAAGAGTCGGCGCGGCGTAGTGCCACGCGGGAGATGGTTCGGTGGGATTCAAGCGGTTGGTATTGGCACCGGCATTGCTGCTGGGCGCCGTTTCGGCTCACGCACAAGGTGCCGCTCCCGCGCCGACCCCGCTGGCACCGCTGTCCCCGCCGCCGGCGACGAACACCACGCTGGCGACCCCTGCGCCGCATTATGTCTCGATCGTGCTGACGGCGGACATCAACCGTCCGGCAGCGCAGGCCTGGCAGCGGATCGGCAAGTATTGCGACATCGGCGAGTGGTTGCAGATGTCCTGCCGCCTGACCGCGGGCGATGACTGGTCGGTGGGATCGGTGCGGCTGCTGCGCGAGAGCGTGGTCGAGGTGCTGGTCGGGCGGACGCCGCTGTCCTACACCTATACCCAGCCGGTTCGCGCGGGCGCACCTTATAACCTTTATCACGGGACCCTGGCGCTGGAGCCGGTTTCGGCCAAGCGCTCGAAGCTGGTCTATACGCTGTTCTTCGACAATTCGTTCGTTGAGGGGGATGTGGCGCGCGAGTCCGATCAGGAGACGCGGCGGACGCGGTTCGGGCAGGCTGTTGCGATCATGAAGATTCTTGCCGAGGGCGGAAAGGCTCCTCCGGCGAAGTGATCGGGCTGGAAATTCGAGGCTATTACAATAAGCGGCGGCTGGCAGGGACCGGACCTCCGCGGGACCAGGGAATGAACATGAAGGGTATGCATCGTTTCAATTGCGCGGTCGGTCTGGTGCTGGCGGCGTGCCTGCCGCTGGCTGCGATAGCTCAATCGGCACCGGAAGAATGGCGGACCGTGACCGATGCGCGGCTGCAGAACCCCGAGCCAGGCGACTGGGCGGGCTATCGCCGGAGCGACGATGCGACCGGGTTCAGCCCGTTGGCCCAGATCACGCCGGACAATGTCAGGAACCTGCGTGCGGTGTGGTCCTATTCGTTCAAGGACAACAGCCGGTGGACCCCGACGCCGATCGTGGTCAACGGGATGATGTATGTCGCCCAGGGGTCGGGCCGGGTGACGGCGTTCAACGCGGCAACGGGCGACGTGGTGTGGACCCATGAGCGGACTTTCCCGCAGGATATCTCGATCTCGCAGGGGTATAACCGGTCGCGCGGCGTCGCGGTGGCGGGGGACCTGGTTTACTGGGGGACGGGCGATTCCTATCTTATGGCGCTGGACGCGCGGACCGGGAAAATGGTCTGGGAGGTCAAGACCGGCGACTATCATTCGGGCGACGGGCACAACCAGCCGCCGCTGATCGCCGACGGCAAGATCTTTATCGGGCATACCGGCGGCGACCGCACCGCGCGCGGGCGTTTCCGTGCCTATGACGCGCTGACCGGCAAGCTGCTGTGGCAGATCAACACCGCGCCCAAGGCGGGCGAACCGGGCTATGATACCTGGGCCAACCGCAAGGAGCTGGAGCCGGCCGGGTCGGTGCCGTGGGGGCCGGTGAGCTATGATGCCAAGCTGGGGCTCGTCTATTTCGGGACAGGCCAGCCGACCCCGTGGATCGAGGACATGCGCGGGATCGGCAAGGCGCTCTACAGCAATTCGATCATTGCTGCCGACGGCGCGACCGGCAAGATCAAGTGGCATTTCCAGGTGGTGCCGAACGACAACTGGGACCGCGATTCGGTGTTTGAATCGACGCTGGTCGATCTCAAGATCAGCGGCAAGGTCGTGCCCGCGCTGATTCATACCGGCAAGACCGGGTGGGGCGTGGTGCTCAACCGGACCAACGGCAAGTTCATCAGCGCGTTCCGCACCGCTTATGAGAACGTGATTACCGGCTGGACCAAGACCGGGGTGCCGATCACCGATCCGGCTTTCCATCCCAAGGCGGCGGACATCGATGCGGGCAAGTCCTACCTTGTCTGCCCGCACCTGCATGGCGGGCGCGATCTCAATGCGTCAAGCTTCAGCCCGGTGACCCAGCTTTATTATGTGGGCATCAACAACACCTGCATGACCAGCAAGGTGACGCGCATCCCGTTCAAGGAAGGCTCGTCCATGGGGGCGACGAGTGGCAAGGCCGTGCGGGTACCGGGCTATGATTATGTCGGGGAAATGGTGGCCTATGACCCAGTCAGCGGCAAGCCGGCCTGGACCTGGCGGGCGGTGGGCGGCCATGCGATGTCGGCATCGGTGCTGACCACGGCGAGCGGCGTGCTGTTCGGCGGGACGGTCAACCGGCAGTTCTTCGCGCTCGATGCCGGGAACGGCAAGCTGATCTGGCAGACCCGGATGAGCGGCGACGTGTCGGGTGCGCCGATCACGTTCACCGTTGGCGGGCGGCAATACGTGGCGATGGGCTCGGGCGGGCGGCCGGGGCATTCCGCCTCGTTCGCGCCGCTGACCAATGTGGCGGTGCCGGACGGCGGGGGCGAGATGACGGTCTATGCCCTGCCCGATGACCGCGACCTGGCGGTGCCGGACAAGGCGCCGGCCCCGGCGATCGTCAACCGCTCGGTCTCGCCGGAGATTGCGGCGCAGGCGAAGGCTCCGGTTCCGGCTCAGTCTGCGGCGGCTGTGCCGTCCGCAGGTGCGGCCTATTTCACTGCGGCGCAGGCGGCGCGCGGGGAGCAGGTGTTCCGGACGGTGTGCGTCGCTTGCCATACGGTGGCCGACCATACCGGGGCGAGCTTCCACACCAAGTGGGGCAAGGGCACGGCGGCACCGCTGTTCGTGCGGGTGTCGATGATGCCGGAAAACGCGCCGGGGAGCCTGCCCAAGGAGGACTATGTCGCGGTCGTGGCCTACATGATGCGCGAGAGCGGATATGTGGCGGGCCAGACCCCGCTGCCGGGCGAGATCAGCGAACTGGACAAGATCCCGCTGCGTTGACGGACCGAGGCGGGGCGGCCTGAAGGCGCGCCCCGCTTCAGTCGGCCAGTGACGAGTTGCTGCGGCCGCCGAAGGGGATGTTGCCAACCTGGCGTTCGATCATGCGGGTAACCGAGGCTTCCTTGCCGCCCTTCCACAGCGCGGTGAGCGCCTTGCGGTTAGCTTCGTCGGCGAGGGTGTGGCGCTGGTTGTGGCGGACATAGTCAAGCCAGGTGGGGACCGAGTAGCGTTCGACCCAGAGTTCGGGATCGGCAAGGTCACGCATCAGGGTCCACCGCCGGGCGCCGTCGCGCAGGCGGATGCGGCGGCGTTCGCTCATCAGCGAGAGGAATTCGAGCGTGTCGTCCTGGGCGATGCGGTGGTCGATGATGATCACGATCGGGCCCGAGCGGTATTCGATCGGGATCGCGGTATCGGGCACGCGCCAGCGGTTGGCGGGATCGAGGCTTTCGTCGTTGAGCGCGGCCAGCGGCAGGATCCAGCCGATGATGAGCGCGATGGCCGCGCCCGCGACGGCCAGGAGCAAGGCATTGGCGGTGCCGATCCGGTCGGCAAACAGCCCGAAGGCCCAGCTGCCGAGCGCGAAGCCGGCATAGACTGACATCTGGTAGAGCGAGAGCACGCGGGCGACCACCCAGCGCGGGGATTCAAGCTGGACGCAGACGTTGATGGTCGAGAAGGCGAGCAGCCAGCCCGCCCCGGCAAGGGTGAGGAAGGGCGCGGTCAGCCAGGGCGAGTGGCTGAGGCTGGTGCCGAGCGCCGAGACACCGCCGAGGAACGCGGCGAGGCGGACGATCTGTTCGGGGGCGAGGCGGCTGCGCACGCGCTTGCTGTTCAGCGCGCCGATGACCCCGCCGATGCCGAAGCTGCCGAACAGCAGGCCGAAGACCAGCGGGCCGCCGCCGAGGAGGTCGCGCGCGATCAGCGGCATGAGCGCAAGGATGGCACTGGCGGTGATGCCGTGGACCCCGGCGCGCAGCAGGATCACGCCGATGTTGGGCGACATCGCGGCATAGCGCAGCCCGGCGAACATCGCCTCGTGGATCTTTTCGGGCGGGATCAGCTTGGCCGGGATGTCCGGCCGCCAGCGGAGCAGGATCACCAGCAGGCCAAGCGAGCTGACCGCGTTGAGGGTGAAGGCTGCCGCCGGACCGGCCGAGGCAACTATGATGCCCCCGATGGCCGGGCCGACGCTGCGCGCGATGTTGATCGACATCGCGTTGAGCGCGACCGCGCTGGGGAGCACCGGGCGGGGCACCATGTCGCTGACCGAGGCTTGCCACGCCGGGCCGTTGAGCGCCATGCCGCAGCCGATGAGGAAGGTCAGCAGGATCAGCAGCCACGGCGAGACAAGCCCCATGAAGGCGAGCACGGCCAGCAGCGAGGATACCACCAGCTGGAACATCTGCGCGGTGACGATGACCTTGCGGCGGTCCATGTTGTCGGCAATCGCGCCGGCCATCAGCGAGAACAGTACGATCGGCAAGCTGGACGAGGTTTGCACCAGCGCGACCATCTGGCGCGAGCCGCCGGACGAAACCATCAGCCACGAGGCGCCGACCGACTGGATCAGGACGCCGAAGTTGGACGCGAGGTTGGCGATCCAGATCGCGCGGAAGATGGGGTAGGAAAAGGGGGGGCGTTCTTCGGAGGTTTCGTTGGGGGAGGCAGTCATCCCCCCCGGTTTCCGCCAGCGGCGCGCGCAAGTCCACCCCGGATCGTGACGGGGCGGGACAATTTACGCGACGGTTGCCTGCGCAGCCCGGAATGGCAGGGCTGCGCAGGGGACATTATTCCGGTCCGTTGTACTGGGCGTCGGTGACTGGCTGGCCCCACGATGTCGGCGTGTCTCCCAGGTCGTCGGCGGCGGTGGTGTAGGTGATCCCGCTCTTTTTCGAGGCTCCGTGCCAGTGGGACAGGCCCGCCGGGGTCCAGATGACGTCGCCGATGTTCATTTGCTGGACCGGACCGCCTTCGGCCTGGACCCAGCCCTTGCCCCGGGTGACAATCATCAGTTGGCCGTGCGCGTGGGTGTGCCAGAACGTCCGCGTGCCGCGGTTGATGGTGACGACCGAGCTGTGGAGCGGAGCGCCCTTGATCCCGGTCGGGATCAGGCCGCCGGTGCCGCCGGTCATGTTATGCGCGGCCTGGGCCGGTTTACCGCTGTCGTTGGTGATGATCACCGGATCGCCGGGGACGGGGCGACCCGGGCCGTGGAACTCGGCATCGGTGACGTGTTCCTTCCAGGTGACGCCGGTGCTGACCGATTCGGCGGCGTGGGTCATCCGGGTGGTGGCGGTGGCACCGTGCCAGTGGGCGACGCCCGGCGGGGTCCAGATGACATCGCCGGTCTTGACCTCGTGGACCGCGCCGCCCTGGGCCTGGACCCAACCCTTGCCGTCGGTGACGACGAGCAGTTGGCCGAGCGCGTGGGAGTGCCAGCGGCTGCGGCTCTTGGGTTCAAAGGTGACGAGCGAGGAGCGCAGTGCCTTCGAGCCGGGGAGCGCAATTGCGCCGTAGTTGGTGAGCAGGCCCATGAAGTGATCGTCGGCCTTGGGGGCAGGGGCGCCGGCGCGGCTGATGGTCATGGCGGCAGGCGCGGGGAGCGCGGCGAAGACCGGGCCGGCAACGTCGACCGCGGCGAGCGCCTTGGACAGGCCGGCATAGAAGGAAAGCTGGGTAAAGGCTTCGCCGATTTCGGCGCGGGTCAGGCCGTTGCGGAGACCGAGGCGCAGATGGTCGGGCAGTTCGCGCAGCGAGCTGTCGGCGACGAGGCTGGCGATGGTGACGAGGCTGCGGTCACGCGGGGTCAGTTCGGGGCGGCGCCAGAGATCGCCGTAGACGACCTTGTCGACGACTTCGGCGAGCTTGGGGGCGACGAGCGCGATACGGGCGGCGGCGTCCTTCTGGCGGGCGTCGAGGTCGGCGAGCGGGGGCAGCTGCACGGCCCTGGCATAGTCGGCACGGATGGCGGCGGTGTCGATCCCGCGGGCGTTGAACACCTTGACCGTGACGTCGAGCGCGGAGACCGCATTTGGCCAGCCCGAATAGAGCGCCAGGTGGGTCAGCATCCCGGAAACTTCAATCGGCTTCAGGCCGTTGTCGAGGGCGCGGCCGAGGTGGGTTTCGTACTGGACGAGGCGGCCCATCGTGGCGAGCGCGGTGATGACCACGAGGCTGCGGTCACGCGGGCTGAAGCCGGGGCGGATCCAGATATCGCCGAACAGGACGTTGTCGGTGTAGCCGCCGAACACGGGTGCCATGGCATCGCGGTTGAGCTGGGCGGGGCTCTTGGTGACCGGGGCCGGGGCAGGCTGGGCCTGGACGGCGGGGATTACCAGGCAGGTGGCGGCCATCAGTGCGAGCGCCATGCCCGCTTTACCCTTGAATTTCATTGTGTTTCCACTCCCATCCCGCCAGCTGGCGAAACCTGCGATTGAGGGTCGAAGCGGACCAGCCGCCCGATGCAGGCAGGGTGATAATCGAAAGCGGCCCGGACAGGAAGGCGGATCGGGCGGACGTTGTGTCCGCAGCGCGTTTGTCCGATAGGGCGTTGCGCCGAAGTGTCGTTTCTGGAAGGTCTTGCAATGTCTGCCCCGCTTATTGCTGCGATTACCGGCGCGGACGGGAGCGCCGTCCAGCGCTGCCTGGCGGACTTTGCCGCGCGGCGGTCAGGGGTGTTTCGCGTGGCGGGCGTGGTCGAGGTGTTCGATGCGCCGCTCCTGCCCGAAAGCGGCAAGGCCAGCGCGTTACGCTGCATTCCGGGGGGTGATCGGTTTGCGCTGTTCCAGGACCTGGGGCCTGCGGCGATGTCGTGCTCGGTCCTGCCCGAGGGGGTGATCGCGGCGGGCGAGGCGGTGCGCGCGGAGATCGCGCGCGGGTGCGACGTGGTGGTCTTGAGCAAGTTCGGCAAGCTGGAGGCGGAGAACGGTTCGGGGCTGGTCGGCGCCTTTGCCGATGCGCTGGCGGCCGGGGTGCCGATCCTGACGTCGGTCTCGCCGCGCCATGGGGCGGCGTGGGAGCGGTTTGCTGCGCCGTTGTTCGTTTCGCTGCCGGTGAGCGACGATGCCGTGGAGCAATGGTGGGACGCGGTGCGCGCTAGGGCGGCGTGCGGTAAATCTGACCCACCCTGACGGAGCCGATTTTGGCCGAGCGCAGGGAGAGAGGAGGGAGCCATGCCAAAGCATAGTGACCGACGATTGACGCCGCGCTC
>CAYFJH010000006.1:72743-89561 GCA_964343385.1 uncultured Novosphingobium sp. | reverse complement strand
GACGACGAATATGCGGGCACGGTCGTCGAGAAGGTCGCCATGCGCAAGGGCGAGATGACCGACATGCGCCCCTCGGGCGGCGGCAAGACCCGCATCACGTTCTCGGCCCCTTCGCGCGGCCTGATCGGCTACCACGGCGAGTTCCTTTCGGACACGCGCGGCACCGGCATCATGAACCGCCTGTTTGAAAAGTATGGCCCCCACAAGGGCAAGATCGAGGGCCGCAAGAACGGCGTCCTCATCTCCAACGGCGCCGGCGAAGCCGTTGCCTATGCCCTCGGGCCGCTCGAAGAACGCGGCATCCTGTTCGTGGGCGTGGGTGAGCCCCTCTACGAAGGCATGATCATCGGCGAAAACGCCAAGCCCGACGATCTCGAAGTCAACCCGATGAAGTCCAAGCAGCTGACGAACTTCCGTTCGACCGGCAAGGACGACGCCATCCGCCTGACCCCGCCCAAGATCATGACTCTGGAACAGGCCATCGCCTACATCGACGACGATGAAATGGTCGAAGTCACGCCCAAGTCGATCCGCCTGCGCAAGGCCCTGCTCGACCCGAACGAGCGCAAGAAGGCCGGCCGCAAGAAGGAAGCGGCATAAACCACACCAAAAAGGCCTGGCAGCGAAAGCTCCCGGGCCTTTTTTTCACCCCGGACCTGATCCGGGACCGCTTGCCCGCTCAGAACCCCCTCCCGCAAACGGCCGGGGGTGGGCTATCCGCCCTCACCTGCTCACTCGAAGGTGGACATCTCATACACCGGCCGGATCTCGATCACGCTCGGCCCCGGCATCGGATTGGGGCAGCGCTTCACCCATTCGACCGCCTCGTCCATGTCGCTGACCTCCCACAGCCAGAACCCGGCCAGCTGTTCTCCGGCGGGCAAAAACGGCCCATCTCTGACCGACCGCTCCGCCCCGTCAAAGGCCACCCGCCTGCCTGCCGACGTGGGCTTGAGCCCATCGCCAAAGCGCAGGATGCCGGCCTCTTCCAGCGCATCGTTGAACCGCCCCATCGCCTCCATGTCCGCGCGGCGGGGCAGCGTGCCCTGCTCGCTGTCCTCGGTCGCCTTGACCAGCACCATCACCCGCATCGCCTGCCTCCTCGAAATGATCCTGCCGCCTCAACGTTTTCATGGCGGATTAGGCACCCGTTCACCTCCACCCCAACAAACCTGAACAAATCCTGCAACCCGCGCATCCCGCCTGTTCAGGTTAAGGCCTCTAAACATGAACTCAAGCAGCGAATCACCGGTAGCGGCATGGGGCCGTTTCCACCGATCCGCCGCAAGGAGTTTCGAGCCATGACCCTGTTCAAGAAGGCTACTGTCAGCGCCGTCCTCGCAGCCACCGCGCTGACCTCGGTCAGCCCCGCGATGGCCCAGAGCTATCAGGGCCGTCGCCACAACGGCGGCGATGCCACCGGGGCCGCGATCATCGGCGGGGTCATCGGCCTCGCCCTCGGCGCGATCATCGCCTCGAGCGGCAAGAACAACCACAACCGCCATGCCGACCGCGGCTGGCAATGGCGCGATGGCTACTACTGGGACCGCCAGGGCCGCCGCTACTACGAAAACGGCACCCCTTGCGACGATGACGGCTATGATGGCCAATATCACGGGGGCCAGGATCGGCGCTACGAAGGCGGCCAGCGCTACTACAACCGCCGCGGCTACGATGATCGCGGCTACGGCCGGGACGACCGGGGCTACTATGGCCGCGACGGTTACTACGGCCAGCGCAACTACCGCTACGGCAACTGATCCTGCAATCCGGACCCGGCCGCCTTCCACCAATGGCGGCCGGGCGGAGGGAAGGGCGTCCGGCCTGCCGCCGGGCGTCCTTTTTCCGTGTGTGCGCTTTGCCCCCCAGCCCCTCCCCGCCTGCGGGAGGGGCCGGGGGTGGGCAGCTCCACACACAACTCTGGCGCGTAAGCACCCCCCTCACCCCACCATCAAACACCCCGCCCAAACCATTCGTCGCAAACTGTATTGTGAATTCACCAGCCGTTCAGCGCCCCGATGGTCAATTGGCCATCGACCGCACGGCAGGAGCGGCATTTGCAGGCTGGAGAAACCCCATGAACCTTTTCAGGAAAGCAGTGCTCGCCGGCGCACTTGGCGCCGCAACCTTGACCGCGGCGTCGCCCGCCATGGCCGATCACTACCGCCGCGGCGGTGACACCACGGGCGCGGCCATTGCCGGCGGGATCGTCGGCCTCGCCCTCGGCGCGGCCATCGCCTCCAACGGGCGCGACCGCTATGACGACGACGGCTACTACTATGATCGCCGGGCCTATCCGCGGTATCGCAACTACTACGTCTACCGCGACTATCCACGCTACTACCGGCCCTATCGCGATGATTGGCGGCACCACGATCGCCGCCATCATCATCGCGACCGGGACCATCGCGGCTGGTAAAGGCCGCGAGACTCTCGCCAGATCGCGAATTGCGGTGTAGGGGGCGGCGGCCATGACCGCTGCCCCCTTTTCTATTTCCGACCTGCGCATTGCGCTGTTCAGCGGCAACTACAACTACGTCCGCGACGGCGCCAACCAGAGCCTCAACCGCCTCGTCGGCTATCTCCTGCGGCAGGGCGCGCAGGTCCGGGTCTATTCGCCCACTGTCGCCAACCCGGCGTTCGAACCTGCGGGCGATCTCGTCTCGCTGCCCTCGCTGCCCATTCCCGGCCGGGCCGAATACCGCGTTTCCGCCGGCCTGTCGCGCCGCGTCCGGCGCGACCTTGCCGCCTTTGCTCCCAACGTCGTCCATATCGCCGCGCCCGATCCCGCCGGGCACCGCGCGGTTTCATGGGCGCGCCAGCAGGGCCTGCCGATCCTCGCCTCGGTCCACACCCGGTTTGAAACCTATCCCCGCTACTACAACCTCGCCTTCATCGAACCGCTGCTCGAAGCCCTGCTGCGCCGGCTCTACCGCCGCTGCGACGCGCTGGTCGCCCCCTCCGAATCGATGGCCCAGGTCCTGCGCGATCAGCGAATGAACTACGACATCTCGATCTGGTCCCGCGGCGTCGACCGCGAGGTGTTCAACCCCGACCGCCGTGACATGGCATGGCGCCGCGAACAGGGCATCGCCGACGAAGAAGTCGTCATCGGCATCTTCAGCCGACTGGTCATGGAAAAGGGGCTCGACGTCTTTTCCGACGCCATCGACGAACTGCGCACGAAAAATGCCCACTACCGCGTCCTCGTCGTCGGCGACGGCCCGGCGCGCGACTGGTTCGAGAACCGCCTGCCCGAAGCGGTGTTCACCGGCTTTCTCGGCGGCCCCGACCTCGCCCGCGCGGTCGCCTCGATGGACGTGCTGTTCTTCCCCTCGGTGACCGAAACCTTCGGCAACGTCACCCTCGAGGCCATGGCCTGCGCCCTCCCCGTCGTCGCCGCCGCCGCGACCGGTTCGGAAAGCCTGGTCGATGACCGCGTGACCGGCCGCCTGATCCGCCCCGGCGCGATCCACCAGTTCGCCGACGCGCTGTTCACCTATGTCACCGACGCCGACCTGCGCCGCAGACACGGTGCTGCCGGAGAGGGACGGGCGCGCGAATTTTCGTGGGACCGGATCAACCACACGGTCGCGGAAACCTATGTTCGCCTCGTCCGGCAAAAGGCACGCAAGCGCAGTTGATGCGCGTCCATTGTTCCACGGATGTTTCACGGTTGCAGTGCCGTTGCAACGGGGATGCAATTCGCGCCCGCCGCGCCTAGATTGCCTCCGATGACCGACCTTTTCATGGCAGAATCGGCCCCCGAAACCGACGTCCCGCTGGCCGATCGCCTGCGCCCCTGCGCGCTGGACGAGGTCATCGGACAGGCCCACCTGACCGGCGCGGAAGGCCCGATCGGGCGGATGGTGGCGGCCGGAAAACTGTCCTCGATGATCCTGTGGGGGCCGCCCGGCACCGGCAAGACCTCGATCGCGCGGCTGCTCGCGGATGCCGTGGGGATGCGCTATGCCGCTGTTTCAGCGGTTTTTTCCGGCGTGGCCGACCTCAAGAAGGTCTTCGCCGAGGCCGAACTCGCCGCCCGCGCCGGGCAGCGCACCCTGCTGTTCGTGGACGAGATCCACCGCTTCAACCGCGCGCAGCAGGACGGCTTCCTCCCCTATGTCGAACGCGGCACCGTTACCCTTGTCGGCGCCACCACCGAGAACCCGAGCTTCGCCCTCAACGCCGCCCTCCTCAGCCGCGCCCAGGTCCTCATCCTCCACCGCCTCGATCACGCGGCACTGGCCCAATTACTCACCCGCGCCGAGGAACTCGAAGGCCCCCTCCCGGTCACCGACGCGGCCCGCGAAGCCCTCGTCGCGAGCGCCGACGGGGACGGAAGATTCCTTTTGAATCAAGCTGAAACGCTCTATTCTGCCAAGCTCGAGAACCCGCTCGATCCCGCCGCGCTGGGCACCTTCCTCCAGCGCCGCGTCGCGGTCTACGACAAGGACCGCGACGGCCACTACAACCTCATTTCGGCCCTCCACAAAAGCCTCCGCGGCTCCGACCCCCAGGCCGCACTCTACTACCTCGCCCGGATGCTGACCGCCGGGGAAGAGCCTCTCTATCTCCTGCGCCGCCTCGTCCGCTTCGCCAGCGAGGACATCGGCCTGGCCGATCCGCAGGCCCTGATCCAGTGCCTCGCAGCCAAGGATGCCTTTGATTTCCTTGGATCTCCCGAGGGCGAACTGGCCATCGTCCAGGCCTGCCTCTACCTCGCCACGGCTCCCAAATCGAACGCCGCCTACGCCGCACAAAAGGCCGCCTGGAAGAGTGCGCGCGAAACCGGATCGCTCAGCCCGCCGGCCAATATCCTCAACGCCCCGACCAAGCTGATGAAAGCCATCGGCTACGGCAAGGACTACGCCTACGACCACGACGCCGAGGACGGTTTCTCGGGCGCGAACTACTGGCCCGAGGAAATGACACCCCAGTCATTCTACCAGCCCGCCGAACGCGGGTTCGAACGCGAAGTGCTCAAGCGGCTGGAATGGTGGGACCGGAAGCGCCGCGAACGGCAGGGTGACTGAACAGCAGGGCTGGACCTTGGCGCGAACCTGAGGCAAAGCGCCCGGCACCAAGCGCGATGCCGGCTTAGCACAGTGGTAGTGCAGCGGTTTTGTAAACCGAAGGTCGGGGGTTCAAATCCCTCAGCCGGCACCATTTTCACAGCGCCTGCTGCACTTTCACAAGGCCAGATGGGGCCAGTCCGCCGCGCGGGCCGGCCCCGTCCTGTCAGGGCAGGCGGAACCGGACGCCGACGCGGAAGGTGCGACCTTCGACGTCGTAAAGCAGGTCGTTGGCGCCGTTGCGCAGGGCGTTGCCGCTGACCCGCGGCCCGCCCGGATCGGCGTTGAGCAGGTTGCGCACGTTGAAGAAGGCCGTAGCGGTCTTGTCGCCCGAGCGGATTTCCCAGGCGAGGCCGAAATCGGCATAGACCCGGCCGGGCAGGCGGTTGCGGCTGTACGTGGGACGCAGCGAGGTGCTGGTCGGGCAGCCGCTGGTGCAGGCGATGGCCAGATCATTGATCGCGCCGGCCGGGAAACCGCGCAGGGTGAGCGAGCTGGTCAGCGGGTTGGCGTGGTAGATCGCCGTCAGCGAAGCGCGCCAGAACGGCGGATTGCCCGCACCGTTTTCGCCGATGATGTCGGTCGGCGGGGAAACGCGGGTGTTGACGAGCTGCTTGAGGAACACGGTGGCATTACCGTGGAGCGAAAGCGATCCGGGTGCGCCGGCCGAGATGGACGGTGCCGGCAGGGTCCATGAGGCCTCGAAATCGATGCCACGCGACTGTTGCAGCGCGAAATTGCGCACGCCCGAGACCACCTGGGTGAGCACGCCGCCCGAGCGGGTGATGTTGGCACAGAGTTCCGGGCCGCTGTTGTCAAAGCACAGCAGCAGGGTTTGCGCCGCGTTGATCGAGGAGATCGCGTCCTTGATCTTGATGTCCCACAGATCGGCCGAGAAGCTGACGTTGCGGACCGGCTGGATCACGATGCCGAGCGCGGTGTTGGTCGCAATTTCGGGCCGCAGGTTGAGGTTGCCGACCGTGGTCTGCTGGAACGAGGGCGAGGTATTGGTGAAAGGATCAAACACGGTCGCCAGCGTGGTGACGGCAGGCGAGAAGGTTTCGATCAGGTTGGGCGCACGGATGTCGCGCGAACGGGAGGCGCGCAGCTTGATGCCGCTCACCGGTTCATAGATGCCGCCGACCTTCCACGTGACCACATTGCCCGCGCGGCTGTAGCGGGTGTAACGGACCGCCGCGCTGATTTCGAGGTTTTCAGCGCCCGGCGTGTCCTTGAGCAGCGGGATGACCGTTTCGGCCGAGGCTTCGGAAACCTTGGTCTGGCCGGTGATCGCGCCGAAGTTGGAGATGAGGTGGCCGTTGGCGGCCGAGCCGGCATCTACCGTGGACCTGGCCGAATTGCGCCGATGTTCGACGTTGAAGGCCAGCGACACCGGCCCGGCGGGAAGCGAGAAGGCCTCGCCCGTGAGCGAGGCGGCGTAGACGTCCTGCTAGAGCGTGAGTTCCTGCGATGAAGGCGGGGCGATGAAATTCCACGCCGCGCCGCCGACCTGGTTGACGCCGACACCCATCGGGTTCCACGGCGCGCAGCCGTTGCCGGGGTTGGTCAGGGTCGAGAAGCAGACGATCTGGCCGTTGGCCGGGTTGACGACCGCATCGACAGCAAGGGCATAGTTCGCGCGCAGGATGTTGCGCGGGGAAACAAGTGTGACGTCGGAGCGGCCGAACTGGGCATAGGCGTCCCAGCGCCATTCCGAGCCGAGCATCGGGAACTTGCCGTTGGCGCCAAACTCGAAACTGCGCGCGGTGCGCAGAGTGCTCTGCTCGATAGGTCCGGAATCCGCATTGAGCGTGCCGACGCGGATCGAGGTGAGGTTGTTCCTGACCATTTCCGCACGCACCGAGGCGGGGATGAACGGGTTTCTAATATTGATCAGCGGCCCTGCCGTATTGAGCATGAACGCCGCGATCACGTCGGCGAAGGTTTCAGTCCGGTTCCAGGAGGCCTGAGCATAGACGTTGAACCCGTCGCTGAGATCATACGAAAGGCGGCCAAAAGCCGACTGGCGCTGTTCAGACGGGGCGATGGAGCCGAGGGTACGGACGCTGTTCGCCTCCCAGTCTCCGCCCCGCATGAACACATCGCCGACGATGTCGCCGTAAACGCGCTGGAACGGGGTGCCGCCGGCGCCGAACTGGGTTCCGCGCAGCGGACCGGAGACAATGATGCCACCGGGCGCCGCGTTGGTATAGCCGGTGTTCTCCAGGATCAGGAACTGCGGCTGGCCGTTGGTGGGGGTATAGGCGGGGTTGGCGAAATTCTGCGCGCTGTCATGGGTCCAGCGGCGCTTGCCGCCGCCGGCAATGCCTTCGTCGTAAACCAGCTCTCCGGACAGCAGAAGATGCCCGCGCCCTTCGCCGAAAGGAACCCCTGCGGTGATCGCCCCCTTGTAGTTCTTGCCGTCGCCATAGGTGGTCAGGCCGCCCGACAGCTCGCCCTTCAGGCCGGTGAACTTGCGGTCCATGATGAAGTTGACCACGCCGGCCACGGCGTCCGAGCCGTAAACCGCCGAGACGCCACCCGTCACCACGTCGATGCGCGAGACGAGTTGCTGCGGGATACCGTTGATGTCGATATCGCCGTTGGGGTGGGCCGGGGCCATGCGGTGCCCGTCGAACAGGACCAGCGTGCGGTTGGCACCGAGGCCGCGCAGGTTGATCGAGTTGATCCCGGTTGTGCCCGCCGCGCCGGCTGCCAGCGTCGAACGCGAGTTGCCGCTGCCGACGAAGGCAGGAAGCGTGGTGACGAACTGGGCAAGGTTGGAGTTGGCGGCCGTGGCGAGCCGTTCGGCGCCGATCACCGTGGTCGGCGTGGGCGCTTCATAGCCGTCGCGCACGATGCGGCTGCCGGTGACGATGATGTCACCCTCGCTCACCGGGGCGGCGTCGGCGGGAGCCTCCGCAGGCACGTCCTGGGCATGGGCAAGGCCGGAGGCAAGGCACAGGGCCGAGCCGGTGAGCAAAGCGGCGAAGCGCGCGCGGCGAGCGGCGGAAACGGCACTGCCTGCGGACGCGATAAGTCGAAAAGTCATGATCCCCCCTGATTGTAGATCGTATTCGATCCTTGGGGGTCATCGTGCCAGCAGACCGGGCAATTGGCAACCGGCTCGGCTCCCTGAGGGGGCAGGCCGCGCATGAGCGCCCACACAAAAGCCGGCTCCGCACAATGCGCAGCCGGCTTTTGTTGCGTATCCGTGCCGGCGGAGCGATGTCCGCCGGGAGGTGGGGCAAAGCCTACATCTTGACGCGCATCCCGACCCGGTAGACCCGGCCGAGCTGGTCGAACTGGCCCGGGAAGGACGCATTCTTGGTCGCCCAGTTGCCGGACGGGCCATAAGCGATGGTCGGCGGATCGGTGTTGAAGATGTTCCGGATGTTCACGAAGATTTCCGACTGGGCCGAGCCGATTTCGAACTTGCGGCTGAGCGAAAGATCCATGAAGAACGCGCCCGGCACCCTGTTGTCGTTCACCGTCAGTCTCGAATTTGCCGGGCAAGCGGTGGCGCACTCGGTCCAGATGTTCTCGCGGACGCCCTTGCTCCGCCAGCGACCGGTCAGCGTGGTCGAGAATGACCCTGCCGCATAGTTCGCACGGCCCACGATCACCCAGCGCGGCGGGCCGTCGTTTTGAAAGATCGGCTGGTTGCCGCCGATCTGGCCGACGCCCTCAAGCGCAGGATCGCCCGGAATCCCGGAGTCGGTCTTGCTGGTGATATAGTGAGTGGCGTTGACGTTGAGTCTAAGCGTCCCGCCCATCGACGAGGAAAGCTTGTCCAGCGGCAGGCTGTAGGAGGCCTCGATATCGATGCCCTTCAGCTTCTGGGTGGCCAGGTTCACCGCAAGTTGAGCAATTTGGGTCAAGGCGCCATTCACGCGGGTGACGCCGGCACAGGCTTGCGTATTGCCTTGCGCGCAAAGCAACAGCACCTGATTGGAGTTGAGCGCACCGATCGCGTTGGTGATGTCGATCTTCCAGTAGTCAATCGAGGCATGGAAGCCCGGAATGAACTCCGGCTGCAGCACCACGCCCGCCTCGAAGGTATTGGCGATTTCCGGCGTCAGCGCGGCATTGCCGTTACCCAGCACCTGCGGCACCGTGAGGTTCCCGCCCAAGCCTCCGTTGGCGAGCGGATCAAAGACCGACGTGGCGCTGGTGATGAAGCCGACCGCGAACAGTTCCGACAGCGTGGGCGCGCGGATGTCACGCGAGCGCGTCACGCGGAACCGGATGTCCGGGACCGGGCTGAACGTTGTGCCAAGCTTCCAGGTCGAGACAAAGCCCGAATTGCGGTAGTTGGTCGCGCGGTAGGCGCCGGTCACTTCCCAAGCATGGGCGAAAGGCAGTTCCTTGGCGAGCGGTACCGAGATTTCGGCCGACCCTTCGGTCACGCCGTTGCTGGCCTTTGCCGCGCCGGTGTTGAGCGAGAAGAAGGCGTTTGCCTCGCCGAGGGGGTCGCCCCGGGTCAGCAGGGTCTCGACCCGGCGCTCTCCATTCAGGGCGATGCCGACCGGCCCGGCCCAGGTGCTGAACGGCTCGCCCGTGATCGTCGCGCCATAGTAGGTCTGGGTCACCCGGTCGAAGCGGAAACCGCCCTGCGGCGGCGTGACATAGTCGATCGCGGCCTGATTGTTCACCCCGATGCCGAACACGTTGTAGGGAACGCAGCCGTCGTTGGGATTGGTCAGGGTCGAACGGCAGATGATGGTGCCGTTGGCATTGCGCACCGCGTCCACCGCCTGGGTGTAGCGGGCACGGACCATGTTCTGGTGGCTAAGGCTGTTGTTCCGGCTCAGGCCATAGGCACCATAAGCGCTCCATTTCCAGGCATTGCCACCAAGGTCGAACGAGCCGTCGATCCCGGCGTTGTAGCGATAGCTCGACCGGGTCTGGCTGGCGAGGATGCTGCCCAGGTCCTCATTGAAGGTGCCAATCCGGATGTTCGGGATGTTCTGCGCGGTCATCGCCGCCTGGACCGAGGCGGGGATGAACGGGTTGCCCGAGAGGATCGTGGGACCATTGCCGACGAACTGGTTCGGCAACGCGATCGTGCGCGAGGCCGAATCGCTGTAGGCGAACTGGGCGTAGGCGTTGATCCGGTCGGTCACGTCGAAGCTGGCGCGCGAGAAGAAGGTGTGCCGGGTGAGCGGCGGATCCATCGACGCGCTGCGGTAATAGCGCAGCTGCTGCGGAACGACATTGCTGCCAGCCGTGAAATTGCCGGAAACGACCGAGCCGTACTGGAACTGGTAGGGCGTGCCGCCCGGGCCGAAGGCCGTGCCGCGCAGCGGGCCGGAGGTGATGATGCCGCCCAGCGTGGCGTCGGCAACAGTCGCATTATCGTAGACGGTGTAGAACGGCTGGCCGTTGGTCGCGGTCCAGTTGGGGTTCGCCAGGACCGCCCCGGAGAAGTTTTCGGCCCACTTGCGCCCGCCAGTGCCGTGGTAGATGCCCTCACTCTTGGCGATTTCGCCGCTGATCAGGAAATGCCCGCGGCCACCGGCGAACGACTTGCCATAGGTGGCCATGGCATTCCACGAGGCATTGTCACCATAGTTGGTGATGCCGCCGGCGACTTCCGCCTTCAGGCCGGTGAACTTCTTGTCGAGGATGAAGTTGACCACACCGGTGACGGCGTCCGAACCATAGACCGCCGACACACCGCCGGTCACGATATCGACCCGCTGGATCAACTGCTGGGGAATGTTGTTGATATCGACCGGGCCGGACGGGATTGACGGCGACAACCGCTGCCCGTCGAGCATGACGAGGGTGCGGACCGGGCCCGCGCCCCGCAGGTTGATCGCGCTCAGGCCCTGCAGGCCGGTGCTGAGGGCGGTGTTGATGGTCGAAGGTACGGTGTTGTTCGCGAATGCCGGCATGGTGATCAGCACGTCGGCAATTGTCCCAGAAGTCCTCTGCGCGTTGATGACATCACTGGTAATGACCGTCACCGGCGTTGGCTGGGAATATCCGTCGCGGACGATGCGCGTTCCGGTGACGACGATCGCCTCGTCCGTCGGCCGGACAGTGTCCTGAGGTGCGTCGACGGCCTGCGCCAAGGCCGGCGAAACCCAGGCCGTGCTGCACAGAAGTGCCGCAAGGCCGCTCACCACGGATCCATTCAACTTGTACATTTGCCCCTCCACTGAACTTTTTGTTCTGTCGATCATGTGTCTTTGAGCAGGGGTATTTCACCGAATTGGCGCGCAACCTTTTGGCTGCTGCGCCGGGTGAACGAACCCTCGCCAACTACATCTCTCTGGATAGTATCTTATAGGTAGCTGGCAAGGCGTCCAATCCGATTTTCCGAACTCGGGAATCGGATTCGTCCATATCCAAACAGTCCGCCCGGCAGCGGCGTGCGGGTCGGTTGGTCGATTCGACGTTTCCTAAATGGAACAAATTAGGAGCAAATAAGCCTTCGATTCGAAAGGCTTGCACCGATGGTATACTCGATTCCGCCGCGCTGCTCGGTATCGCAGCGCTTGTCACCGCGACCGGGACGCTGATCTGGTCCATCCGGCGGCGGCCGTGATGAGGTTCCTAGCCGCGCCCGCGGTAGGAGGCCACGCCCTGGTCCGGCACCCACAGGCCCTCAGGCGGAGCGGACGACTGCCAGAACACGTCGATCGGGATGCCGCCGCGCGGATACCAGTATCCGCCGATGCGCAGCCATGCCGGCTGTATTTCGGAAAACAGGCGCTGGCCGATGCCGACCGTCACGTCCTCGTGAAAGCCGGCATGGTTGCGGAACGCGCCGAGGAACAGCTTGAGCGACTTGGATTCGACGATCGTCTCGCCAGGCGCATAGTCGATCACCAGGTGGGCGAAATCGGGCTGGCCGGTGACCGGGCAGAGCGAGGTGAACTCGGGCGCGGCGAAACGCACGAGATAGAGCGCGCCGGTGCGCGGATTGGGGACATAATCGAGCACGGCCTCCTCGGGCGAGGATGGCAGGGCGCTGGTCTGGCCCAGGTGCAGCGGGGCGCGGTTCTGGTCGGTCATGGCAGCATGCCATGCCGTCATCGCGGCTGCGACACAAGCCATCCGGCGCATCAGCCGTTGCTTGCCGCCAGTTAACCCGCCATTCAGCACAGGGCGGGGAAAGGTTTTGGCTCAAATGTTTGCGTTCAGGGCATATATTCCGGGGCTGGTCGCGGCCGCGCTGCTGATCGCGGCCGGGGTGCCTGCCGGTGCCCAGTCGGTGAGCGATTTCCGGCTGCCGCCGGGCAGTGCCTCGGCGACGCCGCGTCCGCAAGGGCCGGTCGATCCCGACAGCCCGCCGCCGGTCGCCGCAACGCCTTCGGCCCCGCCTTCCGCCGCTCCTTCGCCCGCGCAGTCGCCAGCCGCACGAGTAGTGGTGCCGGCGGCAGCCCCTGCCCCGCCAAGATCCGTGGCATTGCCGGCTCCGGTTGCGCGGGGCACCGCGATTGCATCTCCCGCGCCCGCCCCGGTTGAAGCTGCGGCCCCCGCCCCGACGGCAACCGAATTCCCGCCGGCGACGGACGTGCCGCCAGCCCCCGCTACGGCCGCCGCACCACAAGTGGCTGCGGCAGGTGAGGGCTCGGTCCCTTTGTGGCAGCTCGTCCCGGTGGGGCTGGGCTTCATCGGGCTCGGCGTTTTCCTGTTCAGGCGCAGGCGGCCCCAACCGGTTCATCAGGAGGAGGCTCTGGCCGATGCCGAGTCGCCGATGGTCTTGCCGGAACTGGACGATCTGTCGTCCGCACCGGCCCCGGCCCCCGCGCCGGCGGAACCAGACTGGCTGGCGCTCGAGATGGAGCCGGTGCGCTTCAGCGTCTCGCTGGTGAACGCGACCTTGCAGTATCGGCTGCGGCTGACCAACCTGCTGGGGCACGACGTGGGGCCGCTGGCGATTGCCGCCGACATGATCGGTGCCCATGCCTCGCTACCCGAGGACAGCCAGCTTGGGCGCGACGGTGCCGGGCTGGAATTGCGGCATGAACTGGCCTTGCTGGGCGCAGGTCAAACCTCTGAACTCAAAGGCGAATTGCGGCTTCCGTTGGCGGCGGTGACGCCGATAAGGAGCGGCGCGGCGACCCTGATCGTGCCGCTGGTTCGGCTGCGGGTCGAGGCGCCGGGGCTGACGCTCGCACGGGCGGTGGTGGTGGGCGAAAGCCCGGCTGCGCCCGGCGGGCTCCTGCGCCCGTTCCGGCTTGACACCGGCCCCAGAATTTTCGGCGAAGTGAGCCAGCGGGGGATCGCCGAGGCTGCTTGAAGGCGGAAAACGTGGCACAGGACACTCGACGCCGCATCTTGCCGAGCCTAAGCCTCTCACATACGCAGCGAAGAGGAGGACGCGCGTAAATGGACAGCCTAGTTTCGACCGAGTGGCTCGCAAACGAGATGGGCGCGAGCGACCTGCGCATCGTCGATGCATCCAAGCACCTGCCCGAGGCAGGCCGGAACGCGCGCGCCGAATACGAGGACGGGCACATTCCCGGCGCGGTGTTCATGAACCTCGACGACCTGATCGACGAAGCTGCGCCGGTCGAGAACACCCTGCCCCCGGCCGAGAAATTCGCCAGCCGGATGCAAGCGCTGGGCCTGGGCGATGGCAGCCGGATCGTCCTGTATGACGACAGCGCCATAAAGTCCGCGGCGCGGGCCTGGTTCATGCTTCGGATGTTCGGCGCGCACAACGTCGCGATCCTCGATGGCGGGATCGGCAAATGGGTGCGCGAGGGCCGCCCGCTGGCCAAGGGCGTTGAAACCCTGCGCCACCGCCATTTCACCACCTGGTCAGACCCGCGCCAACTGCGCTCCAAGGGTGATATCATGGAAAACATCGCCAGCCGGGCGGAACAACTGGTCGACGCGCGCGGCGGTCCGCGCTTTACCGGAGCCTCGCCGGAATCACGCCCGGGCCTTGCCAGCGGGCACATTCCGGGGGCGCTCAACGTGCCCTATACCGGGCTTTTCAATGCGGACGGCACTTTCCGCGATCCTGACGGGCTGCGGGCGGCATTCGCTTCGGCGGGGGTCAACCTGGCCCGTCCGGTGGTGACCTCGTGCGGAAGCGGGGTCACGGCCTGCGTGCTGGCCTTTGCCATGCACCTGATCGGCAAGGACGACGTGGCGCTGTATGATGGGAGCTGGACCGAATGGGGTTCGGACCCGGACACGCCAAAGGCAGTGGGCGAGGCGATCAACGCCTGATAACACAGGCGGCACATGGCCAAGCTTCCCTCCCGCCCGACCACCCCTGCAACCCGCCTGACTTCTGCCGGGCGCCGCCCCGAATGGACAGGAACGCCCGGCCAACCCGGTGCCGTGGTCAATCCGCCGGTGTGGCGGGCCAGCACCCACCTCTATCCCGATACCGCCGCGCTGAAGCAGGGGCCGAGCCGCAACGAGGACGGGCGGTTCTACTATGGCCGGCGCGGCGCGCCGACCCAGTGGGCGCTGGCCGAGGCGTTGACCGAGCTGGAGCCGGGCGCGGCAGAGGCAGGGGGCGGGACCATGCTCTACCCCTCGGGCGTGGCGGCGATCGCGGGCGCGGTGATGAGCGCGGTGCGCCCCGGCGACGTGCTGCTGATGACCGACAATGCCTATGAGCCGAGCCGGGTGCTGGCCCGGACCTGGCTGGCAGAGTTCGGGATCGAGACCCGGTGGTTCGATCCGCTGGACCTTTCGGGCTTTGCCGATGCGATCTGCGAACGGACCAGGGCGGTGCTGCTGGAAAGCCCGGGCAGCCTGACGATGGAGGTGCAGGACGTGCCTGCGCTGGCGGCAATGGCGCGCGGCAAAGGCACCTGCGTGATCCTCGACAACACCTGGGCTAGCCCACTTGGCTTTGCCGCGCTGGAGCATGGCGCGGACATTTCGGTGATGAGCCTGACCAAGCATGTCGGCGGCCATTCCGACCTGATGATGGGCAGCGCCACGGCGGGGCGCGACTGGTATGCCAAGCTACGGCGCACGGCGCAGGTGCTGGGACAGGTGGTATCCCCGGATGATGCCGCGCTGGCGCTGCGGGGCCTGCGGACAATGGGCGTGCGGCTGGAACGTGAGACGGCAAGCGCGCTGGAAATTGCGCAGTGGCTGGCCGGGCGCGAGGAAGTGGCCCATGTGCTGTGCCCGATGCTGCCGGGCGCGCCGGGGCATGAGCTGTGGAAGCGTGATTTTACCGGGGGTTGCGGCCTGCTGAGCGTGGTATTGAAGGGCCGCGATGCGGCCGCGCGCAACGCGCTGATCGATGCTTTGGCACTGTTCGGGATCGGCTATTCGTGGGGCGGGTTCGAAAGCCTAGTCACCCCGCTCGACCCCGCGCCCAGCCGCAGCGCGACCGCGTGGCCGCTGGCCGGGATGAACCCGGCGGACCGGTTTGGCGTGCGGCTTTCGATCGGGCTGGAGGATCCAGGCGACCTGATTGCCGATCTGGAACAGGCACTTGGCGCGTGGGCGGCAGCATGATGGGTCAGTGGCACCGCTGGTGGTCGGAAATCGCCGCACAGGCCGATTCGATCGGGTTCGATTACGGGAACACGCGGATTTCGCTGTACCGGGCGGTGCTGACCGTGCTGGTGCTGTTTGCGGTGCTTGCTTTCGGGAGGATTGCCAGCCGGCTTATTCGCAGCGTTTTCAAGCGGCTGGGCAACCTTGACCCGACCCAGAAGCTGCTGGGCGAGAAGCTGGTTTCGATTGTCGCGTGGGTGGTGACGATCCTGATCGGGATCGACGTCCTGGGCATCAACCTGACGGCTTTGACCGTGTTTTCAGGAGCTTTCGGGCTGGCCGTGGGCTTCGGCCTGCAGAAGACATTCGGCAACCTGATCGCCGGGATCATCCTGTTGATGGACCGTTCGATCAAGCCGGGGGACGTTATTGCGGTGAACGGCGGGAACGGGTCGGGCGCGGTCGGGCAGGTCAAGAAGATCGGCATCCGGGCGGTGTCGGTGACGACGCGCGATTCGATCGAATACTTGATTCCGAACGAAATTCTGATGACCAGCCAGGTCGAGAACTGGTCATTTTCATCGCGCAACGTGCGGGTTAAGGTGCCGGTGGCAGTGGCGTATGGCACCGATATCGACAAGGCGGAGGCGCTGATGCTGGCCGCTGCAAGGGCGGTGAAACGGGTGCACAACAGCCCTGCACCGAGCGTGTGGCTGTCCGCATTCGGTGAAAACGCCATCCTGTTCGAGATCCAGTGCTGGATCGACGATCCCGAGGAAGGCGTCGGCAATGTCCGTTCGGACGTGCTCAAGCAGGTCTGGCACATGTTCCGCGAGAACGGGGTGGAAATCCCCCTCCCCCAGCGCGAGGTGCGGTTTCGCAATGTGCTGAAGGTGGAACAGGTGGGCGACGAAAGCTGACCTTAGGCCGGCACAAGGCAAAGTCGCTGGCGCATGGCAGGACGCGGGGCCATGTGGGCCGCATGAGCAAGGCTGCCCCTTCTGCCCCTGTTGTACCGGCGGGCACCGTCCATCTTGTGGGCGCTGGCCCCGGTGATCCGGACCTGCTGACGCTGCGCGCGGCGCGGCTGATCATGAACGCAAAAATCATCGTCCATGACGGGCTGGTCGAGCCGGCGATTCTCGGCATGGCCAAGGCTTCGGCGCGGCTGATCTCGGTCGCGAAAAGCCGCTCGCGGCATACCCTGGCGCAGGAGGGGATCAACGATCTCCTGATCCGCGAGGCGCTGGCGGGCCACGACGTGGGGCGGCTCGAGCTGCAGGTTGTCGTAGTCGATGACGTTGAG
>CAYFJH010000006.1:68334-72733 GCA_964343385.1 uncultured Novosphingobium sp. | reverse complement strand
TGGCTCAAGGGCGGCGATCCGTTCGTGTTCGGACGCGGCGGCGAAGAGGCCGAGGCCTGCCGCGCGGCCGGGGTGCCGGTAAGCGTCGTGCCGGGAATCAGCGCGGCGATGGGCGCGGCGGCGGCGGCGCAAATTCCGCTGACCCACCGCGATGCCGCCAGCGTGGTTTCCTTCGTGGCCGGGCAGTGTAAAGGGCTGACCGAGCAAGACTGGTCGGGTCTGGCCGGCAAGGGCCGGACGCTTGTTATCTACATGGGCGTTGCGACGTCCGAGGCGATTGCCGAGAAGCTGATTGCCGACGGGCTGGCTCCGGACGTGCCGCTGGCGGTGATAGAGAACGCCACGCGCCCCAACATGCGCGTGCTGCGCGGGCCGCTGGCCGGGCTGGCGGCACTGGTGGCGCATCACAAGGTCAAGAGCCCGGCGCTCATCGTCATCGGTGAGGTGGCGGCGCGGGATGAAGTTGAACTGCGCACATTTGCGCTGGAGGCCATGAAGTGAAGATTTTGACGGGGAATGACCTGAAGACCGGTGCCGTTACCTGGTGGGACGGTGCGGGCTGGTCGCTGCACATTGCCGATGCCGCCGACGTGGGTGAGCATGGCGAGGAAATCGCCGCGCGCGAGAATGCGCTGCGCAATGTCGTATCGCCCTATGTCATCGACGGGGTGCTGACCGCCGAGGGGCCCCGCCCCGCCCACATCAAGGACCGCGTCCGCGCGCTTGGCCCGACTGTCCGCCTTGACCTTTCCCTCAAGCCTGCCGACCCCGCCGCCGGCAACTGGGTGATCTGACATGTACCAGTACGACACCTACGACCAGGCCATGGTCGACGCCCGCGTTGCCGATTTCCGCGACCAGGTCCGCCGCCGCCTTGATGGCAGCATGAGCGAGGAGCAGTTCCGGCCGCTCCGCCTGATGAACGGGCTTTACTTGCAGCTGCACGCCTACATGCTGCGCGTGGCCGTGCCCTATGGCACACTGTCCAGCGCGCAGATGCGGATGCTGGGCGACATCGCGGACAAGTATGACCGCGGCTACGGCCACTTCACCACCCGCCAGAACATCCAGTACAACTGGATCAAGCTGGAGGACGCGCCGGACATCCTCGCCGATCTGGCGAGCGTGGAAATGCACGCGATCCAGACCAGCGGCAACTGCATCCGCAACACCACGTCGGACCAGTATGCAGGCGCGATTGCGGACGAGATCGTCGATCCGCGCCCCTATGCCGAGCTTATCCGCCAGTGGAGCACCTTCCACCCGGAATTCAGCTTCCTGCCGCGCAAGTTCAAGATGGCGGTGATCGCCAGCGATACCGACCGCGCGGCGATGCGGCTGCACGACATCGGCATCCAGATCGTGAAGAATGCGGCCGGAGAACTGGGCGCGGCGTTCTATGTCGGTGGCGGCATGGGCCGCACGCCGATGATCGCGCCGCTGATCAACGCCTTCGTGCCGCTGAACCAGATGATCACCTATTCCGAGGCCTGCCTGCGCGTCTACAACCGCTATGGCCGGCGCGACAACAAGTACAAGGCGCGGATCAAGATCCTTGTCCACGAACTGGGCAAGGAGGAATACACCCGCCAGGTCGAGGCCGAGTTCGCCCACCTGCTCACGCAGGGCATCGAGCCGCCGCTGGCCGAGCTGGAGCGGATCAAGGCGCAGTTCGCCGAGCCTGCCTATGAAACCGGGCTTGCCGACAGCGTCGACCGTTCGGACCCCGATTTCGCGGTCTGGGTGGACAACAACACCCACGTCCACAAGGCTCCGGGCTATGCCGTGGTCACGATCAGCCTCAAGCCGCACGGCGGCATTCCGGGCGATGCCAGCGCCGACCAGATCCGCCTGATGGCCGACCTCGCGCGAGACTATGCCGGCGACGAACTGCGCGTGACCCATGCGCAGAACATCGTCCTGCCGCACGTCAAGAAGGCCGACCTGTACACGCTGTGGCAGAAGCTGGACGCGGCGGGGCTTGGCACGGCCAATCTCGACAAGATCGGCGACATCATCGCCTGCCCGGGGCTGGACTATTGCAGCCTTGCGAACGCCCGCTCGATCCCGGTCGCACAGAAGATTTCCGAGCGGTTCGCCGCCCGCGAGAACGAACTGGGCGAACTGAAGCTCAAGATTTCAGGCTGCATCAACGCCTGCGGGCACCACCATGCGGGCCACATCGGCATCCTGGGCGTCGACCGCAAGGGCGTGGAAAACTACCAGCTGCTGCTCGGCGGCTCGGAAGGCGCGGACACCTCGCTCGCGACGATCACCGGCCCCGGCTTTGACGAGGACGGCGTGGTTGAGGCGATCGAGAAGGCGACCGACGTCTATCTTGCCAACAAGGAAGGGACCGAGCGCTTCCTCGATACCTATCGCCGGATCGGCATGGCCCCGTTCAAGGAAGCTATCTACGCCCCAAGTGCCCAGAAGAAGGGGGAGTCGGCGAATGGTTGAGACCCAGTTCCGTTTTCGCGCCGATGAGCCGGTGGGCGATCCGGCCGTGACCGTCGATGCTTTTGGCGACCAGACCAACGCCTCCGCCGTGCGGGTCGAGCCGGGCGACGATGCGCGCGACCTGCTGCCGCATCTGGACCGGATCAGGCTGGTCGAGGTCAATTTTCCGGTATTCGGCGACGGGCGCGGCTATTCGGCGGCGCGCATCCTGCGCGAGGCCGGGTATCAGGGCGAACTGCGCGCCGTGGGCGACGTTCTGGTTGACCAGCTGGCCTATCTGCGCCGCTGCGGGTTTGACAGCTTTGCCCCCGAGAGCGAACTCAACCGCGCCGACGCCGAGGCCGCGATGGCCCGCTACGGCGAAGTTTACACCCCGACGGTCGACGGCCATGCGCCGATCTGGGCCAAGCGCCACGCGCGCTGAGAAAGCAGACTGCATCATGCCCGAAGCCTTGCGCAAGATTGACAGGATCGACTCCGCGCCCCGGTTCACCGAGGCCGATGCCGAGCGCCTGAACCGGCTGTTCGCGAACGCCGAGACCCGCGACTGGCTGGGCGCGGTGCTGCGCGACAAGCTGGCAGGCGATCTGGCCGTGGTGTCCAGCTTTGGCGCGGAGAGCGCGGTGCTGCTGCATCTGGTGGCAAGCCTTGCGCCCGATACGGCGGTGCTGTTCCTGGATACCGGCAAGCACTTTCCCGCGACGCTGGAATACCGCGATGCGCTGGTTGAGCGGCTGGGGCTGACCAACCTGCAGATCCTGCGTCCCGATCCGGTGGCGCTGGCCGCGAAGGACGACAACGGGCTGCGCTGGTCCTACGATCCCGACGGCTGCTGCGAAATCCGCAAGGTCGAGCCGCTGGCGCGGGCGCTGGAGACGTTCGACGGGTCGATCACCGGGCGCAAGGCGTTCCAGGCGGCGACGCGGGCGAACCTGCCGCGCTTTGAACTCGACAAGTCGGACGCGCAGGGGCGGCTCAAGATCAATCCGCTGATCGACTGGACCGCAGAGGACATCGCTGCTTATTTCGAGCTCCACGACCTGCCGCCGCATCCGCTGGTGGCCGAGGGCTATCCCTCGATCGGCTGTTCGCCCTGCACCAGCAAGGTCGCGCCGGGCGAGGACCCGCGTTCGGGCCGGTGGAAGGGCTGGGACAAGACCGAGTGCGGCATCCACCAGCCGGGCGAGGGCGAGGCCGAGGCCGAGCCGGAACTGCCCGCCGGGTTCGATCCGGTGTTCTGATCTGGCGGCAGCGCGCGCGAGTTGCCTCCGCTTTGGCGGCAACTGCGCCGCGCTGCGCCCAAGGACAGGCTAAAACGGCTGCCGAGGAGGCGGCCGCATGGCGACATTCACAGGAACGAACGGCAACGACACCCTGATCGGGGGCGCTGTAAATGACCAGTTCAGCCCGTTGCTGGGGCTCGACAGCGTTGATGGCGGCGGCGGGTTCGACACGTTGAACCTCAACTGGTCGGGCGTGGTCGTCAACGGCGGGATCTGCGCGATTTCGGCCGGGCTGGAGGGCGGTTTTTCCGGGAGCCTTGCCGTGGGCACGGGCAGTTCCACCGCGCTGCTGTTTTCCAGCATCGAGGCGATTGTCGCGACCTTTTCCGGCGGGGGCGACACGGTAATTTTTGACGCCGCGCCGCTGCTGGGCGGGGCAACGCTCAGCCTTAACGGCGGGGCCGGGTTCGACACGCTGCGGGCGGACTTTTCGGCCTTTGCCAGCACCAGTTTCGTCCAGGGCGCAAACTTCCTGATTGCGGCAAGCGCGGGGACTTATGCGGGGTTCGAACAGTTCGACCTGACGCTGGGGAGCGGAACCAACGTAGTGGCCTTGCAGGGCGGCGCGGACACGATCCGGTCCAGCGGCGGGATCGACCAGATCGACGGAGGGGCCGGGCGCGATGTCTGGCTGGCGGACTTTTCGGACTGGTCTT
>CAYFJH010000006.1:63220-68324 GCA_964343385.1 uncultured Novosphingobium sp. | reverse complement strand
TACCGCAACCTTGCGGCGGTGTCCAACGGCACCAATGTCCAGCGGGTCGAAGGCGGGGCAATCATCGGCGGATCGGGCGACGATGCTTTTTTCCTGAACGGGCTCAATCCCTTCGCGGTCGACGGCGGGGCGGGCCGGGACATGCTGATCTGGGACGAAAGCGGGCAGCTGGCCGAGGGCTATTCGGCGATATTCGAGGACGGCGGGGCGGGCAGCTTTGCCGGGCAGGTCCGCTATTCGGGATTTTCCTCGATCGAGCGGGTCAATGTCGCGCTGTCGGAGGCGGATAATTACGCCTTTGTCGATGCCGCGCCGCTGGGTGGCGGGGCGACGATGAACCTTGACGGCGGGGGAGGTAGCGACCGGCTCGACGTGGACTTCTCCGCCTTCGCCGACACGACCTTTGCCATCGACGAAAGCGGCACGGCACTGACCAGCCACGGGACTTTCGGGCATTTCGAGCATTTCGGCTTGGCGCTGGGCGGCGGGTCCAACGTCGTGGCGACCGGGGCCGGGGACGATACGGTCTAGGACCAGATCGACGCGGGCGCGGGGTTCGACTTCTGGGGCGGGGATTTTTCGGAGAAGACCGCGGGGCTGGCGTTCAGCTGGAACGGGGCGACCGGCAGCGGCGGGATCGCGGGGGGAACCTCGCTTGCCGGGTTCGAGACGGGCTATGTGCTGGGCGGTGCGGGGGATGACACGTTCAGCCTGAGCGGGCTGATGCCGTTCGACGTCGGCGGCGGGGCGGGGTTCGACGTGCTCATCCGCGACGATGCCGGCGTGGTGGGGGCGAACGCGGACAGCTTTATCCTGAGCGCGGGGTCATGGTTCGCCGGATGGGTGGGCAAAGGCCAGTTCGACGGGATAGAACAGGTTACGGTCACCTTCGGCGACGATGACGGCACGGTCTTCGTCGATGCCGCGCCGCTGGCCGCAGGGGCCGGGCTGGACCTTGATGGCGGAGGCGGGAACGACCTGCTGCTGATCGACTTTTCGGCGCTGGCGGGGACGGTGTTCACCCTTGGCGCGGGCGGGGTCGTGGCGAGCAACCGGGGGACGTTCCGGGGGTTCGAGGCTTTTTCGATCGCGCTGGGCGGCGGGGTCAACGTGGTCACGACGGGGGCCGGGGATGACACGGTCGAGGCCGGCGGCGGCGGGACAAGCAGCATCGCGACCGGCGCGGGCGACGATGCGGTCTGGGGCGGGAGCGGCGCGGAAACGGTGCTGGGCGGCGCAGGGGTCGACCGGTTCCACGTCGCCGGGCTCGCGGCGGGCTTCTCCATCGCGGAGGACGGCGTGGGCGGCTATCTGCTGACCGATATCGCCCCCGGCGACGGGAACGAGGGGACCGACCGCCTGACCGATGTCGAGTGGGTGGATTTTGCCGACGGGTCGGCCGCGCTGCCGTTTTACGGTGTGGGAGCGACCTTCACCGGGACCAACGGGAACGACGTGCTGACGGGCACGGCCTTTGCCGACGTCCTGCTGGGGCTGGCGGGGAACGACCAGCTGGAGGGTGGCGGCGGGGATGACCTGCTGAACGGCGGGGCGGGCAACGATACGATCGCCGGCGGGGCGGGGTTCGATACGCTGGGCTATGACAATGCGGGCGGCACGGTGCAGGTCAACCTGAGCACGCTGGGCAAGGCGCAGGCGACGGGCGGCGCGGGGAGCGACTGGCTGGTCGATGCGTTTGAGGGGCTGAAGGGGTCGGCCTTTGGCGACGGGCTGATCGGCAACAGTCTCGACAACCGGATCGAGGGACTGGCGGGTAACGACACCATCGACGGCGGGGCAGGTGCGGATACGCTGATCGGCGGGCTGGGGAACGACAGCTATACCGTGGATTTGGCGCTGGATGTGGCTATCGAGAATGCCGGCGAAGGCACCGACGTGGTTATCGCCAAGATCGACTGGACCCTGAGTGCGACGTTCGAGAACCTGACTCTGTTTGCGGGGACGGCGGGCCTGAGCGGGACCGGAAACGATCTGGTCAACGTGATGACCGGGAATGCCGGGGCGAACCTGCTTGCCGGCTTGGGTGGGAATGACCGGCTCGACGGCGGGCTGGGCGCGGATACGATGGTCGGCGGGATGGGCAATGACAGCTATACGGTCGACAACGCGGCCGACGTGGTGATCGAGGCCGCGGGCGAAGGGACCGATACGGTCACGGCCAAGGCCAGCTGGGTGATGAGCGCGGAGGTCGAGAACCTGACCCTGCTGGCAGGGCCGGTGAACCTTGAGGCGACGGGGAATGACCTTGCCAACGTGATGACGGGGAACGCGGGAGCGAACCTGCTCTATGGGCTGGGCGGTAACGACCGGCTCGACGGCGGGGTGGGCGCGGACACGCTGGCAGGCGGACTGGGCAACGATGCCTATGTCGTCGACAACGTGGCCGACGTGGTGATCGAGGCCGCGGGCGAAGGGACCGATACGGTCACGGCCAAGGCCAGCTGGGTGATGAGCGCGGAGGTCGAGAACCTGGCGCTGCTGGCCGGGACAGCGAATTTCGACGCCACCGGCAACGACATTGCCAACGTCATAACCGGAAATGCCGGGGCGAACGTGCTCTACGGACTGGGCGGGAACGACCGGCTCGATGGCGGACTGGGCGCGGACACGTTGGCAGGCGGGCTAGGGAACGACACCTATGTGGTCGACAACGCGGCCGACGCGGTGATCGAGAACGCAGGCGAAGGGACCGACCTGGTGTCCTCGCAGATCGGCTGGACACTCGGCGCGGAGGTCGAGAACCTGACGCTGACCGGCACGGCAGGGATCAACGGAATTGGCAATGCCCTTGGCAATCTGATGACCGGGAACGCGGCGGCCAATATGCTGTCAGGTTTCGGGGGGAACGATACATTGGCCAGCGGTGGGGGGAATGACGTGATGATCGGCGGAGCGGGCGCGGATTTCCTGACCGGCGGGGCCGGGGTCGATACGTTCCGGTTCGATGTGCTGGAGAGCGCGGCGAACAGGGACACGATCACCGATTTCGCCCACCTGTCGGACAGGATCGAGCTGGTACGGGGGGCTTTTGCCGCCTTTGCCGGGGACGCGGCGGGGGGGCTCGATCCACTGGAACTGGCGCTCGGCACGGCAGCGACGACGGCGGCACATCATCTGGTCTATGCCCAGTCCACGGGGGCGCTCTATTACGATGCGGACGGGGTCGGCGGGGCCGCGCAGGTGCAGATCGCGCTGCTGGCGAACAAGCCGGCGCTGAGCGCGGCGGATTTCCTGCTGCTTTAGAGCCCGATGACGTTGGCTCTAGAGCCAGCCCTGCGCGCTGTACCAGTCTGCCGTGGCCTTGAGCCCGGTGCGGGTTTCGATAACGGCTTGCCACACGCGCAGCGGCACGCGGGCGCGTTCGCGCACGACCCAGTCGGGGTGGCACATGTAGCCGACGCGGTCGGGCGTGAGCTTGGCCTTTTCGGCGCGCAGGCGGGCGTCGAGCCAGGCTGCGCGGCGCAGCATGGCTTCGGACAGGTGCAGCACGAAGGGGCGCTTGCCCATGGCCCAGCCGATCGCGCGGGCGAGTTCGTAGTGGCTCCAGCCGCCGGGCTTGCCGTCGTCGGGTTCGAACGCCTTGTGCACCGTGTTGCGGGCCTGCGGCACCAACGCCACCAGCAGGCGGGCGAGATCATCGACGTGGAGGAGCGAGGCCCGCCCTTGTTTCGGCGGCACCGGCAGGATGCCCCAGCGGGCCGCCTTGAACAGATCGAGAGTATCACGGTCACGCGGACCATAAATCCACGGGGGGCGGACGATGGTCCAGTCGAGCCCGCTGGCCTTGACCAGCTTTTCCGCCTTGGCCTTGGACCCGCCGTAAGCCGAGAGTTTGGGTTCACGCGCCGAGAGCGAGGAGACAAAGACAAAGCGCGGGACGCCGGCCTTGCGCGCAGCCTCGATCACGGTGAGGGTGCCGGTGACGTTGCCAAGCTCGAACCCGGCGGCATCGGGGGCGTTGATCACGCCGGCGACGTGGATCACGGCCTCTGCGCCCTTCATCAGGCGGGCAAGGGCGCGGGTGTTGGCAAGGTCACCCTTGACCCAGGTCACGCCGGGGCGCGGTGCCTGATCGCTGCGGGCGAGTGCGCGGACTTCCAGCCCGGCGGACAGCGCGCACTCAATCAGCGCCTGGCCAACGAAGCCGGTCCCCCCGGTAATCGCAACGAGAGTCACAGCAGCACGAGCTGGTCACGGTGGACGATGGCCGAACGCGGAGAATAGCCGAGCAGTTCTTCGTGTTCGCTCGACTGGCGGCCGATCAGGCGGCCGCATTCGGCGGCGTCATATTCAGTGAGGCCGTGGGCGAGCGTTGCCCCCTCGCCGTCACGGATCGCCACGGCATCGCCGCGCGCGAAATGCCCTTCGACCGCGGTGATGCCGGCCGAGAGCAGGCTGGCACCGCCGCGCAGGGCCTTGGCGGCACCGGCGTCGACCACGAGCGTGCCCTTGAGCCGGAGACGCCCGCCGAGCCATGCCTTGCGTGCCTTGGCCTTCCGGCGGGGCAGGAACAACGTCCCGACACCCTGTTCGAGCACGCGCGCGATGGGCGCGTCGCGGGTGCCGTTGCCGATCACCAGCGCGATGCCCGCCAGTTCCGCAATTTCGGCAGCTTGCAACTTGGAGGTCATTCCGCCCGAGCCGAGGCCCGAGGCCGAGCCGCCATCGGCCATGCCGTGGATTTCGGGGGTGACGCCGTGGACCACCGGGAGCAGCTGCGCGGCGGGATCGGCGGGGTTGCGGTCATAGAGGCCATCGACGTCGGACAGCAGCAGCACGGCGCTGGCCCGCGCGGCCTGGGCGACGCGGGCGGCGAGGCGGTCATTGTCGCCGAAGCGGATTTCCTGGGTGGCAACGCTGTCGTTCTCGTTGATGACGGGAACGGCCCCGGCCTGGAGCAGGCGGGTCAGCGTGGCCGTGGCGTTCAGATAGCGGCGGCGATCCTCAAGGTCTTCGAGGGTGAGCAGCAGTTGCGCGGCAGTCAGCCCGTGCCGCCCGAGCAGTTCGGCCCACAGCCCCGACAGCGCGATCTGGCCGACGGCGGCGGCGGCCTGGGCATCGGCGAGGCTGGCGCGCCCCCCTT
>CAYFJH010000006.1:61340-63210 GCA_964343385.1 uncultured Novosphingobium sp. | reverse complement strand
TTTCCAGCCCGAGCGTGCGCGCGCCGAGCGCGATGGCACCCGAGCTGACCACGATCACGTCCTGCCCGCGTGCTTTCAGCGCGGCGAGTTCGCCCACCAGCGCCTCGATCCAGGCGCGGCGCGGGCCGTCCTCGCCGACGAGCAGCGCCGAGCCGACCTTGACCACCAGTCGGGGGCAAAGTTCGGGATTGGCGAGGTCGGCAAGGGTCGTGATTTTCATGACACCATGCGGATTAGGCAAATTGGCCGGGGATGCAAGGCGCGATGACCGGCGGCTGGTCGTCCTTTCGGGGCGGCCTGCGCCGGGCGGAGTCCTCAGATCGGCGACCAGGGAGTTTCGTCATGTTCCTCGCGCTCGCCGTCGGGGCGTTCGGTGATGGTGGAGGCGGGAAGATAGCTGATGACCGCGTCGAGCAGCGCGTCAAGCCCGGCCCCGGTCGCGCCGGAGATGGGGAACACTTCGGCGGCACCAGCCTCTTTCAGTTCCTTGGTGAAGGCGCGGACCAGTTCGGCGTCGACCAGGTCGATCTTGTTGAGCGCGACGAGGCGGGGCTTGTCTTCAAGACCGCCGCCATAGGCTTCGAGCTCTTCCTCGACGATGTGCATCGCCTCGGCAGGATCGGTGCCGTGGACGTCGATCAGGTGGATCAGCACGCGGCACCGTTCAATATGGCCGAGGAAGCGGTCGCCCACCCCTGCCCCTTCGGCGGCGCCGGCGATCAGGCCGGGAATGTCGGCCAGCACGAATTCACGGTTGCGGTGGCGCACCACGCCAAGCTGCGGGCGCAGCGTGGTGAAGGCATAGTCGCCGACCTTGGCCTTGGTGTTGGTGATTTTGTTGATGAAGGTGGACTTGCCGGCGTTGGGCAGGCCGACGAGGCCGGTGTCGGCCAGCAGCTTGAGCCGCAGCCAGACCCACATTTCCTCGGTTGTGATGCCGGGCTGGTGCTGGCGCGGGGCGCGGTTGGTGCTGGTTTTGTAACTGGCGTTGCCGCGTCCGCCCATCCCGCCTTCGAGCAGGACGATGCGCTGGCCAGCTTCGGTAAGGTCTGCCAGCACGGTTTCGCGGTCATCGTCGGAGATGATCTGGGTGCCGACCGGGACCTTGATCACAAGGTCCTTGCCGCCCGCGCCGGTGCGGTCCTTGCCCGCGCCGCCGCCGCCGCGCGGGGCCTTGAAATGCTGGGTGTAGCGGAAATCGATCAGGGTGTTGAGCCCGGGCGTCGCCTCGAACACGATGTCCCCGCCCTTGCCGCCGTCGCCGCCGTCAGGCCCGCCGTATTCGACATACTTCTCGCGCCGGAAGGACACGGCCCCCTGCCCGCCGGAGCCGGCACGAACGTAGATCTTGGCCTGGTCGAGAAAATGCATGGGAAAGGGTCTAACGGTTTGCGCGGCGAATGTCGCGCCCTGCCTTCGACAAGCTCAGGCTGAGCGATTGGGATATGGGCCAGTGTGTTGGAAATTGCCTCAGCCCGAGCCGAGAATTGCGCCGGTCGAGAACCGGCACGCACCCTTCGACAAGCTCAGGGCTCTGTCGGAAAGGGGAACCGGAAGCGCAGAACGGTGCGGTTCGCAGGCCGGTATGGGGCAATTTACAATACACTGGTGGAGCCGAGGGGGATCGAACCCCTGACCTCGTCATTGCGAACGACGCGCTCTCCCAGCTGAGCTACGGCCCCGTTCCAGTGCGAGTGCAGGCGGCCACCGGGGCGGCTTCCTGCGGGAGCGGACCCCTTAGCGAAGGCCGCCCCGCAAGGGAAGTGCAAAATGCGCGCCCAGCCGGGGGCAGGACCTAGCGGGCGGTGGGCTGGAGGGCGCCGCCCTGTCCGGCCGGAACCGTCACAGATGCGGTGAGCGCCGGCGGGGG
>CAYFJH010000006.1:50609-61330 GCA_964343385.1 uncultured Novosphingobium sp. | reverse complement strand
ATTTTGCGCGCCACGCGGCGAGGTCGGTGCGGTAGTGGTCATACTTGCGGTAGAAATCGTCGAACACGATCTCGATGTTGGGGAGGCTGCGCGCGGCGAAGCCTTCGAGTTCGGCCGATTTCACCGGCGATCCGTCACGCGCGACAAGTTGCACGGCGGTGCAGAAGGCGGACATCGTCGGCGGAAGGGCGAAGTGGTTGTAGACCTCTGTCATGTACTTTTCGCGCGGGGCGATGAAGCGGCTGCCGTATTTCGCGCGAAACTCGGTATCGACCGCATTGTTGAACTTTTTCAGGGTCTTTTCATTCGCCTTGAGGAAGGCGCGGTAGTTGACGAGAATGTCGGCGTGGCGCGGATCGCTGCAATTGAGCGCGGCGACATTGTACGCCGAGCGCAGGTTCCACACGGTCTGCGCCGGGGAAATGTTGCGGTTGACGCTGTAGCGCAGGCCGGTCGCGTCGACCGGCGGCACCACGAGATTGGGCGAGGCCCCATAGGGCGGCATGGGGCTCGGCGGGATGAACACAGTGATCGGCGGCGGGGGCGGCGGCGGGGGAAGCGGTGGCGGCGGGGCCTTTTCGCCGCAGGCAGCGAGCAGCATGACCGCGCCGATCGCCGCCGCGCGAGCGGTATTCGCTGGGGTGATACGGACCATGCAAGTCTCCCGGTATTATCGATTGCCGCTCGCAGATTGCTGCGCCGGCCAAGGCATCATTCTAGGCGCACCCGCGATGAAAGAAAATGCCCGGCGTGCACATTGCGCATGCCGGGCACCGGTTTTCAGGTCCGTACTGCGGATTGATCAGCGGCGGTCGCCGAGCATCTGCAGCAGGAAGGTGAACATGTTGATGAAGTCGAGATAAAGGCTGAGCGCCCCCATAACGACCACCTTGCCGGCGAATTCAGTGCCGGCAACCTCTGCGTAGGTGTTCTTGAGCCGCTGCGTGTCATAAGCGGTCAGGCCCGCAAAGATCAGCACGCCGACCAACGAAATGACCAGGCCAAGGCCCGGCGAGGGCCAGATCATGTTGATGATCATCGCCGCGAGCAGGCCCCAGACGCCCATGATGAGGAAGGTGCCCATGCCCGACAGGTTCTTCTTCGTGGTGTAGCCCACGAGGCTGAGGCCGGCGAAGGCCGCAGCCGTGGCGAAGAACGTGCTCGCGATCGAGGGGCCGGTGTAGACCAGGAAGATCGACGACAGCGACAGACCCATCGCCACGCTGAACGCCCAGAACAGCAGACGCAGGGTGGAGGTCTGCATCCGGTTGAGGCCGAAGCTCATCGCCATGACGAAGGCTAGCGGGGCCAACACGATCAACCAGCGCAGCGGGGTAGCGAACACTGCGGCAGCAGCGCCCGAGCTGGCGAACACCAGCGCGACGATGCCCGAGAGCAGGACGCCCGAGGCCATGTAATTGTAGATCGAGAGCATGTAGCGACGCAGCCCGGCGTCGTAGCCGACGCGGCCCGCTGCCGGATTGAGGGCAGAGGACGCACCGAAGCCCGTGCGCGTGGGCTGGGGATCGTTCCAGTTTGCCATTGTCTTTCAAAGCTCCATGTCCAGCCCGGAAGCGGGCCGTGCTGGGAATATCGGCCTTGCAGGTTAATGTTTCAAGCAAAACCGGAACAGGGCATATGTGACAAATTGTAATGGGTCAGCCGGCGCCCTTCGCGGCACGGGTCATTTCCGCGCTGCGCGATGCCGCAGCATCGAGCGTATCGCGCATGAGGGCGGCCAGCCGGCCATCGGCGTCAAGCACCTCGAGCCCGGCAAGGGTGGTGCCGCCGGGGCTGGCGACGCGGCGGGCGAGTTCGCCGGGGGCGTGCGGCGAGGCGGCGGCAAGGGCGGCGGCACCTTCAACCATGGCCAGCGACAGCCGGTCGGCCTGTTCACGCGGAAGGCCAAGGTCGGCAGCGCCTGCGGCCAGCGCGTCGATCACACGGTAGATGAAGGCCGGGCCCGACCCGGCGAGCGCGGTGACGAGGTCCATCCGGTCCTCACCGGACAGCCATTCGGCCTGGCCGAGCGGGGCCATCAGTCGTTCGGTCAGGACGCGGCCAGTTTCGTCGACCTGCCCGACAAGGCCGATCGGCGATTTGCCCAGCGCGGCGGAAAGGTTGGGCATGACACGGACAATGCCGCTGGCTGCGGGGAAATAGCGGCGCAGCGTCTCCAGATCGACCCCGGCGAGGATCGAGAGCACGAGCGTCCCCTCGCCTACCACGGGCGCAATGGCGGCGGCGGCCTCGGCCAGTTGCTGCGGCTTGAAGCCGAGCAGGACCACGTCGAACGGGTCGGAGGTCGGGGCCTCGGTCAGGTGGGCAACGCCGGCTGGGGCCTGGGGGAGGTAGGGATCGACCACGGTGAAGCCGGCCGGATCGAGCCCCGCCGCGAGCCAGCCGGCGAGCATGGCCCCGCCCATGTTGCCGCATCCAAACTGGAGAACCTTCACCGCACTGCCCCTTGCTGAACTGGAACGATCCGGTTGGCGCGTGCGGCCCGTCGCGTCAAGCTTCGCCAGCGGCATCGACCAATGCGCTGGCGAGGGCTTCGGCAGGGGACTTGTCGCCCCACAGGATGAACTGGAACGCCGGGTAGAACCGGTCGCACTCGTCGATAGCGGCCTCGACCGCGGTCTGGGCCTGGGCAATGGACAGCAGGCCGTCGTCGCCGAGCATCAGGGCGTGGCGGTAAAGCAGGACCATGCCGTTCGACCAGACGTCGAAATGCCCCAGCCACATCTGCTCGTTGACCATGGCCAGCACCTCGAACATCGGGGCGCGCTTTTCGTCCGGGATGCGGATGTCGGGGAGGCAGAGCAACTGGAGGACATGGTCCTCGCGCCGCCATATCCCGCGCAGCTGGTAGCTCGCCCACGACCCCTGGACTTCGCCGCTGATTTCATCGTCGCCGACGAATTCGTACTGCCACCCGCGCGCCTCGAACAGCGAGGCGAGCATGTCGACAGGGGCAGCGTCGTCACCCTCTTCCATGTCGTCCTGGCTGGTCCTCACGAATGCTTCTCCCTCGGGGGTCTGGCCGCTGGATGCTTCGTCAAGGGGCTCCGAGACAATGCGAGGTTAGCGCTGGCCTGCGCAAAACTCGACAAGCCTGTTTACAAGGTGTGGAAAAGAGGGGGAAAGCCGGTGGACAGCCGTTTTCCTAGCGCCCCGGGAGATCGTCCACTACCTGTCCGGCCGGGCTGGCCCAGAGGAATGCGTCGAGGTCCTTCTTCTTCAGGCGGCCCAGGAACATCTCTGCCGCAGCCTCGGTCGCGAAGGGACCGGTGAGCAGGCGGTTGGTCCGGCCCCAGTCCGAAACCCAGGCGGATTTACCCCGAAACAGGTCCGGATTGTCCTTCGCCAGCTCGCGCCAGGTGAAACCGAGTGCGCGCACGTCGCGGCCGGTGCCGACCTGGACCCAGATCCGGCTGGGGTGGACCGGCTTGGGCGGCGTCTTGGGAGGTTCCGGCGGCTTGGGCTTGGCCGCCGCGATCCGGCGCACGTCAACCGCGCCCGGGGCCGGAGTGATCGAACCGGCGGGCAGCGTGAGATCGGCGAAGGCATCGGCCACCCGGCGCGGGCGCGGCGCGGGCGCCGCCGGTGCAGGCGCGGACGCAGCGATGGGGGTTGGCGGGGGCGGTGTGATGGCCGCAGGAACCGGAGCCGCGGCAACCGGCGCAGCGGACGCTGCGGCGATGACGGCGGCAGGTCGTGGCGTTGCCAGCGCCGGTGCCGGGGGCGGGCTTACCGGGGCACCGACGTGCGAGAGATTGAAACCGGACGCCGAAGCGAGCGCGGGGGCGGGGGCTGGCACGGGGGCCGCGCGCGCGGGAACGACCGCCGCGACAGGGACTGGCGCGGGCGCAGCGGGAACGACAGGCAGGCGGCGTTCGGGCACCGGAGCGACGGCCAGCGCCGGGGCCGTGCCGACCTGCCGGGTGGGCATGGGTTCGGGCGGAGCGCTGCGCGTGGGCGTGGGCGCGACGGGGACAGGCGTGGCGGGGCGCGTTTCACGGCGAATGCGGCTGCGGGCGCCCAGCGGCTCACCGGCGGGGACCAGCGATGCGTCAGCCGTAGCGACACGCTTGGGCGGGGCATAAAGCGCAACGCGCGGATCGTCGCGGCCGATTTCGGCGGCGCGGGGAAAGCGTCCGAAATTCGCTGCCGCCGCCTGCTGCGCGGCGGTCAGGCGGGGCATGTAGCGCAGATAGGGCGCGATCCCGTTCGCAAGCTCTGCCGGCATGGTCTGGTTGGCGATGCCCACTGCCTCTTCCGGCCGGCCGAGAATTGCCAGCGCGAAGGCGCGGGTGCGCCAGGCACCCTTGTCCTGTTTTTGCAGCAGCGGCGACAGAGCCAGCTCCATGCCCGCGCGGTCGCCGGCAATCGCCTGGCTGAGCGCGAAGCGGCGCACGGTTTCGTCGCTGTGGGCACCAGCGAGCGCAAGGCGGTAATAGCGCTGGGCGTTCCGGCTGTCGCCGACGAGGTCATAGGCGAGGCCCCGGTCGGAATTGAGCATCGGGTCCATCACGCCCGCTGCCTCGGCCTCGGCGAACAACGGGATCGCATCGTAGGGATTTTCGCTGCGCACCAGCGCCGCGGCCAGCCCCGCTTTGACCCGCATGTTGTTGGGCGAAAGCTGGTCGGCACGGGCAAAAAAGCCGGTGGCGGCATCGACGTCGCCCATCTGCAGCGCGGCATTGCCCGCGTCGATCAGGGCCGAGAGGTCACGCGGATCGCGGCCCAGGCGGGCCAGCGCAGAGTTGAGCGACTGGCTGGCTCCGCCGGGCAAAGGCTGGACCACCGGCTGGGCAAGGGCCGCGTTCGCGCCTGACAGCGCAATCGCCGCCGTGCCGGCCACTACCGCCAGCCGCCAGCCACTCAAGTCCCAGACCTTGTGCATGAAGATCCGCTGCCCGAAACGCCTCGGCGTCATTGCTGCTTTCGTCCCGTTATCGCGCCTTCCGGCGCATGACCGCCGGGGCGATGGAATAGGCCGGATGAACCTCGGCAGAATGATCCGGCAGCCGGCCCCTGCCGCCGGATATTCCGTTACCGTGCCGGTTACTGGTTGTTCTGGCGGCCGAGAAAGCGCGGGATGCTGATCGACTGGCTGTCGCTCTCGCCCTCGTCGTCGCCTTCGTCGCGCAGGGTCCGCCCGCCGCCGCGCGACAGGTTGGCCATCCGTTCGAACAGGGTGCTGCCCCCGCCCGACAAGCGCGGCGCGGGCTCGTCGCCCGAGGACACCAGCGGACGTTTGCGCTGAAGCAGCGGCGAGGCCGGTTCTTCCTCGTCGGCCAGCCGGCCGGCATCAAGCAGCAGTTCGTCCGATGCAGGAGCCTCGGCTTCGGCCGGGGCTTCGGATGCCATCGGCGCTTCGTCGGCAGCCTCGTCCCGCGCATCGAGCTGCAGCTCGAGCGGCTCGCTCTCGGCTTCGATGTCGAGCGACAGCGGTTCCTGCTGGGCCACCGGCTCCGGCTCCGGCTCCGGCTCCGGTTCGGGCGCGGCAGCCACTACCGGCACTTCCGGCTCGGGACGGGCCATGCCCGGACGGCCGATCCCGCCGCGGCCGGCACCGAAGGACAGCCCGCCGCGGTTGATGGCCTCGACCTGCTGTTCGGTCTGCTCGATCCCGGTGGCGACGACCGAGACGCGGATCTTGCCCTGGAGGTCAGGGTTGAAGGCCGAACCCCAGATGATGTTGGCGTTGGAATCAACCAGGTCGCGGATGTGGTTGGCCGCTTCATCGACTTCGAGCAGCTTCATGTCTTCGCCGCCGATGATCGAGATGATGACGCCCTTGGCGCCCTGCATCGACACGCCGTCGAGCAGCGGGTTCGAAATGGCCCGCTCCGCCGCTTCGAGCGCGCGGTTTTCGCCGGCCGCCTCGCCGGTGCCCATCATCGCCTTGCCCATTTCGCCCATGACGGAACGGACGTCCGCAAAGTCGAGGTTGATCAGGCCGGGCATGACCATCAGGTCGGTGATCGAACGCACGCCCTGCTGCAGCACTTCGTCGGCGAGCTGGAAAGCCTCTTTGAAGGTGGTTTCCGCCTTGGCGACGAGGAACAGGTTCTGGTTCGGGATGACGATCAGGGTGTCGACGTGCTTTTGCAGTTCCTCGATCCCGGCTTCGGCCGAACGCATCCGGCGCGTGCCTTCGAACAGGAACGGCTTGGTCACGACGCCGACGGTCAGCACGCCCTTGTCGCGCGCGGTCTTGGCGATGACCGGCGCGGCGCCGGTGCCGGTGCCCCCGCCCATGCCTGCGGCGATGAAGCACATGTGGACGCCGTCAAGCGAGCGCTCGATATCGGCGATGGTTTCCTCGGCCGCCGCGCGCCCGACTTCGGGGCGCGAACCCGCACCGAGGCCCTGGGTGATATCGGGCCCGAGCTGGATGCGGTGTTCCGCGATCGAATTGTTCAGCGCCTGGGCATCGGTGTTGGCGACGATGAAATCGACCCCCTCGATCTCGGCCTGGATCATGTTGGCGATGGCATTGCCGCCCGCTCCGCCGACGCCGATCACGGTGATGCGAGGGCGCAGTTCCTCGACTGCCGGCGGTCCGATATTGATGCTCATTCCAGTCTCCACGCAGGGCCCGCTGCAGCAGGCTTTCCGGCCATGGACCAACTATTGGCCAATCACCGGTAAATGCACTCTTCGAATCGGCAAACCAACAGGCCGCGTTGTGTTGTCCACAGCCGGAAAGCCGCCAAGTTACCCGGGGCAAGCCCCTAGAAATACTCCAGCAGGGCGCGGTAGATCCGGCCCAGCAAGCCGGCACCCTTGTAGTTCGCGTTCGGTTGGAACCCCGGACCGACCGCGCGGATGTCGACCGGGTCGGCCGCCGCGAACAGGATCAGCCCCGCAAGCGTAGCAAAACCGGGCCGCGCATGGGCTTCGGGAAGCCCGCGCAATTGCGGCGCTCGCCCGATGCGCACCGGTTTGCCCAGCGCCGATTGCGCGAAATCGGCAAGTCCGACCAGTTCCGCGCCGCCGCCGGTAAGGACAACCTGCTGCCCGCGCTGGCCGGTGAAGCCCAGCGTCTTGAGGTCCTTGTTTACCTCTTCGAGCAGCCGCCCGAGCTGGGTCGTGATAACCGAGACCAGTTCGGCGCGGGGGATGCGGTTCGATTCGTCGGCATGGCGCGCGAGCGGTCCGCCGCCTTCTTCGCCGGGCGCGCCGACCGGGACCATCTCGCGGTGATCGGACGGGCTGGCGAGCGCCGAGCCGTTGACGCATTTGAGCCGTTCGGCCTGGAACCGGCGGATCCCGAAGGCCGAGGCGATGGCGTCGGTCACGTCACCCGAACCGAGCGGAATCGAGGCCATGCCGAGCAGCATCCCGCCGGCATAGACCGAGACGTTGGTGACATCGCCGCCGATCTCGACCAGTGCGACGCCAAGGTCGCGCTCTTCGGGCGTCAGGCAGGCGTGGCCGCCGGCGATGGGCGACCCGATGACGCCGTCCACTTCGAGGTGTGCGTTCTGTACCGCCTCGGTGATGTTGCGGATCGGCGCGCCGTCGGCGAGCATGACGTGGATATCGACGCCAAGCCGCTCGGCATGGAGCCCGCGCGGGTTGGCCACACCATGCGCGCCGTCGAGCGTGTAGTGCGCGGGCTGGGCGTGGAGCACCATGCGGCCGTCGGGCTGGATCACCTCGCGACCGGCGACGAGGAGGTGGTCGATGTCGTCCTGTTCGATCCGCCGGCCACCGATGTCGACCTCGACCTGCGCGACCGAGCCCGCCAGCCCGGCCCCGGCCGTGCCGATCCACACCGAGGAAATGCTGACCTGGGCGATCTTTTCCGCGCGTTCGATCGCATCGCGCACGGCATAGGTGGCCGCCGCCATGTCTGTGACATAGCCGCGCTTGACCCCCTGCGCGGCGCGGTGGGCCGAGCCGAGCACGACCAGTTCGCCGGTCTCGGAAATCCCGGCGATCATCGCCGAAACGCGGAAACTGCCGATATTGACCGCCCCGATGAGGCGGGTGATGCGCGGCGGCGGCATCAGGTGCTCTCCCGCGCCTTGGCGGTGCTGGCGGGGGCTTCCTTTGCCTCAGCCCGATCGGCGGCGACGGCAGCCTTGGCGGCAGCGGCGGCGGCAGCGGCGCGGGCTTCTTCCTCGGTACGGCCGGGGACGCGGAAATAGATCCTGTCGGGCGCGCGCATGTCGAAGGCGGCAACCTTGCCGCCAAGCAGGCGGTTGACCCCGTCGAGCCGGGCGAAGGCCATCAGCGCATTGGCGGCGGCTTTTTCGCCTTCGGGCAGGGCGAGAACCTGGCTCGTGCCGAACTTCAGGTTCCAGCGGCGATTGCCGACCCATTCGGCCTCGGCCACCTGCGGCCCCAGCGCCGGCGCGGCTTCGAGCAGCGCGGTCAGCGCCTCAACCTGCTGGCCCGCACCCGGGCCGGAGACGACCAGCCGACCACGCGCGCGCTGGGGCGAGACGGCTTCGAGTTCGTGGCCGGTCGCGTCGATCAGCACCAGCCGGTCGGGCTTGCGCAGCACCGCGTGGGGCTTGCGCTCGACGATGTCGACCACCAGCGTGTCGGGCAACTGGCGCGAAACGCGCGCATCCTCCACCCACGACAGGCCGAGCAGGTCGTCGCGCAGGCGGGCGATATCGACCATCGGCATGGCCTGGTTCTTCTCGCCCAGGACCTTTTCATAGACCTTGAGTTCGTTGAGGTGGTTGACCCCGCGCACGTCGACCCGGCGCACGGCGAAACCGGTGTCGGCAGCGACGGTCGCGAACTGGCTTGTGGCAATGGTCGGCACGCCGGCCATGACAGCGATGGTCCAGGCGATGGCGATGGCCACGGCGAAGATCAGGGCCAGGAAGATGCGGTGGAGCTGGCCTTCGGTGAATGGGAGCCAGGCCATCACTGCGTCGAGCGCCGAGCCGGTGCGCGCGCGCGCGGCCTTGACCTTGCGCGCCTGCCCCTGCCGTGCGGCGACCTTGCGCGCGCCGGGGGCCTTGCGCTTGATCGTCTGGCTCATGCAGCGACTCCCGCGTCGTTGCTGAAGTCCTTGCCAAAGTCCTTCAGCGCCTCGGCGATGATCGCCTCGACCAGATCCTCGTAGCTCATGCCGCAGTGGCGGGCCTGTTCGGGGACGAGGCTAAGCGGGGTCATGCCGGGCTGGGTGTTCACCTCGAGCAGGAACAGCCCGGCGATCCCGCGCTGGTCGTCCCAACGGAAGTCGGAGCGGCTGGTGCCCTTGCAGCCAAGCAGCTTGTGGGCGCGCAGGGCGATGTCCTTGCAGGCCTCGGCGACATCGTCGGGGATTTCGGCGGGGCAGACGTGATCGGTCATCCCGTCGGTGTATTTCGCGTCGAAATCATAGAAGCCGGACTTGGGCTTGAGCTCGGTCACCATCAGCGCGCGGTCGCCGATGACCGCCGTGGTCAGTTCCTTGCCGCGGATGAACGGCTCGGCCAGCAGGCGCTCGAATTCCTGCCACGGGCCTTTGGCGTCGCGGTCGATCGGCTGACCCATGTTGCCGCCTTCGGTGACGATGGCGACGCCGACAGACGAACCTTCGTTGACCGGCTTGAGCACATAGGGCCGCGCCAGCGGGTCGCGCTCGTAAAGCTCTTCCGTCTCGACGATCCGCCCGCCGGGCATCGGAATGCCGTGGGGGACCAACGCCTGCTTGGTCAGTTCCTTGTCGATCGCGATGACCGAGGTGGCGAGGCCGGAATGGGTGTAGGTCAGGCCCATCAGGTCCATCATGCCCTGCACCGTGCCGTCTTCGCCCGGTGTGCCGTGGAGCGCGTTGAACACGACGTCGGGCGCAGCCTCGGCCAGCCGCGCGGCGACATTGCGGTCCATGTCGATCCGGGTGACCCGGTGGCCGCGCGATTCCAGCGCCTTGGCCACGCCCTCGCCGCTCATAAGGCTGACCGGGCGTTCGCTTGACCAGCCGCCCATCAGGACCGCGACATGGAGTTTGGGGAGAGTCACTTCAGATTACCCACTCTTTATTGTCTTGCGCTCCGGCAAACATGCCCACGCGTTGTATTTCCCATTCAAGCTCGACGCCGGACTGTTCGCGCACACGCCGCCGGACCTCTTCGCCCAATGCCTCGATGTCTGCGCTGGTCGCCTCGCCGGTGTTGATGAGGAAGTTGGTGTGCTTCTCGCTGACCTGCGCGCCGCCCAGCGTGAGGCCCCGGCACCCGGCCCTGTCAACCAGTTCCCATGCCTTGTGGCCGTCAGGGTTCTTGAAAGTCGAGCCGCCGGTCTTGCTGCGCAGCGGCTGCGAGGCTTCGCGGCTGGCGGAGATGCGGTCCATCTCGGCCTGGATCACCGCCGGCTCCCCTGCCCGCCCCCGGAACCGCGCGGCGACCACGATGGCGCCCTCGGGCAGTTCGGAATGGCGATAGGTATAGCGCAAGTCTTCCACCGCCAGCGTTTTCAGCGATCCGTCGCGCAGGACGACATTGCAATCGACGAGGATGTCCTTGACCTCGCCGCCATAGGCCCCGCCGTTCATCCGCACGAAACCGCCGACCGTGCCGGGGATCGAGCGCAGGAATTCAAGCCCGGCGATGCCGCTGTCACGCGCAGCGCTGGAAACGAGGATACCGCTCGCCCCGCCGCCGCATTCCAGCGTGAGGTCGTCCAGCCGCGTCACCCCGGCAAAGGCCTTGCCCAGCCGCATGACCACGCCCGGAACGCCGCCATCGCGCACGATCATGTTG
>CAYFJH010000006.1:47135-50599 GCA_964343385.1 uncultured Novosphingobium sp. | reverse complement strand
TAGCCGAGGCCCAGCGCCATCGCCGGCACCGACGGATCGAGTTCGCGCAGGAAGCGCTGCAGGTCGGCCACGTCCTTCGGCTCGAACAGCCACTGCGCCGCCCCGCCCGCCTTGAACCAGACGAGCGGCGCCAGCGGCGCATCGGCGGTCAGCTTGCCGCGAACCTTGGGGAGGGTCGCAAGGCTCACCCGCCCCTCCGCGCCGCGATTGCGCCGGCAAGGCCCGCCGCCCACTTGGTTATGTCGCCCGCGCCCAGACAGACGACCATATCGCCGTCCTGCACGGTGCCCGCCAGCACTTCGGCCAGTTGCTCCGGTCCGGCGACGACCTGCGCCGAGCGGTGCCCGCGCGCCTTCATGCCGGCGACCATGGCGTCGGAGCTGATGCCCTCGATCGGCTGCTCGCCCGCGGCGTAGACCGGCGCGGCATAGACCACGTCGGCATCGTTGAAGGCGGCCTCGAATTCATCCAGATGGTCGCGCAGCCGGGTAAAGCGGTGCGGCTGAACCACAGCGATGACCCTGCCCCGTACGCCCTCGCGCGCAGCGGCGAGGACGGCGCGGATCTCGACCGGGTGGTGGCCGTAATCGTCGATGATGACCGCGCCGCCGACCTCGCCAACCTTGGTGAAGCGGCGCTTGACCCCGGTGAACTTGCCGAAGCCGGTGCGGATCACCTCGTCGTCGCAGCCCATTTCCACCGCCACCGCCACGGCGGCGAGCGCGTTCTCGACGTTGTGGCGGCCGGGCATCGGCAATTCGATGCCCTCGATCCGCCGGAAGCTCCCGTCGCGCTGGCGCAGCACCGCGTTGAAGCGGTTGCCCCCCGGCACCGGCGTCACCGCCTCGCCGCGCACGTCGGCCTGGGCGGAGAAGCCGTAGGTCACGACGCGGCGGTCGCGCACCTTGGGAATGATCGCCTGGACCTCCGGATGGTCGATGCACAGCACCGCCGCACCATAGAACGGAACGTTCTCGATGAACTCGACGAAGCATTCCTTGACCCGCTCGAACGAGCCGTAATGGTCGAGATGCTCGGGGTCGATGTTGGTGACCACCGCAATGGTCCCGTCGAGGCGCAGGAACGAACCATCGCTCTCGTCCGCTTCAACCACCATCCAGTCCGACGCGCCGAGCCGCGCGTTGGAACCGTAGGAGTTGATGATCCCGCCGTTGATGACGGTCGGATCGATCCCGCTGGCATCGAGCAACGCCGCCACCATCGAGGTCGTCGTGGTCTTGCCATGGGTGCCGGCCACCGCAACCGTGCTTTTCAGCCGCATCAGTTCGGCCAGCATTTCCGCGCGGCGAACGACCGGCACGCGGTTTTCCAGCGCGCAGACAACCTCGGGATTGTCGCGCTTGACCGCGGTCGAGGTGACCACCACCGCCGCATCGCCAAGGTTCTCGGCCTTGTGCCCGATCATCACCTTGATCCCGCGCACGCGCAGGCCTTCGACGACATAGCCCTCGGCAATGTCCGAGCCCTGCACCACGTAGCCAAGGTTGTGCATCACCTCGGCAATGCCCGACATGCCGATCCCGCCGATTCCGACGAAATGGATCGTCCCGATGTCCGTGCCGACCGCCTTCATGTCCGGGCTCCGCAGTTGCGCCCGGCCCGGAGCAGGCTCAGGCTCAGCGGGGTCGGGAAAAACCGCCAATACAACATCCGCTCATCCTGAGCCTGTCGAAGAATCACAGCGCCGCCTCCCGCGCGAAGGCTTTCTGGCCGCCGGCTTCGAGCGCGACATTGCCGACGCGGATCACGTCCATCAGCGGCTCCCCGCCGAAGCTTTCGACCAGATCGGCAAGGTCCGCCGCCGCATTGGGATAGCCGCAGTTCCACGCCGCGTGCGCCGCGTTGGCAAGGCTGTGCGGGTGCTGCGCCATGGTCTGGATCTGCTTGGCGAGTTCGACCGCGGTGAATTTGGCCTGCCGGATCGACCGCGCGCCGCCCGCCGCCGCCACTTCGCGGGTGTTGGCGGCCTGATGGTCGTCGGTCGCGATCGGCAGTGGAATGAGGATCGCCGGGCGGCCCACGGCGGTCAGTTCGGCGATGGTGCTCGCCCCGGCACGGCCGATGAACAGATGCGCGTCGGCCAGCCGCTCGGCCATGTCCTCGAAATAGGTGGCGAGTTCGGCGGGAATGCCGTGGACCGAATAGCGCAGGCGCACGGCCTCGATATCCTCGGGCCGGCATTGCTGGATTACCTGGAGCCGGGTGCGCAGCGCCGGCTGAAGCATCGCCAGCCCATCGGGCACGACCTCGGACAGCACCCGCGCGCCCTGGCTGCCGCCAGTGACGAGCACGCGCAGCAGGCCATCCTCGCTGAATTCCGGGTAAGGCTGGTCGCGCAGGGTCAGGACTGCATCGCGCACCGGATTGCCGACGAGGTGGACCTTGCCGGCCAGCTTGTCGTCCATCCGGTCGACCTGGCGGTAGGCGGTGGCAATCGCGTCCACCCGCCCCGCGAGGAAGCGGTTTACCCGGCCCAGCACTGCGTTCTGTTCATGGATCACGCTGGGAATTTTCGCCGAGGTGGCCGCGAGCAGCGCGGGCAGCGCGGGATAGCCGCCGAAGCCGACCACCGCGCTCGGCTCGAAGCTGTCGAACAGGCGCAGCGCCATGCGCCGGCCTTCCAGAATGGCGCGCAGACCCGTGATCCACTTGAGCGGGTTCCTGCCCTCGATCCGCCCGGCGGGCAGCACATGGGCGGGCAGGAAATCGGGCTTGCCCGGGATCGCCGCGCCGCGCGCGTCGGTGACGAGGGCGACGTGGTGCCCGCGCCGATCCAGCTCGGCCGCCAGCGCAAAGGCTGGAATGAGATGTCCGCCGGTGCCGCCGGCAGCGAGGACGAAATGGCGGGTAACCCCAGTCATTTGAGCACTCCGGCGCTGCGCAGGGAAAAGCGCTCACGCTGCAGGAAAGGATTGCGCCGCGTGATCGCGAGCAGGAACCCGACGCCAAGGCACAGCGCCACAGTCGAAGAGCCGCCGTAGGAAATCAGCGGCAGGGTCATGCCCTTGGACGGGAACAGCTGGAGGTTCACGAGGATATTGATGAAAGCCTGACCGCCCAGCTGCGCGGTGAGACCGGTCGCGGCGAGCACGGTGAACAGGTCTTCCTCCTCCACCAGCCGCAGCAGCACCCGGGTGACAAGCGCGAGGTAGAGCAGCACGATCAGGGCGCAGACCAGCAGGCCGAATTCCTCGCCGATGACGGAGAAGACATAGTCGGTATGCGCCTCGGGCAGCGACAGCTTGCGCGTGCCGAGCCACAGGCCCGAGCCGGTCCACCCGCCCGAGGTGATCGTGCGCGAGGCAAGGTCGACCTGGTCATAGGCCGTGCCGCCGCCGATGAAGCTGTCGATGCGGTGGCGGGCGTTATCGTAGAGAAAATAGGTCGCCACCACCATGACGATGCCGCCTGCGCCCAGCAGGGAAATATGCTTCATCGGCACG
>CAYFJH010000006.1:24126-47125 GCA_964343385.1 uncultured Novosphingobium sp. | reverse complement strand
CACGCCCGAGAGCAGGACCAGCACGAACCACACGCCGACAAACAGCACGGTCGAGCCGAAATCGGGCTGAAGCATCAACAGGGCAGAGACCAGCAGCATCATCGCGCTGGCGATCCGCAACACCGGCAGGTTCGGATCGCGCACCCGCCATGACAGGACCCAGGCCATCGCGATGGCATAGGCGGGCTTGAGGAATTCGGACGGTTGCAGCGACACGCCAAGGTTGAGCCAGCGCTTGGCACCGTTGACGTTGGTGCCGATCACCGGAACCAGCATCAACGCGAAAATCATCCCGAAGCCGAGCAGGATTCCGGCGCGGCGCGCGGCCTCCTTGGGCAGGGCCGAGGCGGCGAACATCGTCACCAGGCCCAGCATCTGCCAGCGCAGATGGAGCGCGAAGAAGTGCAGGTCATCGAGGTGGACCGCCGAAGTCGAGAGTCGCCGCGCGCTCGCCGGAGAGGCGGCGGCCACCGCTGCCGCGCCCAGCGCCATCAGCGAAAGGACCAGGACCAGCAGCACCCGGTCGATCTCGCGCCACCACACCGCCAGTTCGTGGCGGCGGTTGCGGCGCAGGCGGTTGCCGCTCGGCACGGCACCCGCGCGCGGCACGAACGGGGTCTGCGCGGCGGGCACGAAGGCCGGCGCATTGGAGCCGGGGGCGTTTGTTGCCATCAGCCAGTCTCCTCTTCGACCAGCGCCCCGACGAGCTGGCGGAAGGCATCGCCGCGCGCCTCGAAGTCGCGGAACTGGTCAAAGCTGGCGCAGGCCGGGGACAGCAGGACAACGTCGCCGGGCCTCGCCAACTCGATCGCCTGGCGGATCGCCTCGCACATCATCTCGCTGCGGCGGACCGGCACATAGGGTTCAAGCAGATCGGCGAACAGCGGGCCGGCGTCGCCGATGACATAGGCTGCGCGGACGTTGCCGAAGAACGGCTTGCACTCGTCCAGGTTGTCGCCCTTGGGCAGGCCGCCTACGATCCAGTGGACCCGCCGGTCGGGCCGCGGCGGAAAGGCCGCCAGCGCCGGAGCGGTCGAGGCCGGGTTGGTGGCCTTGCTGTCGTTGATGAACAGCACGCCCTTTGCCTCGGCGACGCGCTCCATCCTGTGCGGCAGGCCTTTGAAGGTTTTCAGACCGGCCTCGATCACGGCGTCGTCCAGCCCGAGGTGGCGCACGGCGGCGACCGCCGCGCTGGCGTTTGAGCGGTTGTGCGGGCCCTGGAGCGATGGCCAATCGTCCTGGTCACCCGGCGGTTCCACCCCGTCGATGAACTGGAAAGGCTGGCCTTCCGGGGCGAAGCGCAGGATGTCCTCGTCGATCTCGGCCCGGTAGTCGACCAGCGCCAGGCGGCCGATCCCCTGCATCCCGAACAACCGCGCCTTGGACGCGGCATAGGCCTCAAAACTGCCGTAGCGGTCGAGGTGATCGGGCGTCAGGTTGAGCAGCACGGCCACGTCGCAATCAAGCGCCTGCGTCAGGTCGATCTGGTAGCTCGACAGCTCCAGCACGTAGACTGCGGGGCCCCTGGCGTTGGGCTCCAGCGGCGGTTGACCGAGGATAGGCAGGCCGATGTTGCCGCCCATCAAGCTGTTGACGCCCGCCACCTGCAGCAGGTGATGGACCAGCGCCGTGGTGGTCGACTTGCCGTTGGTGCCGGTGATCCCGATCACCCGGTGGTCGGGCAGGCTGGGCCGGGCCTGGGCAAATATCTCGATGTCGCCGATCAGCGGGACGCCGTAGCGCGCGGCGTTGTCGGAAATCGGATGGCGGTTGAGCGGCACGCCGGGCGAGACGACCACGCCGTCATAGCCCGTGAGGTCGGCGCTGACCGGATCGGCCAGTTGCACCCGGTCGCCGAATTCCGCCGTGATCGCGCCGCGCGGTTCCTCGCGGCTGTCCCATGCGGTGACGTCTGCCCCGCTTGCCAGCAGCGCCCGCACCGCCGACAGCCCGCTGCGGGCCAGCCCGAGCACGGCGTAGCGTTTACCGGTGAAGGCGGCAGAAACGATCACCGCAGCTTCAGCGTGGACAGGCCGACAAGGGCAAGGATGATCGAGACGATCCAGAAGCGGATCACCACGGTCGATTCCGCCCAGCCAAGCTTTTCGAAGTGGTGGTGGATCGGGGCCATCAGGAACACCCGCTTGCCGGTGCGCTTGTAGACGAAGACCTGAATGATGACCGAAACCGCCTCCATCACGAACAGCCCGCCAACGATCGCCAGCACGATCTCGTGGTGCGCGGCAACGGCGATCGCGCCGAGCGCCCCGCCCAGCGCGAGGCTGCCGGTGTCGCCCATGAACACGGCGGCGGGCGGGGCGTTGAACCACAGGAAGGCAAGGCCCGCGCCCATGATCCCGGCGCAGAGGATCGCCAGTTCGCCAGCACGCGGCACGTGGGGAATGCCGAGGTAATGGGCATAGTCGATACGGCCCGCAAGATAGGCAATGATCGCGAAGGTGCCAGCCGCTATGATCACCGGCATGATCGCCAGCCCGTCGAGCCCGTCGGTCAGGTTCACCGCATTGCCCGCGCCGACGATGACGACTGCGGCGAAAACGTAATAGAGCGGACCGAGCGGGATGTAGCGGCCGGACATGAACGGCACGTAGAGGTTGGTGCTGATCTGGCTGACGATGATGTAGGCGGCAATCCCCGCGACAACGAACTCCATCGCAAGGCGCACGCGGCCGGGGACGCCTTTGTGACTGTACTTGGTGACCTTGTCGTAATCGTCGAGGAAGCCGATCACGCCGAAGCCGGCCATCACGGCAAGGCAGGCCCAGACGAACGGATTGGTCAGATCCATCCACAACAGCATGGAGGTTACCACCGAGATCAGGATCATCAGCCCGCCCATGGTCGGCGTGCCGCGCTTGGCGAGGTGGCTCTGTGGGCCGTCTTCGCGGATCGGCTGACCCTTGCCCTGGCGGACGCGCAGCATGTTGATGAAGCGCGGCCCGATGACGAGACCGATCAGCAGCGCGGTCGCCATCGTGGCGCCGGCGCGGAAGGACTGATAGCGAATGAGGTTCGCGATCCCGGGGAAATGCATCCATTCGGCCAGGAGATAAAGCATGGGTGCGCGAACCTAACCTTCCACGTTGACGAGCGCTTCGACCAGCTTGCCGAGGCCCACCGAATTCGATCCCTTGACGAGGATCGCGTCACCGCTTTCCACGCCATGTTGCCTGAGCGCGGTGAGCGCTTCTGCGGCATTTTGGCAATGGGCGAAGGGGACGGCTTTGCCAAGCGCGACGCGCGTTGATTTCCCCAGTTCGTCGGCCAGCGCCCCCATCTCGTCGCCGACAAGGACGGCGTAGTCCGCCCCCGCTGCGCGCAGGGGTGCGGCAAGGTCAGCATGCATCTCGGGGCCGTGCTCGCCCAGTTCCTTCATCGCGCCGAGGACCGCGATGCGGCGGGTGGCGGGGGTGGCGGCAAGCTGCGCGAGGGTGGCGGCCATCGAGGCGGGGTTGGCGTTGTAGCTCTCGTCGATCAGTAGCGCGGTGCCGGTGCCCGCCGGAATGCGGTGGCGCGCGCCGCGGCCCTTGAGGCCTTCGAGTTCGGCGAGCGCGAGGCCGGCTGCGCCAAGGTCCCCGCCGGCGGCGCGGACTGCGGCCATGACGGCGAGCGAGTTGGTGACCCAGTGTTCGCCTGGCGCGGCGACGGTGTAGCAAAGGCGGCGGTCGCCCATCTCGGCGGTGACGAGGCTGCCGCCGCCGGGTGCGGCCACGGCATCAAGCAGGCGCACGTCGGCATGGAGCGCGCGGCCGAACGAGATGACTTCGGCCCCGGCACGCTGGGCCGCGGCGCGCAGGTGCTGAAAATGCGGGGTGTCCGCCGGGATGATCGCGGTGCCGCCGGATTCGAGGCCGGCGAAGATCTCGGCCTTGGCGCCTGCTATGGCTTCTTCGCTGCCGAGGTTCTCGATGTGGGCGGGGGCGATGGTGGTGATGAGGGCGACATGGGGGCGGACCTGGGTGGTCAGGGCGGCGATCTCACCCGCGTGGTTCATGCCCATCTCGAACACGGCGAAACGGCTGCCCGACGGCATCCGGGCCAGACTCAGGGGAACGCCGACGTGGTTGTTGTAGCTCTTGACCGAACGGTGCGCGCGGCCGCTGGCTGCCCGGTCAAGCGCGGCGAACAGGGCCTCCTTGACGCTGGTCTTGCCGACCGAGCCGGTAATGCCCAGCACCGTGGCGGTGGCGGAAATCCGCGCTCGGGCGGCACGGGCCAACCGTGCGAGGGCCTCTGACGTGTCGGCGACGAGGATGTGGGACTGCTCGATCTCTCGGTCTACTACGGCGGCGGTTGCGCCTTTGGCGAAGGCAGCTTCGACAAAACGGTGGCCGTCCATGGCCTCGCCCTTCAGCGCGAAGAACAGGTCGCCGGGGACAACGTCGCGGCTGTCGATTTCTACGCCGGAGACTTCGAAGTGCCCGCTGGCGGTGCCGCCCATCGCCTCGGCCAGTTCGGTCGAGGTCCAGAGGGCCAGCGGGTAGTCCGCAAGGGCGTCTTCGGGCCATGCGATGAGGGCGGCGGTTGCGTTCATTGGCCTGCGCACTCCCTTGCTACGGTCACGTCATCGAAGGGGATGACGCGGGTTTCGGAGCCGCGGCCGATGATCTGGCCCTGTTCGTGGCCCTTGCCGGCGATGAGGACGACGTCGCCTTGGGCCGCATCGGCCACGGCCTCGGCAATGGCGGCGCGGCGGTCGGCGACTTCGCGGGCGAGCGGCGCGCCGGAAAGGACGGCGGCGCGGATCGCGGCGGGGTCTTCGCCGCGCGGGTTGTCGTCAGTGACGATAACGAGGTCGGCCCAGTCGTGGGCGATCTTGCCCATCTGCGTGCGCTTGCCGGTGTCACGGTCGCCCCCTGCCCCGAACACCACGATCAGGCGCCCGGCGGTGTGCGGGCGCAGCGCGGAAATGGCGGCATCGAGCGCGTCGGGGGTATGGGCATAGTCGACATATACCGGCGCGCCGGTGCGGGTAATCGCGGCGCGTTCGAGCCGGCCCCGGACCGGCTGAAGCCGGGCGAGCGCGGAAAGGGTGGCGGCGGGATCACCGCCGCAGGCGATGACAAGGCCGGCGGCGACCAGCGCGTTGGCAGCCTGGTATTCGCCGATCAGCGGCAGTTCGACGGTGTGGGCGTTGCCTTCGACCGAGATGGTCAGGCGCTGCCCCAGGTGGGTGGGGGTGCGGGCGAGAAGGCGCAAGGCTTGCCCCCTCTCGCCCACCGTGAGCAGGCGGAGACCCCTTTTCCGCGCCTGCTCGATCGCCGGGGCCGACCATTCGTCGTCGGCCCAGATGACGGCGGCGGCGCCATCCTCGACCACTTCGGCCAGCAGTCGCATCTTGGCGGTGAAATAGTCCGCCATGTCGGCATGATAGTCGAGGTGGTCGCGGCTGAGATTCGTGAAGGCCCCGGCAGCGACCCGCAGCCCTTCGCTGCGGTATTGCGAGAGGCCGTGGCTGGATGCTTCGTAGGCGACGTGGGTTACACCCTCGCGCGCCAGCCCCGCCATGTTGGCAAGGAAAGTGACCACGTCGGGCGTGGTCAGGCCGGTCGAGACCGAACCGTCCGGGGTGGTGACGCCGAGCGTGCCGATCGAAGCGGCCCGGCGGCCCGCCATGCGCCACAGCTGGCGGACCATCTCAACGGTCGAGGTTTTGCCGTTGGTGCCGGTGACGGCGACGACGCATTCGGGAAACGGGGCGTAGAACGGCGCGGCGAGCGCGGCGAAGGCGCGGCGCGGATTGTCCGAGGCGATGTGGACCGCACCGGAAACCTTCGCGTCGGGCGCGGCGACGACGGCGATGGCCCCGGCCTGGACGGCGGCGGGAATGAAATCCTCGCCGTTGACGGTGAGGCCTCGGAACGCGCCGAACACGGTGCCGGGGGCGACCTTGCGGTTGTCGATCGCGAAACCCGTCACGCCGAGATCGGCGCCGTTATCAAGCGACCCCTTACCTAGCGACAGGCCGGCTGCCGCCGCGAGGTTGCCCAGCTTCACTCCCCTTCCCCGTTACCGACCAGCGGCGACAGCTCGGAAATGTCCACGTCACGGGTGTTGTCGGGCATGACGCCGAGCAGGGGGCCGATGCGCGGGATGACCCGGGCGATCACCGGGGCAGCGTTCCACGCGGCGGTGCGCTGGCCGGAGGTGGCCTGGGTCGCCTTGGGTTCGTCCATCATCGAGATGACGACGTAGCGCGGGCGGTCCATCGGGAACGCGGCGGCGAAGGTGGTGATGAGATTGGTGCGCTGATAGCCGTGCTGGCCGGGCTTTTCGGCCGAGCCGGTCTTGCCGCCGACGCGGTAGCCGGGGGCATCGGCCTTGCGCCCGGTGCCGTCCGAGACGATCATCCGCAGCAATTGCCGCATCCGCGCCGAGGTGCTGGGCTGCCAGATGCGCTTGCCGGCGGGAGCCTGCCCCGGTTCGAGCTTGCGCAGGGTGGAGGGCCGCCAGATGCCGCCATTGACGAGCGCGGCATAGGCCGAGGCGAGGTGCATCGGGGTGAGGGCGACGCCGTGGCCGAAGGACACGGTCATCGTGGTGATCCGCGCCCAGTCGCCGCGCGGCCAGATCGGGAAACCGGCCGGCAGTTCGATCTGGGGGCGCTTGTCGAAACCGAGCGTCTGCATCGCCGCCTTGAGACGGGTACCTCCAAGCTGGTCGGCGACCTGGGCGGTGACGATGTTGGATGAGTGGATCAGCGCCTCGGGGACGTTCATCGAAGCGCCGTAGCTGTGGCTGTCACGGATCTTGAAGCCGCCGATCTGGAGCGGCGCGGCAGAGGGATAGCGCCGGGCCATGTCGGTGACGACCCCGGCCTCGATCGCGGAGGCGATGGTGATCGGCTTCATCACCGAGCCAAGTTCGTAGACCTGGTTGGTGACGCGGTTGAAGATGTTGGGGACCGACTGCTGGTCGATCAGGTTGGGGTTGAAGGAAGGGAGCGAGGCCAGCGCGAGAACTTCGCCGGTATCGACGTCGAGCACGATCCCGCCCGCGCCCTTGGCGTTGGAGAGCTTCATCGCCCGCAGCAATTCGTCCTCGAGCGCGCCCTGCACCCGGCTATCGAGCGAGAGGACGGCGGGACGGGCGCGCAGGGCCGGATCGGTCAGCTGCTTGTCGAACACCGCCTCCATGCCGAGCCGGCCGTGGCCCTCGGTGCTGACGTAGCCGAGGACGTGGGCGGCCATCGACCCTTGCGGGTAGTAGCGCTCGTTCTCGCGCGGGAACTCGAGCGCGGGTTCGCCGAGTGCGTGGATGCGGTTGGCATCCTCGGGCATGATCCGGCGGCGCAGGTATTGCGGCTTGCCCGAGGCCAGTTTCGCGGTGAGCTTCTTCTGGTCTTCGTCCGGGAACAGGCGGACCAGCGCAGCGGCGACTTCGGCCGGGCTTTTCACCAGCGCCGGACCGTCGCCCAGCGCCTTGGGGTTATACCAGAGGGCATAGGCCGGAAACGCGCGGGCAAGCGGGACGCCGTTGCGATCGACGATTTCGCCGCGCGGCGGAAGCATGGCATCGGCCATCGACTGGCTGCCCGGCGCGTTACCGGAAAAGCCGATCCACGCGATCCGGCAAAAGGCGACGAGCGCCACGAAGCTGAAGAAGGCGACGATCCAGAACACACGCCATTTGGCCACGAGCAGCGAGCGCTGGCGGACGTTGACCAGTTGGACCCGTCCGGTGGAGATCGCGGTCGAGACGGTCAGCGAGGTCATCAGTCAATGGCGACTTTCGTCTTGAGTGCGCCGGATTTCAAAGGCCGGGGCAATTTTTCGACGTGGCTCAGGCGTTCGATCAGGGTGTCGGCAATCATGTCACGACCCTTGCCACCAGTGGAGGTGCCGCTGCGGGAAAAGCGACTGGTTTCAGCAATCGCCAATTTGCGCACCGGTTCTTTCACCCGGGTCGCTTCGGCGGGAGTTGCTTCGGCGGCGAGAGCCTTTCCCGTCAAGGGGTTGACCATGGCGGGGAGCAGGGAATCCCCGGATTGTGCATCGCCTGCGCCGGCCTGCGCAACGCGGATCATGTCGGGCGCGTCAGGCGCACTGGGTTTGCCGAGCATCGCCAGTTCACGCTCGTTCTCCAGATATTGGCCGGCGGTGGGGGCCTGGTAGCCGAATTCAACCTCGTTGAGCGAGCGCAGCTGCTGCTGGTTGGCCCGGGTCTCGAACTCGGTTTCGAGCAGGCCCTTTTCCATGCGCAGCGCGACGATCTTGCGTTCCGACAGGCGGACCTGGCTTTTCACGGCGTTGACCCGGAAGGTGAGCGCGATCGTCAGCGCGAAGCACAGGCCAAGGATCATGGCCCAGCCGATCGAACGGAGGCGGGAGCGGGTCATCAGGCGGCCCTCCGGGAGGGAGCCGCGGTGCGCGCGGCAAAGCGCAGCGTGGCCGAACGGGAGCGGGGATTGCGATCGATCTCGGCATCGGACGGACGGACGGCCTTGGATACCGAGGTGAAGGTGGGGGCGAATTCCGCCTTGGATTCGGGCACGTGGCGCGAGATCGTGGCCCCGGCCCCGCTGGCATCGCGCAGGAATTTCTTCACGATGCGGTCTTCGAGGCTGTGAAAGGAGACGACGGCGAGGCGGCCGCCCTCCACCAGCAGGGCCTCGGCGGCGCGCAAGGCGGCGGTGAGTTCGTCAAGTTCGGCGTTGACGTGGATGCGGATCGCCTGGAACGAGCGGGTCGCCGGGTCCTTGGGCGCGCCGGGGCGGTGACCGAGCGCCTTGCGGATGACGTAGGCGAGCTGCCCGGTGGTGGTGAGCGGGCGCGCCGCGACGATGGCCCGGGCGACGCGGCGCGACTGGCGTTCCTCGCCGTAGGTGAACAGGACGTCGGCGATTTCAGCCTCGCCCGCTTCGTTGAGGAAATCGGCGGCGGACGGCCCGTCCTGGCCCATGCGCATGTCGAGCGGGCCGTCGGAGGCGAAGGCGAAGCCGCGTTCGGGCTGGTCGAGCTGCATCGAGGAGACGCCGATGTCCATAACCACGCCGTCCACCTGGGTCACGCCTGCTTCGGCAAGGCTGGCGGCCATTTCGGAGAAGCGGCGCGGGTGGAGGATGAGGCGCGGCGGGTCTTCGGTGGTTTCAGGCCAGGCGCGTCCGGCGGCGATGGCGTCGGGGTCGCGGTCGAAGGCGTGAACCGTGGCACCGGCGGCAAGAAGGCGTCTGGTATAGCCGCCGGCACCGAAGGTAGCGTCGACCAGCACGTCGCCGGAGAAGCCCTTGCGGGGATCCGGGGCGAGTGCGGCGATCACTTCCTCGAGAAGCACGGGGATGTGGGGGGTGGTTTCCGGAAGCGGGGCGGCGATCATTTGCGCGCCCTTTCCAGCGTTTGCTGGGCAAGGTCCTCGCAGGCGAGCTGGGCGTGGCGCCAGTCGCTCCCGAGGCCGGCCAGTTCGTCGGGGTTGAAGATCAGGAAATCGGCACCTGCGCCCTGGAAATAGAGGCGGTCGCCAAGGTTCGCGCCCTTCACGAAGCGCGGAGGCAGGACGAAGCGGCCCGAGTCGTCGAACGGGACCTTGAGGAAGCCGAACAGCTGCGAGGCGCGAAGCTGGCGGTTGAAGGGTTCGTTGCGGCGCAGCGCGTTCTCTTCCTCGCGGTCGAGCTGGGCGTCGAGTTCAGCCTCGCGGCTGGGGCCGAAGGCGACGAGGCAGGGGAGATCGGCGTGGAGCTGGAGGCACAGTTCCTTGCGGCCATCGCCCGAGTCCTTGAGCGCCTTGCGGAAATCGGGGGGCAGCACGAACCGGTCCTTTTCGCCGCGCAGCGAAAAGCCCTGACCGTTGTATCTGACCCTCCTGCCCTCCAACTGCCCCAAGCCCCCTTTGCCTGATGGGGTGACCCCTGAACCTGCCGGAAATGCAAACAGCCCCGCCCGGCCGCGCAGAAGCACGGGCCGGCGATGCCCCGCCTGAGGACGGGCCTGACATTTCCGATGCACCAACGACATAACCCCGACGGCGCGGGGTGTGAAGGGAAAATTGCGGGAAATTGCGGGAAATTGCGTTTTTTGGACGGTTTAGGGAGCGCTACTTAGGGGAATTACGGGGTGCGTTACGGTTTGATCGTGGTATGTTCGTGGTTTGGCCCTGGCGACCACGGGAGGGGTTGGGGGATATGGGGGCTATCCCGTGGTTTCCCCGGTTCTGGGCGGGCGCGAATCGGCGCCTGGCCGGACTTGCGCGGATTTTAGCGGGAGGGGGTAGTGGCCGGGGCCTTCTCGGCGTCCGGCGAGGGGACTACGCCGATGTCGGCGAGGGGATCGCTCTTGGGTGCGGCGCTGGCGGCGATCCCGGCGGGCGGAGGCATGGTGCTTTCGGCCATGCGGGCACGGTCCATGATGATGTTGGCAAGGCCGACCAGCAGGAGCATTGCCGCCAGCCCGAACAGCCCGACCTGGAGCCGGTGCACCGCCTGGGCGCGCAGTTCACGCGCCGAGGGGGGCATGAAATGCTGGGGCGCGGAGGTAGGGTTCGGGCGGGTTGCCATTGTTTCCAGGATAGTCACACTTTGGTCCTGTGGCAACAAGAACACTGTCAAGCAGTTTGGGAGCAAGCAGATAGCCAGGGGAACACCGGCAACCCCTTCGCCCGCAGCCAGTCAGCGTTGTAGAGCGAAGAGAGGTAGCGGAAGCCGGTATCGCACAGGATCGTGGCGACGCGCGCGCCGGGGCCAAGCTGGCGGCCGAGCGCGATGGCACCCGCGACGTTGATGCCCGAGGAGAGGCCGAGGCACAGGCCCTCTTCGGCGAGGAGGCGGCGGACCCATTCGAGGCCTTCCTCGTCCGAGATGCGGAACTGGGTGTCGATCGGCGCGCCTTCGAGGTTGGCGGTGATGCGGCCCTGCCCGATCCCTTCGGCGACGGAGGTGCCCTCTGCCAGCAGTTCGCCGTGGGCGTAATAGTTATACAGCGCCGCGCCGTGGGGGTCGGTGAGCGCAATGGCGATGTTTTCGTCCAGCGCCTTCAGCCCCAGCCCGACCCCGGCGATGGTCCCGCCGGTGCCCGCGGCGCAGGTGAAGCCGGAAATGCGGTGCTCCATCTGCTCCCACAGTTCGGGGGCGGTGCTTTCGATGTGGGCCTTGCGATTGGCGGTGTTGTCGAACTGGTTGGCCCAGATCGCGCCCGGCGTTTCCTCGGCCAAGCGGCGCGAGGTGTGGACAAAGTGGCCTGGGTTGGAGAACGGCGCGGCGGGGACCAGCACCAGCTCCGCCCGGAGCGCGCGGAGCGTGTCCATCTTCTCGCGCGACTGGGTTTCGGGCATGACGATGATCGTCTTGTAGCCCAGCGCATTGGCGACCAGCGCGAGGCCGATGCCGGTGTTGCCGGCGGTGCCCTCGACAATGGTGCCGCCGGGTTTGAGCAGCCCCTTCGCCTCGGCATCGCGGACTATCCACAGCGCCGCGCGGTCCTTGACCGAAGCTCCGGGGTTGGCGAATTCGCACTTACCCCAGATTTCGCAGCCGGCAGCCTCGCTCGGCCCCTTGAGCAGAACGAGCGGGGTGTTGCCGATGAGATCGAGCGTGGAAGGAACGGCCGGGACTGTCATGGGGTGACAGCTAGGACGAAGGTGAACGCGGGGCAAGGCCCCTGCCCTGCCTTCAGTCTTCGGGCGCGATGGTGACGCGCAGGCCGTCCACGCCGGCACCCAGCACCAGCTGGCACGACAGGCGCGACAATTCGGTGCGGTGGTCGGAGCTGTCGAGCAGGTCGTTCTCGTCCTCGGACATCGCAGGCAGCGCGTCGGCGAATTCGGGATCGACATAGACGTGGCAGGTGGCGCAGGAGCAGCAGCCGCCGCACAGCGCGAGCAGTTCATCGATGCCATTGTCGCGGATCGCTTCCATGACGGTCATGCCGTCGGAGGTTTCGATCTCTGTTTCGGTCCCTTCGCGGGTGACGACGGTGAGCTTGGTCATTTCATGTTTCCCGGTGCAATTGCGGCAAACGCCAGTGCGGGACCCCCCATTGGCTGTTATGCCGGGCTGCTAACTGCTGCGCCGGGGCTTTGCAAGCGGGGCGGGAATGGTGAGCATACGTAGTTTGCATGGAGGCATGAGCAGGGCGATGGGTTTGAGTGCGGAACGTTTGCAGGCGGGGATCGACGCCGTGGCCGCGATCGAGCCGGGTTTCGCCGCCGCGCTGGAGCGCGTGGGCTATCCGGCGACGCGCATCCGCCCGCCGGGGCACCAGACCCTGCTGCGGACCATCGTGGGCCAGCAGGTGAGCGTGGCGGCGGCCAGTTCGATGTGGCGCAAGCTGGAGGCCGAACTGGGCCCGGACACCCTGCCACAGGACCTGCTGACGCGCGATTTCGACGCCCTGCGCGCCTGCGGGCTGTCGCGCCAGAAGCAGGGCTATGCCCGTTCGCTGTGCGAGCTCGTGGTTTCGGGCGATTTGGACCTGGCCGCGCTGCCGGCGGACGACGAGGAGGCGATTGCGCGGCTGACCCGGATCAAGGGGATCGGCCGGTGGTCGGCCGAAATCTACCTGCTGTTCGCCGAAGGACGCGGCGACATGTGGCCGGCGGGCGACCTGGCAGTGCAGGCCGGGCTGCACAAGCTGCTCGGGCTGGAGGCGCGGCCAAGCGAGAAGGAGGCGCGCGCGCTGGCGGAAGGCTGGCGGCCGCACCGGGGGGCGGCGGCGATTTTTACGTGGCATTGTTATAACAATGCGGCGCTGTGAGCCGGGAAGCGGGTCGGGCCATCCCGCGGAGGGTGAGAAATGAATAACCGCCAGGCATCCGGATTGCCAGCAAGGCTCAACCAACCCGGAGCGCCAACCTATTGAAAACATGCCCTCGCTGCGATGAACTGAGGCAAGTATCCGACAAATCTTAATACAATATCAAGGATATTGTCCGCTAATGCGCAGGTCAAACCGGAACTTGACCAATATCCGGTCCAATGATGCTGCTGCAATTTTGCGTGGCCTCTATGGGGAGGGGAAACTAATCGTGCAGCAGGGCAGAATGCGCCGGCAACAGGGTGATCGCGATGACCATGGCATGGACGGCACGCGACCAGCGCTGGCAAGCCTGCTTGGCGAAGCCTTGAACAATATGCCTCACGGCGTTGTCATGTTCGACGCAGACGCCCGGCTTGTCGTGAACAACAGGCGCTATGTCGAGATGTACCGCCTTTCCGAAGATATTGTAAGGCCAGGCTGCTCGTTACACACGCTGATCAAGCACCGCAAAGAAACAGGCCTGTTTGACGGCGACGTGGAGAAATATTGCACTGATATCTTGTCGACGATAAGGCGCGGCCGAACGGTCAGTCAGCATATCGTGACAGCTGACGGTCGGACCATCCATGTAGTCAACCAGCCCATCCCGTCAGGCGGCTGGGTTGTGACGCATGAAGACGTCACGCGGTACAAGGCGGCGGAGGCGCAGATCGAGCATCTGGCACACCATGACGCCCTCACCGATCTTCCCAATCGCGCCCAGTTCAACGCGCAGCTTGAACAGGCATTGCTGTTGACGGAAAGAGGCCAGCAGCTCGCCGTCCTGTTCATCGATCTCGACCATTTCAAAAATATCAATGACACACTTGGCCACGCAATCGGCGACGCCCTGCTCCAGACGGTGGCCACGCGGTTGTACAGCTGCATCCGAAAGACCGATATGATCGCCCGTCTGGGTGGTGACGAGTTCGTCGTCATTCAAACCCTTGTTGAGCATCCCTCGGACGCTGCTGGTCTGGCCGCACGCATTCGCGACGCCATAATCGCGCCTTACGATCTCTCCGATCATCATATCATGATCGATACCAGCATCGGCATCGCTCTGGCACCCCATGACACCTCGGTTGCATCCGAGTTGCTCAGAAATGCGGATATGGCCCTATACGGTGCCAAAGCGGCGGGGCGCGGCACGTACCGTTTCTTCGAACGCGAGATGGACGTGCGAATGGCCAAGCGGCGAACGCTTGAGCTCGAGCTGCGCCAGGCCCTGGCCAAGGGCGAGTTCGAAATCCACTACCAGCCGCTTGTAAACCTGAAGCGCTCATCGATCAGCAGCTGCGAGGCCCTGTTGCGATGGCGGCACCCCGAGCGCGGCATGATCGAACCCGGAAACTTTATCGCGATCGCCGAAGAAATCGGATTGATCGCGCGCATCGGCGAGTGGGTGATCCGCACGGCCTGTGCCGAGGCAGCAACATGGCCGGGCGACATAGCCGTCGCGGTCAACGTATCGCCGCTACAATTCCGCACGCAAAATCTGACGCAGGTTGTAGCGAACGCACTCGCGGCGTCCGGGTTGCAGGCCCATCGCCTGGAAATCGAGATTACCGAAACAATCCTGATGGAGCAAACAGAGGAAACGCTCGCCATTCTCCATCAACTGCGCAATTTGGGCGTGCGGATCGCCATGGACGATTTCGGCACCGGCTATTCTTCACTAAGCTACCTGCAGAAATTCCCGTTCGACAAGATCAAGATAGACCAGTCCTTCATCAACGGGCTGTCGCAAAAAGATGAAACAACCGCTATCGTGCGGGCGGTTGCCGGGCTTGCCGGTAGTTTGCACATGACCACGACGGCTGAAGGCGTCGAGACTGCGCAACAGCGTGACATCGTTACGGCGTTGGGATGCACCGAAATGCAGGGCTATTTGTTTTCTGCCGCACGTCCCCCCCGAGAAATCGCCGAACTTCTCCTGACGCATGGCGCTGGCATGGCGAATGTGGCGAAACCTGCATCTTCCTGAGCGGTGCGCCGCATTCGTCTCGCCAAGTTTTCCCCGCGTGCATCAATGTTGAGCTGCCGGCATTCACGGCAGCCTTGGGCACACCACCCCATCAACCCCCTTCGCCAACGCCACGTCCCTTGCCGTCAGGCCGCCCGCCGCATGGGTGGTCAGGGTGATTTCAACGCGGTTGTAGCTGTTGGACCAGTCTGGGTGGTGGTCGGCCGCTTCGGCCAGCTCTGCGACGCGGGTCATGAAGGCGAAGGCTTCGGTGAAGTTTTTGAACTTGAAGCTGCGGTGGATAGCGACGGCGTCCTCGGCAAGGCGCCAGTCAACGAGGTCCGCGATGGCGGCGGCGCGTTCGGGGGCGGTCAGGCGGGGGACGGGGATCGGCATAGGCTGGGCCTTTTTGCGGTTTGGATTGGCGTGGGGTTGGTTTGATTGGTCGGCGGTCCCGGATCAAGTCCGGGACGACCGGAAGGCCTGCCCCTCCGTCAGCGCTGCGCCGGGGGCAAAGTTTATCCTGAACGACTCCGCCGAAGGGCACGGACACCTCCCCGCCTGCGGGAGGATGGGGTGGGTGCTTGGCAGGGGGGGCGGGTTCGCTTAAGGCGCTGGGCGATGTTGACCTGCCGCCTTTCCGCTGTGGACCTTGCTTGCCGGCGGGGGGACAGGGTGTTGTTTCGCGGGCTGTCGCTGGAGCTGGCGGCTGGCGGCGCCTTGCGGGTGGCGGGGCCGAACGGGACGGGCAAGTCCAGTTTGATCCGGATTCTAGCGGGATTGCTGGACCCGTTTGCGGGCGAAGTGGTGCGCGTGGGCGAAGCGGGGCTGCTGGATGAGCGGCCGGCTTTGGATACGCACCTGCCGCTGGGCCGCGCGCTTTCGTTCTGGGAGCGGTTTGACGGGCGGGCGGTGATGGCGGCGGAGCGGTTGGGACTCGACGCGCTGGGCGACGTGCCGGTGCGGTTCCTTTCTACGGGCCAGAAAAAACGCGCCGGGCTGGCGCGGATGGTGGCGCAGGGGGCCGATGTGTGGCTGCTGGACGAGCCGCTGAACGGGCTGGACAGCGCGGCGGTGGCGACGGTGGAGGCCATTGTGGCCGAGCACCTTGCAGGCGGCGGGCTGGCGGTGGTGGCATCGCACCAGCCGATTACACTGCCGGGCGGACGCGCGCTCGATCTGGCGGAGTTTGCGGTTTGACGCGGCAGTTGTGGGCCTTGTTGCGGCGGGACGTGGCGCTGCTCCTGCTGGGCGGGCGGCGGGGGGGAGCGATGTTGCCGCTGCTGTTCTTCCTCGCGGTGGCGATGCTGTTTCCCTTTGCCGTGGGGCCGGATGCGAAAGTGCTGGCGCGGACCGGCGGCGGTGTGATCTGGGTGGCGGCGCTGCTGGCGGCGATCCTGCCGCTGGACCGGTTGATCGAACCCGATCTTGAGCTGGGGATGTTCGACCAGTGGGCGCTGCGGGGCCTCGCGGAGGAGTGGATCATTGCCGTGCGGATTGCGGCGCATTGGGTAAGTTTCGGGCCGTTGTTGATGCTGGCGGCGGTGCCGGCGGCGGCTTTGCTGGGGATTGACGGGGCTACGTTGCGGTTGGTGGAACTGGGCCTTTTGGCGGGGACGCCGGGGTTGGCGGCGCTGGGGGTGATGGTGGCGGCTTTGACCGCTGGCTTGCGTGGAGGGGCGGCCTTGGCCGGCTTGCTGGTGATACCGATGGCGGTGCCGCTGCTGGTGTTTGGTGCGGGGTCGCTGGCTCCCGGCGGGGAGACGGGGATCGTTCTGACGCTGGCGGCGAGCCTGGTGTTGTTGTCGCTCGCTCCGTTTGCGGGCGGCGCAGCGGTGCGGGCGGCGCGGTAGGCCCTTCGACAGGCTCAGGGTTAGCGGACCTTGGTTTGTGGCGCGCGCGAGGCTATACGGGGTGGATGAATCGCTATCAGACCGTGACCGCCGATGAGACTGTCCTGAGGGACGGGACGATCAAATTGCATGGGCCCGAAGGCTTTGCCGGGATGCGCGCCGCCGGGCGGCTGGCGGCGGAAATCCTCGATGCGCTGGTGCCGATGGTGGTGCCCGGGGTGACGACCGGGGCGATCGACGACGTGGTTCGGCAGATGACGCTGGACGGCGGGGCCGTGCCGGCGACGCTGGGCTACCGGGGCTTTGCCCATTCATGCTGCACTTCGATCAACAACGTGATCTGCCACGGAATTCCGGGCGACAAGGTGCTGCGCGACGGGGACATCATCAACATCGACGTGACGCCGCTGCTGGACGGGTGGCACGGGGATACGAGCCGGATGTACCTGGTTGGCGACGTTCCGCTCAAGGCGCGGCGGCTGGTCGAGGTGACCTATGAGTGCCTGATGATCGGGATCGAGCAGGCGAAGCCCGGCGCTAGGTTGGGCGACATTGGCGCGGCGATCCAGCGGCATGCCGAGGGGAACCGCTACGGCGTGGTGCGCGAATTCTGCGGGCATGGGGTGGGACGCCTGTTCCACGATGCGCCCGAGGTGATCCACGCCGCACGCGCGGGAACCGGGCCGGAGTTGCGGCCGGGGATGTTCTTCACCATCGAGCCGATGATCAACCTGGGCAAGGCCGGGGTGAAGATGCTGGAGGACGGGTGGACGGCGGTGACGCGCGACCGCTCGCTGTCGGCGCAGTTCGAGCATTCGATCGGCATCACCGAGACCGGGCGCGAGATTTTTACAGCCAGCCCCAAGGGGTTGGACAAACCGCCTTATTGATCCTTCGACAGGCTCAGGATGAGCGGGGTGGCGGGTGCTGGCCTGCGCGGCTCTGCGCCCCTGCCCCTCCGCCATCCTGCGGATGGCCCCTCCCCGTGCCGGGGCGGAATTTCATTGTGTGAATGCGCTGCGGTATCGGGGCTTGAGCGCCGCGAGGACGGCCGGGGTTATCGGCAAGGTCACCTCGTAGCTGCCTTCGGCGTAGGGGCCGGCGCTGTAGGGGGCGACGAGGATGCCGATGCGGGTAAAGGTCTTGCGGTTGGTTGAGCCGAGGATCACCGTTTCCGCGACCGGGTTGATGCATTTGTCGAAGTCGTTGGTCGAGCCCGGCCTGACCGGTTCCCGGCGTTTTTCAGCGCGCTGGCGGTTGAGCGCAGCGCAGAAAGCAGGCTGGATCGCCTTCTGGAGCGCGGCCTTGCTGACGAAGAGGTCGAGCGGGCTGCGCGCGGTCTTCGCTCCTCGGTCCCACAGCATCGCGCCCGACCAGATCATGCCGTGTGCGCCGCCGGTGTAGGTGTAGAAGGTGGCGGACAGCGAGAGCCAGCCGGGGAGATCGGTGACGACCTGCCACGTTTGCGACCAGTCATGCTTGCGGAAGGGGTAGCCGTCCTTTTTGGCCTCGACGGCACCTTGGCGGGCGTCCTTGGCGATGGTGACGAGTTGCCGGGCGCGGTCGGCCTCGAGACGGGCGCGCAGGGCGGGGATCGCGGCGGCGTTGGCGGGATAGCTGTATGCGAAGGTGTAAGCGGCAGTTTCCTGCTTGAAATCGCGGGCCAGGGCCGCGCCGGGCAGGCTGAGCAGGACGGCGGTGGGCAGGACGGCGGCAGGCAGGCAGCGGTTCATCATAAATTCCCTCTCGACCGCCGGGTTATGCCGCGCCTAGATTGACGGAACATGACCGACCGGAACCAGCTCGTCCAAGCCGATCGCGGGCAGACCGCCACCGCGATCCACCTTGTCACCAAGGACCTCTTTGCCGAATGGGCAAAGCGCCTGAACGCGGGGCAACGCGCGGCGCTGGCGGCGCAGAAATTCGAGGGCGGCGGATACGACCATGCCGTGGTCCCCGACGGCGACGGGTGGTTCGTGGTGGCGGGGGTGGCCGACGTGGCCGGTCTTTCGAGCTGGTGCCTATCGAAACTGGGCGAGGTCCTGCCCGAGGGGACCTACCGCGTGGTGGACGAACCGTCGAGCGCGGCCAAGGCCTTGTTCGGGTGGATGAGCGGGCAATATCGCTTTGACCGCTACCGCAGCGAGCCGGGCGAGGACGGGCCGCGCATCCTGCTAACGAAACAGGCCAAGGCGATCGGCCCGGCGCTGGCCGAGGCGGCGGCGGCGGAACTGGTGCGCGACCTGGTCAACACGCCCGCCGAGGACATGGGCCCGGCGGAACTGGAGGCCGTGGCGGCGCAGCTGGCCAAGGCGCACCGGGGCGAACTGCACGTGACCAAGGGCGACGCGCTGGAGCGCGAGTTTCCGATGGTCCACATGGTCGGCCGGGCGGCGGGACGCGCCCACGCGCCGCGGATGATCGAGATCGTCTGGGGCGATCCGGCCCATCCGCGCGTCGCCGTGGTCGGCAAGGGCGTGTGCTTCGATTCGGGCGGGCTCGATATCAAGCCTTCGTCCGGAATGCTGCTGATGAAGAAGGACATGGGCGGCGCGGCGCACGCGCTGGCCCTGGCGAAACTGGTGATGGAAGCCGGGCTGCCGGTGCGGTTGCACCTGTTGGTCCCGGCGGTGGAGAACGCGATTTCGGGCAATGCCTTCCGCCCCGGCGATGTGCTGCGCAGCCGCGCGGGCATCTCGGTCGAGATTGGCAATACCGATGCCGAAGGGCGGCTGGTGCTGGGCGATGCGCTGGCCAAGGCGGGGGAGGAGCACCCTGCCCTGATCCTCGATTTTGCGACATTGACCGGCGCGGCGCGGGTGGCGCTGGGGCCGGACCTGCCGGCACTTTTCGCGCGAGAGGACGCAACGGCGGCGCAATTGCTGGAGGCGGGCGAGACGGCGGACGATCCGTGCTGGCGGCTGCCGCTGCACGCCGCCTACAAGGAATACCTCAAATCCGACATCGCCGACGTAGGCAATGCCGGCGGCGCGGGCATGGCAGGGGCCAGCGTGGCCGCGCTGTTCCTGGACCGGTTCGTACCCGAAGGGACCGACTGGGCGCATTTCGACACCTTTGCCTGGCGGCCCGTGGCCAAGCCCGGACGGCCCAAGGGCGGCGACGCGCTGGGCCTGCGCGCGGCCTGGGTGATGCTGAAGGCGCGGTATGGCGGATGAGCGCGAACCGTTCATGTTGGACGGCGGCGGCCAGCAGCATGGGGGCAATTCGGGGCCGAACTTGAATGAATGCGCGCTATTGAGTAAGCGCCCCGCTTCGGACGCGACAAGGAATATTCGGGGTTTGAACGATTTTGCCGACATTACAGTGCCCGGCACCAGCTTTTCGCTGGCCGGGCCGAGCGGGACGCTTCGTGGCGACCGCCTGCCGGTGCGCGGCGATCTGGCGCATATCCGGCTCGCAGGAAAGATCTTCGTGCCCCATTACGTCGTGCCGATGGCGCACGTCCTGGGCGGCGCGGGGGCGGTGCTGCGCAGCGCCGGCAAGCCCGATGCCGAGGCGCTGGCCGAGCTTCCGGGCGGGACGGTGTTCAACCTGCTCGACCTGTCGGGCGGCTGGGCTTGGGGACAGGTCGGCGAGGACGGACTGGTCGGCTATGTGCCGATCATTGCGTTGGAGGACGCGGCATGACCGCCTCGGTCTTCATTGACGGCGCGGCCGGGACCACGGGGCTGGAAATTGCCGAGCGGCTGGCCGGACGGAGCGAGTTCGAGCTGATCGTGCTGGACGATGCGCGGCGCAAGCTGCCCGAGGCGCGGCGCGAGGCCTTGCAGGCAGCGGATTTTGCCGTGCTTTGCCTGCACGACGATGCGGCGCGCGAGGCGGTGGCCATGGCCGAAGGTGCCAAGGTGCGCATTATTGACGCCTCGACCGCGCACCGGGTTGCGAACGGGTGGACCTATGGTTTGCCGGAGATTGTTGGACGCGAGGCTGTGGCCGGGGCCGCGCGGGTGGCCAATCCGGGGTGCTACCCGACCGGGTTCATCGCGCTGGTCGCGCCGCTGGTGCGGGCCGGGCTGGTGCCGGCGGACTGGCCGTGCACGATCAACGCGGTGTCGGGTTATTCCGGCGGGGGCAAGGCGCTGATCGAGCGGTTCGAGGCAGACCGGGACATTGCGTTCCGCACTTATGGGCTGGGCCTTGGGCACAAGCATGTGCCGGAGATGCAGGCCTATGCGGGGCTGGTCCATCCGCCGCTGTTCGCGCCGTCGGTGATCCCGGCGCACCGGGGGATGGTGGTGGAGGTTCCGCTGCCTTTGGGGGCGATGGCTGGGGCGGGTTCGCCCGACGCCATGCGCGAATGTTTGCGGGCGTTTTATGATGGCTCGGCGGTGGTTTCGGTGCGGGACGGGGTTCCAGAGGAACTGCTGCTGCGCGGGTCGATGGCGCCGTGGGACGGGCTGGACCTGTATGTGTTTGGCGCTGCTGATGGGTCGCAGGTGCGGTTGGTTGCGGTGCTCGACAACCTGGGCAAGGGGGCGAGCGGGGCTGCGGTGCAGAGCTTGAACTTGATGGCGGGTTTGAACGAGACGGCGGGGCTGCGGCTTTAGTTAGGTGCGCTATCCACCTCCGGCCTTTCCGCTCGAAACGAGAACTCTGCTTAAATATTGGGCTTGGTGCCCGATTTTTGGGCTTTTGAAATTGACCGCGGAATTCAAGAACCAAGCATTGGCGGTGCGAAATCTGCAATTTACGCTCTTTTCCATCCCGGCCCCTTGGCCTAGGCAGATGTCACAGCCTCTGGCACGATTCTTGATAACGTTCAGCCGAGGCGATTGGTTTTCCGGTCCGGCAATGTCCCATCCGGGACGTGGGCCGGGGCAACGCGCAGGGGTCTGTTAGACGTGAAAAAGATCGAAGCGATCATCAAGCCGTTCAAGCTCGACGAAGTGAAGGAGGCGCTGCATGAAATCGGCGTTTCCGGGATCACCGTCACCGAGGCCAAGGGGTTTGGCCGCCAGAAGGGACACACCGAGCTTTATCGCGGCGCGGAATACGTCGTCGATTTCCTGCCCAAGGTGAAGCTCGAGGTCGTGGTCAACGACGCGCTGGCCGAACGGGTGGTCGAAGCCATCGCGGCGGCGGCGCAAACCGGGCGCATCGGCGACGGCAAGATCTTTGTCATTCCGATCGAGAGCGCACTGCGCATCCGCACCGGCGAGCGCGACGACGCGGCGATCTAATTCGATTTTCAGGGGCTAGTTTCAACCAGTTTCCGTGCGTGCCGGCCCTGGCCGGACGGGGGAAGAGTGCAGAAAAAGGGATCACGAATGAGCAAGGCTAGTGACGTCCTCAAGCGTATCAAGGACGAAGAAATCGAGTGGGTGGACCTGCGCTTCACCGACCCGAAGGGCAAGTGGCAGCACCTGACCATGGTCGCCGCCCTGCTGGGCGAAAGCGAACTGGAAGACGGCCTGATGTTCGACGGTTCGTCGATCGAAGGCTGGAAGGCCATCAACGAGTCGGACATGATCCTCAAGCCCGACCTTGACGCGATCTACATCGATCCGTTCTCGGCCACGCCGATGATGATCGTGTGCTGCGACATCGTCGAACCATCGACCGGCGAGCTCTACTCGCGCGATCCGCGTTCGACCGCAAAGCGGGCCGAATCGTATGTGAAGGCCGCCGGGTTCGGCGACACCGTCTATGTCGGTCCGGAAGCGGAATTCTTCGTGTTCGACGACGTCCGTTTCTATGATGGCTATGACGGCAACGGTTTCAAGATCGACGACATCGAGCTGCCGACCAACGGCAACCGCGAATACGAGAGCGGCAACCTGGCGCACCGTCCGCGTGCCAAGGGCGGCTACTTCCCGGTCGCGCCGGTCGACAGCCTCGTCGATATCCGCGGCGAGATGGTTTCGACCATGATCGAAATGGGCCTGCCCTGCGACAAGCACCACCACGAAGTCGCCAGCGCGCAGCACGAGCTTGGCCTGACCTTCGGCACGCTGGTCCAGACCGCCGACCGCATGCAGGTCTACAAGTATGTCGTGCACCAGGTTGCGCACGCGTATGGCAAGACCGCCACGTTCATGCCCAAGCCGATCATGAAGGACAACGGCTCGGGAATGCACACCCACATCTCGATCTGGGACAAGGGCAACCCGCTGTTCGCCGGTAACGGCTATGCCGGTCTGTCGGATATGTGCCTGTACTTCATCGGCGGCGTGATCAAGCACGCCAAGGCGCTGAACGCCTTCACCAACCCGACCACCAACAGCTACAAGCGCCTGGTCCCGGGTTATGAAGCGCCCGTTCTGCTGGCCTATTCGGCCCGCAACCGTTCGGCTTCGTGCCGCATTCCCTATGGCGCCGGTTCAAAGGCAAAGCGCGTGGAATTCCGGTTCCCCGACGCGATGGCCAACCCCTACCTGTGCTATGCGGCGCTGCTGATGGCCGGTCTCGACGGG
>CAYFJH010000006.1:11491-24116 GCA_964343385.1 uncultured Novosphingobium sp. | reverse complement strand
CATGGACAAGAACCTGTACGATCTGCCGCCGGCCGAACTGGCCGAAGTGCCGACTGTCTGCGCTTCGCTGCGTGAAGCGCTCGACTCGCTGCAGGCCGACTACAGCTTCCTGCTCGAAGGCGGCGTATTCACCAAGGACCAGATCGACGCCTACATCGAACTGAAGTGGCCCGAAGTGATGCGCTGGGAAACCACGCCGTCGGCGGTCGAGTTCGACATGTACTATTCGGCCTGATCTTCGGATCACGGTTTGACGAAAAGGGGCGCTCCGGGAGACCGGGGCGCCTTTTTTGTTGTCCTTACCGACCGCCGCCCAGCGCGTAACCGCCGACGAGGTGCTCATAAACCGCTTCGTTCAGAAGTTGATCGAACAGCAGCCCGGCCCGGTCATTCTCGACCCACAGGACCATGGCTGGCAGGTTGGCGATGGTAGGCAGGCTGACCATGACCCGTTGTTCTTCGCGGAGCATCCAGCTGCCCTTGTGGATCATGCAACCGGCCAGCGACAGGTCGAGGACGTCCAGTCCCGCCATTTCGGTCCCCTTGGCGCGGACCCGAACCTGCATCGGTGCACGTGTGCCAGTGCCGGAACGTGCCTGAACTGCCGACATGGGGTGGCCTCCATCATGCAACCTGAGTGTCCGGTCATCCCCGCGCAAGTTCGCTTGAACACATGTGCAAACTATTGAGGGACAACATTTTCCCAAGTTGGACATGGACCCTTAAATTTGGATGAAAATCCTTGTTTGAGGCTCGGAAAACCTGTCCACCCACGCAAGGGACGGCTCAGACCGCCTTCCTGAGGCTCTGGATGCGGTCGGTGGCGAGGAGGGCAATGACTTGTTCGGGGGTCAGGGCACGCCAGTAGAGGTGGCCCTGGATGAGCTGGCAGCCGGCGGACTGGACGAGCTGTTGCTGAAGGGTGGTTTCGACGCCCTCGGCGACGACTTTCATCCTGAGCGTCCGACCAAGCGCGACGATGGCGCGCAAGATGGACTGGGCGTCGGTGTCGGTCTCGATCCCTTGCACGAAGGAGCGGTCGATCTTGATCCGGTCGAACTGGAAGGCCCGCAGGTAGGCGAGCGAGGAATAGCCGGTGCCGAAATCGTCGAGCGCGATGCGCAGGCCCATGTCCTGAAGCTCGCCGAGGAGGGACATGACGCGGTCGGTGCTGTCGAGCAGGACCCCTTCGGTGATCTCAAAGGTAAAGCGCGTTGGATCGACCTTGTTCTCGCGCATCAGGGTTTTCAGGCCAGGCAGGAAATCGCGCGCGACGAGTTGGAGCGGGGAGAGGTTGACCGAGATTTCCGCACCGCCGAAGGCATGGCTGTCGGCAAAGACGCGGCGCAGCACCCAGTCACCCAGCAGCGGCATCAGCCCGCACTGTTCGGCGACGGGGACGAAGGTGCCCGGGCTGATCTCGCCCCGGTCGCGGTGGTGCCAGCGCAGCAGGGCCTCGAAGGAGGCGATCGAGCCATCGGCGACGTTGACGATCGGCTGGTAGGCCATCGTCAGGCCGTCCTGCGCGATGGCGCGGCGCAGTTCGATTTCCATGTCCTGCCGCCAGCGGATGGTGGCGTCCATGTCGCGGGTGAAGCGGCGGTAGCGGGCACGGCCGCGCTGCTTGGCGCGGAACAGCGCGATGTCGGCGTTGCGGAGCAGGGCCTTGGCTTCGGTGGCCTGTTCGGGTGCCCATGACACGCCGCACGAGGTGGTGACGGCAACCGACTGGCCGAACACGGGGAAGGGTTCGGCGAAGGTCGACATCAGCCAGCTTCCGAGCGCATCGGCCTGGTCGCGGCCGGTGCCAGTGGCGCAGCCGCGTCGCAGCAGGACGAATTCGTCGCTGGCGAGACGACCGAGCACATCGCCGGGGTTCATCTGGCCGCGCAGGCGCGCGACGATCTGGACCAGCAGATCATCCCCGGCGTGGTGACCGATGGATTCGTTGACCGCCTTGAAGTGGTCGATGTCGAAATAGGCGAGCAGGATCTGCTCGCCGCCGGCGTCGCACTGGCCGGAAACGTCGGCAAGCATCGCGGCGAGGCGCTGCATGACATAGGTGTGGTTGGGCAGGCCGAGCATCGGGTCATGGAGCGCGTGGTGCTGGGCCTGGGCCTCGCTCGCGGCGAGTTCGCGGGCGAGGCGCACGGCCCCGCGCACCATGAACCAGCCGAGCACCAGCACGATGAGATAGACGACGAGATAGGCCGCGAGCATCGGCACGGTGCGGGCGCGGACGATCGGCCCAACGTGGTTGGGCCGCCACGACAGCCAGCCAAGCGTGCGCCCGTCGCGCGAGGTGAGCGCGAAGCGGTTGCGTGCCGGGACCGCTGGCGGGGCGCTGGAGAACCGCAGGTCGTGCAGCATCAGCGCGTCGGCACATTCGGCCAATACGGCGGCATCAAGGTAGCGCAACGAAACGACGTGGTTGGGCGTGCGTTTCAGCAGGTCGTAGCGGACATCGGGAACGATTGGGATCACGGCCATCATCGCCGGGCGGCCGGCATAATCGACGAGGCTCGCATGCCAGCGCGACAGCGGGCGGCCCCTGCCATCAACCGGCCAATGGGTATCGGCCAGTGCGCGGACGGCCGCAGGCCGGCCGCTGAGCGAGCGATTGGCTGGGAGATCGGCGAGAACACGGCGCACACCGTGGGCAATCGGCTCGAAGCTGGCCGGGTTGGCGGGCATTCCGTCGCGCCAGCCGCGCAGCAGGCGGCCATCGGGGGCGACCAGGAACAGCCGATCGGCGTGGGCGGTGTTGGAGAGAAACTGGCCGAGGTTGGTATCAGCCCAGTCCGTATCGAGCGGGCGGCCCTGCCCGCCGACGGCGCGCAAGGCCTCGTCCCAGGTCAGCTGGATCGACTGTGCTGCCAGCAGTCCGCGCATAGCGACGCCGAGGTAGTTGCTGACCAGGCGCTGTTCGTGGGCCTCGGTCGCTTCATCGGCCGCGGTGGTGGCGTGGATCACCCCGCCGGCGAGCGCAGCGGTAAAGGTCAGCAAGGCGACGAGCGTCACCAGCATCACCCGGCTCATGCCGGCTTCGGCGCGGATCCACTTGCGGATCAGAGCCGCGAGCCTGCCTGGGTTAGCCATGGACCGGGCATATGACAGGCAAGTCGCGAAAAAGGGGTTAATATGAACGATTGCGAAATCCGCATTTGCGCAGCCTGCCAAGGACTTACGGGTTTCCCCGCAGGCCCTTGGTTGCTGCTCAGTTGAAGGGCAGGATTTCCTGCCACAGCGCGCATTGGTGGTCGCTCGCGAACCCGGCGTCGCTGATCGTGCCGAGGCCGTTCGCGTTGAACGCAATGTAGTTGGCGGCCTTGGCGGTAACGGCCGGCCATGGTGCGTTGCCCCCCTTGCCCTTGACCGCCGCGTTGGGATTGCCGGTGCGCATGAAATTGCCCAACAAGGAGATCATCCGGTCAGCGAGCCGCTGCTGGCGGGGGGTGAGGTCGCGCTTGATCCCGGTGCCGTGGAAGCCGGGGAACAGGTAAAGCAGGTCGGCGGTGTGATAGGCACCGGGTTCGTAGCCAGGCATATCGGGGAAGTAGGACGGCGCGGTGCGGTCACGAAATTCGTAGACGTAGAGCGGGACCTTGCCGGCGAGGAGGTGCGTGGCCTTGTGCGACTTGCAGACGAAGGCGTCGCTCTGGATCGCGTTCGAGCGCCATTGCGGCGTGGCGTAGCGCGCGGCCGGATAGGCGGCGAGAATGCGTTCTGCATTGGCCGCGTAGGCGCCCCGGACCGTCCGTTCGACGCTTTCGTTGGTGATGGTGCGCCACGGAGGGGTGCCGTTGCCGTATTGCTCGATCCCGGTGAAGAAGCCGCCTTCGTCGCGGACGGTGCCGTTGATGACCGGCATCCGGGTGAAGCGGCCCTGTTCGAATGCACTGGCCCCTCCGGTGGGAACGACCTGACCATCGGCGATGATCGGGAGGATGAAGGCGCCGTTGGCGGTGGGAGTGCCGGCAAGACGCATGATGGCTTCGGCAGGGAGGGCGCGGAGGCAGGCAGCGGTGGCTTCGTCCGTGCCTTCGCCGCAGCCCGCAGCCTTGGCCATGGCGACGCCCTTGGCCTGGGCCTGGGGCAGCGAGGCGGCGGTGAGGTAGGAGCCGCTGGAGACGATGACTGCCTTGTGGAACAGGCCCCTGGCCAGCGGCGAGGTCAGGTGGAGGCCGGTATTGGACCCGCCCGCGCTCTGCCCGCCGAGGGTGACGTTGGCGGGATCGCCGCCGAAGCGGGCGATGTTGGTCCGGACCCATTTGAGCGCGAACTGCTGGTCGAGCAGGCCGTAGTTGGCGAAAGGATGGCCTTCCTTGTCGATCGCCGGATGAGCCATGAAGCCGAACAGGTTGAGCCGGTAGTTGACCGTGACGACGATGGCCCGGCCCTTCACCGCAAGGGCGGCAGCGTCATAGTCGCTGGCCGAACCATCGACGTTGCCGCCGCCGTGGAGCCAGACGAGGACCGGAAGCCGGGTCTTGCCACCGGCCGCCGCGCGCGGGGCGATGACGTTGAGAGTGAGGCAATCCTCGTTGCTGTTGGGCGGGCCGGCGAAGACGCCGAGGGTGGTGGACTGGGCGCATTGCGGGCCGAACGCAGCGGCGCGGCGGACCGCCTTCCACGGCGCGGGGGCGACCGGCGGACGCCAGCGCAGAGCGCCGGTGGGCGGGGCGGCAAAGGGGAGCCCGAGGAACTGGACGGAGCCGCCCTTGACGATGCCCGCGACGGGGCCGCTGGCGGTGCGGACGACAGGGGCGGCAGGGGCGCCCTGCGCGGGAGCGGCTAAGATCAGCGTGGCCGCGGTGAGCGCCGCGCCGAGGCTGGCGGCAAGTGCCGGTTTGGGGGTGGGCATCAGGTTCTTCTCCGAAAATCCGTGGCCAGCTTGATGGACAAAGCTGCGCGATCAAGCAAGCGGCGCGGCTCAGTAATCCTTGCTGATCTTGGCGTCGAGGCCCTGGCGGCCGACGCTGGAGATGGTGGCGAGGATCGAGAGCCAGCGGGTGACGCGGTATTCGAGCTGGGTGGCGTTGTAGCCGCGCCCGTCAGTGACGATTTCGGCATAGAGGCGGCGGCCGATGTATTTGCCGACCGCGACCGAGGTGCTGCGCCCGGTAGCGGCATCGGCCCCGACGATGCGCAGGCGGTCCAGCCCGATGGCCGTGCGCAGCTTGTTGATCGGATCAAGTCCGCCACCGCCGCGCAGGGCCGCCAGCGCCGCGCCGATCTGGACCGCTTCGGGCGCGGAGATTTGAGTGATCGAGGAGCCGAACAGGAGGCGGGAGAGCAGTTCCTCCTCGGGCAGGGAGGGGACCGAGGTGAAGGCAATATTGGGCTTGGCCGCAGTGCCCGTGACGATGACATTGGCGGTGAGGCCGGTGATGTCCGCTGTCGCGGCGATGTCGAGCCGGGGGTCGGGCGGGCTGTCGCCGTCGAATGTGATCAGGCCACGGGTGAGTTCAAACCGCCTGCCGGCGAAGTCATAGCCGCCGCGCACGAGCTGGGCGCGGCCGAAGACCTGCGGGGCGGTGGTGTTGCCGCGGATGCGGACATCCGCACCCCATTCGCTGTCGAGCCCGAGGCCGCGCACTTCGACCCGGTTTGGCGCGCGGGCGTCGACGAGGTAGCGCCACGGCGCGGCGGGCGCGCGCAGGGGAGCGACATCGGCAGGAATGTTGACCTGGCGCGTGGCGACGTTGGGAAGTTCGGCGGCGATGGAGGCGCGTCCGAGGCTCCACCGCGCGCTATCGACCGCGAGGCGGCCGGCGATAGTGCCGCCGACGCCATCCGAGACGATGCGCAGCGGGCCGGTGACGGTGGCGGCCATGTCATCGCGCGAGATCAGCTCGGCCCCGCGCGCGGCGAGGCGCAGGTCGATGCCGGGGCCGCGTCCTGCGCCGAGGCCGGACAGATCGACCATGCCGCTGCCGCTGACCTGCCCGCCGTTGCGGGCGTTGCCGGTGAACGAGGCGAGCTGCAGGCGCGAGCCGGCGAAGGTGCCGCGCGCGGCGATGTCGCGGATGTCTGCGCCAATAAGCGAGGACTGCAGGCGCAGGCTGGAGGAGGCGAGCGAGCCGCGGATTGCCGGATCGGCGAGCGTGCCGGTGACGTCCGCGCCGATCTGGATCGGGCCGGTGAGATCGAAGGTTTCGAGCGCGACGAGCCGCCACAGGGCGTCCGCCGCGCCGGAATAGCGCAGCTGGGCGGAGAGGCGCCCAGCGGAGAGGCGGCTCCACAGCGGGCCGGGGGCGGCGGGCATTCCCTCGACCCGGCCCTGGAGACGACCGTCTACGCCGCCGCCGCTCAACGTGGCGCGCAGGGCGAGGTCGGTGGCATCGAGCCGCGCGACGAGGGCGAGGTCGACCGGGCGTGAGGTGAGGACGAGGCCGGAGCGGGTCAGGCCCTTGACGTCGAGCCGGGCGTCGGCGGTGGGGGGGGCTCCGGGCTGGGTGCGCCATGCGATCTCGCCAGAGGCCTTGCCGCCAAGGCCGAGGTCGGAGGTAACGACGTCGACCAGCACGAGGGGGAGGTTGGCGAGCTGGAGGCGGACCGCAGCGGCCTTACCGATTGTGCCCTCGGCAATGACACGGCCGCCGGCATAGTCGATCTGGGTGGGTGCCAGGGCCCACTCCCCCCCTGATTCGACAGGGCCGGTCCGGGTGAGGACTGCGCGGCGCGGCATGGTGATGCGCTGACCGGCGAAATCACCGCCCGCGAGCAGCGCGTAACGGCCAGGGGAGACATCGGCGATGAGCTGCAGGTTGAAGCGCCCGCCGCGCCGACCGGCGAGTGCGGCGTTGATGCGCCCTGCCCCATCGACCAGTTTCGCATTGGCCGAAAGCTTGCCGATAAACAGGCTGCCACGCTGGATTCCCTCGGCATAGGCGGTGCCGGTGATCGTGGAATGACCGTTCACGATGGTACCAGAAGCGTTAATCCGGGCGAGGCCGAGGGCGATCGGTGTGGCGCCGGCGAAGCGCGCGTTGTCCGCGACGAGCGCGACGTCGAAACCCTGCCCGCCCCCCAAACCTTGTATGGCGCGCGGGGAGAGGCGGATCGTGCCGTCGACCCCGCCGCCGGTGAGCGCGAGTTGGCCATCGACCCCGCCCGGGCGGAGGATGAGCGTGCCGGTGACCGCGGTTTTCCAGACGGCCATTTTCTCGGCCACGACGCGGGTCGCACCGCCAGGAGGGGAGAACAGGCCGAGGGTGCCCGCGAACGGCCCGAGCGTCGATTGCCCGGCGGTTTCGATGCGGAAGCCCTGCGGGATGGGCGAGAGCGCCACGCGGACGTCCTTAAGCCCGGCGGCCGGCAGGGGGCTGGCGAAGACCAGCACGGCGCGGGGGCCGTCGGGCGCGAGATTGGCCTCGACCGCGAAGGGGCCGTAGTCGGTGTGGCGGCCCCTGCCGGTGATGGCGGCGAGGCCGTTTGGCAGGCGGCGGCCGTCGATGGTGAGGGCGAGCTTGCTGGCATTGATCGCAACGCGCTGAAGCAGGAGGGGGGCATTTGCCCCTGCCCCGACGCGGCCGGAAAAGCGGATGCCGGTGCCCGCCAGCGCGGTCAGCGTGGGGTTGGTGACGCGGGTCATCCGGCCTTTGACATCGGCGCCGAGGGTCCATGGCCGCGAGCCGAAAGCAAGGTCGATCCGCGCGTCGGCATCGGCCATGCCGAGGTTGGCCAGCGCGAAATCGCGCAGCGCGGCGGGGCCGGTGAGGTGGTAGTCGCCCCGCGCTGTGTCGCCCGCGAGCGTCAGTGCCGCGCCGAGGCCGGGGACGCCGAGCACGAGGTTGGAGGAGGAGATGCGGGTGCCGTTGAGCACCACGGTGCCGCGAGCGCGGGCGCTTACCAGGCGGGGATCGACAACGGCGTTGCCCGTGACGATGCGGCTGGCGGTGAGGTCGAGCGGGAGAGTCCAACGCTGGTCGGCGCGGGTCAGGCGGCCCGACTGAGCGACGTTTTCGAGCACGACGCCGCCAGCATTGATGCGCCCGGCAGTCAGGTGGTGGCCGGCGGCGAAGTTGCGGAATGGACCGTCTAGCGTGGCGGCGAGGCGAGCATTGTCGAGCCGGGTGCCGGGGCCGAGCAGCGCAGGATCGCGGACCTGCGCAGTAAGTTTGAGGGCACGGAAGGCGTTTCCGGCGAGGTCGAGCGTGCCGTCCGCGGCGAGCCCTGCGCCCTGCCCGGTGGCGGCGAAAGTGCCCGAGAGGATGGAGCGGACCAGCGTGCCGTCGCCCTTGACCGCGACGGTCCGTCCGGCAGCGCGGGCGGGCAGGCCGGTGAGGAAGCCGGCGGGGTGGACCTGGCCGTCGAAGCCGTAGCGGCCGGAGCGGTTGGCGAGGTTCAGCCGCGCGAGGTTGGCGGGCTTTCCGGTGACGGTGGCGTCGACGCGGGCGGTGCCGCGCCAGTCGGTGTAGCGCCCTGCCCCGCCGGCGCGGATGGCCACGCCTTCCTTCGCGCCAATCAGCGCGGCGAGGAAGCCGTTTGCCGGGGCGTTGTAATCGAGTTTGAGTTCGAAACGGTCGCGCTTGGGTTCGCTGTCGAGCATCCCCGTCAGGCGGTCGGCCCCGCCGAGCCGAGCGTCGGTGGCGAGGAAGGCGCGACCCTTGCGGATGTCGGCTTTCGCGACAAGGTCGATCCGGCGCTGCTGGCCCAGCATGCCCTTGGCCACGGTCAGCCGGTCAAATTCGAAGCGGTCGATGCGGATGTCGAAGTCGGGGAGGATCGGCGCGTTGGGATCGCCGGGGTTGAGCTTTGGCCCGCGATAGAGCGTGCCGCGCCGCAGGATCAGCTTGCGCACGTCGAGGCCCGAGGTGAACCAGTGGAGCGGCCGCCAGTCCAGCTCGATCACGGGGACCCGCATGAACAGGCCCCGGGGATCGGAAAAGTGCACGTCGCGCAGGGTTGCGCCGCCGAACAGCGAACCTTCGAAGCGACCGACCTGGACGCGCAGACCCGAGGCGGGGGCATAGCGGGCGATCCGGTCCACGACGAAGCGGTGACCGATCGGGCTTTCCAGCACGGCTACACCGATGCCGATGAGCGCGAGCAGGCCAAACAGCGCGGCGAGGAGCCGACGTTTCCAGCTGGAGATCAGGGGGCGGCGCGGTGCGCGTGCCGGGGCGGGTGCTGCCTCGGCCATCAGAAGGCCTGACCGAGGGCGACGCTGACGGTGACGCGGCCATCGCCGGGGCGGCGGCTGAGCGGGGTGCCGATGTCGAGGCGAAGCGGGCCGAAGCCGGTTTTATAGCGCAGGCCCAGCCCCGCGCCGTAGCGCATTCCGGCCAGCGTCGGCGTGATCGATTCCGAGACCGTGCCCGCATCGAGGAACGGCACGACCTGAAGCGCGCCGCCGAGCAGGCCAGTGTCGATCCGCGCTTCGAGCGCGAGTTCGACAAGGCTGCGCCCGCCCGAGGGGTCGCCGATGGAATTGCGCGGGCCGATCGCCTGATAGCCATAGCCGCGCACCGAGCCGCCGCCGCCCGCGTAGAACCGCCGCGACGGAGCGATATCGGCGAGCGGTGCACCGGGGATCGAACCGACCCGCGCGCGCGCGGCGAGGACCACCTTGCCGCCGACCGGCTTGTAGCCGCTGAGGTCGAACTGGGTGCGCACATACTGGACCGTGCCCGCGCCCTGCTGGCGCGATATCTCGGGCGAGAGGCGCAGCGCGGCGCGCCAGCCCTTGGTCGGATCGAGCAGGCTGTCGGAGAAGTCAAAGGCACCGCGCAAGGGAATGGCGGCGATGAAGTAGGTGTTGCGGGGGACGAACTGGCCGGGCGCAGAGCTTTCGCGTTCGCCCGAGGCAAGCACTTCGAGCCCGGCGGACCAGACCCAGGGTTTCTGGAACAGCAGCGTCGTCAGCTTTTCGAAGGTCGCGGTGAAGGCAAGGGTCCGGGCGTTGTAGGCATCACGCGCGACGGTGTTGGCGTAGAGATCGAGGGTAAGAACCTGATCGCGGCCGTGGAAATTGTTCCAGCGAACCGTGGTGCCGAGCAGCTGTTCCTTGGTCCCGGCGATGCCGCGCACGCGCAGCATCCCTTCGGGCGGGAAGAAGTTGCGGTGTTCCCAGCTCGCCTCGACCCGGAAGCCATCGCCCGATTCGTAGCCGACGAGGCCCGCGACGGTACGCAGCGGACCGGGGACGAGTTCGACGTCGAGCGCGACGTCGCCGGTGGCCGGGGCCGTGCCGCGGGTTGCGGCGTTTTCGGCGGTGGCACCGGAGGCTGTGGGCGGCGGCGTTCCCGAGCCGGGCGCAGCGGCACCGCCGGACGTTGCCGTGCCGGCTTTCAGGTCGCGGAGGGTGACGGTGACCGAGGAGACGAGACCGGTGGCGAGGATCGCACGCTTGAGGTCTTCCCGGAGGCTGCGCTGGTAGAGGTCGCCCGATCGGAAGCGGGCAATGTCGGCGAGGTGCTTTGATGAAAGAAAGCGGGGGTTCTGGCTGATCACCGGGCCGACGCGGTATTTGCCGCCGGGTTCTACCGCGATGGTGAGATCGCCCTCTTCGCGCTTGTGATCGACGAGGAAGTCGGGCACGCCGACCCTGGCAAAGGCATAGCCAGTTTCGCCAAGGCCGACGTCGAGCGCGTCGCGACCGGCCACTATGCGGTCATTATCGAGGAAGTCGCCGGGCTTGATCTTTACCGTATCGCGCAGGGCCGGATAGTCGGCCCCGGTGTGGTTGAGGTGGCCGAGATCGACCGCGCCGAAACGGTAGCGCGCGCCAGGGGCGATCTCGAAGCGGACCGCGACATCGCCTTCGACCTTTTCGCCACCGGCATCAGGAGGGGCCAGATCGCTGTTGCCGACGACCTGGGTGACGGCCGAATCGTAGTAGCCGTAGATCCGCAGCAGGCGTTCGATCAGGTCCTTGTCGGCGCGGGCTCGGGCGGCGACCTGGGCGATGGTGTCCTTGCCGGAATCGAATTTGCGCAGCGCGGACAGCGCGCGGAAGCGGTCAAGGAAGGCCTCGCGCTCGGGGAAGGTGGCGAGATTCTGCGGGAAGACCAGCGTGAGGTGGTCGGCAACGGCGATTTCCTCGCCCTTGCCGGCGGCGAGTTCCGGACCGAGGGGCGCGGCGGCGCGGGCTGCGGCGAGGGCCTGTTCAGTGTCAGGATCGACCGGGAGCGAGGCGAGTTCGGGCGGGGTGCCATCCGATGTGGCGGTGGTTTCGGTTTCGGGCCAGGGGACCGGCATTCCGGGGAGTTCGGCCAAGGGCGAGGCAGGATCGAGCTCGGGCATCGGGACAATGACCGCAGGGTCGTTGCCCAGCCGCGCCCAGGCTTCGGGATCGCCCAGCGCGGAGTCAGGGATCAGATCCTTGAGTTCGGGATTGGCGGGCTGGTCCTGCGCGCGGAGGGGCGCGGAGAACAAGGGCGCGGCAAGGGCCAGCGCGGCTATCAAGGCAAGCCGCAAGGGCGCGCGGTCAGACGAGCGCGTGGTCCGGGTCGGGCTGGCTGGCACCGACGATGCCATCCTTCGCACCGGTGCCGACTTGATCGGTGCGGCGCCGGGCGGCGACAGACTGGATGAGGCGGTCCTGTTCGGCATCGGTGAGGCGTTCCCAACCCTGACGGCCGAGCTTTTCCAGAGGGCGGTAGCGGACCTTGTACTGCATCCGATCGGACCCTTCGACCCAGTAGCCGAGATAGACGAACGGCAGCCCGCCTTGGGCGGCTCGGCGGATATGGTCGAGGATGATGAAGTTGCCAAGCCCGGTTCGCGCCTCATGGTCGGGATCGTAGAAGCTGTAGACCATCGACAGGCCGTCACCCTGGCGGTCGGTCAAGCAGGCACCGACCAGTCGGCCCGGCGAGATCCCGTCGCCCGGTTCCCTGTATTCGATCACAAAACTTGTCACCGGGGTATGTTCCACCATGTCGGCGAAATCGCTCTCGTCCATCTGGGCCATGCCGCCGCCGGGGTGGCGCGAGCCGAGGTAGCGACGGAGCAGCGCGTATTGCTCCTCGGTCGCCCAGGGCTGGCATTCGCTGATCACGAGGTCTGCATTGCGTTTCAAGTTGCGGCGCTGGGTCGAGGAGGGACGGAATTCGCCCGCGAGGACGCGGACCGAGGTGCAGGCGTTGCAATCTGAGCAGGAAGGGCGGTAGGCGACGGTCTGGCTGCGACGGAAGCCGATCCGGCTGAGCGCGTCGTTGAGCGCGTCGGCGTGGGAGCCCTTGAGTTCGGTGAACACCTTTCGCTCGGTCATGCCGGCGAGATAGGGGCACGGTGCCGGGCTGGTCACGAAGAACCGGGGAAAGCGGACGGGTGCCGTCACGTTAAAGGCAATCCTTTGCCAGATTTCGGAAGTGGCGACCCTTTCGCCCCCCGATTTCACATGAATATGCCCGAGTGGCGGCCGCGTTGAAAGAGCCTTAACCATCATTGAAGGTTAACGGCGCATGCGCCTGATTGGCTTGTGTTGGCCAGCGGTCCCGGGGCGCCCCGGGACGACCTAATTCACGTCGACCTGACTGACATCGTAGCCTTTGGCGCGCAGCGACGCGACGAGGGCTTCGAGCTGTTCGCGGTCGCGCGCTTCGCATTCGATGTCGGTGATCAGGCCCTTCGCCGGCAGGTGTGTGAAGATGCGCTGGTGGTAGATTTCGAGGAT